>CANQPD010000012.1 GCA_947625655.1 uncultured Dysosmobacter sp.
GACGCCAATCTGTCCAAGAGCTTTGGACGGCTGGACTCCGGGGCCAAGCCTCTTACCACCCACGACAGACTCCGTATGATGATGACCTACGACGGGGACCAGGAACGCTATGCAAAGATTTCAGGACATGGGTTCCGAATCCTGGCGGAGGCCATGGAAGCGGACTTGCCGTATCGGCTGCAATGCCCGGCGCTGCTGATCTGCGGAGAGAAGGATCATGCCGGCTCCTGCATCCGTTATAACAAGGCGTGGCATGAGCGGACCGGAATCCCTATTCGCTGGTTGAAAAATGCGGGGCATAATTCCAACACGGATTCGCCGCAGATGGTGAATCAGATCCTTGATGCTTTCCTTCAGGAAATCAAAGAACAGAATCCTTGATGAAAAGGAGCAGTCACCCTTACTGCGTTTTGGGTGGCTGCTCATTTTTTCGGCTTTGACCGAGAAACCGAAATAATGGGTCATCATCCTGAGAAAGGTGTTATGCTATCAGGTAAGAAAAATGATTTGAATATGAAAACTCTACTTTGATATCTTTATCTGAAACGAAAACGGATATGGTGCCGTCTAATAGGATGAAGCCGCTTCAAGTACCGGGGGAAAAACTATGGAACAAATCGAAACAAAGGAAGCTCAGATTTCAGCCGCCATGGGAGATCAGCAGATTATTCAGCTGTTCTTTCAGAGGTGTGAGGAAGCCATTACCCAGACCCAGAAGAAATATGGTGCGCTGTGCCGCAGTGTGGCCCAGCGGCTCCTGGCAGACCCCAGGGACACGGAAGAGTGTGTCAGTGACACCTACCTCCGTGTCTGGAATGCCATCCCGCCGGAACGCCCCCGCTCTCTGCGAGCCTATCTGGCCCGCATCACCCGGAATCTGGCATTGGACCGCTATAATTACAATACTGCCGCCCAGCGCAGCACCGCCCTCACCGACGCTTTTGAGGAATTGGAACCGTGGATCGTTACCGGGCAGGGTGATCCGGACACAGAACTGGATGCATCAGAGCTGCGCCGGGTGCTGAACGACTTCCTGCGCCGTCAGAGCGCTGAGGCCCGCACGTTCTTTTTGCGCCGCTACTGGTACGGAGAGAGCATCCGGGAGATCGCGGAAGAATGCCATGCCAGCGAAGGAAAGGTTAAAACATCGCTGTTCCGCACAAGGGAACGTCTGCGCGTGGAACTGGAACAGGAAAGGATCGCACTATGAATCAAACTCGTTTTCAAAAATGGATGAACGCCGTGGACGATGACCTGCTGGAGGAAGCTCAGCAGCCTATGAAAAAGAGGCGTTCCTGGCTATACAGCGCCGGGGCGATTGCCGCCTGTCTTGCCGTGGCTGTAACTGCCGTCACCATGACCCACCGGGGCACCGACCAGCCGGCCATGATCGCAAACCCCATGCACGAATCCAGCGCAGCTGAGTTTCAGCAGCTGGGGTATTCCATCCCCCTGCCGGACAGTGCCTCCGGCACCTCCTACTACCTGATCGACACAGGGGAAAGCGACAAGCAAATGGCCGAAGTTAATTTTGAACAGAGCGGACAGTCGTACTACTGCCGTGCCTTAAAGGCAGAGCAGCCCCAGGACATCTCCGGCATTTTTGCTGACTGGACGGAGAGCCTGGACTGGAGCGGTGAAGATGTTTCCGTCCAGCTGCGCAAGTCCGAGGATGCGGCCTGGGTGGGCTGGTATGCCCCGGAGGTCGAGGTGCAGTGGTGTGTTGCCGGCGGCAGCGATGCACAGGTGCTGCTGGACACCGCCCAAACCATTGTGGAAAAGCTGGGGTACGTCATGCCGCTGTATCCTATGGAAAATGCGGAGGACGCCTTTGCCGACGGCGGCTACTCCGTGGACTTCACGGCAGCGGACCTTGTCAAAACCGGGGACGGTTATTCCCTGACCGCAGAGATCTATGACTATGACCGCTATGAACTGGAAGACATTCAGAGTTTGAAAGAAGGCGACCAGATCCAGGTCTGTCGGAAGCCGGTGACCGTTGAGAGCATCCAGCAGGATAACGGCACCGTCATTATCAACGGCGGCATTGAAAGCGGCGGCATGGAACTGATCGAGGATGACGGCCTGTACCGTACCAACGAAATGGATGACCAGCCGATCTACTATGATCTGGGAACAATCACCCTCCCCCTATCTACAGATTGCACCTTTGAAGATCACGCCGACCTGGAACAGGAGCCAGACGGCTTGGTTTATGAGTACGGGGACGTCTCTTCGGCCATTCAGGCCAGCGAAACGCCCTTCAACTGTTACAACACGGTCATCACTGTCCGGCAGGAGCAGGTGGTGCAGATCATCCGCTATTGGATTCCCTAATTGATTGCCATATAAAATCGAGGTAACATAATATGATTCAGAAAGAAAAATACAACGTAAAAAGGGTGCTTGCCCTGATCCTGTCTCTCGCCTGTGTGATAGGGATGCTGGCCGGGTGCGGCCGACAGAACACCAGTGAAGGAAAAGCTGACGGAAGCTCCTTGGAAGAACAAACATCCGACACCTGGTATGAAATTGATCAGGAAGCAGGCATTCTGACTGTCCGCCTTCCATCCGAAAAGGAAGGATTCATTTGGGACTTTACCATCAACGACACCTCCCTGTTGGAGCTGGTCACGGAGGAGGACAATGACGGCACCCTTGTCGCCAGTTTCCGGGCGCTGGGAGACGGCGAGACAGTTGTGTCTTTCTCCTATGCCAAGGATGACGCGCTGGAGGAAATTCGGGCTCTGAATGTTACCTGTAAGGACGGAAAAGTGTCCGGTATCTCCAACGCTTCCGTTATGCCCATCAGCGGGCAGGATGATCAGGAGATCACAGACCTTCGAAGCAGCAACAGCATCCCTATGATCATGAAGGAACACAGCGCGGTGACCTGCGTCTCCGAGACCTGGGACGGGGAGAATAACTGGCAGAATAAAACTGTCCGTCAATTCGTCAGTTCCGATGGCCGTCTGTGGTACGACTACGAACAGTACGATGACGCTGACCAAGTAGTATACTGCGAGGCGGGATACATCAACGATGACGTTCCCGGCGCCCTGTATACCTGCGAAAAAGACGGCTTGAAGACCATGACGCTGTGTCCGGCATCTGAGTATGAAGCCATGGTGTCTGACCGCTGGCTGGCGCGTCAGCCGTACGACTATGAGACCGTGACGGACAAGACCGACAGCACGGAGTATGGAACCTCCACCTTGACCGCCGCCAGACAGAATCGCCTGACAGGGATCAGCAGCGAGGTCATTTACTTTATCGACGATGCGACCGGCCTCATCAACGGCATGGAGGTGACGGAGCACAGCGCCGAGGACGGCAGCGTAGTCTCCGTGACCCGCAGCAACATTCTCTATGATGAACCCCGGCTCATGGAGGAGCAGGCGGCTATGAATATCCTGTTCCCGGAGGACGCCTGCTATCTGAACGTGGTCATCAATCCCGGAAAAGAGAATTCCGAGGAACAGGCTTTCCAGGTGGATAAGTCCACGGAGGTGGAATTTGACGCCATGGAGGGCTATCAGCTGTACTACGATTATGATTGTACCCAGCCCATGGATTGGATCGACGTTGGCCAGAATAAGCTGACTGTCTATATTCAGATTGATATCGCAAAGTAGGAGTTTCAGGATACTCAAAACTAATTCAAAAGATTTGCCCAAATATAAATCGGTCGTGGTTCAGTAGTTACTGCTAAACCACGACCGTTTACATTCACTTGAACATGCAGTCATATTCTGAATTACTCGACGGAGCAATCAAATCCAAAGGCGGCCAGAAAAGCATCCACGCATAATGGATACAATTCCTTGCAGGATCAGGAACACACCTACAACAGTAGTCATGGCCACAAGGCTGGCAATGGGTGACAGGAACGAGAAGAAACCGGCACATGCAAGCAGAACGCCAATCGCTGTGAACCAGCCCCAGCCGCGTACTCCAAGACGCTGCAGGTCAAAGGAGTTCACGAATTTGGTTATGCCGGAGAAAATCAGCCACATTCCAAAAATGAACGGCAGGGTAAGTGCCGTAAACCACCCATTGCCAAGAACGAACAGAGACAGCAGCACCGTCAGAATTCCGTCCAGCAGGAACCATCCTGACCCAGCCATATAATTATGAGCAGTGGCGAAGATCACAATATCCACGATGCCAGAGAACAGCATCGCAACGCCAAGAATCATCGTCATGCTTGTGAGTGCGGCGCCTGGATTTCTCAGGCAGACGATACCCGCAATCACAAGCAGAACACCGGCAATGACCCACAACACACGGGAAGTTGTCCGACTCATCATGCATGCCTCCGTTCTTAGCTAACCTTGTCTTTTATTCAATCGCAATCGTCGAATTCCTGGGCAGTTCTTTCTTTACCTGCTTGGGAAGAGATACTCTCAGGATACCATCCTCAAACTTGGCGGACACATCCCGAGGTTCAATCCCCTCGCCCACAAAGAAGCTGCGGCTGCAGGCACCGGCGTACCGCTCCTGACGGATGTACTTGCCCTTCTTATCTTCCTGATCTTTGTCCAATCCCTTGGCGGCGCTGATGGTCAGATAGCCATCCTTCAGGTCAAGCTGAACTTCATCCTTCTTGAAGCCGGGAAGATCAACATCCAACTCGTAGGTATTGTCGGTCTCCCGTACATCGGTCTTCATCAGGTTTTTGGCGTTCTTCCCATACAGCGGATTCCGAATAGAACGCATCGGGATCATAGGAAAGTCGTCATCAAAGAATTCATCAAACAGGTTCTCACCAAAAATACTGGGCATCATAAGTCATTCCTCCATTCATAATCCTTACTGAAATGCCCTGTGTGAGGGGGCTGTTTTGCCCTCCCGCTTGGAACGACTCTGTTATAGTCTCTTGCATTAGCACTGTCAATAGGAGAGTGCTAATGTTAACAGAAATACAAAAGTTCGTTCACATATGATACGATTTCTCAGCCGTCAGGCATTAGAAATGCTGGGGCCGCAAGGAATGCCCCAGCACTTTTAGCTCTCGCCTACGAATCAGTCAAGAAAATGATGCCGATTATACCCCGATTGCACTGTGTGGAACCATTAAAACTGCTTTTGACAAGGAAACCGAAGGCGGTGTTGCGCTTTGTGCAGATAGTGGTACAATGGCACTGAAAAAGAAGCTATTCAGGAGGCCGCTTATGTATCAATATAGGATAGGTTCTAACCTGACGCCGCTGTCTGGAAAGCCGGAGCCAGATACCTGTGTCCTTACACTGCTGTCCTCGGAGGAGCTGGACCAGAATCTCCAACTCCCGGGACTGGAGCAGGTTCTCCGCCATACACCTACAGCGAGGGATGCCCGCGTATGTAAGGCTGAACCCCACCGAAATTATCTGTGCGGGACCATTGTGACCCCACGGCATACAAAAGAAAAGGCACCCATCGCCTTCGGATATCTGATGACACCCAGCCATGTGGTTTTGTGCGACGATGCGGGTGTGGCCCATGCCATGATCCAGAGACTGATCCGGGAGAATCCACAGATGGAAAAGAGCCCAGGCAGTTTCTTTTATACGTTCCTGGAGCTGATCATTGCCAAGGATATGCACCACTTGCAAGAATTAGAGGATAAGCTGGACCAACTCGAAGATCAGGTGCTGGCAGGCCAGTTGGAGGGATTCAACCCCAAAATGACGGCAATACGAAAAGAAATTTCCAACTGGATACGGTACTATACGCAGTTGGATGATATGGTCTGTGAATTTCAGGAAAACGAAAATGAGTATTTCGATGAGCATGAACTTCGTCTGTTTCATATGGTGGAAAAACGCATTGGACGGCTGAAGGATGAGGCGCAGATGCTGCGGGAATATGGCCTGCAGGTGCGGGAACTGTTTCAGGCGGAAATCGATATTCGCCAGAACAACATCATGAAGATACTTACCATCGTCACGACGATCTTTTTACCCCTATCTCTGGTGGCAGGCTGGTATGGCATGAACTTTACCAATATGCCGGAATTGACCTGGAAATACGGCTACCCGGCAGTCATTGGCATCAGTGTTCTTGTAGTTTTGATTTGTCTCTGGGTGATGAAGAAGAAAAAATTCTGGTGAATCCCGCGATACCAGCGAATTGGTACCTCTTTGGACTTAATAAACACCCCGTTCGTCAGGCAGTATGCCATACTGTCTAACGAATGGGGTGCATCTCAATATTTATCGGTTTTTTTACCGTTGCAGGATTTACAAAGCATTTGACAGTTATCGGGCGTTGTTTGCCCGCCTTTGCTCCAAGGCTTGATGTGATCGCCCTCCATTTCCTCAAATTCAAAATGCTCTCCGCAGACAGGACATATCCCATTTTGCCTGCTGTACGCCGCCAGTTTTTCCCGTTTATCAAATGCACGCAGGTTTAACAATCTGCCTGCGAACGGATCGGTATCTCGGCAAAGTAAGAACTCATAAATGCCTTTCGGCTTTTGCACATCTTCATCCTCGTGTAGACGTTTTACTTCTGCGGACATGACCGCAGAATTGTAGGCGCGATTATGGTACTCATTGTAGAGATGACACCAATCCAACCCTTTCATATCCGAAAAGTATTTTGGGAAAATCTTCTCAGACCAATGGATAACATCTTGGAAATACTGCCACAATTCATCTGCGTCCGCATCTGATTTATGCCGCGCCATATATTCGGTGATTTCGGAAATGCTTTGATATTCGCAGATACCACGCAGCGCCTTTTCCAGTAATTCCTGCCTATTCGGGTCGCCAGTAATGTATTTGTCTGCCAGTAGTTTTGCAGCACAGTTCCGTTTGGAAAAATATCGCTTTGCATCTGAAAGCCATTCACCGGTATAAACAGAGTTCCGAAGTTCCTGTTCCGTTAGCTTCTCCCCTGCAATATTGACAACCCGGAACCATTCTAACTTTTCGGATTCCTCCCCCTCGCAAATATAAACCATAAATTCATAGTTCATAATTGCATTGTACTTATCATCGGGCAAGGCGTCCCAATAATATTTCCTGCCATCCAACGCGATAGAAAACTTATGTTTCAAATATTGCATAACAGACAAGGTTCGCTGCTGACCGTCCAGCACCTCATATCTGTCGCTTCCGACCTTAACCCAATACATGACATTCAAAGGAAAGCCTTTTAATACTGTTTGGATAACGGCCTCCGCCTGCTCATTGTCATAAACAAATTCTCGTTGATAGGGCGGGCGGATCGCAAGTCTGCCTCCATAGGCAAAAACACCGTCATCGCCGTTGTCAGCATAACTCTCAAAAACCTCTCTGACCTTAATTTGCTTTGGCTCTATTTTCACTTGCTTGCCCTCCTTTTGATTAAAATTCTCTTAAAGGTATTTTTTGCGTTCCCACTTGTATCGTAATATACAAGGCTTGTCATATTTGCGGTGTAATGTCCTCTGCCACCTTGCGCACGATATTTTGCAATCCATTCTTCACCAATTCTGCTAATTCCAATTTCATCAGAGCCATACTTCCCCGTATAATCAGCGCAACCGATAATTTCAAATTGTTCTGGATTGTACTTATCTAAAAATGTAATGGGAACGCCCATAATCCCACTACATCTTTCTCTTAATAACGATTCTGTCATACAGTCGTCTGTACTTTGCGTTTGATGACAATCCTGTCGTAGAGGCAGCGATAGAGGAGCTTGCCGCGCCGTGCTGCGGCTCTCTCTCTCTCTCTCTCTCTACTTTAACAAATTGTGAACATTCCTCAGGCAAATAGAAACGAACGCCGCCTGCCACATAACTTCCTTTGGGAGCAATTTCCGACATGGGTTTTCCCATCCACCGGCTTGCTCCGATGATCTCAAACTGTTCAGGGTTATGCTTGTCCAGATAGGTAATCGGAACACCAATTTCCTCAAAGTAGTCACATGGAATATCAGCGACCTTGTTTACGTTGATAGCGTCGTAATTGGCATAGCGAGGGTACTCATCCTCGTTCCCATAGTATTTCTTATACAGTACTAATTTTTCGTGTCTTATTGCATAGTCAAGATTTGTAAACCATCGGACACCTTTCACACGAATATATTTTCTGCCGTCCTTATCGACGCCGCACCCCGCTGCACGGAGAGGATAGTCGTCAGGAACATAAAACTTTCTATCCCCACTGTGAATACTTGCGCCAAGCCATAATTTATTATCTTTGATAAGAGGGAAAATTTCCTTGTATGTAATTGCGTTGACATTTCCAATAATCAAAAAGTCCTTTTGGTATGCCACAAGCTGCGCAACGTACTCCCTGAACAGACTGAATGGAGGATTCGTAACAACAATATCAGCCTGTTTCAGATATTCAATGCATTCCTCGCTGCGGAAATCGCCGTCACCCTTTAGCTTCTTGACGCCACGCTTTTTTGATTTCAAAAGTGCGTCAATGTCCTCGTCGGAAACACCTCTGCCGTTTGCCATCGGTACTTCCCTAATGTCCATGACATAACCGTGACCTCGGGCCACAGGCTCGTTTTCATCATCGAACAAGGAAAGCTGCTGTCCCACCACTGGAGAAGTACCATAGGAAGTGCAGATCAATCGTTTCAAGCCGAGGTAATTAAAGTTCCGCAGGAAGAATTTACAGAAATTGCTCTCAAAGGGATCATCGCAGTTGCAAAGAACGGTTTTCCCACGAAAGTGCTGTTCGTAGTGGTTCAATTCGTTCTGTATATCCTCATACTGCGTATAGAACTCATCTTTTTTTGCGTCTTTGGCTTTATGCAAATTCTCATTCTTTGCCATATATCTTTCCCCCGTTGCCGCTTTTGCGGTTACTTTTAATATAGTACAAACCGGAAAGAACGGCAACAACATGTTTTAAGAACATGGTGTTTCATTGTAAAAGACCGACACCCATGTTGAATGAGTGTCGGTCTTTGTTACCCTATTATGCGCTTGATTTTTTTGCGTACATGGCGTGAGTTTGACGTAAATCCGCTTCTCTATCTCGCAAACCAAGCAATTTCAGGGGTTAAGGCATTTTTTAGTACATACCGCTTGTAACCAACCTTAGTTACTCTTTGATAACAGCGTCGCAAAATTTGCCCATATTTGTAGCCTCATTCAGAAGCTGATAAATGCTGAATCCGCTCTGCTTCATGAGCCTTGACCACACAAACAGCCACAGACCTGCGTGGAACACGTGGAAACAGCAGACTTAAAAAGTGCTGGAAAGCAAATGAAGCGGAATGGAAACGGCCATAAACGAACGAAAAATATTATAAAAAGTTTCAAAATTCGGTTGGTAAGGATGAGGTCGGCGGTTCGAATCCGCCCAGCAGCTCCAACATTAAGCGCTTGAATCTTGTGATTTGAGTGCTTTTTGTTTTACTTTCAAAACTTTTTGGGCTCATTCGTGATTTTGACGAACAGCCAAAATTTGCAGAAACCCATACAAAAACCCATACCGACAGGCAAAATAGAGCCGGACAGGTCAACCCTGCCCGGCTTTTTTGATGCTCTCTCTGACGATCTGCGTGGCCTTGATGATGCTTTCCTCACTGGCGTGGGTGTACATCCGCAGCGTCACCGCTTTGTCACTGTGGCCCAGGGCCTCCGACACGCTGGCGACATCGGCCCCGTTGGTGATGGCGATGCTGGCGAAGGTATGGCGTAGCTTGTGGGGATGGAGACCAGGGACGCCGCTTTTTTTAGACAGCTTTTGCAGATAGAGGGTAGGACTTTGGGGGTGCATCGGCTCCGGGCTGTTCTCCTGAGTGAAGACATAGGCGCTGATCGCTTTATCAGCCTGATTTTCACGGAGCTGGCGGAGCAGGACTGTGGTATCATCCCCGGCGTATACTGTGCGTGTGCGGCCATTCTTGGGAGTGTCCAGATAGACGCCTTTCTGCTTTGTGTAACAGAGGTTCCCGGCAATGGTGACGGCCCCGGTCTTGAAGTCGATGTTTTTCCATTGGAGGGCGCAGCACTCTCCCCGCCGTATGCCGGTATCAATAAGAAGATGAACCAGCGCCCGCCACTTTAGAGGCTCACCGTCCAGGGCGGCCAGAATCTTGCTGACCTCCACGGCGGTGTATGCCTCCGGCTCCGTGGGCTTTACTTCGTCCTTACGGGGTGTGGGCCGCTCCACCTTGTCCATCGGATTCCGGGGGATCATATCGCCCAGATAAGCCATTTTGAAAAGGCTGTGCAGGACAGTGTATGTCTTGATGACGGTGCTGTGGGCCTTGCCCTGAGACTGGATGGACAGCAGCAGGGCGGTGATCTGCGCCGGGGTAATATCCGGCATTTTGATGTCACCAAGGGCCGGGTATATCTTTTTGTCCAGGTTGGCCTGATATGCCGCGCGGCCATTCTCACTCATGGTGATGGTCTTGGCGGGCATGAAGACCCGTTCCCCATACTGGCGCAGGGTGAGGATTTTGGCGGCCTCTGCGGCCTCCTGGGCGACTTTCTGGCGGGTCTCCTCGCGGCTGACGATCTCCCCAGCATCGCATTGGCGTTCGAAATCCGCCGCTACGGCGGCAAGCTCCCGGTCTATGGCCTTTTGGCTCCATCCCTCCGGCACATACCAGCGTTTTGTCAGATAGGATTTATCCCGGCCACGGCTGACGCGGATCTCGTAAAAGACCGCGCCCGCTTTGGTGGTCTTCTTCCTGGTTGATGGCATTGTGTCACCCCTTGCGTATGACGAAAATTTGTGATATGCTGACTGAGGCGCTGCTGGATTAAGCGGTCGGCCCTCTGTGTACAGGGGGCAGCTTCTTGCCCTCTGATCCGATGAGAGGAGGGCTGCCCATGATGGTTACATATTCTGACCTGATTCAGATTGGTATTCTCATTGTTGGTATTTGCGGCCTGTTCATTCAGGTATACAAAAAGAAGTGACCGCCGGCACCCTGACAAGTACGGCGATCACTTCAAAGCACTTATAGGGGGCTGACCGTTTCTAGCAGCGCCCTTCGTTATCTTTAGTATAGCCATAAAATCTGAAATTGTCAATGCCCTGGGCCTTTGGTCTGGGGCTTTATTTTTGGTTGCCGGCATTTTGTCCACTTGCCAAAACAAATATGACAAAATGGCCGGGTTCAACTTACCCAAAATTGAGAAAGTTGCTTTTGCTCATTTTTGAGCGAAAGTTAAGGACATTTTTGTCCGTTTCACTTTTTGCTCTCTGGCGGCGTTTCCACGCCCTCTGACGGGCCTTTTGACGGGGGGGTGGTATCCATACCCTCTGGATGGTCCTGCGGGGCCTCTGTGCGCTGGTACTGTGGAATTTTTGACAACTTCTCTACATAGTCAGCAACTTCACCTAATTTAGTTTTATCTAAGTGTTGATAAAAACAATGGCTTGCTACCAATTTTCCGTCTGTATTTAGGAGACTGTAAAAATAGGCTATTCTGTCTTCCTCTGATTTGAACGTGAGATTGAGGATGCCGAGCCTGTACGCTTCTTCTGTTGATATTTTTTTGAACGGCCCTGCGGTTTTTAGCTTCTCCGTCATATGGTCTATAACCGTTGCCCCTTGTTGCTCCTCCGGAACAAGTTCCGTCCACTCAACGCCCAGCGCATCAGCTATACGGCGTAGAGTATCAAGACGGGGCTTTCTTTGTCCGGTTTCATACTGCCCAATCATAGAACCGGACACCCCGAGCGCTTTGCCAAGCTCCTTTTGAGAAATCCCTTTATTCTTTCGGGTTGCCTTTATGTGTTCGCCAATCGTCATATAATCCCTCCTTCCAATGCAGAGTATACCACTACTTGCACAAAAAATCAAGCAAAACGCTTGACAAAAGCAAAATGATTTGATATTATCAGGATGAAAAGCATAATGCTTGAAATTTTAAAGCAAGGGAGGTGAACCAAGTGCGTATTGACCGGGTAAAATTTGCGGCGGCCCTCGCCCGCCTTGATCTCAATGGTAACAAGCTGGCAGAAAAAGCCGGGGTCAGCCGTGGGACCGTAACGGCCGTGCGGACTGGCAAGAGCTGCAGCAAAGAGACGGCGGAGAAACTGGCGGCTGTGTTGGGCCGCGAGATCATCGAGGAAAGGAGCTAGAAGCATGATGGAGATCAAGACACCATTCCAGAAAATCCCGGAGGCATGCAAGACAACCGGCCTGAGCCAGTACTTTTTGCGGAAAGGCTGCAAAGACGGGACCATCCCGCACATCAAGTCCGGGCCGACCTATTACATCAATGTGCCGGCGCTGCTGAAGCAGTTGGGAGCGTGAGAGAGTGACCGAAACGAAAGCAAAAAACAATATGCGGCGATTTGCAGAGTACTAGGCCCCGCTCCTGATCCCTCGGAACATCCTGACCCGTGAGGTACAACTTGCCCAGCATATACTGTGCATACTGGTTTCCCGCTTCTGCCGATTGAGTGAACCACTCCACAGCTTTTTCGGCATCTCTGCGCACCACATCGCCGTTGAGGTACTCTTTTCCCAGCCGATAGGCGGCATAGTGGTTTCCTCCTTGGGCGGCCTGCTTCAGCCAGCGGAGCCCCTCATCCGGAGCTCGTACTTCTTCATCATCAGAGAGATACAGCTTGCCCAGCGCATACTGCGCTGGTGCTGATCCCTGCTGTGCTGCACGGAGAAAATAATATCGGGCGTTTACCCAGTCCGGCGTCAGCAAAGGGCCATTTCGGTAAAGTTTGCCCACGAGGTACTGGGCGTGTGGGTCGCCGCCATCCGCCAGTCGTTCCAGTTCCGCCACGGCGTTGTCCCGGTCCTCCAGCGGTAGTGACTCATCTCTGACGATCTGCCGGAGTTCCCAACAGGTGTAGGACTCATCCGGTGCTTCTTCTGACTCATCCCGCCGGGGCAGGCCGCTACCGTGAATACGCAAAAGCGTATGGCCGACTGAAGAGCAGGAAGCTGCGGGAGACACTCAGTGCAGAGAAATGGCACCGTCAGGTGGCATATATTCAAGAACTAAAGGCGGAGTATTTAGCAGGCAACATAAGTGATGTTGAATATGTGACGAAACTGGATCAGGTGTGATTTCTTCTACAAGGTTGAACGGTCAAGAGATACTTGACCGTTCAGTCCAAATGTCTGACGATAAAACTTTATATTGACTACAGCAGCGCATAATATGCTTTAGAAAGCCAAACGAGGAAACCGCTTGAAGCGGTAGGCTTTGCAGGGACAATACGAACTTAGTAAGAAACGCAAGAGAATCTCTTGCGTTTCTTACTTATTTCTATTTTGTTGGCAATCACCGTTCTAAACGATGGTTAATAAATTTTGTTGACTTTAATCGTAATTATATATACAATATTATTGGTTTGTTGCGACCGAGAGGTGAGTATATGGATTACATGGTGGAATTGGCTGCCATTGCCAAGGCGCATGGCGGGATCATTGAAACCAAAATAGCGGCACAGCATGGGATCTCCAAAGCGATGCTTTATAAGCTGTGCAAAGAAGATAAAATTCATCGAATTGTAAAAGGGCAGTACATTCTGCCTGATGATATGCAGGATGAACTGCTGTCGATCAGCAAGCGCTCTGAAAATATTATTTTTTCGCATGAGACGGCACTCTACCTTCATGGAATTTCTGACCGTACCCCATTTGAGCATACGGTTACTGCACCCTCTGGGTGTATTCCATCTTCTGCAATTAAATCTGAATGCAAAGTGTATTACATCAAGCCGGAATTGTTTGAACTCGGTTTATCAACGCTGAGAACGCCGGCCGGGAACAATGTTCCTGTATATGATCTTGAGCGTACCATTTGTGATGTGATTCGCAGCCGCAATAAATTGGGGACAGAGACATTTCTCGCAGCGCTGAAGCTGTATGCGGCAAATCCGAAGAAGGATTTGAATAAACTAAACTCTTACGCAAAAAAGATGCGGGTATCCAATGTTTTGCGTCAGTATCTGGAGGTGCTTCTGTGAGTAAAGCAATGAGTTTGAAAGCAAAGATCCGCAACATCGCAAAACAGAAGAATATCCCGGCGCAGGTTATTTTGCAGAATTATATGTTTGAGCGGCTGCTTGTCCGTCTTTCGGCTTCTGAGTATAAAGAGAAGTTTGTGTTAAAGGGCGGTATGCTGGTGGCCGCCATCGTTGGTTTGGATAACCGGGCCACCATGGATCTGGATACGACATTAAAGAATTTGCCCCTTACATCGGAGGCGATCCGCAGTGCGTTGGAGCAGATTTGTGCCACCCCCTTTGATGATGGCGTAGATTTTGAGATCGGCACGATCTCTCCCATCCGTGAAGATGACATTTATGGCGGTTATCGCGTCATGCTGAACACAAGGTTTGATACGCTGCTGACGCCACTCAGTATTGATGTGTCCGCCGGTGATGCGATTACACCCCATGCGGTACAGTACAGTTTCTCTGAAATCTTCGATGACGAAAAATCCTACGAGCTGTGGGCATATAACATTGAAACCGTTATGGCCGAAAAAGTGGAAACTATTCTGCGGCGCGGCGTGTTCAATACCCGCCCAAGAGATTTTTACGATGCCTACATACTGACCACGACACAGAGACTTGATAGGGCTGTATTTGCGGATGCGCTGAAAGCAACTGCAAACCACCGTGGCACGACTCAGCAGATTGCGGATGTTCCTGGTATTCTTCATAACATCGAAGAAAGTCCGGAGCTGCGCTCCATGTGGGAGAAATATCGCAAGCAGTTTGCGTATGCACAGGATATTGAGTATAACCAAATCCTGGCGGTGCTGAAAACGTTGTTGGAATGATGTGGAGGTTATTATGGGCACTTTAGAAATAAGGAAATCTAATGGAAAAATATATTCTTTTATTAGACAAAAGGATTTAGTATGCACCCCCGAAGAGGAAGTGCGCCAAAATTTCATATGTAAACTTGTAAATGATTTTGGATATCCAATTGAGTTGATGGCAGAAGAATACAGCCCGGATTTAAAAACGAGAGGTGTCCGTTCAACAAGAGCAGACATAGTTATTTATGAAAATGAGGAAAAGAAAAACAACGATTATAATGCTTTTATAGTCGTAGAATGCAAGGCGGAAGAAGTCAAAATTAGGTTGGAGGATTTTTATCAAGGTGCGGAGTATGCCGCAAAATTAAGAGCACAGTTTTTAATTTTGCATAATTCTAAGGAAACACATTTCTACGCTGTTGATATGGAGAAAGCTCCGAACAAACGAGATGCTTTCACTCAGATTGTAACGATACCTCACTATGATGATATCTTAGATAAAAAGAAAATTGATGCAATAAAAAAACAAACCAAAGCATTTACACGGGAAGAATTCACGAAAATGCTTAGAACCTGCCACAATATTATACGAAATAACGACAAGCTATCTCCTGAAGCCGCTTTTGACGAAATCAGCAAAATCTTATTTATGAAGATTCGTTATGAGCGTGATAAGAATGGCAGTGAAGTGTTTACGCTCAAAAAATACAAGCAATTAGAAGAAGATTATGAAAAGTACACTCGGCCGACTTTAAAGAGACAGGGTGTTGATTTGCCATACATGCAAATCATGTTTAATGACACAAAGGATATGATTAGCTCCAATTAGGAACGCTGCAAATACAAGGGTTTCCGGCCCCAGCAAAACCGGAAAAATAAAAAATGAGCTATCACATTACACAAAAAGCCGTTTGCGGACATCCCGCAAGCGGCTTTTTTGCGTGGATAGCATGAGAGGAGGCAAAAATAATTTAACAAAATTTCGGTCAAAAGTTTGTGCAACACTACAAAATTAAAAAAGGAGGTCAGATAATTGGCGGAAGATAACCTGCACCCCAGCCCGGAGGAAATTGGGGGGCCACCCCCTGAACCGGGCACGGACAACGGCCCCGCCCAGAATGAACCCGGCAACATGGTAGTGGACTTTGACAAGATCAATGAGCTCATGGCCCAGCGCCGGGCGGCGGAACGTGCCAAGGTAGAGGCCAGGGAAACGGACGCGCCCGCCGTGGAGGGAGATACGCCGGAGCCGCCATCCCCCGGCTCGGACGGCCAGCAGGAGCATGAGGGCGGCCATGACGAGGACACCCCTGGCGCTCCCACTCCCACCAAGGACGAGGACGGCCCCGCCCTGCCGGACGGGGACGCCCCTACGCTGAAGGTTGACGGCAAATCCACAAAAGTCATTGACATCGGCACCCCTGGGGCTCGTTCCGGCGAAGTAGATGACCGGGAACCTTGGGAAAAAACACAGGAGGAACTGGACGCGGAGAAGAAAAAGCCCAAGCGCGGCAGGCCGCCCAAGGCCAAGACCGGCCAGGAGGCGGATAAGCGCGACAAACCCCGCAAGGGCCGCCCTCCGAAGGATAAGGCCGCATCGGGCCGTGGGAAAGCACTTGGAGACAAAGTGTCCCAAGGTAAGCCCAGTCCGGAGCAGCCCGCCGCTGGCGGCGTCGGTCCCGCTGTTCCCCCCGCCTCGGAACAGCAGGAGGCATCACAAATTCCCCGCTCTGTTGAAAATCAGAAGATCGTCTACATGAAAATCTCTGAGATGCATCCGTTTCATACATTCCGCGCCCACCCGTTCAGGGTGCGGGATGACGCGAAAATGCAGGAAACGGTAGCGTCTATCAAGGTCAACGGCGTCATGGTGCCCGGCATTGCCCGCCCGGAAAAGGACGGGAACGGGTATGAGATCATCGCGGGCCACCGCCGCTGCCGCGCCAGTGAGCTGGCCGGTCTGGAGGAAATGCCCTTTATTATCCGGGATATGAGCGACCATGAGGCAGTCCAGACCATGAAGGACACCAACAAGCAGCGGGATCAGATCCTCCCCAGCGAATTGGCCGCCCTGCTGGAGCTGGAGGTGGAGGACATCAAGCACCAGGGCACCCGGTTAAAGGGTGTTGCCGAGGGAGACATTGGAAAACGCTCCGTGGAGATCGTGGGCGAATCCCACAACATAAATTACAAAAAGGTCATGCGGTATCTCCGCCTGAACTCCCTTGTGCCGGAGCTGCTGGATAAGGTGGACGGCGTTTTGGATGAGAACGGCAAGCGGGTCAAGGGTCTGGGCTTCATGCCCGCCGTGGAACTTTCGTATATCCGCCCCAAAAACCAGCAGCTTATCGCTGTCTCCATCGACGGCGAACAGGCGTCCCCCTCCGTGGCTCAGGCCAAGCGGCTCCGGGAGCTGGATCAGAAGAACCTGCTCAACGGGGACGTGATCGATCAGATTTTGAGTGAAGAAAAGAAGGAGGTAGACAAGGTGATCATTACCACGGACGAGCTCAACCAGTATTTCGGCAAGGAGGTCACACCCCGCCAGATGAAGGATCAGATCATGGCCCTGCTGGACGAATGGAAGGAAAAGCAGCCCCTGGAGAAGAACGCGCCGGAGCAGGCCGCCGAACTGTAACACCCTTTGAGACACTTTGTCCCCAAGGGCTTTTTTATTAAATGTATAAGGAGGAGCGACTTTGAAATCCAAATTACATTTCCCGCGCCGGGTCCCGGCCCTGCTGCTGGCGCTGGCGCTTTGCCTGTCCGCTATGCCCGTGGCCTTTGCCGGGCAGGAGAACGGCTACCACGATCCCGCCGAGCATTGGCTGACCGCCAACAACCGCACCAACGAGCTGGACGCCAACGCCACTGTCACCCGCGAGACATTCACCTGCGGGGAGTGCGGCAAGGCCACTTCCTTTGAGGCGTTCCGCACCCCGGAATATACCCGTGACGGGACAACCGCCATGAGCCGGAATGTGAAATATTCCAATGGTATGATGGCGGACGGCGAAACGCTGGGTACGATCCTGGACGGCACCCCTGGCGTGGACGCCTATTACACCGGCTACCACTGGACGAAAGCCGTGTGCGAGACTTGCGGCGGCATCAATACCAACATGGCGAAAACAGACTATGGGTATCTAAAAAATGTATACTGGCTCTACGACTGCGCTGCCGAGTTCATGGAAACGCTGCCGGAAACCGTGACCTATGAATATACGGACAGCACCTACCACACGAAAACCACCACGGGCGGCGAATACTGCTGTTTCTGCTACGGCACCAACCATAAGAGATCCTCCGTGCTGGAGCGGCACGATCTGGAGGTGGATATTCTGCCCCAGCCCGCCAACGGGCGCTTTGCCGAGGTGGAGCACTGTACCCTGTGTGAGTATTCCCGGTATGACTACACGGCGGCCAAGGCGGTCATTGCGGACTATTACGGCGTCGTGGACGGAGCGCCCCACACCATCACCGTCACGGACTTGTCCGAGGCTGGCGTCCGCACGTCCATCCGCTACGGCCACAGTGCGGATACCTGCATCCTGACCAGCGCCCCTAACTACACGGAGGAGGGGCAGTACACCGTCTACTATGAAATCAGCTACACCTACGAGGGCGTGACGATGACGGAAAACGGTGTTGCCTATGTGTGGCTGAGGGACGAGACAACGAGCGAGGACGGCTCCTGTGGCTGTGGCTGCGACGACCCGGACTGCGGCTGCCAGGATAAGAGCTGCGGCGGCTCCTGCTGTGCGGACAAGGGCTGCGGGGACAACCACCGCTTCATCCTGCTGGACAGCACTCCGGCCTCCTGCCGGACGCTGGGCTATGACCGCTATCTGTGTACGGAGTGCGGCAAAATTGAGAAGCGGGACTATGAGGCGGCCCTGGGCCACGCCTGGCAGGGCGTTGTGATCCGGGAGGCCACCTGCGAAACGGATGGCAAGCTGCTCAACCTCTGCTCCCGCTGTGGGGAGATGGAAGTCACCGCCACCCCCAAGGGGGAGCACACCTACACCACCTATCCCGTGGCGGCCACCTGCACCAATCCCGGCTATACCGTCCGGGAGTGCGAGGTGTGTGGGAACCGGCACATTGAGGACATTACCTCCGCCCTGGCCCACAACTATCAGGCCCATACCACCCCGGCCACCTGTGAGTCGGGCGGCCATACGCTGCATTTGTGCCACGGCTGCGGCAGTTCGTTCATCACGGATTACACGTCCCCGCTGGGCCATAGCTGGGATGAGGGCACCCTGATCACCGACGCCACCTGCACCGGGGAGGGCGTGATGGAGTACCGCTGTGTCCGCTGCGGGTATCACCGTATGGAGGGCAATGAGGCGGCGGGCCATGTCCCCGGCGATGAGGCCACCTGCACCGCGCCCCAGCTTTGTACCAAATGCGGGGCCGTCCTCGCCAATGCCCTGGGCCATGACTACGAGGCGGAAGTGACCGCCCCCACCTGTACGGAGATGGGCTATACCGTGTTCACCTGCTCCCGGTGTGGGGACAGCTACAAGGGCGACTACACCGACGCCACCGGCCACAAGCCCGGCGACTGGATCATTGACAAGGAGCCCACCACGGACAGCGAGGGCGAAAAGCATAGGGAGTGCGAGAACTGCGGTGAAAAGCTGGAAACCGAGCCTATTGAAAAGCTGTATCTGACCGCTACCACGGACACCCATGGGGAGGCCATTGTGGGCGGCTATCTCGTCACCGTCACCGACACGGACACAAAAAATCCTGTCTCCGGGGCCACTGTGACGCTGAATAAGGACGACACCCTTTCCATCCGGCTCCCCAATTCCCGGTTGCTGGACTATGCCGACCAAACCACCGTTACCGTCCAGCTTGTTAAGGACAAATCCCCTGTGGCGGATATGTTCATCGCCGTCACAGATAAAAATGCCAACTACTGCGAGGGCAAGACGGACAAGGCCGGGCAGATCACCATCCCCGGCACTTCCGGCGTCACCAACGACGATGGCAAGGCCACTGTGGGCTGGGAGGACGCTGACGGGGACCGCTGGACGCTGACGGTCAAGGTGGAGGACTTCGAGACAAAACGTCCCATAGCCGACGCGGGCGTGTCCATCGGCAAGAACGGCAATATCACTGTCACCCTGCCGGACGGCGAGGATATGGACGAAAATAACCGGATCACCGTCACCGTGACCGACCACAAGAAGGTTCCCCAGGAGGGACTGACCGTCATTGTCAAGGGCGATTTGGGCCAGACCGCCAGCGGCAAGACGGACGAGGACGGCCAGATCACCGTTCCCGCCGTCACTGTCTCCGAGCGCCACACCGCCTATATTGTGGGTTACACGGACGGCACCTTTGGCCCGGAGCGGAACATGACCCGGAGCGAGGCCGCCGCTATCTTCGCCCGCCTGCTGGCGGACAAGAACGGCGACACCCTCACCACGGCGGCGAAAACCAAGTTTACGGATATTCCCGCCAACGCATGGTACAGCGGCTATGTAAAATATCTCGTCAATTATGATGTGGTATATGGCCGGAGCGAGGATACCTTTGCCCCGGACGATCCCATCACCCGCGCCGAGTTTACCGCCTTTGCGGTGCGCTTCTTTGAGGCGTATGGGGACGGGGACGCGGAGATCATGGAGCAGTATGCGGGATTCAGCGATGTTTCCTCCGGCTATTGGGCGGCGGAATATATCAAGGACGCGGCCATCCACGGCTGGATCAAGGGCTATGGGGATGGCACCTTCCGGGCAGACCGCTACATTACCCGCGCCGAGGTGGTAACAATCGTCAACCGCCTGCTGGGGCGGTATGCCGACGAGGAATTTATTGACGCCAACCTGCGGCGGCTCAACACCTTCCCGGATGTGACGGAAAAGCATTGGGCCTACTACGACGTGCTGGAGGCGGCCAACACCCACACCGCCACTGTGAATGAAAGAAAAGCAAAGTGACCTTTGGGACACAGTGTCCCGAAGGTCCTTTTTTCATGCCCGCCCCGGATCTCCATGTTTGAGGACTGGCTCTGGCCGATATATCCCCCGTCGCCGCCGTCAAAAAAGCACAGGCGGGAGCTGCCCGTCAAGGGGGCCGACGGCCCCGCCGCTGTGCGGCGGCCCTGCCCTTGACGGGCTGCCCCGGCTGTGCTATCCCCAGCGGCGCGGCGGGGGTATATCCTCCAGAGCCGCCCCCTTGCCCAAGATTGGGCAAGGGCGGGGGGATCGGGTTGAACGAACAATATTAAATTACGGAGGTTTTGCAATATGAAACGGCCTTTAGCGTATATTACCGCCGCATGGCTGGGCGGCGACAGTGAGAACGCGGAACAGGCGGCCCGGTACTGCCGTGCGGTGTACGAGGCGGGCTACGCGCCCATCTGCCCTGCGCTGTTCCTGCCCCTGTTCCTCAACGATCCTGTGCCCCAGGAGCACAGGGACGGACTGGACATGGCCCGCGACCTGCTCCGGCGCTCCCGTGTGCTGGTGGTGTGCGGCCATACCGTCACGGAGGCGGTGAAGAACGACATCGCCACGGCCCAGCGGCTGGGGATCACGGCGACCACCTTGGAGGGCATTTTGACAGTCAAGGGGCAGGGACGGCCCCGGAGCCGTGGCTGATACGGCCCGCCCACTGCTGGACGATCCTGCCGTCAAGGAATTTCTGGCGCTGCTGGAACAGCACGACGCCCCCGGCAAGGGGGAGTTTCTGGCCCTGCTCCAACAGATCGCCGGGATGGAAAAGCAGCTCAACACCGCCACGGCGGAGCTGGCGGCCATGCGGCGGGAACTGGCAGAGGCGCGGGATGGCCCGGTCAAGCGGGCTCTGACAAAAGCCGTCCGTGGGTTGGAAAAAGGCGTTGCCGTTCTGCGTGAGCGGCTGGATATGCTGAGAGAGTCTGTCAAAGACGGGTGCAGGCGGGCGGTGGCGGCGTTTCGTGAGCGCGGCGTGTCCGCCCTGGCCCGCACAACGGAGTTTTTCCACCTCCGGCCCGCGCTGGAGGCGGTGGGCCGGGCGGCAGATAAAGCTATGGCCGACTGTGACCGGACTGCCGCAGATGTGCGGAACGTGAGCGCAAACTGCCACGAGGCCGGGCGGCATTTGAAAAACGCAGGCCGGGTGCTGGCCGGGCTGGAGCCGGTGGTGGAGGCCAACGGCCCCGGCAAGCTGGCCCGCGCCGTAGAGTCTCTGTGCAAGAAGGAAAAGGCCCTGCATGGAGCCATCAAGCTGAACGCACAGCGGGCAGCAGCCAGCCTGTCCCGACTGGAACAGGCCGCCCAGCGCCCTCCCTCTATTCGTCAGACCATGCGGGCGCTCAATGAAAAGATCGCGCGGGAGCAGCGGGAACGGCCCGCCCCCACGGTGGAGCATGAGGGAAGGTAGCGGATGGATGTAACGATCACCGCCCGCCTTACCAACTGGTTTCAATACCAGCAAGGGGAGCGCCGGGATATTGAAGTAACGTTTCCCATATCCCGCGAAGAAATGCGGACGGCTCTGAAATCCATTGGTGTGGATGGCGTTCGTGCCAAGCATACGATCCTCACCGGGTACAACAGCAACCTTTCCGGCTTTTGCCATTGTCTCACGCAGTATGACAGCGTGGACGAGGTAAACTATCTGGCCCGGCTGCTCTCCGGCTTGTCGGAGAGTGAGCTGGATACCTTTCAGGCGGTGCTGGACTACGGGGAGCATAACCAATGCGCCGCCGACCTGATCGATCTGGCGCTCAATTTGGAGCATTTTGAGCTCCATCCCGGTGTGGACACGGACGAGGAGCTGGGCCGCATCTATGCGGACTTTGACAGCAGCATTGAGATACCGGAAAATGTCCGGCTCTATTTTGACTACGAGGCATACGGGCGGGATTTGCGGCTCAATGAGGGCGGCTGTTTTGTGGATGGCGGGTATCTGACAAAATCCGGCCAATATCAGGAGAAATACCACGGCCCGGAGGATATTCCCCCGGAGCACCGGGTATTCTCCTATCCCAAGCTGACGATCCGGGAAAAGCTGGACGCCTATAAGGAGGTGACTGGTCGGGCGGCCCCGGACAATACAAGACCGGCCCCGGAACAGGGCCATGACGACAGATGAACCCCTTTGGGACACTTTGTCCCAAAGGGGTTCATTGTTCGTTCCCGTTCTTTTCATCAAAAGAGAGCAGGGCTTCCAATTCTTTTTGAGGATCAACAATAACAATATTCATCTGCTGTTCTTGCAGTTTTTTAAGATCGTGATCCAACATTTCCCGTTTACCACAGGAGCCCGTATAGACCCCAATGGGGAATGGTGGCTGATTAAAACATTTCATCAGCAGCTTTCCTCCATGCACGTTTAGCTGGTTTTCAGTTTATCATGCGATAAACTTCGCGTCAATATTCATTTGTTTTTTCGAGGAGGTGATGAATAGCTGGCGGAGGAAGAAGTCTCCCGGCGCACGGTTGCGCTGACCGTCAACGCAAGTAAATTGACGGCGCGGGTATTGGCCCAGGTGCTCCGGGCGGCGGCCCGGAAGATCCGGCAGGAGCGGCAGGCTCATAAAGCCCCCCACGGCAAACAGACCGTGAGACAGCTCATGGGCCACGGAGAAGCCACAAGCAGCATCCCCGTGGAGGCCCCGGCCCTCTTTGACCGGGCGGCCCGCCGCTGGAATGTGGACTATGCCTTTTACCAGACGGAGCCGGGCAAATACCTGTTGTTCTTCAAATCCAAGCAGGCGGACGCCATCACCGCCTGTATGTCGGACTACTCCCGGCGTGTGCTGAAACAGTCCCGATCTCGGCGCGTCCCCATTCTGGAGCGGCTGCACCGGGCCCAGGATCGGGTGCGGCGGCAGCCGGTGCGGGAACGGACAAAGGAGGTGGCCCACGAGGACAGATAAAATCAAGCAATACCTTATTCCCAATATCCCCTATTTGTGCATCGGCTGGACCTGTCTGAAACTGGGTACGGCCTACCGGCTGGCGGTGGGGGCCGGATTTGCTCAAAAGCTGGTGGGGATGCTGGCGGCCATCGGCCCGGCCTTTGCGGACTTTGCGCCGGGCCTGCATGGTTTTGACTGGCTCGTTGGGATCGCGGGCGTGGCGGCGTTCCGGCTGCTGATCTACACGCGGGCCAAGAACGCGAAGAAATTTCGCCGGGATGCTGAGTACGGCAGCTCCCGTTGGGGCACAGCGGCAGACATCAAGCCGTTCGTCGATCCCGTGTTTGAAAACAACATCATTCTCACGGGCACGGAATTTCTCACCATGAACACCCGGCCCAAAAATCCCGCCAACGCCCGCAATCTCAACTGCTGCGTCATTGGTTCGTCGGGATCAGGCAAAACCCGGTTCTGGCTTACCCCGCAGCTGCTCCAGGCCAGCGCGGGCAAGCACGGGTGCAGCTATGTAGTGGTAGACCCCAAGGGCGGCACCCTGGACCAGTGCGGCGCGTTTTTGCAGCGGCAGGGTTATGAGGTGCGGGTGTTCAACAGTATCGACTTTTCAAAAAGTATGCACTACAACCCTCTGGCCTACATCCGCAACGAGGCGGACATCCTGAAATTCGTGGACACCCTGATCGCCAATACCTCCGGCGACGGCAAGGAGAGCGATCCGTTCTGGCGGAAGGCGGAAACGCTTTTGTACTGCGCCCTGATCGCCTATATCATCTTCGAGGGCGCGCCGGAGGACAAGAACATGAATACGCTGGTGGATATGATCAGCGGTATGGAGGTGAAGGAAAACGACGAAAACTTTATGAACGCGGTGGACTATATGTTCGCCGGGCTGGAAAAGCGCAAGCCGGATTGTTTCGCGGTCAAGCAGTACAAAAAATACAAGCTGGCCAGCGGCAAAACGGCAAAATCTATTTTAATTTCCTGCGGCTCCCGTCTGGCCCCCTTTGACATCCCCCAGCTCCGGGAGATCATGAGCTATGACGAGCTGGGTCTTGACCGCCTGGGGGATAAAAAGACCGCTTTGTTTTTCCTGATCTCGGACACCACGCCTACCTACAATTTTTTAGTGGCGCTGGCGTTCTCACAGATGTTCAATCTGCTGTGTGAGCGGGCGGACAACGTGCATGGGGGCCGCCTGCCCCATCATGTGCGGGTGCTGTGGGACGAGGCGGCCAATACGGGGCAGGTGCCGAACCTGGAGAAGATCGTGGCGGTCATCCGTTCCCGCGAGGTGAGCCTGTGCCTGTTCTATCAGCAGATGGCCCAGTGCAAGGCCATTTATGACAAGCACGCGGAAACGGTGATGGGAAACATGGACAGCATGATTTTTCTGGGTGGCCGGGAAAGCTCCACCATCAAGGAGATTTCGGAAAACTGGCTGGGCAAGGCGACGATCTCCATGCAGACCGAGGGCCGCTCTAAGGGGCAAAGTGAAAGTTACAGCCTGAACACGCAACGGCTGGGCCGGGAGCTTATGACCCCCGCCGAGCTTGCCACCATGCCCGGCGACAGGTGTATTTTGCAGTTACGGGGCCTGCCCCCGTTCTATTCCCTCAAGTATGATTTGAAAGACCACCCCAATTACAAGTACACGGCGGAGGCGGATAAAAAGCGCAACGCCTTTGACCTGTCCCGGCTCATTACCCGCCGCATGGACAGGTTAGACCCACGGGAGGAGTACGCCGTGTACGAGGTGGACGGACCGCCGGAGCCGTTGACCGCCGAGGACGAGGACATCCTCAGCTATGATGACATCGACGATCCCGACGCCTATCCATAAGCCAGGGCCCCCGCAAAATCGTTAGATTTTGTGGGGAGAGGAGGTGCAACGGAACGGGGGCTTGCTTTGGGACAAAGTGTCCCGAAGCAAGCGGAGTGAAGTTTGTGCCGACGAGTCCCAAAGCACCCGCCGCCGGAAATGGCGGCTATTTTTGTGGCCGGGAGCGTTCTCCCGGAGAAATGGAGGTTCTATGCAGTTTTTCACCTCGGCAGTCTCTACCCTGCAAACCCTTGTTGTGGCCCTGGGCGCCGGTTTGGGCGTGTGGGGCGTCGTCAATCTGCTGGAGGGGTACGGGTCCGACAATCCCGGTTCCAAAAGCCAGGGCATGAAACAGCTCATGGCGGGCGGCGGCATCATCCTGCTGGGCACCACCCTGATCCCGCAGTTGTCCAGCCTGTTTTAAGGGCGGCGGCCTATGGATTTTCTTTCCGACTGGCTCACGGACTGGCTGAAGGAGCTGTTGATCAGCGGCATCATGGGGAACTTGGAGGGCCTGTTCGATACCGTAAACGCCAAGGTCGGGGAGATCTCGGTGCAGGTGGGGACATCCCCGGCGGCGTGGAACGCCGGGGTATTCTCCCTGATCCGGCAGCTTTCCGAAACGGTGGTCTTGCCGATTGCCGGGCTGATATTGACCTTTGTAGCCACCTATGAGCTGATCCAGATGCTTATAGACCGGAACAACCTGCATGACATTGACTACTGGATATTCTTCAAGTGGATATTCAAGACGGCCTGTGCCATCCTCATTCTCTCCAATACGTTTAACATCGTCATGGCGGTGTTTGACGTGTCGCAAAGCGTGATCGCCAGCGCCGCCGGGCTGGTGCAGGGTTCCACGGACGTTACGGCGGATATGCTTACCGGGCTGGAAACAACGCTGGAGGGGATGGACGTGGGCCCCCTGCTGGGGCTGTTCATGCAGACCATGCTCATCAATGTGGCGATGCCTATTATGAGCATCGTAATCTTCGTCATCACCTATGGCCGGATGCTGGAAATCTATTTGCTGACCAGCTTGGCCCCGATCCCCGTGGCGACGCTCTCCAACCGGGAGTTGGGCGGCACGGGCCAGAACTATTTGCGCTCCCTGTTCGCCGTAGGCTTTCAGGGGCTTTTAATACTCGTCTGCGTGGCGATCTATGCGGTGCTCATTCAGAACATTGCCACGGGCGGCGATCCCATCGGCGCGATCTGGGGCGCGATGGGCTATACGGTGCTGCTCACGTTCATGCTGTTCAAAACGGGCAGCATCGCCAAGAGCGTGTTTGGGGCGCATTGAGCATGGGCGGCCCGGTACTCACCCTGGGGAGCCTGTTTGACGGGATTGGTGTGTTCCCCCTGGCGGCGGCCCGGCAGGGCATTGTCCCGCTGTGGGCCAGTGAGATTGAAAAGGCCCCGGTGTCCATCACCCGGCGGCATTTTCCAGACATGGCCCACTTGGGGGACATTACCAAACTGGACGGCGGGCGCGTCCCGCCCGTCCATATCGTCACCTTTGGCTCGCCCTGTCAAAACCTCTCACAGATCGGCAACCGCGCCGGTCTGTGCGGCGCGAAATCCAGTTTGTTCTATGAGGCAATACGAATTATAAACGAAATGAGGGATGCTACTGGAGGTAAATTTCCAATTATCGCTGTTTGGGAAAACGTCATGGGAGCGTTTTCATCATCTGACCGGATGGATTTTAGAGCCGTCCTGTCCGCGTTCACAGGCTCCCAAATTCCAATGCCTGCTGCTGGAAGATGGGCAAACGCCGGAATGGTGCGAGGGGGCGTCCCTGACCTCTCCTGGCGGCTCCTGGACGCCCAATATTGGGCAAGGCCCCGGCTGGCCCGGCGGCAGCGGGTGTTCGTCGTGGCGGATTTTGGAGGGCGGCGTTCTGCCGGGATACTGTTTAAGCCCCGGCCAGTGCTCCCACTTCCTGCGGCTGGCGGAGCGGGCGGGCTGCCCTCCCCCTGCGGAGATCGAGGCCCTGCTCTTGAAGCAAGGGGGCGAATACCCGTCACAAGGCCCTTTCAGCTATTTCGTATGCGGGGCGCGGCCAAGGACGGAAACCACGTCCAATTTCGGGACAGCTTCGGATTTTCAACTGACCCTTTTCCCACCCTGTTAGCCGGGGCGCTCAACCCCTTTGCGTTCTACTTTGAGGACGATCCGGGGAGCGGCTGCGTCCGTTTTCTCACGGAGCGGGAATGTGAGCGGCTCATGGGCCTGCCGGAAGGCTGGACGGCATACGGCGCGGAGGGGGATAAAATATCCCCGGCCAGCCGTTATAAGGCGTTGGGAAATGCCATCGCCCTGCCCTGTGCCGAGTACATCATGGCGGGGATCAGGGAGGCACTATAACTTTTTTGAAATGGAGGATCGTATATGGCAAAAGCACAGGCGGCGGCTCCGGCCCCCGCTGTGGATGAGGCGGATCTGGCGGAAATGAACCGTCTTTTGTTTGAGGCTCCCATCGCGGAGCTGGCAAAAAACCAGGGGATCAGCATTGACGAGGCCGTGGCCCTGCGGGTGGAAAAATCCATTGAGGCCGCGCCGCTCCCCATTGAGGTGACGGTGCGGCCCATTGAGCCCCAGGGCAGCCTGAAAGGGTTTGCTACGGTGAACATCGGCGGCGTAGTCATCGACGATTTCAAGGTGGTGGACGGCAAGAACGGGATGTTCCTGAGTCCCCCCAGTAAGGAGGCTCCCGGCACCCGGAGCGGCTACCGCTCCACAGCGCGGGTGCTGGATCGGGGCTTGCAGGAGCGGCTGGACGCTTTGACCAGGGACGCCTACGCCCGGGCAGTGGAAAAGCTGATCGCCCGCGTGGAGGCTTTGCGGCCCACCCCCATCCGGGAGCAGATGGCTCAGGCCGCAAAGGAGGCCGGCAAGCACAACGCCGCCCGGTCCGCACCCATCAAGGAAAAGGAGGCGCGGGATGACCGCTGAGGCCCCTTTGGGACAAAGTGTCCCGAAGCAGCCGAAGCCGGACGGTTTGTATCTTATGGACGGGATCACGGGGCTGCTGGCCCTGCCCCGTCATTCGGTGGATATGATTTTGACCGATCCGCCCTATGGCACCACCCGCAACTATTGGGACGTGCCCCTGCCCCTGCCGGAGCTGTGGGAGGCGGTGCGCTGGGCCTTAAAGCCAAACGGCGCGGCCCTGTTCTTTGCCCAATGCCCTTATGACAAGGTGCTGGGCGCGTCCAACCTCTCCATGCTCCGCTATGAGTGGGTGTGGTATAAGAGCAAGGCAACCGGCTTTCTCAACGCCCGCCGGGCTCCGCTGAAAAAGACGGAGAATATTTTGGTGTTTTATCAAAAGCTGCCCACATATAATCCTCAGTTTGAACCAGGGGAGCCGTATCAGAAGATTTTTCATAAAAGCGGCAACAGCCCTAACTATGGGAAGTTCGAGCGCACCACGGGCGGCTCGGAGGACGGGCGGCGGTTTCCCAGCAATATCATTTCGTTCCCCACGGTACAGCGCACACTCCACCCCACGCAAAAGCCGGTGGCGCTGTGTGAGTATCTGATCCGTACTTACACCCAGCCCGGCGAGGTGGTGGCGGACATCTGCGCGGGGAGCGGCACAACGGCGGTGGCCGCCCTGAACACGGGCCGCCGCTTCATTTGTTTTGAAACGGCCCCGGCCATCTATGCCCCCGCCCTGGAACGTGTAGAGCAGGCGCGAGCGGCGGTGGCCGGGGGCGGGAAAGGAGTTTGACAGCTTATCGGGAAATACATTGTCTGTTACTGTGATCCGCCCTGGCGCTACGCCCAAAAGGGTGTGCAGGGGGCGGCGGAAAACCATTACCCCACCATGAGCATGGAGGAGCTGTGCGCGCTTCCGGTGGCCGAGATCATGGCCCCGGACAGCGCGCTTTTTTTGTGGGCCACCTTCCCCCAACTCCCGGAGGCCCTGCGGCTGATCCACGCCTGGGGTTTTCGATATAAGACCGTGGCTTTTGTCTGGCTGAAACAAAACCGCAAATCCCCCGGCTGGTTTTATGGTCTGGGCTTCTGGACGCGGGGCAACGCCGAGGTATGTCTGCTGGCAACGCGGGGCCACCCCAGGCGGCAGGCGGCCAACGTCCACCAATTCATCATTTCCCCTGTGGAGGCCCACAGCAAAAAGCCGGACGAGGCGCGGGACAAGATCGTGGCCCTCATGGGGGACGTACCCCGTGTGGAGCTGTTCGCCCGCCAGATCCCGCCCGGCTGGGACGTGTGGGGGAACGAGGTGGACTGCACCCCGGAGCTTCGGGACACTTTGTCCCAAAGGAAGGAGGCATCGTCGTGGCCTATGTGAACGTCCCCAACGATCTTTCCAAAATCAAAACCAAGGTCGCGTTTAACCTGACGAAACGCCAGCTCATTTGTTTTGGCTGTGCGGCGGCGGTGGGTATCCCTCTGTATCTGCTCACCCGCGGGGGCATCGGCAACTCGGCGGCGCTGCTGCTCATGCTGGCCGTCATGCTCCCGGCGTTCCTGCTTGCCATGTATGAGCGGGACGGCCTGCCGCTGGAAAAAGTGTTACACAACATTCTCCGGGCCAAGTACCTGCGGCCCGGTATCCGGCCCTACCGGACGGAGAATATTTATGCCCCATTCGCGGGAAAGGAGGAACCTATTGCAAAAAACAAGAGCCCCAAGGCGCGGCCCGGTCAGGGCTGAACGGCACAAACGGGATCGCCGCTCTCTGTCCGCCCAGCAGACTATCCCCTATGTACGGATGCTGCCGGACGGCGTGTGCCAGCTCCCCGGCGGCCTGTTCACCAAGACGCTGGCCTATGAGGACATCAACTACTCCGTGGCGTCCACGGAGGATCAGTCCGCTATTTTCAACGGCTGGAGCGAGTTCCTCAACTACTTTGACAGCTCTATCCCGTTCCAGCTCACCTTTATCAACCGCCGTTCCCTTTCAAATGGGCGGTACAAGATCAACATTCCCCCGGCCCATGACGATTTTGACAGCATCCGGGCGGAGTATACGGAGATGCTCAAAGGACAGGTTGCCAAAAGCAACAACGGCATTGACCGGGCCAAGTATATCACCTTCGGCGTCCCGGCTGACGATCTGGCCGCCGCCCGGCCCCGGCTGGGGCGCGTGGAGGCGGACGTGCTGGGAAATTTCAAGCGGCTGGGTGTGGCGGCATCCCCCCTGGATGGGCGGGAGCGGCTGGCGGTGCTCCACGGCCAGACACACCCCGGCCCCCAGCGGGAGGCGTTCCGTTTCTCCTGGGCCGATGTAGTAAAGACCGGCCTGGGCACCAAGGAGGCCATCGCCCCCTTCGGCGGCTTTGACTTCACCCGGCCCCGGATGTTCCGGGTGGGCCGGTATTGGGGCGCGGCCAGCTACTTGCAGATCATGGCGTCCGAGCTGTCCGACAGGCTCCTGCGTGAGATCCTGGAGCTGGACGCGGAATTGACCGTCACCATGCACATCCAGACGGTGGATCAGACACGGGCCATTAAGACCGTCAAGGGGAAAGTCTCGGACATCGGCAAAATGAAGGTGGAGGAACAGAAAAAGGCGATGCGGGCCGGGTATGACCCGGACATTCTGCCCCCTGACCTCATTACCTACTCCAAGGACGCCGCCGATCTGCTCTCCGACCTCCAATCCCGGAATGAGCGGATGCTCCTGCTCACGTTTACGGTGATAAACCTCGCCCCCACACGGGAGCGGCTGGAAAACGACGTGTTCACCGTGGGCGGTATCGCTCAAAAATATAACTGTGCCCTGCGGCGGCTGGACTGGCAGCAGGAGCAGGGCTATGTGTCCTCCCTGGTGCTGGGCCGGAACGAGGTGGAGATCCAGCGGGGCATGACGACCAGCAGCACGGCGATCTTCATTCCCTTTATCACCCGCGAGCTCCGCATGGGCGGGCAGGCTCTCTACTATGGCATGAACGCGCTTTCTCACAACGTCATCATGGCGGACAGGAAAAAGCTGAAATCTGCCAACGGCCTGTATCTCGGCTCCACGGGCAGCGGCAAAAGTTTTGCGGCCAAGCGTGAGCTGATCCACGTCTTTCTGGCGACACAGGACCGGATCATTATTGTTGACCCCATGGGGGAATATGCCCCGCTGGTGCGGCGGCTGGGCGGGCAGGTTATTGAGATTGCCCCGGACAGCCCCAGCCACATCAACCCTATGGATATTCAGCTTGATCTGGACGGCGGCGACAGCCCCCTTTCCATGAAAGCGGACTTCCTGCTGTCCCTGTGTGAGCTGGTGGTGGGCGGCAAAGAGGGATTACAGCCTATTGAGAAAACCGTCATTGACCGCTGTGTTCGGCAGGTGTACCGGGAGCTGACCCTGGGGCTTGGGGACGGCTCCATGCCGCTGTTGCAGGATTTGTACGAGGAACTGCTGAAACAGCCGGAGCCGGAGGCCCAGCGGGTGGCGACGGCCCTGGAGCTCTACTGCACCGGCTCCCTGAACCTCTTTAACCACCAAACCAACGTCAATCTCAATTCCCGCGTGGTGTGCATCGTGCTCAAGGGCATGGGCGAGAACCTGCGGAAGATCGCCATGCACATTACCAATGAGTTTGTAAAATCCGCGGTCAACACCAACTTTGAAAATGGGATCGCAACATGGTGCTATTTTGACGAGTTCCACATTCTTTTGCGCGATCCCCTGACCGCCAGCTATTTTGTCTCCATCTGGCAGATGCTCCGCAAACGGGGCTGTGTTCCTTCGGCACTGACGCAGAACGTCAAGCATCTGCTGGCAAGTCAGGAAATTCAAAACATTCTGGACAACACGGATTTTCTGATCCTGCTGTCCCAGGCACAAAGCGACCGGGCGATCCTGGCAAAGCAGCTCGGTATCTCCGAGCACCAGCTTTCCTATATCACGCAAAGCAACAGCGGCGAGGGCCTGCTGTTTTACGGCTCCGTGACGATCCCATTCGTTGACCGTTTCCCCAAGGGTGAGATTTATGACTTGCTCACCACCCGCCCGGAGGACTTGAAAAATGACGCCGGAGCGTGACAGCCGGGGCCCACGGCAGGATAAAGCCGATCCCGCCCTCCGCTTTAACGGCAAGGGGGAAACGACGGAGGAACCCAAGTCCGGGGGCCGCCCCGCTGGGGCATGGAAAAAGGCGTCGGCCCGCATGAGGGCGGAAGCCCAGCCGGAAGTGACATCCCCGACCACCGATAAACCGGAACAGGGGCAGCAAGCGCCCTGTGCTCCCGGCGAGCCGGAGACTTCCCCCACCGGGGAGGCTCCCCAGCCTACTGGGGCCGATCCCCCCATGGAGGGCGGCGTCACTGATAGGGCACCACAGCAGACCGGGGACGGCGCTGGCCCGGATACCGGGGCTGATCCTTTGGGACAAAGTGTCCCGAAGTACCGGCAGCGGAGCAGACGGGCGGATTCCGCTCAGCCCAGCGCGGCCCAGGGCAAATACCAGCAGGAGTCCCAACAGGCCCGGCCCGCCGATAAGCTCCGCCACGACAGCGGCGTTGTGGATGGCGGCTCTGAGGGGACCGGGGATAAAACCCCGGAGCCTGAACCGCTCCGCAAGGCCCGGCTCCGCATGGAGCGGCGGGAAAGTAAGCTGAACACGGCCAGCGAGAAACTGGCGAACCAAAAGCCCTACAAGCCGCCCGGCCCTGTGCGCCGGGCGGCTGGCTTTGCCGGGCGGAGCGCCCACGGCTTTGTCCACGGCAAAATCTATCAGGTGGAGCAGGAGAATGTGGGCGTGGAGGGCGCTCACCGCTCCGAGCTGGTGGGCGAGGCTGTGGGCCGGAGAGCGGTGCGCTATACCAAAAACCGCGTTCACACCCGCCCGGCCCGGCAGGTGCGAACGGCCCGAGCCCGGTATGTCAATGCGGCGGCGGACTATCGCTTTCAGCAGGCCGCCGCCGAACACCCGGAACTGAGCAAAAATGCCCTGGCCCGGCTGTGGCGGAAACGCCAGCAGCGCAAGCGGTATCAAAAACAGGCAAAGGAGGCGGCCAAGCAGGGCGCAAGGGCGGCGGAGAAAACGGCGGTCACAACGGAGAAGCTGGCCGCCCGTGTTGCGGGCACGGTCAAGCGCCATCCTGTGGCGGCCCTGATCGTCCTGCTGTGCCTGCTCCTGATGGTGGGGCTGCAGTCTTGTATGTCCTCGCTGGCCGCTGTCGGCAACGGCATAACCGGGAGCGTCACAGCCGCCACCTATCCGGCGGAGGACGCCGATCTGCTGGGGGCCGAGGCCGCCTATGCCGGTCTGGAGACCGAACTGCAAAGCTATCTGGATAACTACACCGCCACCCACAGCTATGACGAGTACCACTTTGATTTAGAGACCATTGAGCACGATCCCTATGTGCTGCTGTCCATCCTGTCCGCCCTCCACCCGGAGGGCTGGACGCTGGCGGACGTGGAGAACACCCTGCAAGCCCTTTTTGACCGCCAGTATACCCTGACGGAGCGTGTGGTGGTAGAAACGCGGTATGACAGCGAGGGCGAACCCTATTCCTGGTATGTCTGCCATGTGACGCTGACAAACGAAAATCTGTCCCATCTGCCCGTCTACATCATGGGCGAGGAACCGCTCTCCCGGTACGCCATCTATATGGCCTCGCTGGGGAACCGGCCCGATCTGTTCCCATCCTCGGCCTATGTGGGCAAATACACCAACCCGCCCACGGTTTACGAGGTGCCCCCGGAGGCCCTGGCCGACGCAACCTTTGCGGCCATGCTGGAGGTGGCGGAGAAATTCGTGGGCTATCCCTATGTGTGGGGCGGCAGCTCCCCGGCCACGTCCTTTGACTGCTCCGGCTACCTGTCCTATATCCTGAACCAGTGCGGCTGGGACGTGGGGCGGCTGGGGGCTACGGGGCTTTACAACTACTGCACCCCCACCAGCGATCCCCAGCCCGGCGACTTGGTGTTCTTTGTGGGCACCTATGACACCACCGGCGTTTCCCACTGTGGCTTGTACCTGGGGGATGGCTGGATGCTCCACGCGGGCGATCCCATTGGGTACGCGAACCTGAACAGCAGCTATTGGCAATCCCACTTCTACGCCTACGGGCGTTTACCTTGAAGGACAAAGGAGGATGAACTATTGGCAATTTCCAAAAGCGCGAAGATCAAGGCCGAGATGGATAAGGTCAAGGCCAAGATCACGGAACAGCAGACGAAATTGAAGGAGCTGGAACAAAGGCACCGAGAAGCGGAAAACGAGGAGATCGTGGACATCGTGCGGGGCATGAGCATCTCCCTGGCCGATCTGCCCGCCCTGCTCCAAACCATGAAGGGCGGCGCTTTGGGACAAAGTGTCCCAAAGCCGGAGGAAATCCCTGAAAAGGAGGAGTCTGCGGAATGAGAAAAACGCGGTATCTGACGGCGGCGCTGTGCGCCGTCGTTTTGCTTTCCGGCCTTACCGTCCCGGCCTATGCGGGCGGCGGCGAGGAATGGTCTGACGTGGAGGCTTCCACCAGGGAGCCGGTGCAGACTGCCGAGCCCACACCAACGCCGGAGCCTACCCCTGATCCCACGCCGACGCCGGAACTGGAGCCCACGGTGGAGCCCAGCCCGGAGCCTGCGGCCACGGTGACACCGGCTGCCTCGCCCTCCGGGACGGCGGCCACTACCAGCACCGCCAGCGCCAAGCCTGCCACAGTCACGCCGTCCACGGTTTCCGCTGATGATGCCCCGGATGAGGACAACACGGCCACGGGCGGCGTGGATTGGGAGGGCCTTGATCCCGCCGAGCTGAACCCCCTGACCCCAGACGGCCAGGGCTCGGTGCTGGACAATGCTGCCGAAAGTGAGGGCAAGGAGTTTTTTACCATCACCACGGCGGATGAGTCCGTATTCTATCTTGTCATTGACCGCCAGAAGAACGGCGAGAACGTGTATTTCCTGAACGCTGTCACCGTGGCCGATCTCATGGCGCTGGCGGAGGACAGCGGCGCGGCGCTCTCCAGCGTGACGCCGGAGCCCGAACCGGAACCCACCCCCAGCGCGGAACCGGAGCCGGAGCCGGAACCCGAACCGGAGAAAACCGGCGGCCTTGGCACATTCCTTGTGGCCCTGGCGGTAGTGGCCGTGGGCGGCGGGGCCGGGTGGTATTTCAAAATATACCGGCCCAAGCAGCAGCGGGCCGCCGATGATCTGGAGGAGGACTACACGGAGCCGGACTATGGGGCCAGCTATGACGGTTATGACAACGACGGCGGGGACGATGACGGTCCGCCCTGGGATGAGGAGGACGAATGAATTTTACCGACAGCCTGTATGAGCCGGAAATGAAGAAAAAGCCCCAGCCGGAGGAACCCCCACGGGCGGGCGCGCCCGACGGCTCCCGCTGCATGGGCTGCCCCTACTGGCGGGGGATCATGTGCGTATCCTGCTACCGGGATTTGGTGCGCCAGCTCTGCGCCCGGAGGTGAAGCGATGGAGGATTGCCGGGAGCTGACGCGGCAGGAGCGGGCGGCGATCCGGGCGCTGGTGACAAAGTGGTGTGCCAACTATGACCGGGAGCACGGTTGTCTCCCGCTGGAGTGTGGGTGTTATATGCTCGGCAAGTGCTGGACGGGCGCCTATTGCCGCTACTTCCGGGAGGCCGTGCTCCCCCTTGATCCGGCGCTGGAGGCGGCTTTGACCGCCCAAGGCCCGGCCCTGGAGCTCCGTGTCTGCCCCATTTGCGGCAGCTCATTCCCGCCTATGGGAAAACGGGCCTTTTGTTCAACCGCCTGCACCGAGGCCGCCCGGCGCATACGGCAGCGGGGATATATGAAAAACAGGCGGCGCGGCAGTTAGCTTTTGCCGTTCTGAACCCCGCCTGCGGCAAGGCTTTCCGGGCCTGTTTTTTAGGGGGCCGGTACGTTTTCACGTCTGGCCCCCATTTTCACAAGAAAAAGCTAACATTACCCGTGCGGGGCTTTGGGACAAAGTGTCCCGAAGCTCCGCCTGTTTTATCTGGACGAGGAGGTTGATTATGGAAGCCAATGGCGGCTTTATTTACAAAATGGCGGCGAACCCATGCAGCGACAGCCCCGACACCCGGTTTTTCCTGCAAGCCTATGAGCAGGCGGAAAGTGGGAAACTGTTTCCCCGTGATGTTTTATATATCGGCACGCAGGAACAATGCAGGGCGTTTTTGAGCCGTCTGTCCGCCGGGGAGCTGACACAGGAGCAGGTCAAAAACTTCTACATCCACGGCGAGGAGCCCAAAATCAGATATTACCATATCAACGAAGCGGCGGCGGAGCAGGCACATCGGCTAAATAGTATGTATGCGTTTAGGCCCGGCGCGGCCACCGCGCACTACCGGCAAATGGTGGATAAAGCCTACGTCATAGCGGAAAAGCAAAAGGCTTGTGTCGATCCCATGTACCATGACAAAATCGACTATCTTGTGGATTTGTATGCCCGCAAGCTGGCGGACAATCTTAATCAGGGCTATGCCATCGACATCCGTGTACCCTCTTATTTGATTTCCGGAGGTGCTAATTTCCCCACGGCGAAAAAGCACAAACAAAACGCCGCGAATGATAGGAACATGGGCGAGTATATGTACATCCAGGGCCTTTTGGACAAGATACGCTCCACAGGCACGGGCGGCATCAGCGCCGATGACAGACAGGCCGTTGAAAAACTGGAAGCCAAGCTGGACGGGCTGAAAGCCGAGCAGGAGCACATGAAAGCCGTCAATGCCTATTACCGCAAGCACAAGACGCTGGAAGGCTGCCCTGGCCTGACCCCGGAGGGGATTCTGGAGCTTCAGGCGTCTATGTCCCGCGACTGGCGGGAAAACCCTGTCCCTTATCCGTCCTATACGCTCTCCAACAACAACGCTAACATCCACCGGGTAGAGGATCGTATCAATGATTTGAAAAACCGATCCGAGTTTGCGGGCTGGGAGTTTCCGGGCGGCAGGGCTGAGGTGAATGAGGGCGAGAACCGCCTGCAACTGATTTTTGACGAAAAACCGACAGACGAGCAGCGGCGGGCGCTCAAACACGGCGGTTTCCGCTGGGCGCCCAGCCAGGGGGTATGGCAGCGCCAACTCACCCGCAACGCCATCTACGCGGCGGATCAGATCGACTTTATCAGGCCGGAGGGTGGCGGCAGCATTTCCGCCCTCCAACCCTACAACCACAAACAGCGCGAAACACCCGACAGGGGCGACAGATAGGAGGTACTATGGACAAAAATCAAGGCTATGAAATCCAGCAGGCTGTCCTGTTCGACAATGGACGGGGTATGGCTTTTGGGGCGCACCCCAGGGAGGGCTTTGTGACGTGGCAGTTTACCGAGGAGGCCGGAAAGCGGGACTACTATTGGGGACACTACCACAGCGACAAGGCTACTGCTGAAAAGGAGTTTACCGAACGCGGCGCGGACTATATGCGCCGTTTTGCCGTCAAGGTGGTGCAGATCGAAGCCCCCGGCCTTTACAAGTATTATTCCACCCAGCGGCCCGTGGACATCGGCACATTTCCCAAGCCGCCCCGCAACGCGCCGGATGAGATCGTAAACTACGAGGGGCGCGTCCCCGTGGAGGGCGGCGCGTTTCAGGCGTGGGGCCACCTCACCTATACCCGGCCCCTGACGGATCGGGAGGTGGCGGACTATGAGCTCCGGCCCGCCCCGGAGGTGGCTGGTCTGTGGCGGGAGGAAAGCCCGCGCCCCATTGCCGAACAGATGGCGGAGGCCCAAAAGCTGGCCGGGGAGCAGCGGGCCCAGCCCGGCCCTGATAAGAACGCCCCGGACAGGGACGATAGATGAAAAAGCGCCGCCGCCCGGTCCACCTGCATGTCATGGTGTCCGAGGAGGAGCTTGCTCTGATCCGGGAGCGTATGGCTGAGGCGGGTATCCGCAACATGGGGGCCTATGTGCGGAAAATGGCTCTAAACGGCTATGTGCTCCACGTCGATCTGTCCCCCGTCCGGGAGCTTGTCTCCCTGCAAAGGAGGTGCTCCAACAATCTCAATCAGGTGGCGGTCACGGCCAACACCTACGGCGGGATATACCCCGATGACATCAAACGTCTGCAACAGGACTATGCCGATCTGTGGGAGCCTCTGTCCGAGCTGCTGAAAAAGCTGTCCGAAATCGTGGGCTCCTGATCCTTGCCGGGGAGCGGTGCGCCGTTCCCTGGCTCCTGCGAGTTTGGGACACTTTGTCCCAAAGAAGAAAGACGGTCGGCTATATCGGCCGTCCGTCTTTCTATCCGTATACATTTATTTTTTCCCCATCTATATAACCATCATGCGTCTTATAGTCCAATGACAGAATAAAGTCCCCCGGTTGGTTGTGGTTGATAAAAGTAGCGGAAGTGTCGCTCATGCTGAACAACGCCGCAATCATCCGGGTCATTATATCGGGATAAAAGCTGCAGCACATATATAGAGTTACTGTGATTCCAAAATCCTTTTGGTTTATATCCATATCAACGTGAAAGGTCTCTGATAAATCAAGTGCCAAGTCAATAAATCGTTGGCGTTTAGCCATTCTTTCAGGTATTTCCTGATAGCGGATGCTTTGCATCTTCCGCTTAAATTCTTCTAATTTGGTTTGTGTCTTTGCTTGTTCTTCCTCACTTCGGGGCTCGTCAAATTCTTCATAATCTTCTTGTGGATAGCGTCTTGAGTAGAGCTCTGTATTTTCAAACATGGCTTTCTTCCTCCGCTAAATTGATAATTTGCAATCCTTTCGTTTTGGCATACCGGACAGTGTGCGCCGTTCCTCCACGCTGCTTTATCAAGTAACACACACAAATCCCGCTGTGTTCGACCAAATGGCGATTGCGCTTGAACATACAATCACTTGTATAGTCTTGGGAGGTGTAAACAATCTTGTCGGCCTGTGCTTTGATCATTTCATAGACTTGTTGGTCAGGCTCCGGCCACTTTTGAGCTTGTGATCGGCACGGCAGCACAAGAATGAGTTTGATACGGGGCAGTTCCGCTTTGAGCTTGATGACACTCTGAGCCGCAATAGTATCAAAGCCTAAAGCACCCCCTGCTCCAAAATAGATGACATTCTTTTGCTCTAATTCCCTGATCGTGCTCTCTAATTTTTCCGCAACAGTTTCATATTCTCCCTTTGGGATGTTCCTGTGTCCGGTAAAGCAGCAGGTTTGTGCTTTTTTCATTTTTATCACTACTCAAATAGTTAATTTTCTTAATTGTATCCAAATAATTAGCGCATGTCAACGATTATTCCCGAATGGTTCGGGCAAAAATGGGATAGTCATATAGTAAAATTGGATACAGCAACATGGCGGGGTGGTGATGGAATATGGAGAAGTCCGAGTTTATCAAGCGACTGGTGGCGTTACGAATGGAAAAAGGCGTTTCTGCAAGGGACATGAGCTTGTCTATTGGACAAAGCGCCAGCTATATCAACAACATAGAAAGCGGCATGAGTTATCCATCCATGACAGGCTTTTTCTATATTTGTGACTATCTTGGAATTAGCCCTAAAGAGTTTTTCGATACGGAAGCTGCTAATCCCAATAAATTAAATGAATTGTTGGAGGCGGCGAAAGGTTTAAACACGGAACAGTTGGACAATCTGATTGCCATTACTAAAGGATTGAAACGATGATATAAAAAGAAAGTGACGGTTGGGATCAGCCGTCACTTTCTTTTATATTAGAACAATAGTACCCTACCAAAATCCGGGACGTTGCTCCCGGTTCCTGCGAGTTCGGGACACTTTGTCCCAAACCGGCAGGAGCCGGAGGCATCCTTTACGGCCCTTCTGAACGGAGTTATAATATACATATACAGATGAAATAAGCAAAATCGAAAACTTTTCAGGAGGTTTTATCATGCGTATTGTTGGTAAATTGCTGGCTCTGCCCTTTGCCCTGGCTCTCTCCCTGCTGACGCTGGTGCTGGCGTTCTTCGGTCAGATCGCGGGGGTGGCGCTCAACATCCTGTGCGGCCTGTTCGTGATCGGCTCCCTGTTTGCCTTGCTCATTGAGGGGGATTCCTGGGGCGTCCAGGGCCTTGTGATCGCGTTCTGCATTTCCCCCTTTGGCCTGCCCCTGCTGGCGGAGCTGCTGCTGAATGGGCTGGCCGATCTGAGCAGCTCCATGTGGGGCTATATCATGGCGTAAGGATGGAAGAACACGGGCATGAAAGAAAGCTGCTTGAACTGTGCTCATAAGACCGGGTGCCTCTTGCGGAGCATAACCATCTACCAACTGTTTATTGCCACCGGGCGGGAGCACATGGCGGCAAAGGCCAGGGAGAATATGAATATCCGGCCATCCTGCACAAATTGGAAACGGAAAGAAGAACGGGAAACTTGACCCCTTGCTTTGGGACAAAGTGTCCCAAAGCTGACAAGCCGGGCGGCATTTGCCGCCCGGCTCTTTTTGTATGGAGGAGGTGACGGCCACGGCCACCACACGGCTGATCCCGCATCATATCAGCGGCGGCAAGACGATCCTGGAATCCATGCAGGATCGCTTTGACTACGGCACAGATCCCACAAAGACACTGGACGGGGCCTTGATCCGCTCCTATGAGTGCGACCCCATGACAGCCGACGCCGAGTTTCTTTTGAGTAAAGCCAAGTATAAGGCCGTCACGGGCCGGGAGCAGGCGCGGGACGCGGACGTGCTTTGTTATCAGATCAGGCAGTCCTTCCCTCCGGGGGAGCTCTCCCCACAGGAGGCGCTGGATATTGGTTATGAGCTTGCCCTGCGCTGGACAAAGGGCCGCCACGCCTTTTTCGTGGTGAGCCATGCCGACAAGCCCCATCCCCATATTCATATCTACTACAATTCCACATCGTTGGACTGTACCCGGAAGTTTCGCAATTTTTGGGGTTCCAGCTTTGCCCTCCGGCGGCTCTCGGACCGGGTGTGCCTGGAGCATGAGCTGTCCGTCATCCAAAACCCCAAGCTCCACAGCCAGGGGAAATTCCGGCACTATGGTGAGTGGCTGGGCGCGGCCCGCAAATCCTCGTTCAAAGAGCAGGTACGCGCTGCAATGGACGCCGCCCTTGCCCAGCATCCTGCCGATCTCGCCGGGTTCCTCTCACTCATGGAGGCGGCTGGGATTGAGGTGGTTCACGGGCGGGGCGGCGTGATCTCCTTCCGTGTTCCCGGCCAGGAGCGGGCCACCCGCTGGCGGGGCTCCACCCTGGGGGACGGCTACGGCCCGGAGGATGTGCAGGCGATTTTGGAAGGCCGTGCCCCGGCCCGGCCCGCGCCCACTGGCGACGCTGGCCCGGTTCCCCGGCAGAGGATCAACCTCGTCATTGACATTCAGCAGCGCATGGCCCAGGGCAAAGGGGCGGGCTATGAGCATTGGGCCAAGCTCTACAACCTGAAACAGATGGCCGCCGCCCTGCAATTTCTCCAAGAAAACGGCCTGACCGACTACGACGCCTTGGCGGAGAAAACCGAGGCGGCGGTTGATCGGGCTCATGCCCTGGCCGGGGAGCTCCGGGAAGTGGAGGAGCGCCTATCCCGGACTTCCGCCCTCATGGGGGCCGTGGTGGACTACGCCAAAAACCGGCCCGTGTTCGACGGCTACAAGGCCGCCCGGTATTCCAAAAAGTATCTGGCGGAGCATGAGGACGAGCTGACCTCCTACCGCAAGGCCAAGGCCGCTATGAATGAAATTTTAGACGGAGCCAAGCTCCCCAAGATGGAAAAGCTGAAACAGGAACGCCAGGAACTGGCGGCAAAGAAAAAGGCTCTTTATGCTGAGTACCGGCAGGCCCAGCGGGATATGCGGGAGTTTGTCACCGTCAAGGGTAACGTGGATCATCTGCTCCACGTCACCGAAGGACGGGAGGATAAGGAGCAGGCCCGTTAGGGTCTGCGACGCAGATAAAACTTTGGGACACTTTGTCCCAAAGCCGGGTTTGGGGAGGCTCCCCAACAAGCGTTTTTGCAAGGCTTTCAACCTTGCAAAAATGGCGGGTGTGGGCACACTCGCATTGCTTGCCGTTAGTGCGCACCCCTGAAATGGCGGTATTTCTAGGGGGCTTGCGCGCTCTTGGAGATCATCCGCATAAGAAACATTTTGCAAGGTAAAATAATGGTATCTGATGATAGGAGGACGCCATTATGAAACGAAAAAAACATGTGCTGACGGCGGAGCATATCTACTGCTACCTGAACTACCTGCGGGAGCAGGAGCGGGCTGCCGCCACCCTGCAAAAGTATGCCCATGATCTCAATGCCTTATTGGGCTGGCTGGATGGCCGGGCGCTTACCAAGACTGTCCTGATCGTTTGGAAAGAGGAACTGACCGCCACCCACGCCCCGGCCACGGTAAACAGCATGATCGCCGCCGTCAACGGCTTTCTGGCTTTCATGGGCTGGCGGGAACTGGCGGTGAAACCGCTGAAAATTCAAAAGGCCATCTTCTGTGACGAACACCGGGAGCTGACACGGGATGAGTACACCCGCCTTGTCCGGGCAGCGGAGCGGAAGGAAAACGAGCGCCTTGCCCTGATCCTGCAAACCCTCTGCGCCACGGGCATCCGGGTGAGCGAATTAAAGTTTATCACTGTGGAGGCGGTGCGGACAGGCCGTGCGGAGGTCACCAATAAAGGCAAGCGGCGGGCCGTTTTTCTCCCGGATAAGCTGCGGCGGCTTTTGCGGAAATACCTTCAAGGGCAAAAAAAGACCGCCGGGGCGGTGTTCACCACCCGGACGGGCAAGCCGTTAGACCGAAGCAATATTTGGCGGGATATGAAAGCTCTTTGTGAGAGCGCGGGTGTGGAGCCAGGTAAGGTGTTCCCGCACAATTTGCGCCACCTGTTTGCCCGAACGTATTACTCGTTGGAAAAGGATCTGTCCCGGCTGGCGGACATTTTGGGTCATTCCTCTGTCAACACTACGCGCATTTACACTGTGGAGAGCGGAACCGTCCACCAGCGGCAGATGGAGCGCATGGGGTTGATTATCACATAGTTTCCGTTCTGTGGTGGAGGGCGCAAAAAAAGACCACAACAGATTTTCCGTTCTGTTGTAGTCTGACTTTGTTTTGGTGTCGAATACATAATTTATTGTAGCAAAAACCAGCGCAATAAGCAAGCAGTTTTGGTTTTTAAGCAGGGAAAAATAGGCGGGACAGGAAATGTTTTTTGCCCCGTCAGATTTGTTATGCTCAAATGAGAAAACCACTATTCTTTTTTGTCGAAATCAGGTATTATAGCAATATCTTTGCTGTACTGATTTCCATAGACTACAACAGAACGGAAACTATGTGGTCAATCGTCCATTGATCCCGTTTTTCCGGTTCTGTACAGGAGGGAGGATGGGTAATTAGAAAGCATTATGCCCCATCTGCGGAAGCAGGTAAATAATTTGAAATTCGAGATTGGAGTGAAACACAAGTGAAAAACCGTATACTTTCCCTGCTGATGGCTTTTTGCCTGATGCTCACTTTGGCTCCGGCGGCTCTGGCCGTGGAGGCTGATGAGACTGATGTGGCCAGCCCTTATATTACGGACATGTCATTCACTATTAACGGCACCACCTATGTCTCCGAAGCCTACGGCAGCAGCGCAAAGAAAATGAGCATCCCCGTAGGCACTGTCCTTGATAACTTTAGTATGACCTTGGAAACCAGCGAACCCGTCACCTTCCTCGAAGCGGACTCTCCCGTAGAGGGCTGCATGTATGTCCGAGATGTGGATACTGAGAATAATTCGGTTGACCTCAACCTGAAGGCCAATGTCAGCGGCATTGACATGAGCTCATCTCTGGCCAGCGTGACGCTGGAACCGAGCGTGGGCAATACATGGGTAGGCGGGCCCAAATTCGGTGAGGCCACAAGTCTGGTGAATATTCCGATTTCCGCAGTTGCTACCGCCCTGAGAAGCTATTCCGCCTCTGGCCTTCAGGCCGGCTCTATGCAATCCGTAGCCACTGGCGAAACCAATGCCTTCCAGAGAATCCTCTGCAACCAGGACAATGTTCATGTCGTTCTGATCACCTGTCTGGAGGACACGGATGTCTATACCGTGACCTATGACTGCGGCAATGCCACCTATGTATGGCAGCTGCCTGCCGGTGCGCCGATGATCAAGCCGACGCTGCCCGATGACGTCACACAGCCAGAAGGATGGTACACAGACGCGGACTTTACAACGCCGCTGTCCGATGATGCGGTGGTAACTGAAAACACCACCCTGTACGCGAAGTTCCCTTCTTCCGGCAGCTCTTTCGAGGAGCAAATTACCGGAACTGGCACGCTGACCATCAGCAGCTTGGCGGACTTTAATGTTTTTGCCCAGCGGGCAAGCGAGATCGCCGCTGGTCGCCGGGTCGAACTGGCAGCTGACATCGACTGCGACGGTGCGTCCTACACCGCCCTGACCTTTGCGGGCGACTTTGACGGCAAGGGTCACACCATCTCCAACGCCACCTTTAAGGCCAACGGCAACAACAGCGGTATGTTCGCCACCATCGGCGCGGGGCAGAAGATCGTCAATCTGAAACTCTCCGGCATCACGGCGGAATACGCGGAAAATGCCGGTATTCTCGCCGGTTCCATTTCTGCTTCGGGCAGCGCCCGCGCCCTGATCCAGAATGTCCAGATCCGCGGCGGTGAGGTCGAGGGCCGCAACACTGGCGCTCTGGTGGGTTACACTTTCCTGAGCGATATTAAATATTGCTCCAGCCGTGATGTAGCACTGTCCGGTCTGATCAATGTGGGCGGTATCGCGGGTATCTCTTATAGCCAGATTACCTATTGCTATTCCATTTGCGATCTTCCTTCGTCTAACTTTATCAGAAAGACGGGTGGCATTGTAGCCAAGAATTTGGAGGCCAGCAATGTTGAACGGTGCTGGTGTACAGCTTCCACAGCAGTTGGTCAGTCTGGAACTGATTCTGCGGCATCCAACAATTTTACAGGTGTAGATCAATGGACTGCTGCGGTAGATTTTGAGGACGAAGGGTTTACGCAGAATTGTTGGGCCCTTGATGATGGAACGGATACCAGCTTCAACGATAGTGTGGTCACCTATTCTTTTGAGAGCTAATTTAATCGTTGCGGTGCTGCTATAAGCAGCACCGCAACGCAAAGGAGGAAATCATACAAATGAACAGCTTAAAACGGAGACTAATCTGTTGTTGCCTTTCCTTTATTATGTTATTGGCTATGTCTTCCCCGGCATTTGCCCAAGACCCTTCAACGTCAATTACAGTCGAAATCATATCCACACAAAAAACAAGTGGCAGCAACAACACATGGTTTAATCAGAATATTCGAGCGAAATATCCAACAGAAACAAAAACTTGTAGTTCAGGCGATACAGTTACAGTTAATCAAATCACAGACACTGTATATGAAACAGACAACGCTGGCAATAAGGTCGCCGCATGGAGTTGTGTGGGGTATAAACTATCTGCAAATGCTCAAGAGCAGCCCTTTACCAGCTGTAGCGCGTCAATTACTCTATCCGGCGATGTACTCAGCTACATTAGTTCAAGCACAAGAAAACTTTCTATTCGCCTCTTGTGGGAAAGAAAAGAAATACAACAGTTTACCATCACCTATAACTTCAACCAGTCCGAAATCAATGGCGCCACCATCTACCCCGTGGTGGACACCTTCCAGGACGGGGTAAGCTATTATTATGGGTACAATACTGATGGAGACAAGAATGAAGATGTCCCTATGGTGACCGGCTTCTTTTCCCTGGGCACAGAGGAGGACATCCGGTATGAAGAGGATGTAAACAAGAGTATTCATGACACAAGCGTTACAATTAAGGCGTTTTCGTTTAGTAATGGATTCACCCAGACCTACCCGGAAAATAGCGAATTTGCGGTGGGCTCCGGTCTGGCCCAACTGAGGATGCCGCGGCATATAGCTGCTACAGACAGTTTCCCGGCCTTGCCAGTGGCGGACTTTATCGCCCGTAAGGAAAATGAGGATGGCAGCTATGCCTATTACAAGTTGACCGGCTGGACGGTGACAGACACCTCCACCGCTGACGGCACGTCCACTCAGACGGACGACGAGATCGTTCAGCAGGGTTCAGAGTATACCGCAACAGCAAACAAGACTTTCACCGCCCAGTGGCAAGAGGTAACGCTGGATAATGCTACAGACATCCTGTCTGCACCCATCCTGACCACCTATACGGACACCAGCACCCAAGTCAAGCTGTCCCAAAAGCTGTCTAGCAGCAATGATTACTCTACCTCTGCTGTGGCGCTGGATGAGAATGGCGGCATCGACTACCGCGTCACCATGACCCCAAACCGCAACGTCCTGACTGATGAGTTCACCGGCCACAACACCAACGCCAAGTATTTCAAGCCGCTCAATGGAGATGAGCTTGTTCAGGTTGATGTAACCGTCAAGCTGGGCGATGGCCTGGAACTGGTCACCGATACGGACGGCAAGTCCACCATCACTATCCAGAACTCCCTTCTGAAACCTACTGGTAAGGTCAAGATCGGCAACGATGAAATCGACGCCGAAGTGACCACCACAAATGGCATAACCACCGTCAAGGTGGAGTTAAAGGGTGCGTCTGAGTTCGCCCTGCCCATGCAGTGGAGCGGCACCAGCAACATCGAAAAGGAAATGACGCTGGACTTCTCTGCCAAGGCCAAGGAGGGTGCCACCAGCGGCTTCACCGCCCAGGTTTCCCTGGAGGGCAGCATTGATCTGTCTAAGGCAAGCACCGATACCGGCACCAGTAGCACCTATGCTGACTGGACGGAGACCGACCAGCTGATCCGCTACGTCCTGGGGGACGATACCTGGAGACCGAAGTACACCGGCGATGACGGCAAGCTGGACATCGTGGAGACCCTCCAGGCCGCCAAGGACCTGGAGGCCGCGCTGGAGGACATCTCCTTTGTCTCTAACGAACTGACCGCGTCCACTTCCGTCATCCCTGCTACCGGCATTACTGTGACGCCGGACCGCCTGACCCTGTACAGCAACACTACCAACAACACCGCTACCCTGACCGCTACGGTAACACCGACCGACACCACACAGACCGTTACTTGGTCGAGCAGCGATACCAGTGTGGCAACGGTTAACGCCAACGGTGTTGTAACTGCTGTTGGCAATGGTAAGGCAACGATCACGGCCACTGTTGGCGGCTACTCTGACACTTGTACTGTGACCGTCCAGACCTACACCTCTGGCGGTGGCGGTGGCAGCGGGATCGTAACGTATCCTGTGACAGCCCCGTCTAAAGTGGATAACGGCGACCTGACCGTCAGCCATAAGTCGGCCAGCAAGGGCACCACCGTGACCATCACGGTCAAGCCCGATAACGGATATGAACTGGATACCCTGACTGTCACCGATGCCAGCGGCAACCGACTGACCTTGACCGACAAAGGCAACGGCAAGTATACCTTCACCATGCCCGGCTCCAAGGTGGAGATCAAGGCCAGCTTTGTGGAGACCGAGGAGCCCATCGTGGTCCCCAAGTTCACCGATGTTCCTGCTGACGCCTACTATGCCGACGCTGTGGAATGGGCTGTGAAGAACGGTATCACCCTTGGTACCAGCGCAACCACCTTCAGCCCTGACCTCGGCTGTACCCGTGCCCAGGTCGTGACCTTCCTGTGGCGGGCCGCTGGCTGCCCCACTCCCAAGAGCGGCAGCAATCCCTTTACTGATGTTCTGCCCGGCACATACTATTATGAGGCTGTGCTGTGGGCTGTGGAAAACGGTGTCACCGTAGGCACGTCCGCAACGACCTTTAGCCCGGATGTGATTTGCAGCCGCGCTCAGATCGTGACCTTCCTGTGGCGCAACGAAAACCGCCCCACCGCCTCCACTGTCAACTCCTTTGTTGACGTGGCCCAGGACGCCTACTACGCTGGCGCCGTGGAATGGGCGGCAGAAAACAGGATCACTGTGGGCACCAACCCCGAGGGCACCATGTTCAGCCCCGACGAAGATTGTACCCGCGCGCAGATCGTCACATTCCTGTACCGTTATATGGCATAACCCTGTGAGGGATCGGGGGCTGCGGCCCCCGATCTTCTCCCGGTCCTCCGCCTTTTCGGGGGAGGGCCGGGAGAAGATATAAGCCCATAAGAACGGGGGATGCCATGACCGCTTTAGATTAGATCATGACAACTCCATAACTCTCCGGGAAAGGCCCGCAAAGACTGGTTCAGTCTTTGCGGGCCTTTGGTTTGTCACTTTATGCGGGATTATCTCAAACGCTCCCGCATTTTGTAAATCCCTCCCGGCGCTCTGTGCGGCCCCGTTTCTTCTTCCGCCTTGTTCCGGCAGGGCTCCCAGCTTTGAGACAAAGTGTCCCAAAGCCCGGTGCCGGGGGCCGCCAACTCCGTTTCAGTTTTCCTTTCACCCACACGAAAACAAAACGGAGGTTTTACAAATGACGACCATCAACTTGAAAGAGTTTTTCTATTGGTACATAGCCGACGAGTTCATCGAAGTCACCGAGGAAGTGGCCGAGGAGCTGCTGGCGGACAAGCGGTACGAGCCCACTCACTGGCGGCGCATGAAACGCAACAAGGCAAACTACTCCCTGGACGCCGGGGATGGCATCGAAAATTCCATCTGCGAGTTCGAGCCCTCCCCGGAGGAGTGTATGACCCTCATGGAGCAGTACCGACACTTGTGCTGCACGCTCAATTCGTTGTCCGCTCCGCAGGGACGGCGTATTTACAAACATTACCTGCTGAACATGACGCAGACAGAAATTGCCGTGGACGAGGGCGTGAGTGTAAACGCTGTGAGTCTCTCCATCCAGTATGGACTGGAGCGCATGAAAAAATTGTGGGGGAAATTTTGATTTCAGGCTTGAAATTGATCTGTTTTCCTGCCTTGGTTAGTAGAGAGAAGTTTTTACTCTCTCCACACAGGAGAACCGAGGCGGAACTTGGCAAACACGGGGAGCCGGGCGGCGGGTGCGCGGTGACTTCCCTCCACGGGGAACGAGCGGGCAACACCAGCGCCGCAATTGGGCCGAAGCCAGCCCATGGCCACGATCCGTTTGGACAGGCTGGCCGCCTGTCACCTTGGGCTGCTCCCTCTCCTGTTGGGGGAGCGCCGCGCGTAAAATTTTATTGTCTTATGACAAGTCAACGATACCAGCGCGGCGCTCCCAATTCTACATAGGAGGAGAACAACATGAAAGCTGTTTTATATGCGTCTACCTCTACTTCCAACCCGTTCGTGGAGGATACGATATGGGGGCAGAGGACCCGCCTTATGTCCTATGCCAAAGAACACGGTATAGAGGTTATCGGGATTCATTCAGATCTGGGCTTTCCCAGCTCAATGGTGGACCGTCCCCAATTTCGCGCCGCAATGCAGACGATCAAGGACGGCTCCGCCGATGTGATCCTAATGACCAGTTATGGCTCTCTGAGTGAAGGGATGTGCAGGGAGGCTCTGCAAAATCTCCCGGTCATCGCACTGGACGAGGTAAATCAGCGAACGGAACGGGAGGCGGAAGGCCATGAACTGTGATCCCGAACTGGCGGCCCTGCTCTCCCAGCCGTGGAGCGAGGGGGCTTGCCGGGGCTATGTGATCTCCGCTATGGAGCGGAGCGGTTTTCGGCCCGCCGACATTGAGCGGGTCATGCGGGAGCTCCATGAGGTGTTTGGCTTCATCACCTTGGAGGAGGCCCAGGCCCTCTATGAGCGGAGTCCCTATTGAGCTACGAGACACTTTGTCCCGAAGGATATGAACAGCAGAACCGGGCGGCGGTGCCGCCCGGTTCTTTTCCCATAGAGAAAAAGAAGGGATGTGAAAAGCTACAAATGAATTGAGGAGGAATCCCCGTGAAATTGACCGCGCATGAATTGAACCGGATGCAAAGCGTCAACATTGGTGCTGTGTCTGCTGGTACGCTGGCCGACGTGAGCGGCATGGCCTTTGATAACTCCCTATCCCGCGAGGAACGGATCACCCGGTTCCTGGGGCGGGCCATCAACCCCTATTGCTTTTGCGTGGGCGGCGTGGGCGTGAAGATCGAATTTGCCGAGGACGGCCCCGCCCTCCAGGATACCCTGACCGACTTCCTGATCCGCCAGAAGAAAGGTCTGTAACCATTGGGGCCCAGGCTTTGAGACAAAGTGTCCCATAGCGGAGGCATCCTTTACGGCCCTCCCGGACAGAGGTATAATATAGGTGTAATGTGATAGGGAAGGAGGCAAAATGCCGCGCATTAAAAATAGAGGGTATCAACTGTTTAACCCCTCTTATACCGCCCCTGTGATCGCCCGCCGCTGGAGGATGGCGGCCTATATCCGGCTCTCCAAGGAGGACTTGCAGAAGATCAAAAAGGGCCTTGATTGCAGCAACAGCGTTGCCAATCAACAAGGTATGCTTTATAACTTCTATGAAAATCACATAGAGGAATTTGAAAGCTATACCGAGTATGTGGACGACGGCCACACGGGAACGGACACAGACCGGGAATACTTCCAGAAGATGATGGCCGACATTATGAATGGTAAGGTCAACTGTGTTGTGGTGAAAGACCTCTCCCGGCTGGCCCGCAATTACAGCGACGCCGGGAGCCTGATCGATAACCTGTTTGTACAGTTGGGCGTCCGCTTTATCTCCCTGGCGGAGAACGTGGACAGCTACCTTGACCCGGACAGCGTTTCCGATATTAAGGTGCCGATCACCAACGTCATGAATGACAACTACTGCTTTCAGACCTCCAAAAAGATCCGGCAGGTATTTGACTACAAGCGGCGCAACGGCCAGTATATCGGCTCCTTTGCTCCCTTTGGCTATGTGAAAGACCCTGATGACAAGCACCAGCTTGTGATTGATCCCGACGCCGCCGAGGTTGTCAAGCTCGTTTACTCCATGTTCCTGCAAGGCAGCTCCAAACGGGCCGTGTCCCTCTACCTGAACGAACACGGCATACCAAGCCCGGCGGCCTACCGCCGCATCAAGGGCCTGCCGGTTTCCTCCGCTGTGGGCGACAATCCCATGTGGAGCGCCCGGATGATCCATGAGGTGCTCACCAATGAAATCTACACCGGGGACATGGTGCAGGGCCGACACCGGGTCAAGAGTTACAAGGTACACCAAATTGAAACGGTGCCGGAGGAAGAATGGGTACGGGTGCCAAACACCCATGAGGCGATCATCGCCCGTGAAATGTTCGATAAGGTGCAGGGCCTTATGAAACGAGACACCCGGACATCTCCACAGGGGCGGCAAGTCCACTTGTTCAGCGGTTTTCTCCGCTGTGCCGCCTGCGGCAAGGCCGTGACCCGGAGCGTGAGCGGCAGGCACGTCTACTACGCCTGCTCTACATACAAAAGCCGTTCCCGGACGGCCTGCACGATGCACTCTATCAAGCATAACCGGCTGGAGGCCGCCGTCCTGTTTGCCATTCAGCAGCAGGTTCATTTAGCTGTTTCCTACGCTGAAACGGTGACACGGATCAACACGGCGCCAGTCAAGAAATGCCAATCCAAGCGGCTTGACGATCTGATAGCAGCAAAAGAGCGGGAACTTGCAAAAGTCACCCGCTACAAACAAGGGCTTTATCAGGATTGGAAAGACGGAGAGATCACCCGTGAGGACTACCACAACATGAAAGCCGACTATGAACGCCAGACAACCACGCTGACCGCCGTATTAAAAAATCTGACGGAGGAGCGGGCGGAACTGGCAAGCGGCGTGGATAATGAACATCCGGCGCTGGTAGCCTTTATACGGTATCAGAACATCGACGAACTGACCCGTGACATTCTTGTGGAATTGGTAGACTATATTAAGGTCTACGAAAACGGAAATATCAGTGTCCGCTTTAAGTTTGCCGATGAGCTCCGTAAAATCGTCGAGTATATCGAACTCAACAATGAGGCCCCGGCATTAGTTGTTTGAGCTATTCATTTCCCATACTGGCAGTACGTTTTCTTAATTGGGGCTTTTCTTATGTTTAGAGAAGACCATTTATTTGATGAAAATGAGTCTATCAAAATTCGTCAAAACAGCTTTGAACAGATCCTTGAAAAACTACAAACCTACAACCTATCCGACACTCAGGATGATGTTAAGGGTATCGCATTTGAACAATTTTTAGGAACAACCTTCCGAGGCGAACTTGGACAGTTCTTTACACCTCGCACGATTGTTGACTTTATGACCCATGTTCTGGACCCTCAAGAAGGGGAAACTATCTGTGACCCCACTTGTGGTAGCGGCGGCTTCTTGATCAAAGCCTTTGAGTATGTAAGAGAACAGATTGAAGAAGAAGTCAGGGACGCTAAAGTCAAGCTGCGTGCTGAACTTGAGGGCGATAACTATGATACTCTCTCCGAAAAGGAGCAACTCGCTATTAACGCACGCATTGAAGCAATGCAGGCAAAGCTGAATAAAGAGTTGGATACACAGGTCGAAGGCAGTCGTATGTATAATTTGTCTCATAATTGCATTTATGGAACGGATGCTAACCCTCGAATGGCAAGAACCTCTAAGATGAATATGATTATGCACGGCGATGGACATGGCGGCGTGTATCACCATGACGGTCTGCTGAATGTAAATGGAATTTTTGAGGAACGTTTCGATGTTATTCTCACCAACCCACCTTTTGGCGCTCGTATTGACAAGAGTCAGAAGATAAGCGAAGCTGACAAATTTACAGATGAAGTACTGATTGCTAGATACAAGGCAAAATACGGTGATGCTTACGAAAATGCGCTTAAGCAAGTCAATGACCATATTGGGAAATCTTTATTGTCCCTTTACGATGTGGGGTCAATGTCCGGACTGACCGAAGTTCTGTTTATGGAGCGCTGTCTAAAGCTCTTGAAAAAGGGTGGGCGCATGGGCATGGTTCTGCCCGAAGGTGTACTCAATACATCTAACCTACAGAAAATCCGAGAATATTTTGAAGGCAAAGCAAAAATCATCCTCATTTGCTCTATTCCACAGGATGTATTTATTGCCGCCGGTGCTACCGTTAAGCCCAGCCTTGTATTTTTTAAGCGTTTTACCGAGGAAGAAGAATTGCAGTATTTGGGTGCTAAGACCAAAGCAGAAGGGGAGATCCGTCAAAAATATATCGGTGAAATCAACGTGCTTAAAGAAAAGATAGAGACTGAAAAAGCAAAAAAACCGAAGGTCAAAGCCTTAATTGGCGTATATTTGAAAGAACTTAGCGATATTGAAAAGAGAATTGTTGAAGAGGCTAAGCCATTGACCAAGGAATATTTTGATTATGAAATTCCAATTGCTGTTGTTGAAGACGCCGGCATAACATCGACAGGAGCTGTTTCTGCAGGCAACCAGTTACCACAGTTGCAGGAAGAATATTCAAAATATAAGACTACCCATAATCTTTGGGTAGAACACAAAACAAAGGTTGATTATTCGTATAGCGATGGTTCTATAATGAGAATTACAGCACACGAGGGTGAGGAGGTGCTTTAAGATGCGAACATCAGAACAACAGGTATTGAATTTTGTTCGCTTTGTTGATTTAAGCAGATGGAGTGCCGGTTCCGCCCTTTTAAAGAAAATCAAATCCTCCTATCCATTGCTTCCTCTCTCATGTGTGTTGAAAAGGATTAGGGAACCTGTTGCTATTGAGGACGAAAAGCGCTATAGGCGCTTAACTGTGCGTCTTTACGGGCAGGGCGTTATTGAGCGTGACGAACTTTACGGCAAAGATATAGGGACAAAAAGGCAATTTATTGCCCGAGAAGGACAACTTATCATTTCTCGAATTGATGCAAGAAATGGCGCCTTTGGCATAGTCCCGAAGGAACTCGATGGAGCTGTTGTGACAAATGATTTTTGGCTTTTTGAGGTTCAAAACGCGTTTGTACAATACATCGTGTTAGTGTTGTCTTCAGAGCGATTTCAGAGGCAGTGGCAATCACAAAGTAGCGGAACCACGAATCGTCAAAGAATTGACGAGGATACCTTTTTGATGTCTAAAATACCCATGCCAACTTTCAAAGAGCAGGAATCCCTGCTCGAAGAGTACAATAACAGGATTACGTTATCGGAAGAACAGCGCGCTGAGATATATAGTTTGCGGCATCAAATCGATGAGTATCTTATAGAAAAATTACATATTTCATTTAAGAAATCGTCATTTAACGGGCTGATTGGCACCGCTCACTATAGAGACATTACCCGCTGGGATCCGCAATTCTTATTAAACGGCGTTAGCGTGGATTCAAATGAGGAACTAATAAATCTTGCTGAAATTATCCGGCATTTTATGGAGGATAAGACGGGAAAGTCTTTGCGGATTAATCCGCAAAACCACAAAGAAGATACATTCTTATACATTGGTATGGAGCATATTGAAAAGAACACAGGAAAAGCTGATGTAAAAGAAGTTTTGGGCAAAGATATTTTAAGCCAAACACTCCGAGTCCCGGCTGATTATATCATTTATGGAAAGCTTCGCCCGTATTTGAATAAATACTGGATAAACAAAGATCCTCTTAACAATGTGATCTGCTCATCGGAATTTTTTGTATTTAATACACAAGGCATCAACAAGAGATTTTTCATTGAGGTGCTGTCATCCCAAATAATACAAGAGCAGTTGGTTCCTTTGTATAGTGGCGCTCGTATGCCTCGAATTAATGAACGTGACTTCCTGAATTTAAAAATTCCTCTTCCGAACGAGCATAAACAGGCTGAAATTGTTGCTCATATCACATTAATCAGGGAGCGCATTGAATGTTTGGAAGCACAAATCGTTTTTAATCGCAAAAGCGCAAAGAGAGAATTTGAGGAGGCGGTTTTCGGTGAAGCTTAAAAAGCTATATATCAAGCAGTATAAGAACTTAAAAGACTTTACCATTGATTTCGAATCCGGAAATGGTCTCTCTATTCTCGTTGGCAATAATGGCTCTGGTAAAAGCAATGTTTTGGAAGCGATAAGCGGCATTTTTGCAAATGCCTATTCTGCAAAGGCTACCCATAAGTTCGTTTATTATCTTATTTACGAGATTAAGGGGAGCAAAGTAAAGTTAGAACAGACCATATATAGGTGTCAGTATTATGTTAACGGGAAAGTGCGGTCTATAAAAGAAATCATCAACCAAGGGCTGCTGCCAACGAATGTGATTGCTATGTATAGTGGTGAAGACAAGCGATGGTGGCATAGCTATTACGAGCCGTTCTATTTTAAATACACCAAAGCAATCACATCCGGAAACGGCAATGCCCTTACACCTAAGATGTACTACATAAATAAGTATTATTGGGATATTGCATTACTTTCCCTTATCTATAGCTCTGCTGAAGATGATAAATTTTTTCTTAAAAGTATTTTAGGCAGAGAGAATGTCGATCACATTTTGCTATTCTATAATCAGACAGTTGAGAATGCTTGCAAATCAGAATTATTGAAGTCGTTTCTAAAAACGGTTAATCTATTCTCGGCGTATAGCCATGGACCTGATGGCGAACCGATTTTCCTGTTTGCCATGACTGACAAAAGCATTTTTGATACATATGGGATAAAAGTCTTTAAAAAATGCATGGCAATAAAAGATTTTTATATGTTTGTAGACGCAAAATTTCTCAACTCCAAGCCAGAGAACTTTAACTACTACGAGAAAGAACTGTTTGATTTTTTGGTTCAGGCATGTATGCCAAAGGACGGCAAAGCAGTCAAAAATATAGAGCTTGGCGCAGTGATCACCTTCTTCAATCAGGGAAATGACAATTCGGGCACGCAATGCACGGTTGTGGATGATAAGACGGTAGAATATCAGGGACGGAAATTATCCCTTTCCGCCCTTGCTACCGAGCTTACGGGTAGTAAATGGGGTGTTGCCGGACCGCGCTATTTTAAGTATAACGGAGAGTGGCTGAACGAACTGCGCGCAAAAGCAGAGGGGCGAAAAGTCTCATCGCGCCTTGATGACGTGTGGATCATTCCTTGCAACCCGAAATATTACGATATTATCGCTGCTTTTGACAACCTTGATGTGATCGAGTGGAGTCAGTCTACCAATACCACTGTAGGCGACACGGTGTACATATATGTCGGCGAAAAATACAAATCCATTATGTTTAAATGCGAGGTCATTGCCGCCAATCAGTACGGCAACCGTTCCGCCGACGATTATCCGTATTATAAAGATTTGGCGAAAGATCCCGATGCCCGCTATATGAAACTGAAGTTGACCGAAAAATATCCTGCTGGAATGTATCCGCTAAGTCCTTCTATGACCGGCTGACCAAGCGGCCTTTCGCGGCCATCTCCGGCATGAGGGGCGGGGACACCCTCTCCACGCTGGCTATCTCCGTCCGGGGTGCCGTGCGGAGCATCGGCAGGGAACATCTGGCGGAGATTTTTGAGAAAAATCCCTATATGGCGCAGATCTACCCCACGGAAAAAAGCCGGGACGCCCTGGAGGTGTTCCAGCTCTATCAGGGGGAGGGCGAGTATTTCGACCTGCGCCGGCTGCCGCCCTTCCGCCAGCACTTTTCCTTCGGCGGCGCGGAGGTCCGCGAGACCGGCTATCGGATCAACGCCGATAAGTGCATCGGCTGCCAGGGCTGCCGCGGCGTGTGCCCCTCCGGCTGTATCAGCAAAACCGTTCCCCGCATCATTGACGAGAGCCGCTGTCTCCACTGCGGCAGCTGCTTCCGCGTCTGCCCGGTGAAAGCGGTGGAGAAGCTGGGCTGAAAGGAAATTTCTATGGACAGAATGGAAAAGCTCCAATATCTCAATCAAATTCTGCTGGACGAGATGCCGGAGTACCAGACGCAGGCGGCGCAATTTCCCCGGGAGGACGCCGCCCAGCGGCGGCTGCTCCGCAGCCTGATGAACCTCCGGCCTCCCATGCCGCTGAAGGCGCAGTTCCTGCAGGTGCAGGACGAGGTGCTGGCGGAGGAGCGGGAGGCCAGGGGCGTGGTGGACGCGGATGCCCTGCCCGCTGTGGCCTCCAATCCCAAAATCGCCGTCTGGCAGGGGGACATCACCCGGCTGGCGGCAGACGCCATCGTGGACGCGGACAACAGCGCTTTGCTTGGCTGCTTCTGCCCCTGCCACGGGTGCATCGACAATGCCATCCACTCGGCGGCGGGGCTCCAGCTCCGGGACGAGTGCAATCAGATCATGACCGCCCAGGGGCACCCGGAGCCCAATGGCCGTGCCAAGCTGACAAGGGCCTATAACCTCCCGGCGAACTATATTCTCCACACCGTGGGCCCCATCGTCCGGGGCCGGGTGACCCGCCGGGACCGGGAGGAGCTGGCCGCCTGCTACCGCTCCTGCCTGGAGCTGGCGGCGGAGCATGGGCTGGAAACGGTGGCCTTTTGCTGTATCTCCACCGGCGAGTTTCATTTCCCCAACCAAGAGGCCGCTGAGATCGCCGTGAAAACAGCCGCCGATTTCCTCCGGCGTGATACTTCCATCAGAAAGGTGATCTTCAATGTTTTCAAGGATCTGGACGCGGACATCTACCGAAGCCTGCTCGGATAAAATCGGGCAGCTGAAAGCGGCCCTGGCGGAGGCCGACGCCGTGGTGATCGGCGCCGGGGCGGGCCTGTCCGCCTCGGCGGGGCTGACCTATTCCGGGGAGCGGTTTGAGAAAAACTTTGCTGACTTTATCGAAAAATACGGCATCCGGGACATGTACACCGGCGGCTTTTATCCCTTTGAAACGCTGGAGGAATCCTGGGCCTGGTGGAGCCGCCAGATCCTGATAAACCGCTATGAAAAAGCGCCGAAGCCGGTCTATGAAGACCTGCTGGCGCTGGTGCGGGATAGGGATTATTTTGTCCTCACCACCAATGTGGACCACCAGTTCCAGCTGGCGGGCTTTGACAAGCGCCGGCTGTTCTACACCCAGGGGGACTACGGCCTGTGGCAGTGCTCCCGGCCCTGCCACCAGGAGACCTATGACAACGAGGAGACCGTGCGCCGCATGGCGGCGGAGCAGCGGGACATGAAGATCCCCACGGAGCTGATCCCCCGCTGTCCCAAGTGCGGCAGGCCCATGGCCATGAATCTGCGCTGCGACGGCACCTTTGTCCAGGACGAGGGCTGGCATGCCGCCGCCGGACGGTATGAGGACTTCCTCCGGCGGCACAGCGGGACGCGGGTGCTGTTTTTGGAACTGGGCGTCGGGATGAACACCCCGGCCATCATCAAATATCCGTTCTGGAGGATGACCGCCCAAAATCCAAAGGCGATTTATGCCTGCATCAACTATGGGCAGGCGTCCGCGCCGAAGGAGATCCAACCACGGGCAGTCTGCGTCAACGGGGATATCGGCCGCCTGCTGCCGGACCTGTGTGACTAAGCGGGGCCTGTGCGGCGTGTGTCCCGCAGCATCCGCGCCCCACGGGCTTTGGCATCCTCCGCCGCGTGCGGACTGGTCTTGAGCGCGGTCTGCCACAGGCGCCGCGCTCAAGTGAAACTGGCATCGAATCGTCCGCATCGGAACTTGCGGAGCTGTCGGTTTATCCGCGGCGTCTGCCGCGGCATCAGCCCCGTGCCGGGCGGTGCCGCCCACTCCGGATCCGGCTGATGGATTTGGATGTCCTTGTTGTTCATCATAGCCAACGGCGCTGAAGCGGCGTTGAAAAAAGGGCGCGCCGGATGTAAAAAAATGTGAATCCCCAGGGCCCCCGGGCGAAAGTCCGGGAGCCTCGCGGAATGCGAGGGCCGGTCTTTCCCGACGGCGGCCAGCCGGTTTTCACAACACGTAAAATGCCTTTTGGGCATGGAGACGGCATAGCAAACAGGTATTCGACATAAAGAGAGAATGAACTTATAATAGGCGCATCGGAAGCGTGCTTCCGATGCGCCTGTTGTTCATTTCCCACGCTGTACAGCACGGCCTTGGCAAGTCGCCGGCGGAGCCTGTTTTCCCTGGCCCGCGGCGGGATGCTGAAAAAACCTGGGGCAAGGCCATCACGGACGAATAGGGTACGCCCCGTTTGCGGCGGGAACATGCAAGAGAGGAACATGTAAGAAAGGAACACACAATGAAGGATGTCATGATCTTAACCGGAGCCGGACAGATCGGTATGGCGATTGCAAGAAGAATGGGTTACGGGATGAAAATTGTGGTCGGCGATCGGAAACCGGAAAACGCGGAGGCGATCTCCAAAACCATGAATGACGCGGGATTTGATACCGTTCCGGTAGAAATGGATTTATCTTCCCGCGAGTCTGTTCTGGATCTGATTGCGAAAGCAAGAGAATACGGGGAGATCTCCATGCTGGTCAACGCGGCGGGCGTTTCCCCCAGCCAGGCTCCGATTGAAGCGATTTTGAAAGTGGATCTGTACGGCACGGCGGTACTGCTTGAGGAAGTCGGAAAAGTTATTAAAAAAGGCGGCGTGGGCGTGACGATTTCCAGTCAGTCCGGGTGGCGTATGCCTGCCCTCACAGCCGAGGAAGATGAATTGCTGGCGACTGTGCCCACGGAAGAACTGCTTGACCTTCCGCTGCTGCGGCCGGAGAACATCCGGGATACCCTGCATGCTTATCAGCTGGCGAAACGCTGCAATGAGAAGCGGGTAATGGCGGAAGCCGTCAAGTGGGGCAGGCGCGGCGCCCGCATCAATGACATTGCCCCCGGCATTATTGTGACGCCGCTGGCGATTGACGAATTTAACGGCCCTCGCGGCGACTTCTATAAAAATATGTTTGCAGGCTGCCCGGCGGGACGTCCGGGCACCGCGGATGAAGTGGCAAATGTGGCGGAGCTGCTCATGAGCGAGAAAGGAGCCTTTATCACCGGCTCCACGTTCCTGATTGACGGCGGGGCAACGTCCAGCTATTTCTACGGCCCGCTGAAGCCCCAGGCATAAAAAATTATTTGGAGGAGAGGACCCGGAAAATGAACAGACCGTATATCTTCTGCCACATGATGACCTCCCTGGACGGGAAGATCATGGGCGGCTACATGGACACCCCGGAGGGCGGGGCCGCCGGAGACGTGTTTTATGACATCGCCTTTGGCAGGGACCCTTATTACAGGCACCAGGGCTGGCTGTCCGGCCGGGTGACCACCGATGACAATTTCACCTTTTACCGCAGGCCCGCGCTGGACGAAAACGCCCCCACGGTGCCCGAGGGCGACTTCGTGGCGGAGAGAGCCGCTATGTACTATGTATCGGTGGACCCCTCCGGCAGGCTGGGCTGGGAGAGCAACACCCTGACCTATGTGGACACCACCGCCCATATCGTCGAGGTGCTGACCGGCAGGGCCGGCAACGCCTATAAGGCGTTCCTGCGGAAGCTGGGGATCTCCTACATCATCGCCGGGGAGGATTCCCTGGACTATGGGCTGGCGCTTGGAAAGCTGAAGGCGCTGTTCGGCATCGAGACGCTGATGCTGGGCGGCGGAGCGGCCTTGAACTGGTCCTTTATCCAGGCGGGGATGTGCGACGAGATCAGCGTGGTCATCGCCGCCGCCGCTGACGGCTCGCCCACGACCCAGAGCCTGTTCATGGCCCGGAAGGGCCTGAGCGGCACCGCCCCGGTGGGCTTTGCCCTGCAAAGCGCCCAGGTGAAGGACGGCGGCAGCGTGTGGCTGCGGTATCTGGTAAAGAATCAAAAACAGGAGGCTTGAACATGGACGGATTTCAGGACATTTTCCCCCGCGGGGGCGAAAACACCGCCTTTGCCCGATATTTCGTGGGGCAGAGCTATTTGAATATGCTCTCCCGGGAACAGGTGGTCATCGGCAATGTGACCTTTGAGCCGGGGTGCCGCAACAACTGGCACATCCACCACGCCAAGTCCGGCGGCGGGCAGATTTTGCTGTGCACCGCTGGCCGGGGCTATTACCAGGAGTGGGGCAGGCCCGCCCGGGAGCTCCACCCCGGCGACGTGGTGAACATCCCCGCCGGCGTCAAGCACTGGCACGGGGCCGCCCCGGACAGCTGGTTTTCCCACCTGGCGGTGGAGGTCCCCGGCGAGGAGACGGAAAACGAGTGGTGCGAGCCGGTATCCGACGCGGACTACAGCAAACTGAAATGAGGGGAGAGGCACAGATGGAAAAGGTAACAGCGGGCAGAGACACGCTGGGCGGCTTTGCGCCCCAATTCGCGCACCTGAACGACGATATCCTGTTCGGCGAGGTCTGGTCCCGGGAGGAACAGCTCTCCGCCAGGGACCGCAGCATTGTGACCGTGACGGCGCTGATGGCCGGCGGCGTGCTGGACAGCTCTCTGCAATTCCACATCGCGAACGCGAAAAGGCACGGCGTGACGGCGGAGGAGATGGCGGAGATCCTGACCCATGGGGCTTTCTACGCCGGATGGCCCAAGGCGTGGGCGGCCTTCCGCATGGCAAAAGAGGTGTATGGGGAGGCCCAGCCATGAGCGCTCTTGTGATCTATTATTCCTACAGCGGAAACACCCGCCGTGCGGCGGAACGGATCGGAAAGGCAATCGGCGCCGATCTGGCGGAGATCCAGACCGTCAGGCCCTACACCGGCAGCTATGACGACGTGGTGGATCAGGGACAGCGGGAGGTGGACAGCGGCTTTCTCCCGGAGCTCAGGCCGCTGGGCACCGACCTGAGCCGGTATGATACGATCATCCTGGGCACGCCGGTGTGGTGGTATACCTTTGCCCCGGCCATGAACAGCTTTCTCCACAGCGCCGATCTGTCGGGCAAAACGGTGTATCCCTTCGCCACCAACGGCGGCTGGCTGGGCCACACCTTCCGGGATTTTGAAAAGGCCTGCCGGGGCGCACAGGTAAAAGCGGGCCTGGACATCCGCTTTAACGGGGACCGGCAGATGACCCCGGACACGGACATCCAAAAGTGGCTGAAGAATTTTTGAGAAAGTGACGCACCTGGCCATGAGCGGCGCCGGGCCGGTCCGCCCATGGCTCCACACCCAGGTGACAGACGGAACGCCGTCCCCGCCGGGCATCCCGGCGGGGACGGCGCCGTTGAGTTCCGCGGGCGATTCGGAAACACCTGCCGGGCCCCCGCCCCGGCGGAAAAGGCGGGGCCCGCCGGTTCGCGGCCTCCCGGTACGGCCGCGCCCGCAATGCCCGCGTCTGACTGCGAAGCGCATCCCCCTGCGGAGCCCCGGAGAGAGGGGACAGGCCGCCGGGGCACGAAGCTGCCTTCCGGGTTTTCCGGACCGATGAAGAGAAGGAATCCTTTGTTTTTCCGGCAAAAGCGTGATACAATACTGTCCCGATCAGGAATAAACCGCAAAATGAGAGCAGTCCTCTCTGAAAGGAGCGGAATATGGCGGAAATCTCCAACATCAAGAACCGGGCCCTGGCAGAGCGCGTCGCGGAACGGCTCTTCCAGCACCTTCTGGATGAAAAGACGGCGCCTGGCACAAAACTCCCCAACGAATACGAGCTGGCAAACCGCTTCGGCGTCAGCCGGGGCACCATTCGGGAGGCTGTCAGGCTGCTGGCATCCCGCGGTATCCTGCGGATCAAGCACGGTTCCGGCACCTATGTGGTTTCTCTGATGCCCTTGCAGGTGGATCCGCTTGGACTGGATGCCATTGAAGACCGGGTCCAACTGGCACTGGACCTGACGGACGTGCGGCTGATGCTGGAACCGGGCATCGCGGAAATGGCGGCCCGGAACCGCACCGTGGAGGAGGCCGCGCGGCTGTCGGAGTACTGTGATGCCGTGCGGAAAAAGATCGAGGCGGGCGAAGATTATCTCAGCGAGGATATGAACTTTCACTACTATATCGCAAAATGTTCCCACAACATGGTAGTGGAGCCGCTTATGCCCATCATCGACCTGGCCGTGATTTCGATTGCCAACATCACCCGCAGGGAATTGCTGAACGCCACGATCGACACCCATCGGGAGATCCTCAACGGAATTTTAAATCAGGACCCGCAGGCTGCCCGCGCCGCCATGTCCATGCACCTCGCCATGAATCGCGTCGTCATCCAGCACGCGCAGGAAAAAACGAAGGAAACGAAATAAAGCCTTTGCCGAAAGCTGCTCCGGAATTTCCGGGGCAGTTTTTTATTTTGGCCAAAGACATCAGATGACTTTTTCGCGGAGATTTCTATTTCCGGTTTATTTTCCGCGAAAACTTTCCGATTATGCCAGAATTTTTGACAATAAGCATAAATATTTTCGAAAATTTTGTAAGAAAGTAGGAAGCGCTTCGGACAACTTGTAATACCACTTTCGGAAAATTATAATGTGGGCAGAAAGGCAAAACAGGAGACAGCCGGCGTTTCCCTGTTGAGCGGATCGGGAAAATTCTGCATTGATTTGAAGTTCAGGAGGAAAAGATGATGTCCCGCAGCGAACATATTTTGAAAGGGCTGGGCAACCAGTATTACCGCGCGACCTATAAATCCATGGGCTTTACCACGGAGGATCTCAGGCGCCCCATTATCGGCATTGCCAATGCGTGGAGCGAATGTGTCCCCGGCCATTACAACCTGCGCCAGGTGGCGCAGCGGGTCAGGGATGGTATTTACCGCGCCGGCGGCACGCCTGTTGAGTTCGGCGTGATCGGCGGCTGCGACGGAATGGGCCAGGGCCATGACGGCATGCACTTCATCATGCCCTCCCGGGAGCTGATCGCCAACTCCATCGAGACCATGGCCCAGATCAACCTCTTTGACGGGCTGGTGCTGCTGGGTTCCTGCGACAAGATCGTTCCCGGTATGCTGATGGCGGCGGCCCGGCTGGACATCCCCTGCATCTTCCTGCCCGGCGGCCCCATGGAGGGCGGCGTGGAATTTGACGGCCGCCAGGCGGATCAGACCTCCAGCACGGAGGCCTACGGCATGCTCTCCGCCGGCAAGATCACCGAGGCGGAATATGTGGCTCTGGAAAACACGGCCTGCCCTGGCTGCGGCTCCTGCTCTTATCTGGGCACGGCCAACACCATGTGCGCCCTGGCCGAGGCAATGGGCATGACCCTGCCGGACGGCGGCACCGCCCCCGCCACCTCCGCCATCCGCATGATGAAGGCGGAGGAGACCGGCGTGAAGATCCTGGAGCTGGTGGAGAAGAACATCACCGCCCGGCAGATCATCACGGACGCCTCCGTCCGCAACGCCATCAAGGCCTGCCTGGCCATGAGCGGCTCCACCAACGCCGTGATGCATCTGACCGCCATCGCCTATGAGGCGGAACTGGGCATCAGGGTCCTGGACGAGTTTGACCGTCTCTCCGACACGACGCCGCAGCTGGCCAAGATGAATCCCGCCTGCAAATACAGCATTGTGGACTTTTATAAGGATGGCGGGGTGCCTCGCCTGATGGAAAATCTGCAGTCCATGCTGGAGACGGATGTGATGACGGTTACCGCCCGCACTCTGTCTGAGAACATCCGGGATCACAAGTACCTCTATCCGGCCACGGGCCTTGTAAACCACACGCTGGACGATCCCTTCGGCTACACCGGCGGCGTGGCCGTGCTGCGGGGCAACCTGGCGCCTGACACCGGCATCACCAAGCCCGGCGCGTTTGACAAGAGCCTGCACCACTTCAAGGGCAAGGCGATCTGCTTTGACTCTGAGGAAGCTGCGGAGGAGGCGATCCTGGCCGGTAAGGTCCACGACGGCCACGTTGTCGTGATCCGCTATGAGGGGCCCAAGGGCGGCCCCGGCATGCGGGAGATGTACAAGGCAATGAAGTATCTCTATGGCCGCGGGCTTTCCAAGACCACCGCTCTGATCACCGACGGCCGCTTCTCCGGCACCAACAACGGCTGCTTTGTGGGCCACATCTCTCCGGAAGCCGCTGAGGGCGGTCCCATCGCCATCGTCCGGGACGGTGACCTTGTGGAAATCGACGTGGACGGCAAGAAACTGAATCTTCTGGTGCCCCAGGAGGAGATCGAGGCCCGCCTGAAGCAGTGGAAACGCCCGGAGCCCAAGTTCAAAAAGGGCTGGCTGGGGCTGTACTGCAAGCTGGCCGCCTCCGGCTCTGAGGGCGGCGTGATGAAGTTCGACAATCTGTAATCCGGGGAAGGAGGCGTTTTTACCATGGATGGAGTTCCTGTTTCCGCTCTGGGTGCTTTGGCCGCGCTTGCTGTTGCCATCGTGCTGATTTTGAAGAAGGTCCAGCCCACCTGTGCCATGATCTTCGCCATGCGCCGCCACGGCTTTGCGAAACAGCGTGGACGTCAAGACCGTGTCCCCCGCTCCGCCGGGCGGAAGGGACGCGGCACAGGCCGTGGGGCCGCGGAACGTGTCATGTGAACGCCGCGCAGGCGCAATAAAAGCGCCGGACGGGAAGCCAAATCTTCCCGTCCGGCGCTTTTCAATATTCGCGAATCATTTCGGCGTCCGCGCGCCGGCGCGCTCAGCCGTTCATCAGCCCGGGGACAAACATGGACAGGGGCTGGAAAAACGTCACCAGCAGCAGCACCAGGATCATCATGGCGTAAAACGGCAGGCAGGCCTTGGTGGCTTCCTCGATCTTGATGCGGCCGATGGAGCAGCCCGCGAACAGGGCCGCGCCCACAGGCGGCGTGCACAGGCCGATGGCCAGGTTCAAAATCAGCATGGCGCCGAACTGCACGGGCTCCATGCCCAGCTGGGTGGCCACGGGGAGCAGGATGGGCGTGAGAATCAGGATCAGCGGGCCCATGTCCATGATGCAGCCCAGGATCAGGCACATGACGTTGATGAGCAGCAGGATGACCACCGGGTTGTCGGAGATGCCCAGCAGCAGGCCGGTGACCATGGTGGGGATCTTCAGATAGGCCAGCAGCCAGCCGAACATGGAGGCCGTGGAGATCAGGGCCATGACCATGGCAATGGTCCTGAGGGACTTGCGCAGGATGTTGCCGAACTGGCGCAGGGGGATCTCCCGGTAGATGAAGAAGGTGACGATGAAGGCATACACCACGGCGACGGCGGCGGACTCGGTGGCGGTGAACCAGCCGAAGATGACGCCGCCCACGATGATGATGCAGGTCAGAAGGCCCAGGAGAGCGTCCTTGGTGGCCTTCCAGATCTCCCGCAGGGACATCAGGCGGCCCTTGGGATAGTTGCGCTTGCGGGCGATGATGGCAGTCATGATCATCAGGGCGATGCCCAGCAGGATGCCGGGGATCAGGCCGCCCATGAACAGCTGGCCGATGGACACGCCGCCGCCCGCCGCCATGGCGAAGAGGATCATGTTGTGGGAGGGCGGGATCATGACGCCCTGGCAGGAGGAGGTCACCGTGACAGCCACGGAGAAGTCCTTGTCATAGCCGGAGTCGGTCATCATGGGGATCAGGATGGATCCGATGGAGGAGGTGTCCGCCACGGCGGAGCCGGAGATGCCGCCGAAGAACATGGACGCCAGGATATTCACCTGGGCCAGGCCGCCCCGCATCCATCCCACCAAGGCATTTGCGAAGGTGATGAGCCGGCGGGAGATGCCGCCCTGGCCCATGATCTCGCCGGCCAGGATAAAGAAGGGGATGGCCAGCAGGGAGAAGGACTGGACGCCGTTGACCATCCGCTGGAACAGCGTGGCCAGGGGAATGTTCAGGTACAGTGCCGTCAGCACGGAGGAAATGCCCAGGGTGAAGGAAATGGGCATCCGCATCATCAGCAGGATCACAAACGAACCCAGCATAATGGCAATGGCAAGGGTGGTATCAGGCATGGGGATCCTCCTTCCCGGCGCCGCCGCCGTTTTCAGGGAAAATCTTTTTCTCCTGCTTGGCCGCCACCAGCACGGCGTTGACCAGCACCAGCAGGCCGGACAGGGGCAGGATCACATACAGCACCGCGCTGGGCATCTTGGTGGCGGGCATGGTGGAGAGCTTGGTCATGTTCATGATCAGGATTCCGTAATAGACCATGGTGCCGCCGAAAATGGCGATCAGGATGTGGTCGATGCTCTCCAGCACGCTGATGGCCTTTTGAGGCAGCTTGGCGGTGAACATCTCGATGCTGATGTGGATTTTCTCCAGCACGCCGATGGCCATGCCGATCAGGCTGAACCAGACCAGCATCAGCGTGGCGATCTCCTGGGTCCAGGAAAAGCCCTGCTTGAAGATGTACCGGAGGATGACGTCCGTAAAGACGATGACGGTCAATACCACCATGCAGATCATGGCAAACCACTCCAGCGCCCTGAACAAAACGCGGCATGCTTTCCGCAAGAAGTTCATAAAATTTCTCCTTTCAGCTGTGTTGTCAAGGAAAGGGCGGCCTGTGCAGGCCGCCCTTTTGCCGCGTGGATCAGCCCAGAGCCTGGACACGCTCCACGATGGCCTTCTGCTCGTCGTTCAGGAAGGTCTCATACATGGGAGCGACGGCATCCTGGAAAGCCTTGAGCTCGTCATCGGTCAGAGTAGTCAGGGTGCAGCCCTTTTCCAGCGCGATCTCGGCGTTCTTGGCCTCGGACTCCTCCCAGGCGTCGCGGTGCCAGACCTCGGCTTCCTTGGCGCAGTCGAAGATGATCTGCTGATCCTCGGCGGACAGCTTGTCCATGGTCTGCTTGGAGGCCAGGATCATGTCGGGCATGTAGGAGTGGCCGTCATAGGTCCAGTAGGGAGCGACCTCCCAGAAGGACATCTCGATACGCTGACACCGGGGACAACCTATAAATACAAGTTTTATGCGGTTGTCGATGGGGAGTATTACTGGAGCGATTGGGGGACATTCAAAACTGCGGGGACAGCGCCCGCAGCCAACTACTCGATCTCTCTGAACCTCTCCTCTCTTTCCATGACGGTTGGCGATGAGGCTACTCTTTCCGCAACGGTATCGCCTGCCGGTCCTGCGGTGACATGGAAAAGCAGTGATGAAGCAGTCGTCAAAGTTATAAACGGCAATGTTACCGCTGTAAAGGCAGGAAGCGCGACAATTACGGCAACGGTGGCTGGCAAAACTGCGACTTGTAAGGTAACTGTAACTGCGGCGACCACTCCCGATCCAGTCCCCACCCCCGGCTCCGGCTCACGGGAGCAGGAACCCAACGATACCATCGTAACAGCTAACCCCGTTTCGCTGAATACGGCTGTCACAGGCAACCTGTACAAAACGAGCGATAAAGATTGGTTTGAATTCACGCTGCCCGGCGCAGGGATGGTGCAGCTTTCCTTTGGACACGAGTATGTCGATTTGGATAGCGACTGCTGGCGTACTTACCTCTACACGGCGGAAAATAAGGAAATCGTCTATTTCCAATGGAAAGGCAATGCGACAGTAACGGAGCAGAGCGGACAGATTGGGTTAGAGGCCGGAACCTATTATGTATGCGTAACAAAGACTCCTGCATACCGATACGACGTCGATTATCAGCTTACGGTCAATTTTACGGCCTCAAACACTTGGGAAACAGAATTCAATGATACGGTGGCCACCGCTGACCCAATGGCGCTGAACACGAAATACAGCGGCTCCATTATGAACAGCCGGGACGAGGATTGGTATGCGTTTACGCTGCCGACCAGCGAAACCGTTCAGCTTGTGTTCGGGAATGAACCGGTCACAACCTTCGGCAACAACTGGCGTACCACGATTTACACGAGTGAAAAGAAGAAGGTAGTCAGCAGTACATGGCGAGGCGACGCGACTACCGACCAGACAAGCGATGAATGCAGCTTGGCCGCCGGAACGTATTACGTCTGTGTTGAGGGCATGATCGGTAACCGGAAAGACGAGACTTACTGGATAACCATAAAAACCGCCACTGGGAATCAGTCGAACGTAGGAGATATTGTTGCGCCGTTTACGGATGTAAAGGTCAGCGCCTACTATGCCGAACCAGTAAAATGGGCTGTGGATCACGGGGTGACCGTAGGTACTTCTGCCACCACATTCTCACCGGACGCCACCTGTACCAACGCACAAATCCTAACCTTTATCTGGCGGGCTGCCGGGTCTCCTACCCCCAGCCTTGCCAACCCATTTACAAATCTGGCTGGCAGCGAGTATTACGCCAAAGCCGCTGTGTGGGCGTATTCAATGGGCATGGTTTCCGGCACTGCATTTGACGCCAATAAAGCCTGCACCCGCGCTATGACGATGGAATATCTGTGGAAACAGGCAGGAAGCCCCGCCGTGGCTGCCAGCGGGAAATTTACCGATGTACCCTCCAGTGCAGCCTATGCCACGGCGGTAGCTTGGGCTGTGAACAACGGTATCACTGCGGGAACTTCCAATACGACTTTCTCTCCGGACAGCATTTGCACCCGTGGGCAAATTATGACGTTCTTATACCGGGCAGAGGGTTGATCATGAAAATAAAATAAAGTGGCACGATTTCTGCGCCTGCACCAGAAAAATAAAAAACTGGTGCAGGCGCACCAATTTTTCTCAAAGTTTATTTTCCATCTCAAATGCCGCCGAATTTCTGGTGCATCGGCATCGCTGAAATCCTCATCGTGAAGTAAGCGTCAAAGCTAACGGCGACTTGCGGTAAATTGAATGGCGTGAAAGAATACTCCTGTATGGTAGCGGATAGTATATGCGAGCCGCGTATACTATCCGCAGTACGGGGGTGTTTTTTCATTATGAGTACAGAATTACAGCAGCTAAATGGGCAAAATAAAGTGGCCCTGTGGGCAGAGCGGATCTCAGAGTGCAGAAACAGTGGCCTGAGCGTAAAGACCTGGTGCAAGGAAAAAGGAGTTTGCGAGCAGACCTATTACAAATGGCAGAAGAAGATATTTACAATGGCTCAGGCACAACAGGAACTGCAGTTTGCCGAGGTCACTCCTGACATGACAACGAACAGCAATTGCCAGATTGCCGTTAGTATCCATGCAGGAGGTATTGCAGCAAATATCCATAATGGGGCAGATCCCACCACAGTGGAAAGCGTGCTCCGAATTTTGAAATTATGCTGAATGATTTCAACTGCACCTGTCCGGTCTACATAGCCTGCGGTTATACAGATCTGCGCCGAGGCATTGATGGTTTGGCCGGCATAGTACGCACACAGTTTCAGATGGATCCGTTCCAGACAGCATTGTTTTTGTTCTGTGGGAGACGACGAGACAGGATCAAGGCACTGTACTGGGAGGGCGATGGATTTCTGCTTTTATATAAGCGGTTGGAAAGTGGTAGTTTCCAGTGGCCGCGAACGAAAGATGAGGTCCGGACGTTAACCCCTCAACAGTACCGTTGGCTCATGGAAGGCTTAAAAACTGAACAGCCAAAAGCAAACAAAGCGGTATCTGGATTGAGCGCAATATAGTGCCCTGGAACGATTGAAAATGCTGGATTTTTCGCACATTTTGTGGTATGATTTCCTTATGGAAAGCGAGAAGAAAACTGCCACAAGTAACGCTGAAATGGTGACCGTTTCACGCGCGGAATATGAATCTCAGCAGGCACAACTGACTGAATTGAAGCTCCAGAACCAATGGCTTCTGGAGCAGTTGGGCCTTGCTAAAAAGCGGCAGTTTGGTTCGTCCTCTGAGCGGATTCAGGAAGAACTGATGGACCAGCTTGCCTTTTCCCTCAATGAAGCAGAAGCCTACGCGTATGGAACCAAATCTGCTACACCGGAACAAATCGCCGTGAAAGCCCATGAGCGCAAGCGGCAGTCCGGCAGTGTGACGGACATTGTCCCCGAAGGAACTCCTACAGAAGTGGTGGAACACCGTCTGTCTAATGAAAAACGGATCTGTGCTTCCTGCGGAACTGTTATGGAGGAGATTGGAAGGGAGATCCACCGGAGCCTGCAGATGGAGCCTGCCCATTTCTGGATCCGGGAGGATGTCTACTATACATATGCCTGCAAGAACTGTGAAGAAGAGACCGGAGAAGCCAATATTCTGAAGACGCCAAAGCAGCCGGTGCTTTGCCCGGGCAGCTTTGCTTCAGCCGAAGCAGTGGCTCACATCATGACTCAGAAATTCGTGATGTATTCTCCGCTGTACCGTTTGGAGCAGGAATTTAACCGGGAGGGATTGAAGCTGTCCCGGCAGACAATGGCCAACTGGATGCTGAACACCTCGGATACCTGGCTGCGTCCGATTTATGATGTGCTGCACCGGAATCTTTGCCGCGAGACAGTTCTGCATGGAGATGAAACGACGCTGCAGGTGCTGAAGGAATCCGGAAAAGCAGCTGCCAGCAAGTCCTATATGTGGCTGTACCGGACCAGCGGATGTGCGGAAAGCCCTATCGTCCTGTATGAATACCAACCAAGCCGCAAGGCAGCTCATGCGGAAGAGTTCCTGAAAGGGTTCTCAGGCTGGCTTCATGCAGACGGATACCAGGGCTACCACAAACTGCCTGAAAATATCTGTGTTGTGGGTTGTTGGGCACATGCCCGGAGAAAATTTGACGAAGCCCTACAGACCCTGCCCAAAGAGGACCGAAAAGGCTCTCTGGCAGCAACTGGTGAGTGCTATTGCACCAGGCTGTTCCAACTGGAGGAGTCTTTCACAGAGCTGACGCCAGAAGAACGATATGCTAAGCGCCTGGAACAGGAGAAACCGGTTCTGGACGCTCTGTTGGTATGGGCAAATGAGACGATCTCCAAAACGGCACCGAAATCTGCTCTTGGAAAGGCACTGCATTACCTGCTGGAGCAGTGGCCGTACCTGGTACGCTATTTGGAAGACGGCAGACTGGAACTGAGCAACAACCGTGCTGAGCGCAGCATAAAGCCTTTTGTGATGGGCCGGAAGAACTGGCTCTTTGCCAACACTCCGGCAGGCGCTCAATCCAGCGCGGTGATCTACAGCTTGATTGAAACGGCAAAGGAGAACAAACTCGACCCGTACAGATACCTGCTTTGGGTTCTGCAGAGTGCGCCGGTGCTGAGCCAGGCTGACGAATTTTGGGCTGAAAAGCTTCTGCCTGCCAACGCCCCTCAAGATTGCTATGTTCCTCAATAATGATTGATCTCCACCTCAGCGCATTCGTGCCAAGGTGGAGATTTTTATACGCTGTTAGCTTTGACGTTTACATCGTGAACGCAAAACTGGTGCAAAAAATAAGGAAGACCCCCGTTATACGGGAATCTTCCTCACGACGCCACATTCTCCAAGGTGACGTCTTAATATGTGTCTTGACGTGGACGTGGAGTGCTGCCATAGCAGTTGACTAATACAAAATATATTATCCGTGTCAAGAGGGGCATCCCATCGCCCATCCCATCGCTCCATCCCATCGCCCGAGGCTCATTAAAAACTCATACTGCTACTGATCGATTTCGTATATCGAGGCACCACGAATCAAGTGTTGCTTTAGCATTACAATCTATATCTTCCAGGTGTGCAAGAAGGTGCTGTTTGTTCAACAGATAGATGAGGCACAGAATATCTCGAGCGGTTCTCTGTTTCTCAGAATCAGAAATAAAGCTAAAGAAGTTAAAATCTTTCATTGTTTTAATCTGCTCCTCCTTATGGCTCCCGCCATGCAAAACCAACCGATACATAAGATTCTTAAAATAAACCTCATATACAGGGTCTTTCAGTGAGGAAAGAATTTCTGCGTTTGTAGAGACCTCCTCGATGCCTTTCCGATATTCAAACGTTGAAAATGCCTCTAATGCTTGTCGCATTATGTTCCCAATTACTAGTTCTTGTTCATTAGTCTGATTCTGGCCGTAAGCGTAAATGATGCCAACTAGTTCTGTGTATTCCTGCCTCCGCTTATATTGGAACGGCTTGATGCTTTCGTCCCTTAATTCAAATCTGTTGAATTTGGGCGGCAGCGAATAGCCTTTTAGCTTGCAATTGTCTACGATTTCTTCAAATATCTTATGAATATCATAAAACGTCATGAGATCATGAGTCATGACTAACGCCTTAGTATCCATATTCCCAGCGAGAAAAGCGTCTAACTCATACCTCAAAAAGGAAAGAATCCCAACTCTATTCTCCAAATCATAACTTGAAACCGGGTCATCAATTATAAGTAAATATTCATTTGAATAGGCGCGGCTCTCTTCCTGTCCCTGCAAGATACTTGCAAAAAAGTAGCATAGCCCTATAATATTTCGTTCTCCCACTGAAACATCGCAGGGTTTTACACTATGGCCATGTGAGAGCAGTTTGTAACTGCCGTCGACATACTCGATTTTAAGCCTATCCTCAGCAAAAAAGATATACTTCATAGAATTATTAATAACGTCAAGTGCCAACTCCACATTACTTCTTTTTGCTTCGAGTTTCTTAACGGTATCTTCTTTTTCTAAGTATGTCTTTTTCAGCTCAGCGTGAAGACTTTCTGCAGATGAGCACTCCGCAAGTTGCTTGTCATATTGCCTCGCAATTTCGACAATATCATAGTGTGTAATTTCCCCGTTTATTCTGTGTAGCTCACCGATGATCGGTTGAGTGTTTTTGGCTTGTTGATTATGTTCCATTCGTTCGTGTTCAAGCTCAGTAAGCGCATTGCTTAACCGTAGTGTTAAATCTTGAACTGGCAAGACGCTGTCCTCGACTGTATCGTATGGATTATCTATTTTTCGTTGTAATAGGTCATTGTTCTTTTTTACTGCCGCATCAATCTGTTTTATTAGCTCGACGCATGTCGAATGCCCTCTGAGTTGCTCAAAGGGAGACAAATCAATTGGAATTTCTCCACGTATTTTTTCTCTAAGTAAGCCTTGGCGCTCTTCGACAATTTTACTTAAAACTTTTTCAATGCTCTGGACCAGACCAGCCTTGTACGTTGCAGTTATTTGCTGGAAACAATATGGGCATTGGTTTGTATCTTCGGCCTCAAATAACGTTTTCCTTTGCACGAGCTCCTGAGCTTGTCCATGTTGAACTAGTTCAAGAAGGTACTCTTCTCGCTTTGATAAAATTGGTTTCTCAATTTTTTCCAACAGCAGTTTTTGAATTTCTGATTCATCGTATGAATCGTATCCAGACGGGAGGGAAGGAACTGAATGGTTTATAACCAAGCTACCAGCCTTTACTGTAGCCAGTTCGCTCTCTAATCTTTTGAACTCCACAAGCAGTTCATCTCTTGGTTTTGATGGACTGATGTCTAGAAATTGTTTGTATGTGGCATCATTTACGCCTGTATTCTGCCGATGTTCGCGAATTCTTTTGTCCCTTCCTGCCCAATTATCATCTCCTTGAAGGGCAAAGCGAAGCCTGGCCAAATGATATTTGGGGGATTTTATATTGGTGCTGTTGTAATACTCATCATCTAATAATTTCTGCTGATCGTCTAGGCTTGCTTTGGCGGTGTCGCGTTCGCTTTCAGCTAATTTGATTTGAGCCGCCAAATCAACCTGTTCACCAAGCATAATAATGGTATCCAAATGGTCTTCTTGTAATTTAACATTTTTATCGACATAATCTTCATCGAAAACAAAGATATGTTTTTTCTCATTCTCTGTTAAACTTATAGGCTGCCCATCTTTATTTAAGACTGAAATACATCCAATTGCAGGTAAATCTTCGCCAGCGACTTTTCGAAAACCTCGTGCGATGGTGCTTTTTCCGGAGCCGTTTCTTCCATACAACAACGAACCTTTCACGATTTTGATTTTATTTCCTTCAGTAGGCTCAAAGAGATTGAGGAACGTTGGCGCACTAAAGTTGGCCCCAGATATCTCAATGCTCGCAATATCTTTCAACATATCCAATATTCCTCCGAAAGAAAATCTGATAAATTACTCTTGTAATTATACCAAAGGCTTTATTCAATATCAATGAGACGTAAGAAAGTGATGCCTCCAATATATATCCACGTGCTTAATTTCGAGATTACTTTGAATGCCAAATGTTAAATATCATTCGTTTGTTTGGCAGAAAACTGCACAGGAAACGGAGGTCTGGATCGCTAATATGCCAGATCATATGATTCATCTGAATGGAGACAAACTCTTAGGATCACATAAATAGTGACACTAATTGGGTCAATACTGCGGTACACATCTGGACCGGGCGTATTTGGGGGTGGAGTTGTTGTGGCATGCGCCTTCCACCGGAGTGATAATCCACTCCGGTGGAAGGGCTGGGGACAGCCCAAGTCCGCCACAAAGCGAAACTACTTAAGCACACAACGCACCGAGAGCCCAGCAGTAGGCAGAAGGGAGATACCAGAGTATAGTCCGCCAAGTCTAGGACGATAGTCGAGAGCACCGCGGGTGATAGCGCTGCCCGCTCTAACTGGAGTAGATGTCCACCAATTCCCGGCATCTTCGCTATTATCCAGAGAACCGCCACTATAATAATTAGCAATGGCTGGAGTAAAGGCCTCTAGATAGGTAGCATCCCAGCCGTCGCTATTTGGGGTTAATTTTTCTAGATCAGTACGACTCGGTAGTTTCCAGCCTTTGGGGCATATATCATAAAGTGCTACTGAAGATGAAGATTCTTCGCAGATTGTGCCAGCAGTAGCAGCACAATAGTTATACCAGTTACCTATATTTGCATTATCCCCCGTATGCATTCTCGCCTCTGTATACGAATCGCCAGATGTCAAGTCATTTGAAGGCATCGTATAGTCAGAGATAATGTTTGTATCCGCTCGGGTCATCACTTGCCCGGCATCAATCTTTAAATTTTGGGTCATCCAGCATTTGCCGTTGATATAACGGACGGTGTATGTTTTACCATCTCGCAAATCTGGTAATGTCACAGCTTGTGTCACTGCTTCGGTGCTACACTGGCTTGTAGTATATTTTTGCATACTAAGCTTTTCCCACTGGGCATAAAGAATAAGTGTATAGTCGTTGACAATAGAAGTATAGCCGTAGATCGCACCGTCTTTGTAGCTTGTGCCGGAACCGTTTGGCTTCGTATTCCATCCTGTGAATATATGGCCCTCTTTAGTAAAGCCGTTGGGATTTAGGCTGACATTGTTTTTATAGGCAACTGTCTGCGGGTTAGTGGCGCCGCCAGTGCTACCATTTCCCTCGAAAATGATATTAAGATTTTTTACCCACTTTGCGTAGACTGTTTGCGAATTCATTTCCGTTGTAATCTTAAATTCATTCCCGGCCGTACCAGCAGTATCCGTGTACCAACCATCGAATGCATAGCCGTCTTTTATAGGTGTTAGCTCTTCGCCGCTGAGGACACCAATACCTTCTCCTTCAATCGTAGCATAATAGCCATAGTAGCTGCCATTAGAGACGTCTGTCCTGAAAAAGAATTGCGCCGTATCGCCAGGGATAGTAAAAATTTCGGTTTTTAGTTCAGAGTTTTCGCTAGACGGCGGTACGGCCCTATGAATACCGCCGCTACCGCCGCTACCACCATTGGCACCACCGCCTAGTTTACCAGTAATTGAGTAGGCATAGTTTGAGGCAGATGGTACAACCGAACCATCATAAATAGCTACCCAATCATAAGAAATGCCTTCGGTTTGGTAAGTGATGGTGACATGGAGTTCTGTTGCGCCTGGAATAGTGATAACATCGGTAACAGCCAAATTATCTGCGTAGTCGCCAGTAGAATTACCATCATCATCTACGTTGGGAGATTTGGAGATCTTTGTAATCTTTTTTGTGCTATTTGGGTCATATACAACTACATTGGTCGTTTTAGAAGTATTATTGCCGAAATACCCGCCATTTGCATCGTAGGTTATTGCAATACCACCTTGTTTCCACATCGCATATAACGTCGTGATATTCTCGCTGGTTTGATCTATGCCGTAAGTGTCTCCGGGTTGGAAGGCGGTTCCAGCACAGGTGTCTGGGTTAGAAGTTGTTGGAGCAACGGTACACCAACCTTTGAAGTCATAGTTTTCTCTTGTTGGGGTTTTATCGGAGAGAGTGATGGACGTAGCTGAAGTCGTACTATTTTGGGCGGCGGGCATATTGGAGACGGTGTCCGTGGTATTTGCGTCGTAAGTGATGACGTAAGCGATTGGATTTGGAACAGCAATAATGGTAAACGTATTTGTATAAGTGTCTGCCAGCGTAGTGTAGTCTGCCCGGATACCAAGGGAGATAGAATAGTTGTTTGCCGTAGCATTGGCGGTCGCGGTAGTATCTATCGTAGAGGCTTCAGTAGTTGGAGCTGGGAGGTAGTCTTCGTTTACGTTAGAGTTAAACTTGCTTGGTTTGTAGCCCCATTTGCCATTGAGATCTGTTTTGTTGATAGCTGAGAAATCTGTTTCCGTAGTTGCAGAGGAAAGTGAGGACAAGAAGTTTTGTTTAGTTTGGTCGTATAGTTTGCCTTCATCATCGTTCCCGGAGATAGAAAGTGTATAGCCAGAGAAATTGTTGGTGGTAACAGTAAAGATGGCAGAGTTATCTGGATTAGAGGAAGCAAAAGTTCCAGCCATAGAGTTCACATCAAGTTCCACAGAAGCAGCAGACTTGGCGACGTTCAAAGTGAGAGATGAACTCTGAACCGTTCCAGTTACTGCTTCTGTGTTCTGCTCGCCCTTACTTATTGGAAAAAGGCACGTAAGAGCGAGCAAAAGAAATGTGAATGCGGATAGTAATCCGGTCTTGTTAAGATTGCGACTGTATTTGATATAATTGTTGTTTCTAAAGTAAAACTTTGAACTGAACTTTCCCCCTTGATTATTTGTTTGTATGGCCTTCATGTTTACCTCTGCTTATTACCTCTCTTGTTATTAGCCCGAGGTGCCTACTAACAAAAATGGCACCACGAGGGTGCAATAATCAAATATTTACGTCGATATATAACCGAACAATACGTATTTGACGCCTCATGGTGCCATTTTCATATTGTTCGATCCGCTTAAAAAACGGTTATATCTTGACTTGTAAATATTTAATTATTGCACTTTAATTATACCACACCCAAAATTCGTGGCAAGGGACTTTTCTGGATAACTTTCCCAATTTTCGTGTTATAAAGATCAGAAAAAGCAACTCTGCTTTTCTTCACGCGGGCCCGTGCCCGCCGTATGGATTGCTATCCCCTGTAAGGGAATAGAGTCGTTTCCCTTGGCGGCGGATTTTCCGCACAGTTCCGGGCTTCTCGCTCCTTCAAACTCTAGACGGTTGGATGGGCGATTGGATGGGGTGCTAACAGGGGTAAAATGCTTGCTTTAGGGAGGCGGATATAGTGTAATTCCGCATTTTTACCTTGCGGCGGGAATTTGCTAACAGGGGTGGGGCTTGCGAAAAGCCACATTTTTTCACTTTTTTGCTCGCTTATGCTTTGTCGCTACGGCAAGTGGAGTTATAATGTCTCACATAAATAAGGAGAACATATTATCGCAGAAAAGCAAGCAATAAAATTATCCGGTTTTTCTCCGCAAAAGACTGGATTTTCTGGCCCAGCAGAGCTATGCTTGGACTGCCCCGGACGAGCTTGCCGGGCAGGAAGGAGGCTCAAGATGCCAAAGAAAAATATCATAATTGAGAAACTTCCGGCTATGCCGAAAAAGCCGGAACTCATCCGCGTGGCGGCTTATGCGCGGGTCTCAGCAGACAAGGATGCCGCATTTCATTCGCTGGAGGCGCAGACAGAATATTACGAGCAGTGTGTCTCTGCCCATCCAGATTGGCAGCTTGTTGGAATTTACTCGGATAACGGGATATCCGGGACGACCATCAACCGCCCAGAATTCCAGCGAATGTTACAGGACTGCTGGGATGGAAAAATAGATCTCATCATTACAAAGTCTATCACACGTTTTGCTCGCAACACCGTGGTGCTTTTAGAGTCCGTCCGGGAACTAAAACGCCTCGGTGTTGACGTTTATTTTGAGAAAGAAAATATGCATTCCATCAGCCCGGATGGTGAGCTGCTTCTCACGCTACTTGCTATGTATGCCGAAGAAGAAGCCCGCTCCGCTAGTGAAAACCAGCGTTGGCGAATACAAAAACGCTTTGAAAACGGTGAGCCGTGGGTCGGCAAGATGCTCGGCTACAGGCTGAAAAATGGTCGACTGGTCATTGTTCCGGAGGAAGCCGAGATTGTTCGCCAGATATTCTCGGGCTACCTTTCCGGTATGGGGCAATACAGCATCGCCAAAAAGCTGAAATTACAAGGGATTTCCTCAGCCAGCGGCAATATCTGGTCGGGTGCCTCTATCCGCCGTATCCTTACCAACGAAAAATATACAGGCAACATGATTCTGCAAAAGACTTATCGCAAGGATTTCAGAGACAAAACCTATCGGAAGAATCGCGGCGAACGGTGTAAATATTATGTTGAAAACAGTCACGAAGCTATTATAGATCAAGAAGCCTTTGACGAAGTCCAAGAAGAAATGGCTCGGAGAGCCGTGAAATACAATCATACGCCTGAAACTGTCCGAAGCGAACCTCATCTGTTCTGCGGCATCCTGCAATGCGGCATCTGCGGGTGTCACTATAAGCACTATCGCACTAACGCCAAGAAATACGACAAATCCGTATGGGCATGCCCCAGTTACTATGCAATGGGCAAAGATATCTGCCCAGCGCAGCAGATCCCAGAGGACATTTTAATCGAAAAAACGATTGACGTATTGAGTGTACCTGCGTTGAACCGGGAGACCCTGCTGAAACGGGTGCGGCAAATTATTGTTCCCGCGCACAATAGGCTGCGCTACATTCTGCAAGACGGTACGGAAATAGAGGTAGTATGGCAGCACCGCTCTCGCCGCGAGAGCTGGACGCCGGAAATGCGGGAGAAAGCACGCCAAAGGGCATTGGCCCAACACCGGAAGGAGGAAAATTAATGAGTAGTAACCTTGCCCCAAATGTCACAATCATCCAGCCTATCCAAGAACTTGTCGCACAAGAACTAAACCTCACTCCAGCCAAACTCCGCGTTGCCGCCTACGCCCGTGTCTCCACGGAACAGGATGAGCAACAGTCTAGTTACGAAGCACAGGTACGATATTACACGAATTATATCCAAAACCACGATGGCTGGGAGTTTGTTGAAGTATTTGCGGATGAAGGCATTACCGGCACTAATACGAAAAAGCGAGAAGGCTTTAACCGGATGGTTTCGCAAGCCTTAAACGGCGAAATAGACCTAATCCTCACTAAATCCATCTCCCGCTTCGCCCGGAACACCGTGGACACGCTCCAAACTGTCCGTGAATTCAAAGCCGCTGGTGTGGAAGTGATTTTCGAGAAAGAGAATATTCACACCTTTGATCCCAAATGCGAAGTGTTACTTACCATTATGAGTTCACTGGCCCAAGAGGAAAGCCGCTCTATTAGTGAGAACGTCCGCTGGGGTAAAGAAAAGAGTATGCGGGATGGCACAGTTTATATGCCCTATGGTCACTTTATGGGCTACCGCAAAGGCGAAGACGGTAGACCGGAAATCGTGGAAGAGGAAGCGGAAATTATCCGCAAAATCTATGACGATTTTCTGTCTGGCAAGTCTATCTCCCAAATTGCCAAGTCGCTCACAGACGAGAAAATTACCACTCCTGGCGGCAAGCAAAAATGGAGTATCAGTACTGTACGGAGTATTCTCTCTAACGAAAAATACAAGGGAGATGCCATTCTCCAAAAGACCTATACCGAAGATTATCTCACAAAACGGGTACGCAAGAATGAGGGAGAAAAGGCCCGCTATATCGTGTCCGGTTCACACGAAGCCATTATAGACCCTGCCACCTACGAGCGCGTCCAGCGCGAATTGTCCCGCCGACGCAGCGCCCGTCCGAAGAAAGCGGGCATGGATAGCCCCTTCGCCAATCGCCTCGTCTGCGGCGCTTGTGGGGCCTACTATGGCCACAAAGTCTGGCGGAGCCGTGGAAAAAATAAAAACCGCTACGACGTCTGGTACTGTAACCATCGTTATAGCGGAGACGAAAAATGTGATACGCCAACTGTTCGCGAGGAAGACATCCAAGCGGCATTTGTGAAAGCGATGAAACTAAAAGACGGTTTCACGGAAGAACTCTGGCGGGGGTTAGTAGAGCAGGCCACAATTTATGAAGACGGGCGGATAGAATTCCAACTCACAGACGGGAAAACCGTTTCCCAAAAACTCGAAAAAAGCAGCAAAAGTCGCCTCCCTTAATTTGCGGATTGCACCAGTTTTGAAAATGTGCTCCTCGATCTGCGGAAACTGAGGAACAAGGAAATCTGGTGCGAAGGAGCGAACTATAAGCAGTGTGCGCCGGCTGTTCCAGCCCCAAAACAAGCGAAACTCCCCTAGAAATAGGGGAGTTTCTGCTTTGGTGATATGGACGCGGTGCACTCCACGTCCACGTCATTTTGTGGTGCCGGTGGTGGGACTCGAACCCACACGGTATCGCTACCAACGGATTTTGAGTCCGTCACGTCTACCAATTCCATCACACCGGCGTCTAAACGCTCACTCATTATACAGGATGCAGACGAGAATTTCAAGAGGGGATTTGAACCTGCGGGCCAAAAATGAACAGACCGTAAAAAGCGGGGAAAATCGGAAGAAAGTCTACCCAAACAGCGGAAAACGTGTTATGATACTATGCGTTGAATTATGCGCGTCAGGCGCGGAAGGGGGCGTGAGGATATGCGGAGGATCTGCCGGGGGCTGCTGCTGGCGGCCATGCTGCTGGCGGTGCTGGCCCTTTCCGGCTGCAGCATGCCGAAGCTGACCTTTAACCCCCAGGAGCTGTACAGCCTCCCCACGCTGCCGGCAAAGTACACGGAGCTGAACAAGCTGCTCAGCGCCATTTTGGAAGACGGCGCGGAATATGCCGCGCCCACCGCCGGCACGGATATCCAGCCGGTCCAGCTGGTGGATCTGGACGGCGACGGCCGGTCGGAAGCCGTGGCGTTCTTCCGGGATCCCGCGGCGGAAAAGCCTCTGAAAATCTACATTTTCACCGCCGACGGCGACAGCTACCGGCAGACCGGGCTGATCGAGGGCAGCGGCACCGCGATCTACAGCATCAACTACCAGGATCTGGACGGCGACGGCCGGCTGGAGCTGGCGGTGGGCTGGAAGGCGGCGGTGAATCTGCAGGTGCTGGAGGTCTACGCCCTGCGTCCCGCCGGCCCGGAGCTTCTGCTCAGCACCAACTACGTCAAATATACCACCGAGGACCTCAATCAGGACCAGCGGCAGGAGCTGGTGGTCCTCCGGGCGAACGACGAGGGCGAGAGCATCGCCGACTATTACAGCTGGCAGGAGGACGGGACGCTGGCCCCCCAGTCCTCCGCCCGGATCTCCGCCACCATGGCGGAGCTGAGCCAGCAGGGACGGGTGACCAAGGGCCTGCTGCGGGGCGAGGTCCCCGCGATCTTCGTCACCGGCGTGACGGAGCTGTCCCGGGCCATCACCGATATCCTGGCGGTGCGGAACGGAGAGCTGAGCAACATCGTCCTCTCCGAGACCACCGGCGTTTCCGGGGAGATCGCGCCTTACTGCTCCCTGTATCCCACCGATATCAACGGCGACGGCCTGACGGAGGTCCCGCATCCGACACAGCTGTCCGCCCCCGCCGACGGCGAGGGGACATACCGCCAGATCGACTGGCTCAGCTATGATGAGGCCGGGACGTGGGAGACCGTCCTGCGGACCTATCACGATCTGGAGGACGGCTGGTATCTCCAGCTGCCGGAGACGTGGGACGGCCAGATCTATGTGGCCCGCGCCACGGCGCCCAACGAGGCGGCGGTGACCTTCTATGTCAGGAAGAGCGGCGGGGAGACGCCGGAGCCCTTCCTGCGGATCACCGCCATCACCGGAGCCAGCCGGGAGGTCAAGGCGGTGCGGGGGAACCGCTTCATCCTCAGCCGCCGGCAGCCGGAGACCATTTACACGGCGGAGCTGCTGGACGCCAACAGCCGCTGGGCTTACGGCGTGACGGCGGACGAGGTCCGAAGCGCCTTCAGCCTGATCATGCCCGAGTGGACGGCCGGAGACAAATGAGTTTCAGGAGAGGATGCACACCATGAAAAAAGTATTGGTTTTAGAGGACGAATCCAGTATCCGCAGCTTTATCGTCATCAACCTGCGCCGGGCCGGCTATGACGTCATCGAGGCTGAGAGCGGCGAGGAGGCCCTGGAAAAGCTGAAAGAGCATCCGGACACCAAGGTGGCGCTGCTGGACATCATGCTGCCGGGCATCGACGGCTTTGAGGTCTGCCGCCGCATCCGGGCCACCAACACGAAGATCGGCATTATCATGCTCACCGCCCGCTCCCAGGAGATGGACAAGGTGACGGGCCTGATGACCGGCGCGGACGACTATGTGACCAAGCCCTTCTCCCCGGCGGAGCTGACCGCCCGGGTGGACGCCCTGTTCCGCCGCGCCGGCGGGGAGGAGCCCGTCCAGACCGGCGAGATCCGGCAGCCGCCCTTTTTGCTGAACACCCGCAACCGGACGCTGGAGAAAAACGGCCAGCGCATCAAGCTGACCCAGGTGGAGTACTCCATCATGCGGGTCTTCATGGAAAACCCGGGAAAGGCCCTGTCCCGGGAGGAGATTTTGGACATGGTGTGGGGCCGGGACTATTTCGGGGAACTGAAGATCGTGGACGTGAACATCCGCCGCCTGCGGCTGAAGATCGAGGACAATGTGCAGAACCCCGTTTATATCACGACCGTGTGGGGCTACGGGTACAAGTGGGGCTTTTGACCCGGCCTGAGGGCACATTGTCCGGGGCGCCGCGGGGCGGGGCGCGCCGAAAGGCGCGTACAAGCGTTTTCGCCGCAGGTGAAAACCTTGGCGCAAGGCGGGATTCATTTCCGCCGCACAAGTAAGAAGGAAAGGGCTCCTGCGGAGCGGAGCTCTGTGGGAAATCAATGTGCAAAATCCGGTGTACATTACCACCGTGTGGGGCTACGGGTACAAGTGGGGCTTTTGACCCGGCCTGAGGGCACATTGTCCGGGGCGCCGCGGGGCGGG
>CANQPD010000013.1 GCA_947625655.1 uncultured Dysosmobacter sp.
CTGCGCTGGGAAGACTGCGACTTTGTAAACAACGTCATAAGTATTAACCACAACCTCATATTCAGAAAGCTCGAAAACGAAGAACACCTGGAATACCATATCACAACGCCAAAATCAAATACGGGCATTCGTGAGATCCCAATGCTGTCAGAGGTAAAAGCCGCTTTGCAGGCAGAATACGATAAACAGCTTGAAATCGGATTTAATGAAACGGTGGTAGACGGATACTCAGGATTTATCTTCACCAATAGGTTTGGCGGCGTATTCTCCCCTCATGTTATAAACCGCGCAATCGAACGGATATATAAATCATACAATAAAGAAGAAACTGAGCGCGCGGAGCAAGAAGGGCGTGAACCTATTTTGATACGACATTTCAGCGTCCATAACCTCAGACATACATTCTGCACACGTTTTTGTGAGAACGAAACAAATCTGAAAGTAATCCAGGAGATCATGGGACACGCAGACATTGAGACCACCATGAACATCTACGCCGAAGCGACGATGGACAAGAAAAGAGAAGCCTTTAATAATCTCGACGGGAAAATCAGAATATCTTGAGGTTTTGCATATGAGTAAATTCGTAAATCTTACTGGCCGCAAATTTGGTATGCTGACAGTTATAAAACGTGTAGAAGACATGAAACCAGGCAGACCTATGTGGCTGTGCCAGTGCGAGTGTGGAAATACCGCGATTGTATCATCTACCGCCCTTACAAAAACAGGCGGCACAAAATCATGCGGTTGTCTGAGACACGCTATGCCGAAAAACTTGATTGATCTGACAGGCCAGACATTCGGAAAGCTCACCGTACTACGCAAAGACAGCTCCGCAGAAAAAGGAAAAGCGCGCTGGATTTGCAAATGCGAATGCGGAAATGTCGTGTCCGTTCTGTCAGACAGTTTGCGAAACGGGAAAACAACATCCTGCGGTTGCGCTCAATTCACATTGAAACATGATTTGACCGGACAGACGTTTGGATATCTCGTTGTCTTGGGAAGAACCACAAATAAGAGAATCAAAGGAAATGAAATCAGGTGGAAATGTCTGTGCCAGAACTGTGGCCGCACCATAGAGGTTGGAAGCTATTGGCTCAGAACAGGTAATCCATATGGACATTGTAGGTGTACAAGGTTCAAGAAAATTTAGCGTAAAAAATAGGGTACAGGCTTAGTCGTCTGTACCCTTTTTATTATGGCGCTTACAGCTTTTGAACAAGCGAATGATCCTCCTGAATCAAGAACATCAGCTTCTTTGCGGTGGGAGTCGGGGTGCTTTTACCGCTCTCCCATGCCTCCACTGTCCGGCAGGACACACCAAGTATTTCAGCAAACGCCTTTTGTGTCATAGATAATGCGGATCTGATTTCAACAACATTTACCGTAGGGAGCGATCTCTTTCTGACAAATGTATCCGCAGCGGCTTTTCCCTTTTCAAAGGCAAGCGCCTCCTGCAATCCGTCCATAACGCTGGAGAAAAAATCAATATCCTTAAAATTGTCTTCGATCTCGTCCATTGTAAGAGAGGATTTGAGTTTCAATTCAGACATTATAATCACTCCTTCCGAATTTCCTCTATCATCTTGCGGATCGCCTTTTTCTGGTCTGGGGTAAGGTCATCCTGCACATTCTTAGGATATGCGAAGAGCAGATATAAATTCTCATGCTCAAACACATCGAGATAGATAACTCTTCCGCCTCCGCGCTTTCCACGTCCCTCAAGCTGGATACGCATTTTTCTTGCGCCGCCGGTTCCTTCTATAACGTCGCCAACCTGCGGGTTCTCCAGCAAAATCGCTTCAAGATCGAGCAGATTATCGTCGTTAAGACCCATAGCGCTCCAACTTTTGCGAAACGGTGTTGTATAGATAAATTTTCTTGTCATTCCGCACACCTGCCTACGATTTTATCGTACCTATATAATATACGATTTTATCGTAGTTGTCAATAGGGTTCACTAAAAATTTTCAACTCATCTGTAAAGCTGATACTTCCTGCTGATTTCATGTGCAACATCGTCAGGCAGCGGCCTAAACCATATTCCAGTAAGCGTCGTGCCGTTCTCTTCCTCCGGCTCCAACTCCGTCAGGCAGTTGTCATAGATCAATCCAAAGTCCACATTCTCTTCCAGCCCTAAATCTTCTGCCTTGGCTTTTGCTTTCAAGAGCTGGTTTTTATTTTTAGCCTCGCAAATTATTTTTACGAACGAACCGCATATATACTGCTCAAAGATATCCTTTGGAACTCTTACCGGCATCAGATAGTCGTCACCGTCTTGTACGGCCTGGGTTCCTATCAGGCGTGTCCAGTATGCCTCCGCACAATGACCAACTTGTGCCGCCAGCTTACCAGCAGACATGCTTAAATCTTTACGCATAATAAATAATCTTCTGTATCCCATGTTCTTCTCCTGCATACTTGCGAATGATTATCCAAAAAGATTTTGAGGAAAAAATAGGGAGCCAACCGAAAAGGTCAGCTCCCTTGAATTGCGATAATAACCTGGCTCAATGGTGTCTGCCAGACCTCCAAAAATGCTGGTTTCATAGCCGGACGATCCTACCCCGCTTAAAAATGAAATGGGGTAAACCTGGGGTAAGATCCAAAACGTGCATTTTGTGGACACATTATATGGTGTTCGTAATACTTACAGCACACCATATATTGCGCTTTTTCTGATTTATTCCGAAAGCGGCTTCATGGTCGGGAACAGGATGACCTCCCGGATGGTGTCGGCGCCGGTGAGAAGCATCACCGTGCGGTCGATGCCCATGCCCATGCCGCCGGTGGGGGGCATGCCGTATTCCAGGGCGTTCAGGAAATCCTCGTCCAGCATCTCCGTCTCGTCATCGCCCCGCTCCCGCTGCTCCACCTGCTTTTCAAAGCGCTGGCGCTGGTCGATGGGGTCGTTCAGCTCGGAGTAAGCGTTGGCCAGCTCGCTGTGGCAGACGAACAGCTCAAACCGCTCGGTGAGCCGGGGATCGGCGGGAGAGCGCTTGGTGAGGGGGCTGACCTCCACGGGGTACATGGTGATGAAGGTGGGCTGGATCAGCTTCTCCTCCACCTTCTGGTCAAAGCAGGCGTACAGGGCGTTGCCCCAGGTCTTTTCCGCGGCGTCCGCCAGCTCCACGCCGATGGCCTTGGCGGCGGCCACGGCCTCCGCGTCGTCGGTGATGGCGCCGAAGTCCACGCCGGCGTATTCCTTGACGGCGTCCACCATGGTCAGGCGGCGCCAGCCGGGGGTCAGGTCGATCCGCTCGCCCATCCACTCCACCTCATAGGTGCCCAGGATCTTCTGGGCCGCGCCGGAGATGATGCCCTCGGCAATGTCCATCATGCCGTGGAAATCGGTGTAGGCCTGATACAGCTCCACCGTGGTGAATTCGGGGTTGTGCTTGGGGTCCATGCCCTCGTTGCGGAAGATGCGGCCGATCTCATACACCCGGTCCATGCCGCCCACGATCAGCCGCTTCAGGGGCAGCTCGGTGGCGATGCGCATGTACATGTCGATGTCCAGGGTGTTGTGGTGGGTGATGAAGGGCCGGGCGGCGGCGCCTCCGGCGATGGTGTTCAGCACCGGAGTCTCCACCTCGATATAGCCCATGCCGTCCAGGTAGTCCCGCATGAACTTGATAAACTGGGAGCGGATGACGAAGTTCCGCTTCACCTCGGGGTTCACCATCAGGTCCACATACCGCTGGCGGAAGCGCAGCTCCTTGTCCTGCAGGCCGTGGAACTTCTCCGGCAGGGGCAGCAGGGACTTGGAGAGCAGGATGATGTTCTTGGCCCGGACGCTCATTTCGCCCCGCTGGGTGCGGAAGACCTCGCCTTCCACCCCCACGATGTCGCCGATGTCGTACTTTTTGAACTTCTTATAGACCGTCTCGTCCATCTCGTCCTGGCGGGCGTACAGCTGGATGCGGCCGTCCCGGTCCTGGAGGTCGCAGAAGCTGACCTTGCCCATGCCGCGCTTGCTCATCAGGCGGCCGGCCACCCTGACGGCCTTGCCCTCCATGGCGTCGAAATTGTCCTTGATCTGCGCAGACGTGGCGTCCCAGTCAAAGCGGGTCTGCTGGAAGGGGTCCTGGCCCTCGGCCTGGAGGGCGGCCAGCTTTTCCCGGCGGACCCTGGTCTGCTGGCTCAGATCCTGCTCCGGCTGCTGGTTGTTCTTCTGTTCAGACATATTCCCGCTCCTTTACCGCTCGATCTTCTGTACCTTATACACGATGGGGCCGCTGGGGGCCTCCACGGTGACGGTGTCGCCCTCCTTGGCGCCCAGCAGGGCCTTGCCGAAGGGAGACTCCTCGGAGATGATGCCGTGCATGGGGTCGGCCTCCTGGGAGCCCACGATCTTGTAGGCGGGCAGCTCCCGGCCGTTGGCGTCCGCCACCGTCACGCTGCAGCCGATGGTCACCTCGTTGGTGGAGGTGTTGCTCTCGTCCACAATCACCACGTGCTGCAGGATCTCCTCCAGCTCGGCAATGCGGGAGTACAGCTTGCCCTGCTCGTTCTTGGCCTCGTCGTACTCGCTGTTTTCGCTGAGGTCGCCGAAGCCCCGGGCCACCTTGATCTGCTCGGCCACCTCGTCGGAACGGGTGGTCTTCAGGTAATTCAGTTCCTCCTGCAGTTCCTGGGCGCGGGCGGCGCTCATTTTGTATTCTCTTTCCATGTCGGCATATTCCTTTCTGGCATCTTTTGAAGACGCTGTACTTATTCTATATTATGACAGAGTAGTATTATAGTGGCTGAAATTCAGAATGTCAAGCCTCGGGCGGCCGGTGAGGCCGCCGCGCCCAGGGATATCTGGCCCGGGCGGAGCACGCCCCCCTCCCGGAGCGCCGCCAGGAGCTGGGGGCGCTCCAGGCCCGCCGGCAGCCTCTCCTCCAGCGCCGGCGGCAGGGACAGCGGCGGCAGGGGGGCGGTCTCGTCATACAGAGCCAGGACCGCCGGATTTTTGCGGGCCAGGTCTGTCCGCTGGTCAAACAGCACCAGGGCCTCCGCCCCCTCCAGCTGTTCCCTGGCCGGCCCCAGCAGCAGCGACACGCCGTACTCCCGGCGCAGCTGGCGGCACAGCTCCTCCCCGCCGCAGGGCAGGTCCAGCAGCACGTAGCGGTGGCGCAGGGTCAGCTCCGTCACCGTCCGCGCCACCTCGCCGGTGAGCTGGGCGGCGGTCACCGCCACCCGGGCCCCTGCCGCCGAAAGGCCCTTTTCCGCCAGCAGCCAGCGGACCCAGTCCGCCGCCAGCTCCCGCCGCAGGGCCAGGGTGGACACCGGACGGAGACCGCACCTGGCAAGCTGGGCGCCAAAGGCGAAGCCCTCCGGCAGGATCACCCGCGTCACGCCCTGCCGGCGCAGGCGCTTTCCAGCCGCCGCCACCCGGCGGCGGAGCACCGTCTCCGGGGTCTTCGGGCCCCGGAGGACCTCCGCCTGTAAAAACCGCATGTGCAGGAGACTGACCTCCCGCACCGTTACGGACCGCCGGCGCCCGCCGTCCTGCGGCCCCTTCCACAGCAGCATACCAACCATACGCAAAATACCTCCCGCTCCATGGTATGGAGCGGGAGGCCGGTTTATGTGCCTTAAGCGCTGCCGGAGAGGGTATATCCGGTGAGATACCCCTTCCGCGGCTCCGCGCCGTGGCTCAGGGGATTGATGCGGACGCCGTTTTCCGTGATCTCAAAATGCAGATGCGGGCCGGTGGAGTTGCCGGTGGAGCCGGTGATGCCCAGCACCGCGCCCTGGGCCACGGTCTGGCCCACGGAAACCTTGATGCTGCTCATGTGGGCATACAGCGTGGTGTTGCCGCTGCCGTGGGCCACCACCACATAGTTGCCGTAGGAGCTGGAATACTGGGCCACGATGACAGTGCCCGCCTTGGCGGCGTAGACCGAGGAGGTATAGCCCACCCGGCCGATGTCAGTGCCCTTGTGGTTGGTGGAGCCGATGCCGCCGGGGGAGGCCCGGCCGCCCACCGTGGAGGTGATATAGCGGCTGTCCACCGGCCAGATATAGCCGCCGGGGTTGGACTGGGTGGAGCCGCCCTTGGCGGCCTGCTCCTGCTCCCACTGGCGGGTGAGGCGGGTGATCTCCGCCTGGATGGCCTCGGCTTCGGCCTCCATATCGTCCAGGGCCGCCTCGGTGGCGTTCTCATTCTCCGCCAGCTCCTGGATCACCTTGTTGGCGGCGGCGCGCTGGTCGCTCAGTTCCTTCTTCCGGCTCACCAGCTCCGCTTTGGCGGTTTCCTCCTCCGCCTTGCTGGTCTCCAGGGCGTCTTTTTTCTCCGCGATCTCCACCTGCAGGGCCTGGAGATCGTCGATGACCTTCTGGTCGGAGTCCATGATCTCATTGATGATATCCAGGCGGCTCAGCAGATCCGTGAAGCTGTCCGCCTTGAACAGCACCGACCAGTAGGAGACGGTGCCCCGCTTTTCCATGGCCCGGACCCGCTGGCAGAACAGCTCGTACTGGGCCTCCTCCCGCGCTTCCGCGTCCGCCAGCTCCTCCTCCGTCTGGGTGATGAGGGCGGCGTACTGGGCGATCTGGGCCTCCACATTGGTGATCTGGGCGCTGGTGGTGGCGATCTGCTGGTCCAGGTTGGCCTTGCGGGCCATGGCCTGGCTCTTGTCGGCGGCCAGCTGGTCCAGCTTGGACTGCAGCTCCTTTTTCTGGCTGGCCAGCTCGCTGGACTCGCCCTTGAGCTTGTTGATATCGTCCCAGGTGACGGCCAGCGCCGGCGACAGCTCCGCCGCCGTCAGGGCAGCAACGCACAGCAGCGCCGCCAGCACCCGGAGGGCCCGGACAGGTCTCTTGTTCTTTCTCCTCATGGCTCCTCCTTACACCTGCAGGAATTTCCGGATGGCGGACAGGCTGCCGCCCACGCCGATGACGATGCCCGCGGCGGCAAAGGAGCCCGCCACCACCGGCCAGAGCTTCTGGAAGGACACGATGTGGATCAGCTGCATCGTGTCGTTATTGCCCACGCCCCGGGCCACCGCCTCGTACAGCCCCCACTGCAGGAAAAAGCCGATGACCGCGCTCAAAAGCCCCAGCATGAAGCCCTCGTACACAAAGGGCCAGCGGATGAAGCCGTTGGTGGCGCCCACCATCCGCATAATGGCGATCTCGTCCCGGCGGTCGAAGGTGGTGAGCTTGATGGTGTTGGAGATAATGAAGACCGACACCACGAACAAAATGGCGATCAGGGCCACGCACACCACCGTGGCCACGTTGCGGACGGTGATGAAGCCGCCGGCGATCTCCTCATGGGCGTTGACGTCGGAGATGCCCTCCAGGGCCCGCACCTGCTCCACCGTGTCCTTCTGCTGCTCCAGGTCCAGGATCTTGATGGCGTAGCGGTCCTCGAAGATCTCCGGGTCCAGGTCCTGGAACAGCTCCTCGTCGGGGTACTCGGCGGCGAAATTCTCCATAGCCTGCTGCTTGCTGATGTAGGTGGCGGAGGCCACGTTGGGCACCGCCTCCAGCTCTTTCTGCAGGGCCTTGGCCTGGGCGGCGGTGTAGCTGTCGTCCACATAGGCCAGGATCTCGTTTTCCCGCTCCAGGTCCGCCAGCAGCTCGTTGGCGTTCACCGCCACCAGGGTGAAGGTGCCCATGATCAGCAGGCAGGCCACCGTGATGCCGATGGCGGCAAAGGACATGAAGCCGTGGCTGAACATGTTGGAAAGGCCCTCATGGGCAAAATATCCGAAATTGTGCTTAGCCATGGATGTGCCCCCCCACATAGCCGCCCACGCTGTCGTTGATGACGTGGCCGGAGTCGATGGTGATGACCCGCTTGCCGAAGCGGTCCACCAGGTCCTTTTCATGGGTCACCACCACCACGGTGGTGCCCAGCGCGTTGATCTGCACCAGCAGGTCCATCAGCTCCAAAGACCGCTCCGGGTCCAGGTTGCCGGTGGGCTCGTCGGCGATGATGGTGTTGGGATTGTTGACCAGGGCCCGGGCGATGGCCACCCGCTGCTGCTCGCCGCCGGAGAGCTCCGTGGGATAGCTCTTCGCCTTGTCCTCCAGCCCCACCAGCTTCAGCACATAGGGGATGCGCTCCTGGATCTCCCTGGGCCGGGCCCCCACGGCCCGCATGACGAAGGCCAGATTGTCATAGACCGTCTTCTTCTCGATCAGGCGGAAGTCCTGGAAGATGACGCCCAGGGTCCGGCGCATCAGGGGGATCTGCCGGCCGGAGATGTTGCTGACGGAAAAGCCGTTGATCATGATGCGGCCCCCGCAGGGCTCCACCTCTCCGGTCAGCAGCTTGATGATGGTGGACTTGCCGGAGCCGGAGGGGCCCACCAGGAAGACGAATTCCCCGTCCTCGATGGTCAGGGTGATGCCCCGGATGGCCCGGGTCCCGTTGTCGTACTCCATTTCCACGTCTTTCAAACGGATCATGCGGCGTTTCGCTCCTCACTTTACGGAAATACCGGCCCCCGCGCCGGGGCGGAGGCCCCATATGGCGGTCAGGTCGACATAATTCTTGAACGTATCACATTATAAACGGTTTTTCCCGCCAATGCAAGAACCCTTTGCAAGAATCCAGAACTTTCTGCAAACTACCGCGATAGTTTCCCTTTTTTGTCATACTATCACAGTAGTGTGGCAATGTCAAGGGGGTGAAAAAAGCGGCAGACAAATGCCCGCCGCTGTGGTATACTGTTTTCAAGAGAGGGTGGTGGGATGCTGGTCTATCTGCAGGTCATCGAAGAGCCGGAGGGCAAAAACAAGTTCCAGCGGCTCCACGACCGCTATCTGGGCCTGATGCTGCACACCGCCCGGAAGATCCTGGACAGCGAGCAGGACGCGGAGGACGCGGTGCAGGAGGCGTTTTACGCCATCGCGAAAAATATTTCAAAAATTTCTGACCCGGAGTGCATCAAAACGCGAAGCTACGTCGTTACTATAGTTGAGAACAAAGCCATCGACATCTACCGGGCCAGGCGGCGCAAGGCGGCGGAGCCCCTGAACGAGGACACCGCCGGGATCTCCTTCGGCGTGCCCGGCAACGCCGTGGCGGAGGCCATCGCCCGGCTGCCCGCCCGGTACAGGGAGTTCATCATCCTGAAATACGCCGAGGGCTACACCAACGAGGAGCTGATGCACATGCTGGGACTGGGCTATTCCGGCGTCCGCAGTCTGGACGAGCGGGCGAAGAAGAAGCTGAAGGAACTGCTGGAAGAGGAGGGGATCGACGTATGAACATTACGGACGAGATGCTGCGGCAGGCGGCGCCCCTGGCCCGGGACGCCATGCTGGCCTCCCTGCCGGAGCCGGAGGACTGCCCGGCGGACTGCTCCCCCCGGCTGCGGCGGCGGCTGGACCGCATGCTGCGCCGCCAGCGGCACCCGGCGCTCTACAGGACCGTGGGGCAGGCCGCGGCCTGCTTCCTGGCGGTGCTGGTGCTGGGGGGCGGCTGGCTGGCGGCGGACCAGGAGGCCCGGGCCAGCTTCTTCCAGTGGACGCGGCAGGTCTATGAGACCCAGATCGTCTACCGCTTCGCCGGCGAGGGCGCGAAGCACGGCGTGTACCGCGTGGGCTGGGTGCCGGAGGGGTATACGGTGTGGAAAATTTTAGATTCCTCTATCGGATATGTCAACGAAAACGATCAGTTGCTCTGGTTTTCTTACGGTTCTATGCAGGAAGGCTCCTCGCTCTATATTGTGGAAGCTGATCACGCCACCATGTATCCCGTTGAGATCAACGGCATTCCCGGGGAATTTTATGTATATGATAACGACACCGCCAACGTCCTTGTGTGGCTGGACGAAACCAGCGGCATGTGCTTCTCAATCGGCGGCTTTCTGGATGAACCTGACATTTTGCACATGGCGGAGAGTATTTATTTGGAAGAATCTACAAAATAAAAAAATTTCAAAAACGCGCGCATCAAATTCGCCTCCTTTCGTCGTTACTATAGACAGAACGCCGCAAAGGAGGTGATTTTCATGAAAAGGCGTATCTGTATCCTGGCAGCGGTTTTCCTTCTGGTTCTCTCGGCAACCGCCGGAGCCGTGGAAACAAGAGAACTGACTCCCCGTCCCTCGCTGTCTTTCAGCGGCACCACGGCAACCTGCAAAGTTGATATCTTTGCAGAAGCCCCTTCTGCCAAAATCAGCGCCACGGTCAAGCTGTGGGACGGCGGCACCTGTCTCAAGACCTGGACGGATTCCGACACCGGTGTTTTGTCCTTCTCCGAGACCCACAGCAGGAACATCACGGCGGGCAAGTCCTACCAAATGACCGTGGACTACACCATCGCGGGCAAGTCCTATCCCCAGCTTTCCACATCCGCAGTTTGCCGAGGATAATACAGTATCAAAAGAATCGTTGTTCATCTCAGTTGCAAGGATATGAAGCTACTCATCATGCACATTTTTAAGGAGAATTTTATATGATAAAAAAATTCAGCGCATTCTTATTAGCGCTTGTCATGCTTGCATCTATATCGGCTTCGGGATGTGCAAGTGAAGGCCCCGTTTCTCAAGGAAGTCCGCAGGACTTGGACCCGGAAACTTATACTGCTATCCGTGAGGCAGAATTAGTCGAATGGCGGTTGCACGCCAGTGAAGAAACTCTGCGAGAGAACGGATTTTCTGAAAGCTCCATCCAAAAAATCCGTTCCGGAGAATATGAGCAGTCTTTGAGAGATGAAGTGATGTACCGCGCCAGCTTGGACGAAGAAACGCTGGCTTCTTCCCCCTATCATTATACGCCCGAACAAATCGAAGCTCTCAAGAGTTTTTCCGGCGACGAGCCCATAGTCCAGATGCTTGCCGTCACAGGCGCAAAAGTATTGATTGACAAAAACCTGATCCTGTATTACTACTACACTTCCCTGGACATGACTCATTTTGTCGTGGAATTTGACTGGGAGTGGACTTCCGCTCCCGTTGATTTTGGGGCCGAGGAACTGATCGGTATTTCCTGGAATAACGATTATATGCTCGGATATCCCATAAGGCGTTCGTGGAATTATCACTACGTTACTTATCAATCTGTAAATAATCCAAAAGATAATTACAACGTCTCCGTTCCCTTGGAGGAAACACAGATGTGCCTTTCAGAATATCCTTTCAAATTTCAAGAAGATGTCTACCAAGCTATGTCCGGAACTGTCACAGTTTCGTTGTGCGCGGCGGGACGTCTGACCAATTCCAAAATCGTCCTCAAATACGGCCACACTTCCATTGAAGGGGAGACCCCTTCCATTTCTCTACCGCTTGGTATTGGTTTTGGATTTGAAAATGTAACAGACGTATATACTTCAAATGTATATACCGCAAGGACTCCTACAACAAAAGACGGTCCCGTGCAAATGTCAATTGATGATTTGGAAAGCTGACACATCCTGCATAGGTCATCGCAAAAATATTTTTCCATGTCATCTATTGTATATAGCCAGTCCCGGTACCTCAGAAAGGAGCGCCTGTGAAAAAGGCAGGCCTCCTTCTCCGAGACCCACAGCAGGAACATCACGGCGGGCAAGTCCTACCAAATGACCGTAAGCTATACCATCGCGGGCAAGTCCTATCCCCAGCTTTCCACATCCGCCCTCTGCCGGGGATAAAAATCTCCTTTTCTCTTTCCAAAAAATATTTAGAAAGGAAATGCATGATGAAAAAGAAAATTTGCGCTCTATTTCTGGCCCTCGCAATGTGTTTATAGATGCTCCTGCATTGCTCGGGACTGCCATCAGCGCTACTGAATTTACCACTGTCGCAGCAATTATTTCGGCCTTTTCTGCAATCAATTATCCAAGTAGTCCCTATACTACGTCTACCGCTATCACCGATGCAAATACACGGGCAATTGGCGCTACCTGGAAATCTAGTCTTCGTCTGCAAAATAGTGACCATGAACTATGGGCTGAAAGCAGTCTTTCAACTCAAAAATCTAGCCTAGCCACAAATGTTTCAACATATGCTGCAACTGAGTGGGCATATGATGTCTTTTACGGCGCGGGTTCTATAGTTCCCCAATTTTCAAACGTCACTCTTAGTGCATCGGGAAGTTACTTGTCAAATATGAAATGAACCGACCATATTTTCGTATCTTTTTAGTTATATTGCTGCCGTTAGTTATTTTTTTCAGCATTTGTATTCCCGTCAAAACAGAGTTCACATCTATTTCAGTCTCAGAATTATATGAGAGCACAAATTCCCGTCTTGCTGCGGCAGGTGCCGCTTTAACTAGCTACACTAACCGCAAGACAGATTTCCCCGTACAATATCAAACCGCATACATAGCAGAAAATACATATCTGTTTGGCAAAGCGGAAACTATGTATATCATCCCCTATCTGACAGCAGAGGTCGATGATGTCCGCACTGCGGGGAAATCTGATTGGATTTTTCACCTGTATCTGTCGGCATTCGTACAAAATCAAAGCGGTGCTATCCGAGAAAGCAAATCCTATCGGATAAAGGATTCTTTCTTTGATGTCGAATCTGATTCAAACACGTCTATTATGAATCGTCAACTGGCATCAACCTATGATAATCGCTTTTCGGTGTCGCTAGACGGTGCAGCTTGGAAACCTACAGAACCATATACAATAGTCCTCCATGCTTCTACACAAGATTCAACAACAGCACAAAACGCCCCCTGCACAGCTATTTATCAGTGGAGTGGAAGTATCTCCGCATGGCCCATCGCCCTTTTCAACGATCCGATTGTTTTCAGCGTAAACGCATGCTCTTCGTATCAAAATAATATGTTGTAGAATCACACAAATCTGATATGCTAAAAAGCGTTTTAAAAAAGTTCTACAGAAAAGGCCGCCTGTTAGGCGGCCTTTTCTGTAGAATCCAAATTAAATCATGCAATTCAGGAATCAATCCCCCGGCTGGTCAAATACTTCTTGACCATGAGGGCCACCTTGAAGGTGATGGCGTCGTCGAATTCCCGCAGGTCCAAGCCCGTCAGCTTCTTGATCTTCTCCAGCCGGTACACCAGGGTGTTGCGGTGGACGAAGAGCTTCCGGGCGGTCTCGGACACGTTCAGGTTGTTCTCGAAGAATTTATGGATGGTGAAGAGGGTCTCCTTATCCAGGGCGTCGATGGGATTCTTCTTGAAGACCTCCTGGAGGAACATCTCGCACAGGGTGGTGGGCAGCTGATAGATCAGGCGGCCGATGCCCAGGTTCTCGTAGTTGATGACGTATTTTTCGGTGTCGAAGACCTTGCCCACCTCAATGGCGATCTGGGCCTCCTTATAGCTCTTGGCCAGGTCCCGCAGATGGGTGGCGATGGTGCCGATGCCCACCACCACGGTGCTCTCGCTGCCGGAGCGGAGCGCCTCCTCAATGGAGCCGGCGATCTTGTTCAGTTCCCGGATGCCGGAGCCCTCGGGCATCTGGCGGATGAGGACCACATCCCCCTCCCCCACGCTGAGGACGAAATCGTTCTGCCGGTCGGGGAACATGGACTGGACCACGTCGGTGGGGACGGACTCGCCCCGCTTCAGGGAGCGGACCACAAAGACGCCCCGGGGGACATCGGCGGTGACCCGCAGTTCCTTGGCGCGCATATAGATGTCGCCCAGCATGATATTGTCGGAGATGATATCCTTGATGAAAGAGCCGCGGTCGTGCTTCTCCTCATAATAGGATTTGGCGGCGTTCAGGGCCACGGTGGCCATGGCGCAGGCGGTCTTGCTGACCTCGTTGTCGCCGAAGGTGAACGCCGCGTAGTCAAACTGGTTGCCCCAGCCGTTCAGCGCCTTGAACGTCTTGCCGTCGGAGGAGATCATGCCGCCGGAGGCGCCGTTCACCACCGGCACGTACTCCGCCCACCGCTGGCCGATCATGGACAGCTCGCTGCAGGCGATCACGATGCCCTCCCCATCGATGACGCCAATGGTGCGGTCAGTATTCTCCTTCAGCTGCAGCACCACGTTTTGAAAAATTCTCCCAGACATGGTCTTCCTCCTCACCGAAATCACACGAAATTCTTTGTGCAATTTGTCAACAACTATATTATATCGGCACTTTCGGCAAAATGCAAGATGTTTTTTCTTTTTTCAACAAAAAAGTCCTTGGCTTTTTGGTGAACTTTTGTTCTTTTACTTGGAAACGTCAAAAATTCCGAAGCGCTTCGACCTCTGCATCCGTTAAAAACCGAAATTCCCCCCGTGAAAGTGACGTATCCAACGGCAAATTGCCCATCCGCACCCGCTCCAGATACACCACCGGCTTTCCCAGGCAGGCCAGCATCCGCTTCACCTGGTGGAATTTTCCCTCCCGCAGGGTAACGCGGGCCTCGCTCTCCTCCCCTGCCGCCAGGATCTCCAGGCCCGCCGGACGGCAGACCAGGCCGTCCCCCAGGGTCATGCCGGCGGCAAAGGCGCGGCAGTCCTCCTCCGTCAGGCGGCCGGCCACGCGGGCGTAATAGACTTTCTCCACGTGGTATTTGGGGGACAGCAGCTCGTGGGCAAGGCCGCCCTCGTTGGTCAGCAGCAGGAGGCCCTCCGTGTCCTTGTCCAGCCGCCCCACGGGGAACAGGCCCTGTTTTTGCAGCTCCGGCGGCAGCAGGTCCAGCACGGTGGCACCTTTGCCGTCCTCCGTGGCGGAGAGATACCCCGCGGGCTTATTCAGCATGATCCAGGTGAAGCGGCGGTAGGCCAGCACCTCCCCGTTTACCGTGATCTCCGCCGTCTCCGGGTCCGCCTTTTCCTCGGCGGAGCGGGCGGGGATGCCGTCCACCAGCACCCGGCCCTGACGCGTCAGGTTCTTCACCTCCCGCCGGGACCACCGGCCCGTGGAGGCGATGATCTTGTCCAGCCGCTGCTTTTCCATACTGCCACCCTCCTTTTGTTCTCTATTTTATCATATTCCGCGGCAAAAATGAATAGGAACAAGCAGGAGGGATGGATATGTTGATTTGGATTGCCCGGTTTTCACGGAAAAAGGCCGCTTTCGCCGTCATCGCCATGGGCGTCGTCATGGCGGCGCTGATCATCCTGATGGGGCGGCTGCCGCCGGACGAGGACGCCGCCCCGCCGCGATTGGCCGACAACGGCCAGCGGGTGGCCTATCTCCAGTCTCTCGGCTGGGAGGTGGAGCCGGAGCCGCTGGAGACACTGCAGTTTTTGCTGCCGGAGGCTCTGGCGGAGCCGTATCTCAGCTACAACGACCTGCAGAAGCGCCAGGGGTTTGACCTCACGAATTGCTGCGGCAAGCAGGTGGCCCGGTTCACCTATGCCGTCACCAACTATCCGGGGCGGCCGGAGGGCGTGCAGCTGAATCTGTATGTCTGTGAGGAGGCGCCGGTGGCGGGGGATATTTTCTGCGCCGGGGCCGACGGGTTCCAGGAGACGCTGGCATATCCGGAAGCGGAGTCGTGAGGGACACCGTCAGCGCCGCGGTCAGCTGCCGTCCGTCCCCGCAAGGTGACGGAACCGCGCGCCGGGATCGCCGCGCCCTAACGGGTGTAAGAACAGCACGGACACCTGACAGCAAAAAAGAAGACCGGTCGAATGACCGGTCTTCTTTCGCAATCAATTGATTACTCAGCGATGTCGATGACAACGCCGGAGCCAACGGTGCGGCCGCCCTCACGGATAGCGAAGCGCAGGCCCTTCTCGATGGCGATGGGGGTGATCAGCTCCACGTTCATGTCGACGTTATCGCCGGGCATGCACATCTCGGTGCCCTCGGGCAGGGTGATGACGCCGGTGACGTCGGTGGTGCGGAAGTAGAACTGAGGACGATAGTTGTTGAAGAAGGGGGTGTGACGGCCGCCCTCGTCCTTGCTCAGGACGTAGACCTGGCCGGTGAACTTGGTGTGGGGATGAATGGAGCCGGGCTTGGCCAGAACCTGGCCGCGCTCGATGCCGGTACGGTCAATGCCGCGCAGCAGGGCGCCGATGTTGTCGCCGGCCTCAGCGTAGTCCAGCAGCTTGTGGAACATCTCGATGCCGGTGACGACGGTCTTCTTCTTCTCGTCGCTCAGGCCAACGATCTCGACTTCCTCGCTGAGCTTCAGGATGCCGCGCTCCACACGGCCGGTGGCGACGGTGCCGCGGCCGGAGATGGTGAACACGTCCTCGACGGGCATCAGGAAGGGCATATCCTCCTTGCGGTCGGGGGTGGGGATATAGTCGTCAACAGCGTCCATCAGCTCCTTGATGCAGGCATACTCGGGAGCGTTGGGATCGGTGGAGTCGGAGATCAGGGCGTTCAGAGCGGAGCCCTTGACGATGGGCAGATCGTCGCCGGGGAACTCGTACTTGCTCAGCAGCTCGCGGACTTCCATCTCCACCAGCTCCAGCAGCTCCTCGTCATCGACCTGGTCGCACTTGTTCAGGAACACGACGATGGCGGGCACGCCGACCTGACGGGCCAGCAGGATGTGCTCGCGGGTCTGAGCCATGGGGCCGTCGGTGGCGGCGATGACCAGGATGGCGCCGTCCATCTGCGCAGCGCCGGTGATCATGTTCTTGATATAGTCGGCATGGCCCGGGCAGTCAACGTGAGCATAGTGACGCTTCTCGGTCTCATACTCAACGTGGGCGGTGTTGATGGTGATGCCGCGCTCCTTCTCCTCGGGAGCCTTGTCGATGCTGTCATAAGCCTCGAACTGGGCCTTGCCCTGCAGGGACAGCCACTTGGTGATGGCGGCGGTCAGCGTGGTCTTGCCGTGGTCGACGTGACCGATGGTGCCGATGTTAACATGGGGTTTGGTTCTTTCAAACTTCTGCTTAGCCATTTGAAAATCCTCCTATCAATTTGCAAAATCAACTTGCAGCAATGCGCACGTACTCAGCATTGCTTATTTTACAGTATATCGCAGGGAAAATCAATCCCTTTTTCCAAACACGCTCACTCGTGCTTGGTGCGGGTCTCCACGATCTTGTCCCGCAGGCTCTTGGGCAGCTCACAGTAGCTGTGGGGCTCCATGGTGTACTGGCCGCGGCCCTGGGTGGAAGAGCGCAGGTCGGTGGCGTAGCCAAACATGTTGGCCAGAGGCACCAGAGCGTCCACCTGCTGTGCACCGGGACGGGCCTCCTGGCCCAGGATCTGGCCGCGGCGGGCGGTCAGGTCGCCGATCACGGTGCCCAGATAGTCGTCGGGGGCGATGACGCTGACCTTCATGATGGGCTCCAGCAGGACGGGATCGGCCTTGCGCATGGCCTCCTTGAAGGCCATGGAGCCGGCGATCTTGAACGCCATTTCAGAGGAGTCCACCTCGTGATAGGAGCCGTCGTACAGGGTGACCTTGACATCCACAACGGGGAAGCCGGCCACAACGCCGGACTGCAGGGCGCCGCGGATACCGGCGTCGACAGCGGGGATGAACTCCTTGGGAATGGAGCCGCCCACCACGGCGTTGACAAACTCGTAGCCCTTGCCGGACTCGTTGGGCTCGACCTTGATCTTGACATGGCCGTACTGGCCGGAACCGCCGCTCTGGCGCTTGTACTTGGTCTCCTGATCCACGGCCTTTTTGATGGTCTCCTTATAGGCGACCTGGGGAGCGCCGACATTGGCCTCCACCTTGAATTCGCGCAGCAGGCGGTCCACGATGATCTCCAGATGCAGCTCGCCCATGCCGGCGATAATGGTCTGGCCGGTCTCCTCATCGGTGTAGGTCTTGAAGGTGGGGTCCTCCTCGGCCAGCTTGATCAGGCCCATGGTCATCTTCTCCTGGCCGGCCTTGGTCTTGGGCTCGATGGCCACGCGGATGACGGGCTCGGGGAATTCCATGGACTCCAGGATGATGGGGTGCTTCTCATCGCACAGGGTGTCGCCGGTGGTGGTATTCTTCAGGCCCACGGCGGCCTCGATATCGCCGGAGTAGACCTCCTCGATATCCTCCCGGTGGTTGGCGTGCATCTGCAGGATGCGGCCCATGCGCTCTTTCTGGTTCTTCACGCTGTTCAGCACGGTGGAACCGGTGGTCAAATGGCCGGAGTACACCCGGAAGAAGCTCAGGCGGCCCACATAGGGGTCGGTCATGATCTTGAAGGCCAGGGCGGCAAAGGGAGCGTTATCGTCGGAGGGACGCTCCTCCTCCTCCTCGGTCTTGGGGTTGACGCCCTTGATGGCGGGGACATCCAGGGGAGAGGGCATATAGTCGACGATGGCATCCAGCATCTTCTGCACGCCCTTGTTCTTATAGGACGTGCCGCAGACGACGGGCACCATGTCGTTGTCGATGGTGGCCTTGCGGATGGCGGCGCGGATCTTCTCCTGGGGGACTTCCTCGCCGGCCAGGTACAGCTCCATGATCTCGTCGTCGAACATGGAGACGGCGTCCATCAGCTTCTCATGGTACTCGTTGGCCAGATCCATCATGTCCTCGGGGATAGGCTCCACACGCATGTCCTTGCCCAGGTCATCGTAGTAGATGTCGGCGTCCATCTCGATCAGGTCGATGATGCCCTTGAAGGTATCCTCGGCGCCGATGGGCAGCTGGATGGGCACGGCGTTGCACTTCAGGCGCTCGTCGATCATGCGCAGCACGTTGTAGAAGTCCGCGCCCATAATATCCATCTTGTTGACGTAGATCATGCGGGGGACATGGTAGTTATCGGCCTGACGCCACACGGTCTCGGACTGAGGCTCCACACCGCCCTTGGCGCACAGCACGGTCACAGAGCCGTCCAGCACGCGCAGGGAACGCTGGACCTCAACGGTGAAGTCCACGTGGCCCGGGGTGTCGATGATGTTGATGCGGGTAGGCTTGAACTGGTTCTTGGAACCGGACCAATAGCAGGTGGTGGCAGCGGAGGTGATCGTGATACCACGCTCCTGCTCCTGGGCCATCCAGTCCATGGTGGCGGTGCCATCATGGGTCTCACCGATCTTATAGTTCACGCCGGTGTAGAACAGGATACGCTCGGTGGTCGTGGTCTTGCCTGCATCGATGTGAGCCATAATGCCGATATTTCTGGTATTTTCAAGAGCTGTTTTTCTCGGCATACTGTTTCTCCTAACTTACCAGCGGAAGTGTGCGAAGGCCTTGTTGGCCTCGGCAGCCTTGTGGACTTCCTCGCGCTTCTTCACGGCGGCGCCGGTGTTGTTGGCGGCGTCCATAATCTCGCCGGCCAGACGCTCGGCCATGGTCCGCTCGCTGCGGGCGCGGGAATACGCGGTCAGCCAGCGCAGCGCCAGGGTCTGGCGGCGGGCAGGGCGGACTTCCATGGGGACCTGATAGTTGGCGCCGCCCACACGGCGGGCCTTGACCTCCAGGCTGGGCATAATGTTTTCCATAGCCTGGGTGAACACTTCAACGGGGTCCTTCTCGGTCTTCTCCTTGATCTGGTCGAAGGCCGCGTAGACCACCTTCTGCGCCACACCCTTCTTGCCGTCCAGCATGACGCTGTTGACAAGTTTGGTCACCAGAATGGAGCCATATACGGGATCGGGCAGAACTTCTCTCTTGGGAACATTACCTCTTCTGGGCACTATGCTTCCCTCCTTCATAATATTCTATGATCTCATAGGTACTCGAAAAGCATATTGCAGCCTTCCGTGTATGCCTGCCAAAGAGGCAATGATGAATTGACAATGTACAATGGACAATTGACAATGAACCATGATCTGCGCTGGGCAAATCCCCATTGTCAATTGTCAATTTTCAATTGTCAATTGATCTATATAAACCTATTCGGCAAAGCTTTCAGTGTTTTGCAGAACTTACTTCTGCTTGGGACGCTTGGCACCGTACTTGGAACGGCTCTGCATACGGCCCTGGACACCCTGGGTATCCAGCGTACCGCGGATGATGTGGTAACGAACGCCGGGGAGGTCCTTGACACGGCCGCCGCGGATCATGACCACGGAGTGCTCCTGCAGGGAGTGGCCCACGCCGGGAATATAGGCGGTGACCTCATAGCCGTTGGTCAGACGCACACGGGCGATCTTACGCAGAGCGGAGTTGGGCTTCTTGGGGGTCGCGGTTCTCACGGCAGTGCAGACGCCTCTCTTCTGGGGAGAAGGCAGATCGGTGGTCTTGGTCTTCAGGGTGTTCAGACCGAACTGCAGTGCGGGAGAAGTGGACTTGTAGGTAGCCTGTTGTCTTCCTTTACGGACCAGCTGGTTAAAAGTAGGCATTGAATTTCTCCTTTCTTACATATTTTTGGCAGCCGCTTTCGCGGTCAGCCTTTATTTTTTGCGGAAAGCCGTGGGGCTATTCCGAAAAAACCAAATTATTCAGACAGGACCGCCACCACAGATGCCCCCACGGTGATGCGGCAGGCCTGGCCCAGCTGGGCCATGGTGCTGTCCGTCTCCACAGGGATGCCGGCGGCGGCGCAGCTGGCGGCCACGGGCTCTGTAATGGCGGGGTCGGCGTCGCAGGCGAGATACACCCGCTTGGCCCGTCCCTCCCGGATCGCTTTGCGGGACTGCTTCACGCCGATGACCTTGTCCTGGGAAGCAAGTTCCGTGATCACGGGAAGTTCCTCCTGTTTGCATGGCAAAATTCGCGGAATCTACCCGCGCATTTGGAAATTATAGCATAGGTCTTGCAAGCCGTCAAGTATTTCTGAAAAACGGATTTTTATTTTTTGCGGGGCGGAAAATTTCTCATTTCCGGCGGCTTTCCCGCCTTTTTTTGCAAGCCGTATCCACTCCTCCGCCCCATGGGCGGGAAAAGGCGGCCGCGTTCCCGCGGCCGCCTTTGGCGTTCAGTTGACCAGGTCTCAGCCCTCGAAAGCGGGAGCCTCCTCCGTCGCGGCCGCGGCCGTTTCGGGGACCAGCTCCTCCGCAAAGGTGTGGTAGGCCTGCAATCCGGTGCCGGCGGGGATCAGCTTGCCGATGATGACGTTCTCCTTCAGGCCCTGGAGGTGATCCTCCTTGCCCTTGATGGCGGCCTCGGTCAGGACCTTGGTGGTCTCCTGGAAGGAGGCGGCGGAGAGGAAGGAGTCCGTGGCCAGGGAGGCCTTGGTAATGCCCATCAGCAGCTGGGTGCCCACGGCCTTCCGCAGGGGCTCGCCCAGCTCGTTGGTCTCGCCGGCGGCGTTGCGGCGGTCAATCTCCGCGTTGGCGTCGTCCAGCTCCAGAACGTCCACCATGGAGCCGTCCAGCAGCTTGGTGTCGCCGGCGTCCTCCAGACGGACCTTGCGCATCATCTGGCGGACAATGACCTCAATGTGCTTATCGTTGATGTCAACGCCCTGCTGGCGGTACACCCGCAGGACCTCCTGGATCAGGTAGTTGTAAACGGCGTCAGAGCCGCGGATGCGGAGCACGTCGTGGGGGTTCAGCGCGCCGTAGGTCAGCTGGGTGCCCGCCTCGATGGTGTCGCCGTCCTTCACCTGCAGTCCGGTGTGAGGCACCGCGTAGGTGCGGGTGTCGCCGTCGTCGGCGGTGACGATGATGTTCAGCAGGCTTCCCTTGGCGGCCTCTTCAAAGCGGATCTTGCCGCCGATCTCGGACAGGGTGGCCATACGCTTGGGCTTCCGGGCCTCAAACAGCTCCTCGACACGGGGAAGGCCCTGGGTGATGTCGCCGCCGGCCAGACCGCCGGTGTGGAAGGTGCGCATGGTCAGCTGGGTGCCGGGCTCGCCGATGGACTGGGCGGCGATGATGCCCACCGCCTCGCCGGGGCCCACGGGCTGCTGGGTGGCCAGGTTCATGCCGTAGCACTTGGCGCACACGCCGCTGTGGGCCTTGCAGGTCAGGACGGTGCGGATCATGACGGTGGGATGCTCGTCAGTCTCCGGATCGAAGGCGCAGCAGTCCTCCGGCCGGTCGTTGTTCTGGACCCACTTGCGGCTCTCCAGCAGCTTGGCGTCCTTTTCATCCATCATCTTGCCGCTGGACACCAGGACCTCGCCGGTCTCGGCGTCCACCACGTCGCGGACCAGGAAGCGGCCCCGGAGACGGTCGGAGAACTTCTCGATGACCTGGCCGTTTTCGCTGATCTCGGAGACCTTGATGCCGTGGGTGACGCCGCAGTCCTCCTCCCGGATGATGACGTCCTGGGAGACGTCCACCATGCGGCGGGTCAGGTAGCCGGAGTCGGCGGTGCGCAGGGCGGTGTCGGCCAGGCCCTTGCGGGCGCCGCGGCTGGAGATGAAGTACTCCAGGGCGGTCAGGCCCTCGCGGTAGTTGGCCTTAATGGGGATCTCGATGGTCTTGCCGGCGGTATTGGCGATCAGGCCGCGCATACCGGCCAGCTGGCGGATCTGCTTCATGGAGCCGCGGGCGCCGGAGTCCGCCATCATGAAGATGGGGTTGTAGCGGTCCAGGTTCTGCTGCAGGGCGGTGGAGACGTCCTCAGTGGTCTTCTCCCACACAGCCACCACCTGCTTGTAGCGCTCGTGGTCGGTCATGAAGCCCATCTTGTACTGGTTTTCAATGTCCAGCACCGCCTGCTCGGAGGCGGCGACCATCTCGTACTTCTTGGGGGGGATGGTCATATCCGCGATGGAGACGGTGATGGCGGCCAGGGTGGAGTTGTGGTAGCCGGTGGCCTTGACGGCGTCCAGCACCTCGGCAGCCATGGTGAAGCCGTGCTTGTTGATGGTGCGGTCCACGATCTGGCCCAGCTGCTTCTTGCCGCAGGTAAAGGTGATCTCGTAGTCGCAGATGTGGGCGGGATCGGTGCGGTCCACAAAGCCCAGGTCCTGGGGAATGTTGCGGTTGAAGATGATGCGGCCGGGGGTGGCTTCCACCACGCGGGTGTAGTCCGTGCCGTCCACCGTCAGGCGGCGGCGCACCAGGAGGGGGCAGTGGGGGCCGATGGCGCGCTCGTTATAGGCCATCAGGGCCTCGTCCTCGTTGGCGTAGAAGTGCAGGGGCCTGTAAGAAGCCTTCTTCTGGTCCTTGGACAGGGCGGCGTTGGCGGCCACGAACTCATCGGCGTCCACGATGGACTGAGCGGGCAGGTTCGTGTCGCCGGGGTCTTCGCACCAGATGGTCTCGGCGCCCTTCTCCGCCTTGCCCATGCGGTCCATGGTCAGGTAGTAGGAGCCCAGCACCATGTCCTGGGTGGGGACGGTGACGGGGCCGCCGTCCTGGGGACGGAGCAGGTTGTTGGCGGAGAGCATCAGGATCCGGGCCTCGGCCTGAGCCTCGGCGCTCAGGGGCACGTGAATGGCCATCTGGTCGCCGTCGAAGTCGGCGTTGAAGGCGGTGCAGTTCAGGGGGTGCAGCTTCAGGGCGCGGCCGTCCACCAGCACCGGCTCGAAGGCCTGGATGCCCAGGCGGTGCAGGGTCGGGGCGCGGTTGAGCATGACGGGGTGGTCCTTGATGATGACGTCCAGGGCATCCCACACCTCGGTGACGCCCTTATCCACCATCTTCTTGGCGGACTTGATGTTGTTGGCGGTGCCGTCCTCCACCAGCTTCTTCATGATGAAGGGGCGGAACAGCTCCACGGCCATCTCCTTGGGCACGCCGCACTGGTAGATCTTCAGCTCGGGGCCGACCACGATAACGGAGCGGCCGGAGTAGTCCACGCGTTTGCCCAGCAGGTTCTGGCGGAAACGGCCCTGCTTGCCCTTCAGCAGGTCGCTGAGGGACTTCAGCGCCCGGTTGTTGGCGCCGGTGACGGCCCGGCCACGGCGGCCGTTGTCGATCAGGGCGTCCACGGCCTCCTGCAGCATCCGCTTCTCATTGCGGACGATGATGTCCGGGGCGTTGAGCTGGATCAGGCGCTTGAGGCGGTTGTTGCGGTTGATGACCCGGCGGTACAGGTCGTTCAGGTCGGACGTGGCGAACCGGCCGCCGTCCAACTGCACCATGGGGCGCAGCTCGGGGGGGATGACGGGCAGGACGTCAATGACCATCCACTCGGGCTTGTTGCCGGAGAGGCGGAAGGCGTCCACCACCTCCAGCCGCTTGACGATGCGGGCCTTCTTCTGGCCGGAGGACTCCTTCAGCTCCTTGTGCAGCTGCTCAGACAGGGCCTCCAGGTCCACGTCCTGCAGCAGCTTCTTCACAGCCTCGGCGCCCATGCCGGCCTGGAAGTCGTCCTCATACTTCTCGCGGTAGTCGCGGTACTCCTTTTCGGAGAGGATCTGGTTTTTGGTCAGCGGGGTCTCGCCGGGGTCGGTGACGATATAGTTGGCAAAGTACAGCACCTTTTCCAGGATGCGGGGACTGATGTCCAGCAGCAGGCCCATCCGGGAGGGGATGCCCTTGAAATACCAGATGTGGGAGACGGGAGTGGCCAGCTCGATGTGGCCCATGCGCTCCCGGCGGACCTTGGCCCGGGTGACCTCCACGCCGCAGCGGTCGCAGATCTTGCCCTTATAGCGGATCTTCTTGTACTTGCCGCAGTGGCACTCCCAGTCCTTGGTGGGCCCGAAGATGCGCTCGCAGAACAATCCGTCCCGCTCGGGCTTCAGGGTGCGGTAGTTGATGGTCTCGGGCTTTTTCACCTCGCCGTAGGACCAGGCGAGGATCTGCTCCGGGGAAGCCATGCCGATTTTGATAGCGTCAAAGGCAATGTTGTTGCCGGTATTGTTATCGATCATGTTTCGATATCCTCCTTCAATGATCCAGAAATATTAGCGTGACGAATGGGGCGTGTTCTGGATCATTCGTCATCGAAGTCAACATCGATGTCCGCGCCGGCGTCCTCCGGGGCGTCCTCGATATCGAAGCCGGACTCCTGGAAGTCGGCGTCCTCGGCAAAGGCGCGGTGGCGGTCGTCATCGGCATCCATCCGGGCCAGGTTGAAGGTATCCATGGCGTCCTCGTCCTCCTTCAGCTCGATGGTGTTGCCGTCGGCGTCCAGCACCTGGATATCCAGGCACAGGGACTGCAGCTCCTTCACCAGGACCTTGAAGGACTCCGGCACGCCGGGCTGGGGCACGTTGTGGCCCTTGACGATGGCCTCGTAGGTGCGGACACGGCCCGTCACATCGTCGGACTTGACGGTCAGGATCTCCTGCAGAGTGTAAGCCGCGCCGTAGGCCTCCAGGGCCCAGACCTCCATTTCGCCGAAGCGCTGGCCGCCGAACTGGGCCTTGCCGCCCAGGGGCTGCTGGGTGACCAGGGAGTAGGGGCCGGTGGAGCGGGCGTGGATCTTATCGTCCACCAGGTGGTGCAGCTTCAGGAAGTACACATAGCCCACGGTGACCTTGTTGTCAAAGGGCTCGCCGGTGCGGCCGTCGTACAGCACGCTCTTGCCCTCGGGGTCCAGGCCGGCCTCTTTCAGCAGGTCCTGGATGTCGCCGTAGGTGGCGCCGTCGAAAATGGGGGTGGCCACCTTGATGCCCAGCTTCTGGGCGGCGTAGCCCAGATGGACCTCCAGCACCTGGCCGATGTTCATACGGGAGGGCACGCCCAGGGGGTTCAGCACGATGTCCAGCGGGGTGCCGTCGGGCAGGAAGGGCATATCCTCCTGGGGCAGGACCCGGGAAACGACGCCCTTGTTGCCGTGGCGGCCGGCCATCTTGTCGCCCACCTGGATCTTGCGGCGCTGGGCGATATACACCCGGACCACCATGTTCACGCCGGGGCCCAGCTCGTCGCCGTTCTCCCGGGTGAAGACCTTGGTGTCCAGCACGATGCCGCTCTCGCCGTGGGGGACCTTCAAAGAGGTGTCCCGGACTTCCCGGGCCTTTTCGCCGAAGATGGCCCGCAGCAGGCGCTCCTCGGCGGTGAGGTCGGTCTCGCCCTTGGGGGTGACCTTGCCCACCAGGATGTCGCCGGACTTGACCTCCGCGCCCACGCGGATGATGCCGTTCTCGTCCAGGTCCTTCAGGGCGTCCTCGCCCACGTTGGGGATGTCCCGGGTGATCTCCTCGGGGCCCAGCTTGGTGTCCCGGGCGTCGATCTCGAACTCCTCGATGTGGATGGAGGTGTACAGGTCCTCCCGCACCAGGCGCTCGTTCAGCAGCACGGCGTCCTCGTAGTTATAGCCCTCCCAGGTCATGAAGCCAACCAGGATGTTCTGGCCCAGGGCGATCTCGCCCTGCTCGGTGGCGGGGCCGTCCGCCAGGACGGTGGGGTCCGCGCCGCCGTGGACCCGCTCGCCCACGTCCACGATGGGGCGCTGGTTGATGCAGGTGGTGTGGTTGGAGCGCAGGAACTTGGTCAGCTTGTAATCCTTGGTCTCGCCGCTGTCGTACTTGACGGTGACGTGGCGGGCGTCCACGGAGGTGACCACGCCGTCGCCCTCGGCCAGAACCACGATCTCGGAGTCAATGCAGATCTTATGCTCCATGCCGGTGCCGACGATGGGCGCGTGGGGCCGCAGCAGAGGCACGGCCTGCCGCTGCATGTTGGCGCCCATCAGGGCGCGGTTGGCGTCGTCGTTGGGCAGGAAGGGGATCATGGCGGTGGCGATGGAGACCATCATCCGGGGGGAGACGTCGATATAGTCCACCCGCTCCCGGTCCACCTCCACGATCTCGTCGCGATGGCGGGCGGTGATACGGGCGTTGATGAGGCAGCCGTTCTCGTCCACCGGCTCCACGGCCTGGCCGACGATGTAGTTGTCCTCCTCGTCGGCGGTCATGTAGGTGATGGTGTCCGCCACCTTGCCGGTGGCCTTGTCCACCGCGCGGTAGGGGGCCTCGATGAAGCCGTACTCATTGATGCGGGCATAGGTGGCCAGATAGGAGATCAGGCCGATGTTGGGGCCCTCAGGGGTCTCGATGGGGCACATGCGGCCATAGTGGCTGTAGTGCACGTCCCGGACCTCCATGTTGGCGCGCTCACGGCTCAGGCCGCCGGGGCCCAGGGCGGACAGGCGGCGCTTGTGGGTCAGCTCGGCCAGGGGGTTGGTCTGGTCCATGAACTGGCTCAGGGGGCTGGAGCCGAAGAATTCCTTGATGGCGGCGGTGACGGGCCGAATGTTGATGAGGCTCTGGGGCGTCACGATGTCCAGGTCCTGGATGGTCATGCGCTCCCGGATGACCCGCTCCATGCGGGAAAAGCCGATGCGGAACTGGTTTTGCAGCAGCTCGCCCACGCAGCGCAGGCGGCGGTTGCCCAGATGGTCGATATCGTCCTTGGAGGAGATGCCCCGGGCCAGGCCGTTCATATAGTTGATGGAGGTCAGGATGTCGTCGATGATGATGTGCTTGGGCACCAGGGCGTCCTTGTGCAGCTTGATCTGGTCGATCAGCTCCTCGCCGGAATACTGGCCCAGCAGCTCCTGCAGCACCTCATAGCGGACCCGCTCCTTGATGCCGCACTTCTCCAGGGGATCGAAGTCCACATAGTGCCCCAGATCGCACATCTTGTTGGAGAAGACCCGCAGGGGCTCGCCCTCCACGTCGATGGTGACCTCGCCCACACCCACGGCGTCCAGCATCCGGGCGTCCTCCTTGCTCAGCAGGTGACCCGCGTCAAACAGGATCTCGCCGGTGGCGGGGTCCGCCGCGGGGTAGACCAGCTTATAGCCGGTGACCCGCTGCCACAGAGACAGCTTTTTATTGAACTTGTAGCGGCCCACGACGGACAGATCGTAGCGCCGGGCGTCGAAGAACAGGTTGTTGATCAGGGTCTCCGCGGCCTCCACCGTGGGGGGCTCGCCGGGACGCAGCTTGCGGTAGATCTCCAGCATGGCGTCCTCATAGTTCTTGCAGGGGTCCTTCTCCAGGGTGACGGCGATCCGGGGATCATCGCCGAAGCGGTCCAGGATCTCCGCGTCAGTCCGCAGGCCCAGGGCGCGGATCAGGCAGGTGATGGGGATTTTGCGGTTCTTGTCGATGCGGACCCAGAAGACCTCGTTGGCGTCGGTCTCATACTCCAGCCAGGCGCCCCGGTAGGGGATGACGGTGGAGGTCAGGATGGGCAGGTCGGTCTTGATGTCCGTCTCCTTGCCGTAGTACACGCCGGGAGAGCGGACGATCTGGGAGACCACCACGCGCTCCGCGCCGTTGATGACGAAGGTGCCGGAGTGGGTCATCAGGGGGAAGTCGCCCATGAAGATCTCCTGCTCCTTGATCTCCTCGGTCTCCTTGTTGCGCAGGCGGACCTTGACCTTCAGCGGCGCGGCGTAGGTGGCGTCCCGGGCCTTGCACTCCTCCACGTCGTACTTGGGGGCCTCGTCCATCTTATAGTCGATGAAGGTCAGCTCCAAGTTGCCCTGGTAGTCCGTGATCGCGCCCACGTCGTTGAAGACCTCCCGCAGGCCGGTGTCCAAAAACTCCTGGTAAGACGTCTTCTGGATCTCCAGAAGATTCGGCATGGGGACGACTTCCTCATACCGGGCAAAGTTCTTACGAAGGGTTTTTCCGTAAAGTCTGTCTTTGGCCATCTTCTCATTCACCTTTCTTCTGCCCGCTCCGCCCTGTCCGGCGGCGGGGGCAAGTTGTTTGTTGAAAAAGGGGCGAAAAAGCGATACGCGCGGAAGCGTTGTTAAAAATCTTTCTTCCCGCCCTTGCATTGCCATGGGAAATGTGCTATCCTAACCGTAGGTAATAAAGATGGGGTTCTATCCCACCTCATCATATAAGCGATTCATTTTACCATGGCATCTCTTTGATGTCAAGGGATTTTTTGGCGTGACCGGGCGAAAGGCCCGGCTTTTTTTATGGCGAAAGGACGCCGCCCGCGCAAATTGCAAAAAGACCGGCTGACGATCCGTCAGCCGGTCTTTGACCTCCCATCAGTCGTACAGCTCCTCGTCGGCGTAGTCGTCGAATTCAGAGCCGAATTTCTTGCACAGGCGCTTCTTCATGCCGCAGCAGCCGACGCTCAGGTCGTGCCACCCGCCGATCAACAGGCAGACAAACGCGGCGAAGGCCAGGCTGGCGCCGATGATTTTCATGACCATGCTTGCGGTTTTGCTCATGGTGATCCCTCCTGTTTTTTCATCGTTTTCGCGGTCATGAAGCTATCATACACCTTTTCTTCGGGTTTTACAACTGTTTTTCCGGGAAATTCACCCCTCCGGCGCGTAGGGGGCAAATTCCAGCCGCTCCAGCCCGGATGTCTCCAGCAGGGCATAGCCCTCCCGGCCTTTGACGGCGTAGCGGAGCTGAAACACCTGCCGCTCCGGGTCGTAGACCGCGTCAAGGGAGACGGCCCCCCGGTCGTCGATGCCCGGCAGGCCCTCCTGGCTGTGGCGCCCCAGCCAGACCTCGTCCCCCCGGCGCTGGTAGACGTAGACGCTCCGGCGGCCGTCGCCGCCGTAGGTGACATTGCTCACCAGCTCCGCCTCCCCCGCCCCGTCCAGATCCACGGACCAATCCTGGGGCGGGCCCCAGCCGAAGCTCCGGGCGATCTCCCGGGCGGCGCCGTCCTCCACGGCATAGTAGGCGCGCAGGCTCCAGTCCTCCGCCGGATCCTCCACCGCCAGCCCCTGGCGGGCCGTCAGGCGGAAGCCGTCCCAGCCCATGACATCGGTAAAGGGCTCGGTGAAGATGTCCTCCGCCCGGACGTCGGCCAGTGTCCGGAGCACGCGCTCCTCCCGGCCGCCGGGGCACAGCACCACGTCCAGGGCGCCCGCCGTCCCGCTGTCCCGCAGGGACACCTGACAGCCCCCGTATTCCTCCGTCCAATAGGTCCGCGGAGACCGTGCCGCAGCGCCGCAGCCCGTCAGCAGCAGCAGACACATGCCCAGCAGCCATTTTCTCTTCATAGGGCACCTCCCTGATGGAATGCTCCATTGTATGGCGGCGGGTGGGAAAGCAGAACGGAAAAAGCGGCCGCCCGATGGGCGGCCGCCTGAGCGGTTCAGCAGGGCTCCTCCGGCAGGAGACTGACGACGGTCTCAGTATGTGTATCGCTGTCCAAACCGATTTCCATATCTTCCTCTATGGTAGGAAGTTTGAGTTTCATGGACTTCAGCCACTGACCGTTTGGCTGCCGTTCCTCGAAGATACGAATTTCGGAAATCAGCGACTCCATAATATGTCGCCTTTCCAGTTCGTCCATGACAGAGTATAGCCTATCGAAGTAAATCAGCACCTTATAGATATTGTCAGCCGTCAGCTTCTCCGCTTCAATGGCTGTTTTCTTTGCTCTGGCTTCGATCAGGAGAGACTCCGCATCCTCGATCTTATCATACATCTTGTAGAGACGATCATCAAGGTCTGATTTGCGTTTGAGGTAGTGTTTATCGTCCGGGTCAAGCGAGTCGATCTCATCTATCAGCTTAGACTTGATGGAGTAGCTCTGACGGAGCTGTTTCTCGTAGTTGGCGATCTCCTGCTCGATAGCGGAGGTGTCCACCTTCATGCTGATCTTCTGCTGCATCAGCGCGGCGAACTTCGGATTGCTGACCAGCTTGGTGATAACCTCTGCCACAGCGGTATCCAGAAGTTCTTCATTGATCTGCTTTTTGTAATTGCATTTATGACCACGGGTCATGGTGCGGTGCTTGCAGCCATAGTAGAAGAAATCCTTGTACTTCGTACCGTCTGCCTTGTGCTTGACACTCTTATTGCCATACATGCCTGCTCCGCAGATCGGACACTTTACGATTCCGGAGAGCAGATGGATTTTTGTATCTTTTCCACGGTTGACATGCTCGTATTTTTTTGCCTGTGCCAGCAGCTTCACCTGTGCGTCATGCCACAGATCTTCGGATACAATGGCTTCATGCTGACCATCCACCAGCAGGTAATCGTCTTGCTCTACAAGCCGGTAATCGTTTCTTGTACCATGCACTTTTTCTGTCCTGCGCCTGCCGTAGGCGATTTTGCCGCAGTATACGGGGTTTTTCAGTATTCTGCGGATGAGGGCAGCGTCAAACAGCGGCCTCTTACCATTCTGGCGTTGGATTTTGTAAATGCCGTGGTTAGCAAGGTATCTGGCAAGACCGTTTGCACCCATGTCGGTATGCACATACTGGTCGAAGATCACACGGATCGCTTCGGCTTCTTCCTCGTTGATAAACAGTTGGCCCTTTTCCAGCGTATAACCATAGGGAGCAAATCCGCCGTTCCATTTGCCCTCGCGGGCTTTCTGTATCCTGCCCTCCATGGTCTGCACACGGATGTTCTCACGTTCGATCTCTGCGACCGCTGACAGGACGGAGATCATCAGTTTGCCTGCATCCTTGGAGGAATCAATGCCATCCTCAACGCAGATCAGATTGACACCGAAGTCCTGCATGACCTGTAAGGTGGACAGCACATCCGCCGCGTTTCTGCCGAAGCGGGAGAGCTTGAACACCAGCACATAGGAGACGCCATCCTTACCGGATCTGATATCCTCCATCATCTGACTGAACTGTGCTCTGCCCTCAATGGACTTACCGGATTTGCCAGCGTCCTCATATTCCCCAACGATCTCATAGTCATTGTACTCGGCAAATGCTTTCATTCTGGCTTTCTGCGCATCCAGAGAGTATCCATCCACCTGTATCGTAGTGGAGACTCTTGTATAAGTATATACTTTTATTTTGTCTTTTTTCATATCATCATCCTTATCCGTAATTTGTTCTACAGGTCGTAGTGCCTTATGTAACCCCTACTCCGAAATGATTTTCAGAGTAGGTTTGGACGAACATCACACGATGATTATATCACGCGATCTCCGTTTTATCAACGCTGTTCTCGAAAAGTTTGGACTTATTTTTAATCTCTTTTTGGGCATCGTCCAAACAAATCGGCGGTTCTGGAAGATTTTCGATATCCAGAACCGCCGCATACTTCTCTATTAAGTTCGCAAGTAAATCGGCAAAGCCGCTCCATTCATCTTTCTTTCGATTATCTATAATGGTGTACCTCCTGTTTTTTACTGCTGCGTTTAATGTACTTGCGGATGATTTTCAGTGACCGGTACAACAAGCGCACATTGCCAACTTCGGTTTCTGCATACAGTTCAAATTCATTTTTCATAAAAAATCCTTTCTCCCGAATCGTATCGGGCAACAAAAATAGCAGACCGTCACATCATGGTCTGCCGCTGTGTTTGTTCTGCCTGCTGTTCTTCGGCCCGCTGCTGTTCCTCGACTGATGACTTGTCTTGCGTGAGTACCATGGTCACGCCAGCCGCCAGGCCGATGACTGCGCCGATGTTTTTGGCTTCCTGCTCCGCCTGGATGCGGCGATACCGTTCCTCGGCATCTTCGTCACCATCATCCAACAACGCTCCAGTCGCCGCCAGACCATACAGTCCAGCGTGGAGTGTCTTTAGAGAAACAGGTTGCGGATGTTGCTGACCACTGTCGCTGTACCGTACCCCATCCCCAGCAGTGCTGCCACGATGAGCAGCACCAGCACGATCCACTTGGTCACCACGATTAGGTCGAAGTCCGGAAGCCAGTCCAGCCATTTGCAGGTACGCTTTTCTTTCTTCTTCCCAGCCTGTTCCAGCAGAGCGGTCATCTCCGTCAACGATTTCTGCATCTCTGTCATGGAGTTCTGCACCGCTGTCAGGTCTGTGTGGGATCTCAGGTTCGGAAGATACTCCCGCATCCCACGCGCTTCCCGACCGATGGATTCTGTCTTCTGTGTCAGTATCGTCAGCGCCTCCGGCAGCGGACACTGGATGACGATGGGTGTGATCGGCGCACTCTGCTCCTGCGGTGTGGGCGTGGGACGATTCCGTTCCATGAGCTGGTCCATCGATAATTTCTTCTCTGATCCTGAATTCATATTCCATATTCTCCTTCAGATATTTGTCACCGAACAGCAGGCGGTCACGGCACTGCCAGCCGCTGGGTGTGGTGTAGGTGATGTTCCGCCGGGACTCCTCCCAGCGCACCTTGTAGCCCTCGCTCTCCATCAGCGCAATGAACTCCTCGCGGTTGGAGGCGTGGCGCATACAATCGTTGATGATGTTCATGAGCTGCAGTTTCTTGCTCTGACCACGGGCTGCTGTGTGATATTCCCCGATGGTCATGGTCTTCGTTTTCTGCTTCTGCTCCCTGGGTTGAAACACAGGGAGCGAAAAATCCATGCAGACCTGGTCGTTGCGCTGCCGCAGTTCCTGTAGCTGCTCTTTGGCGATGTGCAGTTTTCGTCCGGTATCGAAGTTGACCGAGTTGATGAGCAGGTGCGAATGGATGTGCTCCCGGTCTGTGTGGGTACAGACCAGAACTTCGTAACCCTCGTAGTACTCGGCCAGCTTCAGCGCCGCCGCGTGCGCGGTGACCGGGCCGACCGCTTCGCCTTTCGGGAAGCTCTGCACCATGTGGTAGAACAGCACACCGTCCGTTTTGTGATAGAGCCGCTTGGTGGTCATGAAGTCAGCGTAGACAGATTCCGGCTGGCAGTTGATGCCTGTGACCAACCGCTGACCATCGAACTCTGTTTTCTTGTCCTGCATGGTGTAGCGCATCACGGCGCCCATGCATCCGGTGGTCTGTCCCCGCTTGTAGTTGGTGAAGCTGATGATCGCCATAGTCACCACCGCTTTCGTTCCAGGATCGACCGGATAGCTTCGCTGAGTTCAGAGAGCGCCTGACGCACACTCTCCAGATCGATCACAGTCACTCGTCCCATGTGCGCCAGGGTGACGAGCTGATTCAGATTTCTGCCAATGGATTTCAGCTCCTTCAGCACATCTTTCAGTCCGTCGATAACCACGACTTGCTTTCCCAGACAACAGGCGGTCACATAATCGCTCATGGACATACCGGACTGCTTCGCCAGTTCCTTAATGGCCTCCCGGTCTTCGGATGCCATTCGGGTGCTGAATTTAATATCCTTTTTCATGTTGTTTCCTCCAATCTTTCGTAAAAATGGGGTGTGGGGCAGCGCCCCGCAAACAGGCGGAAGGCGGGACAGCGGCGCTGCCGCAGACCAGACAAACGCGATGCTGGCCACCTCCAAGGAGGTGATTTCTCCCGCCGAACTCCTGCATTTTCAATTTCGGCCACAAGCGGCCCAAAACGGCGTTTCTTTTTTCCAGCGGGAGTTTACTCGCCATGGCTGGAAACCTCCCGCAAATCGCCGCACTGCGCCCCGACAGGGTCAACAGGGTCGACCGCCGGGACACCCCGGGCATCGTCACTTTCGGCACGGCGCAGCTCGATGAGCCGCTTTCCGTTGCTGCGGCGCACCACACCGGAAATGCCGATTTTGCTTAGCGCGTCAAGGTTTTGCAGGATCAGGCGAGACACTTTCTTGGGCGTGATGCGCTCTGTACCGGCAGGGTCAATCTTCTCAGACAGCTCCGTGGGAGTGCCGATAAATTCTGTGCGGCCGCGCATCAGTTCAGAGACCAGATAGACGATGCGGTCACCCAGCAGCTCCGGCTGTGTTCTGCTGTCTGTTACCATCTCCCACACATTTTCACCGTTGCGTTCCAGCGTCAACTCCCGGTACTCGATGTCGCGACCGATGCAGAAGAGCTTCGCCTTGCCACTGCCGCGCCGTTCCTCCACCAGCGTGAAGCTGGAATCCACCGCTCCGCTGATGGCTGTCGTACCGGAGATGCGGCTGAACACATCGTCGGCTGTTTCTTTGCGCAGATGGTGGATGAGCAGGATGGCGATACCGTGAGTGTCTGCGATTCGTTTCAGAGCAGAGAGGTCGCGGTAGTCGTTGGCGTAGGTGTTGTCGTAGTTGGTGCCGCGGATCATCTGCAACGTGTCGATGATGACCAGCACCGTGTCTGGATGTTCGGTGAGGAAAGTGCAGAGCTGTTCCTCCAGCCCCTTGCCCAGAATGTCACTGCCGGTAGAGAAGTGGACATTGGCGGGAGCATCCTCCGTGATCTCGAACAGCCGGTTCTGGATGCGGAGTGTAGAGTCTTCCAGACAGAGGTAGAGGGTTGTGCCCTGCTTGACGGGCATCCCCCAGACGGGTTCTCCCTTTGCCACCATGACGGAGAGCCACAGCGCCAGCCAGGACTTGCCCACCTTGGGGGAGCCAGCAAGGATGTGCAGTCCCTGAGACAGCAGCGTGTCCACCACGAAGTTGAGCGGCGTGAGTGGAAGGCTCATCAGGCTCTCGCCGTCGATGGTTTGCAGTCGTTTTTCTTGTTTCATATAGCACCTCTGAATAAAAAAGTAGAGGTGAAGCTGTGCGCCTCACCCCTCTGCTTGTATTGTGGAGGAAAACATGATATTCTTATAAAAAGCATGGACAGATTAAAAGTCAGGTAGGACAAATTATTGCAGAGGAGGGTGCTTATGGAAATGGAAGGCAACATTATATTTTATACCTACGGCAGCACCCTGGAGCTGAACGGTCAGCAGTTTGATGCAGGAAGGCTGACAGAGGATCTGCTGAATCTGTCGCCCGATGACTATCATCCCATGCATGAACGGATGAAGCGCATCCGCACCTTTACGACGGCCTATGAGCACAATAAGGACACCGAGGTTTGGTGGAAGCTAAATGACGAGATGGACGCGCTCTGCCAGGAGCTGCGCCGGTATACGGTGTTCCGCTTACTGTTGGACGAGAGCGATGATGCTTTCTTTTCTGTGATCCGTGAAGTCACAGGACAATTCAGTTTATTTCCTTCGGAGAAACATGACCCGCCGGAGGATGAACAGATAGAACGGCTCCGAGCCGCTGCGGAGAAATTCTTTGCACTTAATGAGGCAGACTCCGCACCAGAAGAGGATGGCCTATGGAGACCGCTGGACCTGTTTCGCCCCAGTGAGGCCGACTCGGAAATGGACGAGTCATTTTATTACGAGATGTTCCGCATCCTTGGTGAGACAGAGGGAACCTGGGATACATACAAAAAGCATATCGACCGCTATGATATGTACCTCCACGACATCCGTGCGTTTAACGGCACGATCCGGAATTTTATCAAGTTCGCTATCTCCAAATTGAAAACCAACGGGCCGGAAAGCTATGCGGAGGCTCTCTACGGTTTCTATAATGATGACCGCATCGCAGAGAAGCTGATCATCAATCCAATCACCAGCCGCGGGGACTGTTACACGAGGCACGATGAGTATATGCTCTCCTATGTGCCGCGGGAGCTGCCGGATGGTTCCGCCGCCATCTGTCAGGGGCACGTGACCGACAGCTTGCAGGCGCTGATGAAAGCGGATTATATGCTGGCCCTGAACAGCGGCCATAACATTCGCCGCTGCATCATCTGTGGAAAATATTTTATGCTCAAGAGTGGCGTTCACGCCTTGTACTGCGAAGGCGCCTGTCCTCACGCCCCCGGCTACACCTGCCGACAGTTCGGCACGGTGGAAGTGCAGAAGGAACTCGCCAGAGACATTCCGAAGGTCAAGGCCAAGCTGACCGCCTTTTCCCGCATCACGAAGGATATGCAGAGAGGCGCCATCTCCCAGGAAGATGCCAGAAGAGCCAAGGACTATGTGCGTGATCTGCTTTACGATGCTCTGCGTGATCCCAATGTTTCTGTTGAGGATTTTACAGAGAAGATAACCACAGAGCGAATCTATAAACGTTGCCAGATTACCAGAGTCTCCAAACCCAGGGGCCGTCCACCGAAGCCAAAGGCAGGTGAGACTCCATGACCAACGAGAAACTGATCCGTCAGTATTACGACGGGGATGAGACTGCTCTGGACAAGCTGTACCGCAGGAACCTTGGTCTGATTCGGAGCATTGCCAAGGAAGCGGCCAAAGAGTTCAACTGCCTGCACATGGACAGGAATCGTCCGGAGGACTTTTCCAGCTATACCAAGACGATCCTGGATGACCTTTGCGGTGAGGGTGCGCTGGAGTTTCTGACCAGAATCCAAAGCAGAGAATATGATGAAAGCCGGGCCTTGCTGACCACCTATTTGTATCCCCACTTGAAAGGGCGGATGACACGCTGGCTGGAGCGGAGCATCGGCAATCTGGCTCTGAGCAAAGGCGATATGGAAGCCGTTCGGAAGGCACAAAAGATGTACCATTCGGATTGGCACAGCATCGACGAAATTGCAAAAGAGATGAATATCGACAGTACAGAGGTCACTCGTCATATTCGCTACAACACCCATTTTCTTGGAGTGTACGATCTTGTTCCGGAGGACTATGACGGCGATCCCTTTGAGCTGCTGATGCCTGGGAAGCTCTCTGCTCCGGCGGAACAGATCGTGTATCGAAAGCTCAGCGTCGAGCTGTTCCGTGAGATGTTTGATGCCCTGCCGAAGAAGGACAGGGATATCCTCGGCAAATTTTACGGCGTGTTCGGTTTCAAAAAGACTCCGCTGAAAGAAATCGGTATGTACCACATGATGAAAGAGCCTGCTGTGGAAAAGGCAAAGGACCGTGCCATCAAGAAACTGGAGAAGGCCTATCCGGGCAGTAAACTTCAGCTTTGGAAGATTGTCCACCGGCTGATGCGGAGACCGATCCTGCCGCCGGATGATGATACCGAGCTGCGAACGCAGTTTCCCAGGTATGTTCATGCGTTGGCGGAGGTTTATGGTATTCTGAATGAAGCCACCACAGATAAGGAATAAACAAAAACCGGGCAGTACGGAAACGAATCCGTACTGCCCGGTTTTGCATGAACTGAGTTTACAACTTATATTTGAATTTCAAAAAACAATGTCACAGTCAATGCTTTTAGGGGTCAGAAAATCTCACAATCATAAACTTAGTTTTTCGACTGGTTACTGTGTATTCTCTAAGCTGTTCGTCGGCTAACGGCGTTTTCTCTACTTCCCTGCTCTCTGTTTATCCCAGGAGCGCTCTGCCGCCAAATCGTCCCGAATAAGCCGCAGCAATTCCATCTCGCTTCTGAATACACAAACACCGTCCTTGCCAGCGCGGTTGATCACACCCTGCATACTGCTGTGCTACCGAGTCAGGACTCTGATAAAATAGCTGGCCAGCTTTCCTTCTTTTACGCGGAGAGTATCCGGATTAAATGCCGGAGGCATCCGCTCTGCCATACTGCTTGTCAGATAATCTGCAAATTGTTCATCACCCATGGATGTGTGCTTCACTGTCGGCTCTTTTTTGAATGTAGTTCTCAACCGGGTATCACGCTGGCACTCTCCCGCACGATCCAAAATATCGTCGATTCCAAGCAGCATCTGGTCGAGACTTGAAAATTCCGTTTTGCTTTCAAAATAATAATTGTGAATCCAGCCTTGAGCCAAACCACATTCAAAGGCATCGACGCAGACCGTCATGGTATGGCTAAATTCCGGGTGGATACTGCCTGTTCGTGGCAGATCGTCCTCGGCAAAATATTTATTTTGCAGGATCTTTCGCATATCAATCACTTTCTGATCCACGCCGCACACATCCTTTCTGCCTGGCGTTTTTTCTAATGTCTGAGTTTCTTCTCCAAATTCTCCCCTTTTTCGCAGAGAACTTGGAGAAGAAGGGGGCCGAAGCCCCCGTCTTCCATTGTTAATTAAGTTGTCCCCTCGCGTTACTTGACCAAGTAACGATACAGGAAGGTCACGATCTGGCTACGCAGGCAGGGATCATCGGGACTGAAGGTAGTTGCACTGGTACCAGCGGTAATACCCTCATCGGCTGCCCACAGCACTGCGTCGTGATAATACATATCAGCGGCGACGTCAGTGAAGGGGTTCACAGCCTCAACGGCAGAAGACTCAGCCCAGCGCCACAGGAAAGTGACGTTCTGTGCGCGGGTCACGGTTGCGTTGGGGCTAAAGGTTGTGGCAGAGGTACCAGAAGTAATGCCGTTCTCGACTGCCCACAGGACAGCATCGTAATAATACTTGTCGGGGGTGACGTCGGTGAAGGGACAAACCGTGGTCTCGGGCTCAGGGCTGCCAGCAGCGCGCCACAGGAAGGTCACGGTCTGGGCGCGGGTGCAGGTCACAGCGGGACTGAAGGTAGTGGCGGAAGTGCCGCCGGTGATACCATTTTCAGCTGCCCACAGCACTGCGTCGTAATAGTAGGCACCCTCAGCCACATCGGTAAAGGGATTCTCAAACGCCTCGATCTCAGCGAAGGTAGCCTCAATGGTGACCTTGCCGGAAGGCATCTTGAAGGTGTACTTGCTGTCGGACTTGCGGGTCAGCTTGATTTCCTTGCCGTTCTTATCCAGAACGGTCAGCTCATCCAGTTCGTAGCCGCTGTCAGGATCGACAGTGATGGTCACGGTAGAACCAGAGGATGCACGGGAGGGAGACACGGTGATGTCACCATTCTCGGTGTCCTCAACAGTAATGGTGTATCTGGTAGAACCACCGCCACCGCCGCCACCGGAGCTGTTTCTGCTCCACTTGGCGTAGACCGTAGTGTCCTTAGTGATGGGTGCAGAGAAGTCGAATACGGTGGTCAGGGCCTCGTCACTGTACCAATTCACAAAGGTATAGCCACTCTTAGTGGGAGCGGTAGCAGGTCTGGTAGCCGGCTTTCCGCTTACGACTTCCTGCGCATCAACGGAAGATCCACCGTCGGTATCAAAGGTAACGGTGAAAGTCAAATCAAACAGTTCGATGTACTCCGCCTTTTCCTCATCGTTCAGGAAGCAGCCATTGGGGTCTACGTAGGTATCCGTCAAGACTCCGTCCGCATAGACTTCGATCTTTGTGGGTACGTTCTTGCGGGTCAAGTCCACAACCCACGCCGTCTCCCAAGAGCCAGACGCTTCACCAGTGATCACATTGTTCACGGTGCATTCATCGTACGTTGCGGGATACAGAGGCTCACTGGTGTCTCCATCCTCGTATTCACGCAGGGTAGTGGTGCCCAGCAGAGTCTCACCGGAGTAAATCTTCAGAACCAGGGATTCGCTGGCATACACATTTTTCAGCGTCGTGGTGATGGACTCACGAGACTTACTGTTATCGATAATAGTCTGGAAACCATGATCGATTTCTGCCTTGCCTTTCGGCCAAACTTTTTCACCGCCTACAGTGACCGTCAGGTTGGTCTGATCCTTCTTATCATTCCACAGTTCATTACCGCTGACAGAGCCCTGATCAAAGCCAGTGGCGATGGTATCGGCATCGATGACGATATTCGTGCCCTCAGGCATGAGGCTCGTGTCAATTTCGATGGCGGCCTTGCCCTTAACAGCAGAGGTTGCAATGAAATCGGTGTCAGTCACGGTCAGGTCGGTGGCACCGGCGCCCTCGTTGTAGACCAGGACGGACCTGCCAACGCTGTTGAAGGTACACTCGTTGAACTTAACAGCCTTTGCACCATAGGTCCAGACGTTGTAGGCGTCAGCGCTGTTCTGGTTGAAGGTACAGTTGTTGAAGGTTTCGCTGGTGCCATACAGGAACACCTGGCCGTTGAAGGTGCAGTAGTTGTAGACCATGGTACCGGCGTGCTGCAGGCCGGTATAATTGGCATTGGGATAGTATTCGAAGGTTACATTGTTGAAGGTGACATCCGCACCACCCATGTTCGTTGAGCCGATGTTGTTGAAAACAACGCCGGGCACGCTACCGGTGATAGTCAGGTCCTTGCCGGTGGGGACAGTATAAGTGCCAGCCTGCAGGATAACAACCGTATCACCGTCCTTAGCGGCGTTGACAGCAGCCTCCAGAGTTTTATGCTTCACCCCGTTGACACTGGCGACCATCTTAACACCAGCATCCGCCCCTACATAGTACAACTGATTGCTGCTCTGATAGGAATAATATCCTTCAGCCAGATATTGCTCGGGATCCTGATCGAATCCGCCGCCGGCGACGGTCAGAGTTCCCGTGCTGAGCAGAGTGTCGTTCTTGCCACCTGAGAAAGTGCCGCCGGTGATGACAACGGAGGAATTCTCCTGCACACGCACGGCCGAGCCGCTATCGTTGACCGTCAGGCCCTTGGGACCGGTGAAAGTGCCGGCCTGAATGATCACAAAGCCGCCATCGGAAACATTGACGGCATGGGTGGTCATCCCCGCAGATTCAGAAACCTTGTACTCGCCGCCATCCACAGTGACATCCACCTCGCCGTCCACACGCAGAGCGTGGCGGGCGCTGGTCACATTCACGTCAGTCAGAGTCAGGGCACCGGCATTGATCTCAACGCCGCTGACATTGGAATCTTCATTGACGATGGAGCCGTTCTTGATCTCGAACTCGCCGCTCGTGATCAGGAAGGAGCCGGTGAGGGTGTTATTGTTCAGGTTAATAGTCGCCGCACCATCCTCAATCTCAACGACCTCAATCGCATCGTTCAGCAGAGTGACAACATCGCCGGCTTCCGCGGCGGCAATGGCGGCAGACAGGGTGCCGTACTTCACACCGTTCACTTCCGCAACCAGAGGCCACTTCTTCTCCTTATCCACGATCAGGGTTCCGCTGGTGCTGTCCGTATCGTCAGAGGTTTCGTAGGCTGCACCGATCAAACCATTGTTGGGAAGGGTCACGTCTGCGTTGGGGGTGGAAACAGTGCCCCCCTCGGCGGAACACCCGTTGAAGGTCACGGAATAGCCAGCTTCGTTATGCCACACACCGGCGATCAGGCCGGTTTCCAGAGCGGCCTCCGGGTCGGAGCTGGTGTTGGTCACATTGCCGGAGCAGGCAATATTCTCAAACTTGTTGCCGTAGTGGGCAATACCAAAGACGCCGCCAACATCGCAGACATCACCGATGACATCAATGTTAGAGTCGATGTTCTTGAATGTATGGCTTCCTTCACCATTAAAGCCAACTACGCCACCGACATAAGTGCGGTATGCAGTGCCGCTCTCGGTAGAGGTTGCCTTCACGTAGGACGTATCGTCCACGTCTACAATAATATCCGTCCAGTTGGCATAAGCGTTCTTGCCGCCCACGCCGCCAACATAGGCCATGCCGTTGACTTCCACATGGCCGGTCACTTTGATGTTGGTGTACTCGCTGGTATAGGGAGTGCCAGCCACAACGCCAACATTCAAGCGGCCGGAAACCTTTGCATTATCGATCGTCAGGTTCCCGATCGTGCCATTGTTGGTGCGACCAAAGAAGCCCTGATCATTACTGGAACCGCCGTTAACGACCAGATTGCTGATCGTATTATTATTGCCATTGAAATTTCCATTGAACGGGCTTTCCGTGGTACCAATAGGTGTCCACGCCTCTCCAGCAAGGTCAATATTGGCCTTTAGTTCAACGTATTTATTGGAATAATTGTTCCCGTTATTGACATTGTCTCGGAAATTCTTCAACTCTTCCAGCGTGCTGATAACATAGGGATTAGATTCTGTGCCTTCACCGATCAACTTTTTGGCAAAGGTGACCGTGCCATCGCTGTTCTTCGTAGCTTCCATTGCCACACCATCAGCGATGCTGACGTCTGTGGCGCTGACGGAGCTGGTGCCATCAACAGAAATAGAAGGCTGAGCGCCAGTCAGAATATTGAAGTCGCGAACACCCTTGATTGCAGAGCCATTCTGCAGGGTCAGAATCGCCTGATCGTCGATCTGGAAAGAGTTTTGACCATCGCTAGTGCCGGTCACGGTGATGGTCGAGTTGTCCAGCGTCACATCCATGGGAGGATACTTCGTATCCGCATCCTCCTCCTCGGTGTCATAGGAGGGCTTCAGCAGGAAGTAGCCGCACTCCACATTGGCGTCCTCAGCATAGAAGGTGCCGGAGTAAGCGCCAATATAGTAGGCACAGTCGAACTCCACAGTGGATTCATCGTCGTCGCCATAGATGTACAGACCAGAAGCCTCGTTCTCGTTGTAGCGCAGGATGGTGGTACCAGAGACCTTGATGCTGCCTCCATTCTGAACGGTGGTCTTGGCATCGTAGCCGTGGTAGAAGACTTCTTCAACTTCCAGAGTTCCCTCAACGGCATTCACGCCGTCGGTTTCATAGAAGAAGTTGCCAGCCTTCATAGTCACACCATTGCCGATATTCAGATCATTGGCGTAGACGTATTTGTCATAGGTGCTGGTAATCGTGACACCGCCAATGACGTTGGTTGTCAGGGTGCAGCCGTTCATCACTGCGATGGACTCAGTTACATCCCGCAGGACGTTGACCTTGCGGCCATTGAAGTTGCCCATGGCGTCGGCAAGGGTCGTATAAGCCTTCACGCCGCCGGTATTGCCTTCAGCCAGAGCTACGATCTTATTCAAGTTGTCCGGGGCATTGAAGTAAACATTATTTGTGGCAACGGTCGTACCGTCTACAACCAGCTTGACCGCATCCGGATTCATATCATACTTAGGATAACCGGAAGCCCATTCGACATCCCAGTTGTCGCTATCCACACCATCGAAGGGGATGGACCAGGTCACGTAGACGTCGCCGTTGATAATGTTGTCCTTGTTGATCAGAGAAGAGGATGCAATCTTTGTGCTGCCCTCATACAGCTCAACTACAAAGCTCTCAGTGGCGTTGGCGGTACCCTCGCCCCAGAACTTAGTTTCTTCCGTGTAGGCAGGAGTGACGGTTCCCTTGGGTGCCGCCTTGATCGAGGTCACACCACCGGTAACAGCGACAGACTGAGGAGCGCTCTCGGTACCAGTCACAACATAGCTATTGACCTTTGCAGTAGTTGTCGAACCGTCAGCGATCACGGTGCATTCGCTCAGGGTAGAAGCGGCATCAACCGTCAGCGTATTGTCGGTCTTGAAGCGAATGTCTGCCTCTCCGTTGCCCGAGAGATTCAAAGTAGAATTCTCGACAGAAACATCATAATCAGTCACAGTCAACGCACGGCCGGCGCCGCCGGTGATCGTGATATCAGAGTCCTTCACGGTCAGCTTGGAGCCGTTGATGCCATTGTCGCCGCCGGTGATAGTTAAATCAACATCATCCAGAACGACCGTCGCACCGGCAATACCGCGCTCGACATCTGCGAACTGCATGGTGGTGCCGGTGATATTAACATTGCCGGAATCGCCAGCGCCGCTCTCATTTTTGATAACGCCACCAGCAGTGCTCTGGTCATCGGAAAGGTTCCACTCGCCACCCTTGACGTTCAGCGTGCCGTTGCCATAGACCATAAGCACCGCAAATGCGGAGCTATAATCAGAACCGGTCAGGTTAACATCTTCAAGGGTCAAAGTCGCATCAGCATTGCGATCGCCGATGCCCATGATGCAGTCGCCGCTCGCAGTCACATCAGTGATGTCGATGGTGCCGTTCTTGACGACCACATTACCTTTGAAGTAATTGCCGCCAGCACCGACCGTCAGCTTATTGCCACCGAGGTCGATGGTGACATCGGTAACTGTAAAAGCCTCATCCGCCGTAACATTCTCCTTGATGATGATTTGGTCACCAACAGTAGCTTGAGACAACACTTCATCAAAGGTGTAGAAATCAGCACTGTCCGCACCGTCCAGATCATTGCCATCAGCCGTGACATTAAAGTCTGCAGCCAAAGCAGTGGCCGGAAGCATGGAGAGCAGCATTGCAAATGTCACAAGCATCGACAATACTTTTTTCTTCATAATCATCCTCCTTGTTAAAATATTTATATGAACTCATATCAATTTCCCGCATCACGATGCAGAGGAGCAAATCCTTATCATGCTCTCTCAGAAAAGAGAGCATGGCAATGGACTGTCCATTGCCCGTTCTCCGTTAAATACTCAATGAGATTATCTTCAGGTTTTACTCAATCTGCCGGTCACAAAGTTTTCGCATCAGCGCTGCGCGAGCCTCTTCCGCCGTCAGCTCTGCCGAACCATGCACTATGTATTGCAGAGCATCGTTCCACTCCTTGAGCGGGTAAACATCCGCTGATACATCGTCCAAGACATGAACTGCTTTCATTTTCCCCAGCCCGTCCAGCCCGGGCAGATCGCTGATATAGGTGCAGCCCACCTTGTAAGATATGTATTCCACCAACGACAACAGTTGAGTTGTACTCATAAAAGCAAACCTCCTATATCTCGAACTGGTACGGTTGCGCTCCTGCAAGTTACATTTGACTGAGCACAAAGGTACACCTTAATGCTCGCGTGGGTATTGCTTTTTGGGGACGGGTTATGTATAGTGATAAGTGTGAAATTGCACCAACAAGGCGCAAATCAAGGTCTCCACAGTGAGAGCATTAAGGTGTACTTTTCTGCTCAAAATTTTCAAACCTGCGTGCTGGCCCATTTGGTAAAGGTATGTTGAGCCACCCCGAGCATTCTGGCTGCACCCCTGCCAGATACCTCACCACGTTTCCATAGGTTATACACCGGGGTGAAATCCTCCGGTATTTCCATGGGCGCTCTCCCCATGTGAACGCCTCTGGCTTTTGCGGCGGCGATCCCTTCCGCCTGCCGTTGACGGATGAATTCTCGTTCTGTCTGCGCTACATAGCTCAGAAGCTGGAGCACAATGTCCGCGATGAGCGTTCCGGTGAGATCTCGCCCCTGCCGGGTGTCCAGCAACGGCATATCCAGAACCACGATGGCTGCTTTCTTTTCTCTGGTGATGATGCGCCACTGCTCCAGTATTTCTTCATAGTTGCGTCCCAGCCGGTCGATGCTCTTGATGACAAGGGTGTCGCCCGGTTTTAGTTTTCTGACGAGTTTTTTATAATTGGGGCGCTCAAAATCTTTGCCGGACTGCTTGTCCATGTAGAGGTCACGGTCCGCAATGCCGAATTCATGCATGGCCACCCGCTGACGGTCTTCGTTCTGTTCTTTCGTAGATACACGGATGTATCCATAGAGTTTTCCTGTGTTTTCGTTCATAACAGTTTCCTCCTTTTTCTATGCACCTAAAGTGTAGAGGAAACCTTGATTTACGACTAATTTTTCACACTTGGCCTTGTTTTAATCGCAGAGAATAATTAAAGGGCGTTCCGCCTGACCTAATCGGTCAGCGCAGAACGCCCTTCGTCACATATATTTAATTCTTCGGTCAGCCTTTGCGCAAAATGGAAATTACAGTAACCTTCTTTCGTCAGTGCTCTCACTGTGTTCACCTCCCGTAGCAACACAAACTACCACAGAAAGTGGAGGAAAGCTATACCTAAAAGCAAAAAGACACCCACAAGCCATCATTGTGATAGCTTGTGGGTGTATGATCTACCATACCGATTGTTCATGGCTCGCATTGTTTCTTTGTCTGTTTTCCTCAAATCATCCCGAAGTACCGGAGTGCCTCCTTGATTGCTTTCTCCTTATCCGACGGGCATTGAGGCTGTTTAGCATCCTCAGACTTCGGCTTATTATAGTTCTCACGCTCGATGATACCGCACTGCTGTTTCACCTGTGCGATATACAAACTGCTGACTTTCAAGCCGCTATGCTCCAGCACGTAATCCTTGATTTCCTGGTAGGTGGCTTTCTTCTCCGCATCGGTCAAATCCAGCTCGTCCATATCCAAGTTGATCTCAATATGTTGCTTCGCATTAAGTTTGGACAATAACACTACCGTCTCCACATGCCTTGTGCCGGGGAACATATCCACGGCGCAGGCGCGGACCGCCCGGTAGCCAAAGCCGGCAAAAATCTTGACGTCCCGGCCCAGGGTGGCGGGGTCGCAGGAGACGTAGACCACCCGCCGGGGCGCCATGCCCGCCACGGAGGCGATGACCTCCGGTGCCAGGCCCTTGCGGGGCGGGTCCACGGTGATGACGTCGGGCCGCAGGCCTTCAGCTTCCAGCCTGGCGGCAATGTCCGCCGCGTCGCCGCAGAAGAACTCCGCGTTTTCAATGCCGTTGCGGGCGGCGTTTTCCCTGGCGTCGGCGATGGCCGGGGCCACGATCTCCGCGCCGATGGCCCGCTTGGCCTGTCCGGCAAGGCACAGGGTGATGGTGCCGGTGCCGCAGTACAGGTCCAGCACCGTCTCCTCCCCCGTCAGGGCGGCGAACTCCAGTGCCTTGCCGTAGAGCACCTCCGCCTGGTCCCGGTTCACCTGGTAGAACGAGGGGACGGACAGCTTGAACCGCAGGCCGCAGAGGGTGTCCATCAAAAAGTCCTGGCCCCAGATGGCGCGGTACTTATCCCCCAGAATGACGTTGCCCCGGCGGGTGTTGGTGTTCAGCACCACGCCCACGGTTTTGGGCGCCGCCGCCAGCACCATGGCCGCCAGCTCCGGCTCCCGGGGGAGCTGCTTGCCGTTGGCCACAACGCAGCACAGGCTCTCCCCCTTTTGGTTCGTCCGGACATAGATGTGGCGGACGAGGCCCTTGCCCGTGGTCTCGTCATAGGCGGAGATTTTGTAGCGCTTCATCCACTCCCCCACCGCTTTGGCCGTTTTGTCGGAGACCTCCGACTGGATCAGGCAGCGGGCGATGGGGACCACCCGGTGGGTCCGGGCCTGATAGAAGCCGATGGCGCCGTCGGCGCCCACGGGGTACTGGCTCTTGTTGCGGTAGTGGACGGGGTTTTTGGCACCGGCGATCTCCTCCACCCGCAGATCCGTGCCGCCCAGGCGGGTCAGGGCGTCCTGGACCCGCTGCCGCTTGGCCCACAGCTCCTCGGCGTAGTCCAGGTGCTGGAAATCACAGCCGCCGCATTTGCCGTAGTACGGGCACTCGGGCTTGACGCGGGAGGGCGAGGGGGTATGGATCCTCACGATCTCCCCCGCCGCGCAGGTTTTCATCACCTTGGTGATCTTCAAGTCCACGGTCTCCCCCCGGACGGCCTGGGGGACGAAGACCACCGCGCCGTCCAGGCGGACGATGCCCAGGCCCTCGCTGGAGTAGCCCTCTACGGTGCCGGTGTAGATTTGGTTTTGGTGCAGTTTTTCCATAGGGTACCTCTTGGTCTTAAGTCTGATGACTCTGACAGTATGGAAGATGGGGGGCCGCCCTGCGGGCGGGGACGGAATGTCGTGCCTGACAGGCACGTGGGGAATTGCACCCCCCATTCTCTTTTTGACGCGTCAAAAAGAGAACGGGCCGTGCACGGTCCAAGAGAAAAAACGCTTGGTCCCAACTTTCCTCATGGAACATGAGAAAAGTTGGGGATGCGGATTTGGCAAAAGACCGCTCTGGAAATTTACAGGTCTTCGCGTTGGGCGCGGGAAGGGCGTTGGATATCATCGTTACCTTTCTGCCACGCGAATCGGGACGGTGCGGGATTGGATCAGACTTGCATGGGCTTTTGCAACCGCCCCGCTGCCGCTACGTGGGCGGTTGTTTTGCGTTGGGTGCATGCGGCGGGCCGGGGACGGCCCGCCCTACGGGGGTCTGCCAACTTCGTAGGGGCCGATGCCTTCATCGGCCCTCAGCGCCAGGGTAAGGCGGGATGAAACGGGCCGATGTGGACATCGGCCCCTATGGATGTTCGAAAGCCCACGCAGCGGCAGCGGGGCCAGAGGCGGAAACCCTTGCGTCAATATCCCACAGGTCCGCACCCAACGTCTCAGCTTGCGGCTTAAACTCCCTACCGAACGCCAACGTACAGCGCAGCCGGATGAAACCCGGCAGGTTTATGCCAATCCCGATTCGCACGGCCCCCGCCCGCAGGGCGGACCCCCAAGCGGTGTTCCAACCCTCAGCTACGACTGTCAGAACGGCCCAACAGGTAATCCGTGGTCACGTCGAAGTAATCCGCCAAGGCCACCAATCCCTCGTAATCAGGCCGGCGGTCTCCGCCCTCGTAATGTTGATAGGAGCGGAGCTTTATTTTCAGAAAATCGGCCATTGTCTGCTGGGTAACAGACCTTTCTTTGCGCAATTCCTGTAATCTTTCAGCAAATTTTATCATAAATTATCCCCATACCCCTTGACACGACCAAATTGGTCGTTTATTATAGACATGACCAAGTTGGTCGTAAGGAGGCATTTCTATGACTGAACTGATGCAGGTCTTATACGACTACACCCTGAACACCGGTTTCACAGCCATCCTGTCCTGCGAGGAATACCGTTCCCTGAACGCCCTGCTGGACCGCTTAGGCGGCAGGCTCCGCCAGGAGCTGGCCGCCGACACCTGGGACACCCTGACAAAATACCAGGACGCGCTGGCGGAACAGCGGGACACGGAACTGGAAGCCATGTTCCGCGCCACCTACGCCATGTGCAAAGAGCTGCGGTAAGCCTTACGCCTCCCACTTCTCCAGCAGCTGCCGCAGCTGGTCGGCGAACCGGGCCAGGGACTTGTTGTCCCGGCCCTTGCTGCGCTTGATGGACGCCATGAGCATCTCGCCCACGGCCACCAGCCGCTCGTAAGCGGAGCTGGTCCGCACGCCGCCCACCTTGGCTTTGCGCTCCGGCAGATAGCCGGGGGCCAGCTGTTTATTGGCCGCCAGGTCGTAGACCTCGGTATACTGAGGGGCGTGGGCCTCAAATCCCATGTTGTTCAGCGTCTGGGCGAAGAAAGGCGCCACCTCCCGGTCGCCGTGGACCACGAAGACATGCTCCGGCCTGGGGTTCTGGAAATCCGCGATCCAGCTGATGAGATGGTCCCGGTCCGCATGGGAGGAAAGGCCCTTGAAATTCACGATCTTTGCGTGAACGGCGATGTCCTCGCCGAAGAGCTTGACGTTCTGGGCCCCCTCCAGGAGCTGTCGGCCCAGGGTGCCCTCCCCCTGATAGCCCACGAACACCACGGTGCACTCCGGCCGCCAGAGGTTGTGCTTCAGGTGGTGGCGGATGCGGCCCGCGTCGCACATGCCGGAGGCGGAGATGATGACCTTGGGGGTGCGGTCCTCGTTGAGGAGCTTGGACTCCTCGCTGGTCTCCGTCATCCGCAGGTTGGTGAAGTTGAACATGTGGGTGCCGTCCTTCACCAGCTTCATGGCGTCGTCGTCCAGATAGCCGTGGAGGTTTCCGGTGAAGATGGTGGTGGCCCGCTTGGCCAGGGGGGAGTCGATGTACACCGGGAAATCCGGGTTGGACTTCACCAGCCCCGCGTCCTTGATCTCCCGGATGAAGTACAGCAGCTCCTGGGTGCGGCCCACGGCGAAGGAGGGGATGATGACGTTGCCGCCTTTGGCGATGGTCTCGTCGATGATCTTCGCCAGGTCGTCGGTGTAGCTCCAGACCTCGGTGTGGTTGCGGTCGCCGTAGGTGGACTCCATGACCACGTAGTCCGCGCCGTGGAAGTGGACGGGGTCCCGGATGATGGGCTGCTTGATGTTGCCCAGGTCGCCGGAGAAGACGATCCGCTTTTTCACATCCCCCTCTGTCAGCTCCATGGCGATGCAGGACGAGCCCAGCAGGTGGCCCGCGTCCACAAATTCCACCTCCACGCCCGGGCACAGGTCGATGACCTGGCCGTACTCACAGGTGGTCAGGAATTCCTTCACCCGCAGGGCGTCTTCCAAGGTGTACAGCGGCTCCACACGGGGCGCGCCGGAGCGCTCGCCCTTGCGGTTTTTCCACTCGGCGTCGGACTCCTGGATGTGGGCGGAGTCCTGGAGCATGATGTCCAGCAGCTCCGCCGTCAGCCGGGTGGTGAGGATGCGGCCCTGGAAGCCCTGCTTCACCAGCATGGGGATGCGGCCGGAGTGGTCGATGTGGGCGTGGGTCACCAGCACATAGTCGATGGTATTGGCCGCGAAGGGAAACTCGGCGTTGGAAACCTCGTCCCGTCCCTGCTGCAAGCCGCAGTCCACCAGGATGCGCTTTCCGTTCACTTCCAGGCAGTGACAGCTGCCGGTAACGCATTGGTCGGCGCCGAAAAAGCTGAGCTTCATAGTGGGTCCTCCTTATTTAGAATCGTGTGGGCGTCTTTTCAGGTTTATTGTAACACGGGACGCGGAAAAGCACAATCGACGATTTGGGGCAAATGTCTGGTTTCTCGCCGGAAATGCGCGAAAAGGCCCGGCAGTTCAGCGATCCCCCCATCGGCGCGGCCTGACCCGCACGGGCCGTGCATGGAGCATAACAGCGGCGCCGTATGGATGGGCCTTGCCGCGCGGAAGGTACAGAAGGAAAAGGATAAAGCAAAATAAATCTGATGTAAAAAGTGGGAACATCGTTTCCGATGTTCCCGCCCTGCCTTTTTATTACATTTGTCATCTTTAAAAATAACGTTTCCCTTTGCTTCGTCAAATTTCGAGACTCCTCATTTTATAATAAACTCCGCTGCCAAAAAATGAGGCGTTCCGTCCTTCGCTTTCATTTCCAAAACCGCGCGGTAAAGGCCGGCTTTCAAGCGAGTCCCATAATAATCATACTTTTGCACAATACTCCCTTCCAAAGCGGAACCTTCTGCTCCGCCCAACGCAAATTCAATCGTTGTAAAAGGAAAGGTATCCTGCGTATAACTCAACCGATACCATTGACCATCAACATTGCATTCAAGATATTCAAAGGTATTCGGTGCTTCACCATCCTGAATAAAGTAATATACATTTTCGGAATCGGCCGTTACTTTCCATCTGATTGTATATCCCCGAAAAGGAGACCAAGACGGTTCATCTATCGTCAGTTCAAATCCGTCAATCTGATTGACAGGATAAGAAACCGGTTCACCAAGTGCGGGATATTCCGCTGTGACTTTCAAAGTAAGCCAAACCCCGCCAGCGCAAAGAGCAATGAAAAGGAGTAAGGCAAGCCACCCGCGGTATCGTTTCATCAGTTCAGCCCCTTTCCCGTTCATTTTATTATACAGGAATGCTGGTGAACAAACAAGGGAAAAATTCGTTCTCATCCTTGGCCATTAAAGGACATTCTCAATAGAAATGATAAATCCGAACTACATTACCCACCTGGATCACATAGTTCGGATTATCATTGTTTGTACCAAGGCGGTAAACATACTATCCAAATCCGAGCCAAGCCCAAACCGCAGTCCAGCGAAGCGCGTGCGGTTTGGAAACGAAGAAACAGTACGTCCGGCGTATGAGAAAAGCCCTAAGGCATTTCTCATCGCCTTAGGGCTTTTTCTGAGCTGTATCAAGGCGTTAAAAATACTATTTTTACCGTCTCATCCCCCCAACCGCGAACCCAGCGAAGCGGATCGCGGTTGGAAGCGAAGAAAAAGTACGTCCGGCGATGAAAAGGCCCTAAGGCCTTTTCATCGCCTTAGGGCTTTTTCTGAGCTGGTCGGAGTGTAATTATAGGACTTAAAGAAATGTAGTAATATCAACGGTTTGCAGGCCGTTGGCAAGAGGCTTTGTTCTTAAATTGTACGATCAAGAACGGTGACTTGTGTAATCACATCACGCAGACGATCAGAGCCAACCATATATTCCAGTACATCATCAGCGGTCTCAAAGCACCTAGTGGAGGACGGTTGATCCCAAATGTAAATATTTATTTTTCCCATGGCATGAGATATTCCATATTTTCGGTCATCCCAAACAAATTCAATCTCTGCACCGCGCTTCATACTCCACTTAAAATCACTAATAGTCTTAAATCGATTTTCCTCTGGCGCACTAGTATCATAGATTATAGATGGCATGAGTTTCCTCCAAATAAAACATTTCAAGAAGTCAGAGCCGATTCCATTGATAGGATCACTCCAGCTGGGAAATCCGGTCATAGGATCATATGTAATGATATGCCCATGCGGATTATGATGAATGTTGCCATTTCCGTGTGTGGAGTAATGGATTTCCTTGATTGCTTTCCCATCGTCACCGATCAAGGTCTCTGTTTTTTCTCCGCGTTTGGAATAGGCGACTTTAATTTCGCCCGGCGTGCCGCTTAAACGGCTATCTTTTGCTTGGGTGGGCCGCCATTTTCCGCCGTATGCGCTGCCGCCGCCTTTTCCGATCAGGTATGCCTCTATTGTATCACAAGATTTGCGGTATGCGCCATCAATTTTGAATGCCTCCAGATTTTCTTTCTGAAAGCTCCGTTCATAGCTCATGTATTTCCATGAACTGCGCTCATAATCCACATATACGATGTCTCCCTGCATTTCAGGAAACGGCGTGTTGTAACAAATGATCTTCTCCGGCTCAATCCGCCGCAGCATCTCATTGTAGCCAGCCATGAACCACTCTTTCTGGTCGCGGCTATTATCATGTTCGGATGCCATATAGGTGGAGACAGCAACAACGCTACCTTTTTCAATCCCCTCAAAGCAAAAATCGAACGTGGATTCATCGCCCCAGTTTACCGTGGGAATGACACGGATTCCTTTGCTGGCCCAGTAAGCGCCGCACCAGCGGTTGCGGAACACGTTGTAAAGCTGCATAACTGGGGCCATCTCCAAATACATACTGAAATCAGGGGGACAGTACCGCCCGATAGCGAGACAACTTCTCAATATCGCTGTCAGGATTCTTCCATACCCGCTCAAAACGGTAGTCATAGAGGAAAAAGTGCACCATGCGGTCAAGGTGATTTTGATCCTCCAGATGGGTTTTGTCGAATCCGATGAGCAGAAGATCGTCAAAGTCACCAGATTTTTCCTGAAACTTTGGAATTATGGGAATTTGCAGTTTTCCTTTGCCGGGAAACTGGTTGTGGAGCAGGGATTGGCTGGTACGGTAATTGTAATGTTCTTCGGTCATATGGAACCTCATGTACATAGTAAGGAACAAATCCTTCTATATGCAGGTTCTAAATCACAAAAAGTTGCACATTTCCATGCAACAATAATTATGACTATTCGGAAATGAGAAATATAAATAAAAAATCAGTGAGTCCTATAAGGACTCACCGATGGTCGGAGTGTAATTATAGGACTTAGAAAAATCCAGTCATATCAGTGTTTTAGCGCAGCAAGCAAGAGGTTCTTATCTCAAATTGTACGATCCAAAACTGTAACACGTGTAATCACATCACGCAAGCGGTCTGAACCAACCATATACTCCAACGCATCATCAGCGGTGTCAAAGCAGCATTCCGTTTCAGGATGATTCCAAACATAGATTGTGATTTTATCATCTGTCCCATATCGGATAATGCCATAATGAATGCCGTTCCATTCGATTTCTACTTCTCCACCACATTTCATGCACCACTTGAAATCGCTGATCGATTTAAAGCGGTTATCTTCCAATGAGTTTTGGGATTTTAAAATGTGATAGGACATGTCACACCTCCAATATGACTTGAAATCAGGAATATCTCCATCCCAATAGTTTTCTGCTTTACCCCAGTTTGGTCGGTTTCCTTCCCATGAAATCCTATGGTCGTGAGGAATAGAATGTTGTTTGGGACTGCCATGATCTGAATAGTGCCGCTCCTTGACTGCCCTTCCGTCTGCACCGATCATAGTTTCTCTTAAATTCCCGCTACGATCTGTTGTGCGGTTGATGCTGCCAGGTTCACCTATAAAACGTCCATCATCCGGCTTAGAAGGTTTCCATTCTCCGCCATAGGCACTACCGCCGCCCTTGCCAATGAGGTACGGCTCTATTGTATCACGATTATTACTGTATGTGCCGCCAATTTTAAAGGCATCCAAATCTTCACGATGGAAACTACGTTCATAGTTCATATACCGCCAGGAACTGCGTTCGTAATCCACATAGATAATGTTGCCCTGCATTTCGGGAAACGGTGTATTGTAGCAAATGATTTTTTCCGGCTCAATGCGCCGCAGCATCTCGTTGTATCCAGCCATGAACCACTCTTTTTGATCCTGGCGGTTGTCGTGTTCGGACGCCATGTAGGTGGAGACAGCCACCACACTGCCTTTTTCGATCCCGTCAAAGCAGAAATCGAACGTGGATTTATCGCCCCAGTTGACGGTGGGAATGACCCGGAGCCCTTTGGATGCCCAGTAAGCGCCGCACCAACGATTACGAAATACATTGTAAAGCTGCATGACAGGCGCCATTTCCAGGTACATACTGAAATCCGGCGACAGCACTGCACGGTACCGGGACAGTTTTTCAATGTCGTTGTCTGGGTTCTTCCAGACCCGCTCGAAGCGATAGTCATATAGGAAGAAGTGTACCATGCGGTCGAGGTGATTCTGGTCCTCCAGGTGGGTTTTGTCAAAACCGATCAACAAAAGATCATCAAAATCTCCGGGCCTTTCTTGGAACTTAGGAATGATGGGGATTTTTAACTTTCCTTTGCCGGGAAACTGGTTGCGAAGCAGCGTCTGACTCGTTCGGTAGTTGTAGTTTTCTTCGGTCATATGGAACCTCCTGTATGTAGTAAGGAACAAGTCCTTCTACATACAGGCTCCCAAACAACGAAAGTTGCGCATTTCTGTGCGACGACATGAGAAATTTTACAAATTGGTAATAAAAATCGGAGCATCCCGAAGGACACTCCGATGGTCCGAGTGGCGAGACTTGAACTCACGACCCCTTGACCCCCAGTCAAGTGCGCTACCAACTGCGCTACACCCGGATGCATGTTTTTTGCTTTTTGAAGTCAGCTTATATATATTAGCACGACTTTCCACAAAACGCAAGCCCTATTTTCAAATTTTTTAAAAATTTTTGTGGGCTGGCCGGAGGTCCCCAAAATTTTCTCTTGACAAGCCGCTTTTCTTCCTGTATTTTAGTGTTCAACAGCAAAATGAACAGATACGATGACAGGGAGAAAGTCTTTTCAGGACGCTTCAGAGAGCTGCCGGACGGTGCGAGGCAGCGCAGATGGGAAAGACGTCACTGGCCCTCGAGTATTTCCGCTGAGACCGTTTTGGTTTAGGCGGAAACGGGTTTCCTCACCGTTACCAGAGAGGCGGGATTCGCGCGGCGACGCCGTGCCGATGCCGGGAGCGGGCATTTGATATGCCAATGAGAGTGGTACCGCGGAAGTTCAGGCTTTCGTCTCTTCTAAATGGAGGGGACGAAGGCTTTTTTTGTTGTATGATGACAAATTCGAGATAAGAGCAGGAGGAACCAACCATGAAGCGCATCAAAATTTTTGACACGACCCTGAGAGACGGCGAGCAGTCCCCCGGCTGCAGCATGAACCTCTCCGAAAAGATCGAAATGGCCAGGCAGCTGGAAAAGCTGGGCGTGGACGTGATCGAGGCCGGCTTTGCCATCGCGTCTCCCATGGACCACAAGAGCGTCCAGGCCATTGCCGGGGCCGTGACCAACTGCACGGTGGCCTCTCTGGCCCGCTGCGCCAAGGGCGACATCGACGCCGCCTGGGACGCGGTGAAGAATGCCAAACATCCCCGCATCCACGTCTTCCTGGCCACCAGCGACATCCATATGGAGTATAAGCTGCGGATGACCCGGGAGCAGGTATTGGAGCGCATCAGCGAGATGGTGGCCTACGCCAAGAGCTTCTGCGACGACATCGAGTTCTCCGCCGAGGACGCCTCCCGGTCTGACTGGGCGTTCCTGGCCCAGTGCTACTCCAACGCCGTGGCCGCCGGCGCCACCACGCTGAACGTGCCCGACACCGTGGGCTACTCCACCCCCCAGGAGATGGCGGACCTGATCACCTATCTCCGGGAGAACATCGCGGGCGTTGAGAATACGGACATCTCCGTCCACTGCCACAACGACCTGGGGATGGCCGTGGCCAATTCCCTGGCCTGCGTCAAGGCCGGCGCCACCCAGGTGGAGTGCACCGTCAACGGCATCGGCGAGCGGGCGGGCAACGCCAGCCTGGAGGAGCTGGCCATGGCCCTCAAGACCCGGCGGAGCTACTATGACGCGGAGACCGGCATCAACACCAAGCAGATCTACCGCTCCAGCAAGCTTCTCAGCAACATCACCGGCGTGCCCATCGCCCCCAGCAAGGCCATTGTGGGCGCCAACGCCTTTGCCCACGAGTCCGGCATCCACCAGCACGGCGTGCTGGCCAACGCCCAGACCTATGAGATCATGACCCCCGCCGAGGTGGGCGTGCCCCAGAACACCATGGTGCTGGGCAAGCACTCCGGCAAGCACGCCCTGCGGGAGAAGCTGGAGACCATGGGCTACGAGCTGACCGACGCGGAGCTGGAGGCCGTCTTCGCCCGCTTCAAGACCCTGGCGGACAAGAAGAAGAACATCACCGGCTCCGATCTGGAGGCCCTGGTGCTCCACCGCCGCAACAACACCCACGGCGCCTGCCGCCTGGTCAGCCACGTCATCAACGCCGGCGACGGCGTGCCCAACACCTCCTGCATCAAGCTCAAGCGGGACGACGAGGTGCTGGAGGAGGTGGCCATCGGCTCCGGCCCCCTGGACGCCTCCTTCAAGGCCATCAACCGGATGCTGGGCATGGACATCAAGCTGGAGAGCTTCAGCCTGAACGCCGTCACCGACGGCGAGGACGCCATCGGCGAGGCCGTGGTGAAGCTGGAGGACCCCAGCAACGGCGAATCCTACACCGGCACAGGCCTGTCCACGGACATCATCGAGTCCTCTATCCGGGCCTATGTCAACGGCATCAACAAGATCATGGAAGCAAACGCCTGACCGTGAGGAAATAAGGAGATAAGACAATGGGAATGACCATGACACAAAAGATCCTGGCGGCGCACGCCGGGCTGCCCGAGGTCCGGGCGGGACAGCTGATCCAGGCCCGGCTGGACCTGGTGCTGGGCAACGACATCACCACCCCCGTGGCCATCAACGAATTTGAGGCCGCTGGCTTTGACAAGGTGTTCGACAAGAGCAGAATTGCCCTGGTGATGGACCACTTCGCCCCCAACAAGGACATCAAGGCCGCCACCCAGTGCAAGCAGTGCCGCACCTTTGCCCGGAAGTTCGACATCGACCACTATTACGACGTGGGCGCCATGGGCATCGAGCACGCCCTGCTGCCGGAAAAGGGCCTGGTGGCCCCCGGCGAGGCGGTCATCGGCGCCGACTCCCACACCTGCACCTACGGCGCCCTGGGCGCCTTCTCCACCGGCGTGGGCTCCACCGACATGGGCGCCGCCATGGCGGCGGGCGAGACCTGGTTTAAAGTCCCCTCCGCCATCAAGGTAAATCTGACCGGCAAGCTCCGCCCCTACGTCTCCGGCAAGGACGTGATCCTGACCCTCATCGGCATGATCGGCGTGGACGGCGCCCGCTACCAGTCCCTGGAGTTCACCGGCCCCGGCGTGGCCTCCCTCTCCATCTATGACCGGCTGACCATCTGCAACATGGCTATCGAGGCCGGCGGCAAAAACGGCATCTTCCCCGTGGACGACGTGACCCGGGCCTATGTGGCGGAACGGGTGGACCGCCCCTGGACCGCCTATGAGGCGGACGCAGACGCCGAGTACGAGCGCACCGTGGAGATCGATCTCTCCAGCGTGGACTGCACCGTGGCATACCCCCACCTGCCGGAGAACGCCCACAGCGCCCGGGAGGGCAAGGACATCGCCATTGACCAGATCGTCATTGGCTCCTGCACCAACGGCCAGCTGGCGGACATGGCCGCCGCCGCCGAAATTTTGAAGGGCCGTCACCTGGCCAAGGGCGTCCGGGGCATCGTCATTCCCGCCACGGAGCACGTCTACCGGGAGTGCATGCACCTGGGCTACACCGACATCTTCCTGGACGCGGGCTGCATCGTCTCCACCCCCACCTGCGGGCCCTGCCTTGGCGGCTACATGGGCATCCTGGCGGAGGGCGAGCGCTGCGTCTCCACCACCAACCGCAACTTCGTGGGCCGCATGGGCCATGTGAAGAGCGAGGTCTATCTGGCCTCCCCCGCCGTGGCCGCCGCGTCCGGCATCGCCGGGCACATTGCGCACCCCGAGGAGATTTAAAGGGGGGAGCAGGCTCCCCCTTTAGATCCCCCACCACCAGTGACACGGTCACTGGTGAACGCCGCCCAAGGCGGCTGGGTCAATGTATTTTTGTCAGGCGCATGTCCTGACAAAAATGATTTCAATATTCGCCGGTCTGCGGCGAAATGGAGGATTTATCAATGAACGCACACGGAATCGCGCATAAATACGGGGACCATGTGGACACCGACGTCATCATCCCCGCCCGCTATCTCAACACCCAGAGCCATCAGGAGCTGGCCTCCCACTGCATGGAGGACATCGACAAGGAATTCATCAACAAGGTCCACGACGGCGACATCATGGTGGCCGGACTGAACTTTGGCTGCGGCTCCTCCCGGGAGCACGCCCCCATCGCCATCAAGGCCGCCGGCGTCTCCTGCGTCATCGCCAAAAACTTCGCCCGCATCTTCTACCGCAACGCCATCAACATCGGCCTGGCCATCCTGGAGTGCCCCGCCGCCAGCGAGGGCATCGACGCGGGGGACGAGGTGTCCGTGGACTTTGACACCGGCATCATCACCAACGTCACCAAAAACGAGACCTACCAGGCGGAGCCCTTCCCGCCTTTCATCAAGGACATGATCGCCAAGGGCGGCCTAATGGCCTCCCTGAAGGCCAGGGAGGCGCGAGCATGAACAAGACAATCGCCATCATCAAGGGCGACGGCATCGGCCCTGAGATCGTCACCGAGGCCATGGGCGTGCTGGACGCCGTGGCCGCCAAATTCGGCCACACCTTCACCTACCAGGACGCCCCCATGGGCGGCAACGCCATCGACGCCTTCGGCGTTCCCCTGCCGGACTCCAGCCTGGAGACCTGTCTGGCCGCCGACAGCGTGCTGCTGGGCGCCGTGGGCGGCCCCAAGTGGGACAGCCAGCCCTCCGCCAACCGCCCGGAGCGAGGCCTTTTGAAGCTGCGCGCCGCCATGGGCCTTTATACCAATGTCCGCCCCGCCCGGATGTTCAGTGACCTCTCCGCCGCCTGCCCCCTGCGCTCGGACATCGCCGCCAAGGGCATCGACTTCATGGTGGTGCGGGAGCTGATCGGCGGCGTGTACTTTGGCAGCCATTCCACCGAAGAAGTGGACGGTGAGCAGAAGGCCACCGACATCATGGCCTATTCTGAGCACGAGATCCGCCGGGTGGCCCATGTGGCCTTCCAGATGGCCCGGAAGCGCCGGAAGCGGGTCACCTCCATCGACAAGGCCAACGTGCTGGACACCTCCCGCCTGTGGCGGAAGACCGTCACGGAAGTCGCCAGGGAGTACCCCGACGTGGAGCTGCTGCACATGTACGTGGACAACGCCGCCATGCAGATCGTCCGGGACCCCAGCCAGTTCGACGTCATCGTGACGGAGAACCTGTTCGGCGACATCCTGTCCGACGAGGCCAGCCAGATCACCGGCTCCATCGGCATGATCCCCTCCTCCAGCATGGGCGAGGGCACCCGGGGATTGTATGAGCCCATCCACGGCTCCGCCCCGGACATCGCGGGCCAGAACAAGGCCAACCCCATCGGCACCATCCTGGCCGCAGCCATGATGCTGCGGTACAGCTTCGACATGGCCGCCGAGGCCGACGCCATCGAGAACGCCGTGGACCGCGTCCTGAAGGACGGCTTCCGCTGCGGCGACATCATGCAGAGCGGCGGCACGCTGGTGGGCTGCAGGGAGATGGGCCAGCAGATCAGAAGCCGCATCTGATCATTTAGCAACATCTTCAGGCTGTCGAAAAAGTCCGCTGGACTTCTTCGACAGCCTGAACAATACCTCGCTTTTTGTCTGCTTCGCATCCAAAAAAGCAGCCTCGGCCCAAAGGAACGGGCCTCGGCAGACTGCACGGAGAGATGTGCAGCCTGCCGCTTCGCGGCGCAACGGGCTGCTGCCGCAGCCCTTTTGCAGGCATTCGATTCAACACGAGGGAGCTCCCACCCCCTCGTACTCCCCCTGCAAAACGGAACGCTCTTTCTCCAAACAGGTTTTTTTCGACAAGCTGAAAAGGGCCAGCCGTCTGCGGACGGCTGGCCCTTTTTCCTCTTATCCGGGGCCACGGGGGCGGCTGTCGGCCGCCCGCCGCAGGCGCTTTGGGATATGCGCCGCCGTTTTTGTAACCGCTCTGTTCTTGTAATCCGCCCCAAATTCCTCTATGCTGGAAAAAAAGCCGGAAAGAGGTGCGCGCCATGACGCCAAAGACGCTGCTGATCCCCGCCCTGCTGGACGACCACTTCCCCCTGCTGCAATATGTGTTTGCCTCGGAGCGCTGGCAGCCGGTGCTGCTGACGGAGGAGGGCCCCCGTCTGGCGGACCTGGGGCTGCGGTACATCCACAGCGAGATGTGCTATCCCGCCATTCTGGTGACCGGGCAGATCCTGGCGGCGCTGGGCTCCGGGAAATACGACGTCACCCGCTGCGGCGTGCTGATCGGGCAGGCCGGGGACGAGTGCCGCGGCTCCTGCCTCATCCGCCTGCTGCGGGGCGCGCTGGACCGGGCGGGGTATCCGCAGGTGGCGCTGCTGTCTTTAAACGTCCGGGCCATTGACCGGGAGGACCGCCTCCCCATCCGCCCCGCCATGATCCATCAGGCCCTGGCCGCCGCCGTGTGGGGCGACACCCTGGCTGCTCTCCGGGATCAGACCCGACCCCGGGAGGCCGTGCCCGGCGCGGCCGCGGCACTGTGGCTGCAGTGGATAGAGCTTCTGGGGGAAGATCTGCGGGACGGACAGGCGCTTTCCCGCGCCGCCATCCTGGCCCGGTGCCGGGAGATGACCGCCGCCTTTCAGGCCCTTGCCCAGGTGGAACAGCCTGTGCAGAAGGTGGCCGTGGTGGGAGAGATCTACACCAAAAACTGCCGTCTCGGCAACTGGGACCTGCGGGAATATCTGGCGGCGGAGCACTGCCGCGTCGCCGTGGGCGGCCTCACCTGGCAGGCCCTCTACTATATGGATTCCCACGCCCTGAAGGGCCCGCCCGTCCAGCGGGCCTTTTACCGGGCGGTCCGGCGGTATGCCGCCGCCGTGCAGCGGGATATGCTGGAGATCCTCCACGGCGCGGGCTTTGAGACCCTGCCGCCCTTCGCGGAGCTGAAGCGGCAGGCGGAGGGCTTTGCGCCCCTGAACTGCACCGTGGCGGACGGCTGGCTTATTGCCGCCGAGGCCGCCGCCTGGGCCAGGCTTGGCTACCGGAAGATCCTGTGCGTCCAGCCCTTCGCCTGTCTGCCGGGGCACATTTTCGGCAAGGGACAGTACGCCGCCCTCCAGCGCAAGCTGCCAAACGTGCGCCTTGTCAGCGTGGACTACGACGCCAGCACCGGGGAAGGCACCGTCCAGAGCCGTATCCGCATGCTGCTGGACGAGGCACTGTAGGCCACTCATACGGATCCTTTCCTGTTTGTGAACTTTTTTCGTAACTTTCCATTTTTCTTTGCATTTCCAGTTCCATTGTGGTATGCTATCATTGCTTTTTTATGAGCTGTACCATTTTAATAAATGTATTTATTTTTCTTCCCGCTCTCCAGGGAGAGCCGGGATCGGAAAGGATGTTTTCAGAAACTATGGGTCTGATGAAAAAAATCTTTGGCGATTACAGCTCCCGGGAGCTGAAGTCCATCTATCCCATCGTGGATAAAATCGAGGCCATGGCCGACATGTACAAGGCCATGACCGATGCCCAGCTCCAGGCCAAGACGGCGGAGTTCAAGGAGCGCCTCGCCAATGGCGAAACGCTGGACGACATTCTGCCGGAGGCTTTCGCCACCGTGCGGGAGGCCGCCGACCGCGTGCTGGGCATGCGCCCCTACCGGGTGCAGCTGGTGGGCGGCGTGGTGCTGCACCAGGGCCGCATCGCCGAGATGAAGACCGGCGAGGGCAAGACCCTGGTGGCCACCCTCCCCGCCTACCTCAACGCCCTGACGGGCCGGGGCGTCCACATCGTCACCGTCAACGACTATCTGGCCAAGCGCGACAGCGAGTGGATGGGCAAGGTCCACCGCTTCCTGGGTCTGAAGGTGGGCCTGATCGTCCACGGCCTGACCTCCCAGCAGCGCCAGGAGGCCTATAACGCCGACATCACCTACGGCACCAACAACGAGATGGGCTTCGACTACCTGCGGGACAACATGTGCATCTACTCCCAGGAGCTGGTGCAGCGGGGCCACGCCTTCGCCATCGTGGACGAGGTGGACTCCATCCTGATCGACGAGGCCCGGACGCCCCTCATCATCTCCGGCCAGGGCGAAAAGTCCACCCAGCTCTATGACATGGCGGAAATGTTCGTCTCCCGCCTGAAAAAGCAGGTGGTGGTCCAGGTGGACAACAAGGAGGAAGAGGACGCCGACATCGACGCCGACTATGTGGTGGACGAAAAGGCCAAGTCCGCCACCCTCACCGCCCGGGGCATCGCCAAGGCGGAGGAATTCTTCCACGTGGAAAACCTGTCCGACCCCTCCAACTCCACCCTGAGCCACCACATCAACCAGGCCCTGAAGGCCCACGGCACCATGAAGCGGGACATCGACTACGTGGTGAAGGACGGCGAGGTCATCATCGTGGATGAATTCACCGGCCGTCTGATGTTCGGCCGCCGCTACTCCAACGGCCTGCACCAGGCCATCGAGGCCAAGGAGCACGTCAACGTCAACAGCGAGAACAAGACCCTGGCCACCATCACCTTCCAGAACTACTTCCGGCTGTACGACAAGCTCTCCGGCATGACCGGCACCGCCATGACCGAGCAGGAGGAGTTCGGCACCATCTACAACCTGGACATCATCGAGATCCCCACCAACCGCCCCAACCAGCGCAATGACCACCACGACGTGGTGTACAAGACCGAGGCGGGCAAGTTCCGGGCCGTCATCCAGCAGATCAAGGAGTGCCACGAAAAGGGCCAGCCGGTCCTGGTGGGCACGGTGTCCATTGAGAAGAACGAGCTGCTCAGCAAGCTGCTGGCCCGGGAGGGCATCCAGCACAACCTGCTGAACGCCAAGAACCACGAAAAGGAAGCGGAGATCGTGGCCCAGGCGGGCAAGCTGGGGGCCGTCACCGTGGCCACCAACATGGCGGGCCGCGGCACTGATATCATGCTGGGCGGCAACGCCGAGTACCTGGCCAAGGCCGACCTGGTGAAGGCGGGCTACTCCGAGGAGGTCATCGTGGACGCCACCGGCTACGCCGACACGGACAACCAGGAGATCCTGGACGCCCGCAAGCTGTTCGCCGAAAAAATGGCCCAGCACAAGGCGGAGATCGCCGACGAGGCGGAGCAGGTCCGGGCGGCGGGCGGCCTGTTCATCATCGGCACCGAGCGCCACGAGTCCCGCCGCATCGACAACCAGCTCCGGGGCCGTGCTGGCCGTCAGGGCGACCCCGGCGAGACCCGGTTCTATATCTCCCTGGAGGACGACCTGATGCGCCTCTTCGGCGGCGATCGCATCACCAACATGATGGAGCGGTTCGACCTGGACGAGGACACCCCCATCGAGAACAAGATGCTGACAAAGGCCATCGAAAACGCCCAGACCACCGTGGAGAGCCGGAACTTCCAGTCCCGCAAGTCCGTGCTGGAATACGACGACGTCATGAACAAGCAGCGGGAGATCATCTACGCCCAGCGCCGCCAGGTGCTGGACGGCATGGACATCAAGGACACCGTGCTGAACATGATGCACACCTCCATCGCCAACCACGTCTCCCTGGCCTTCGCGGAAAATCAGTCCCTGGACGCCAACAGCTACCGCGAGATGCTGCGGGGCCTGGAGGGCATGTACTTCGCCAAGGGCGCCGTCCGGCTGGACGAGTCTGAGATCGCCGGAAAGAGCCAGGAGGACTTCAACGACCTCTTTATCGAAGCCGCCGAAAAGACCTACGCCGCCAAGGAGGCGGAGATCACTCCGCCCATCATGCGGGAGCTGGAGCGGGTCATCATGCTGCGGGTGGTGGACGAGTACTGGATGGACCACATCGACGCCATGGACGACCTGAAGCAGGGCATCCGGCTCCAGGCTTACGGCAACAACGACCCCGTGGACATGTACAAGCGGGAGTCCCTCGCCATGTTTGAGGAGATGGTCTCCGCCATCCAGGACGAGACCGTCCGCCGTCTGTACTCCGTCCGGCTGAAGAAGGACGAGGAGGTCAAGCGGGAGCGGGTGGCCAAGGGCATGGTGGAAAACGTGGGCGGCGACGGCACCGCGCCCAAGAAGCAGCCCGTGAAGAAGACCGTCAAAATCGGCCGCAACGATCCCTGCCCCTGCGGCAGCGGGCTGAAGTGGAAGAAGTGCACCTGCAAAGAATATCACGACCAGTGAGCACGGCGTTGCGGCCGATGCGAGCGTAAGCGAGCCGCGCCTTCGGCGCGTCCAAGCGTTTTGACGCAAAGCGTCAAAACCTTGCCGCAGGCGGGCTTTGCCTGCCGAGGATATTCAATCGGAAGGGCTCCCATGCGGCCTTGCCGCATGGGACTCGCAACGACCCCTGCCCCTGCGGCAGCGGGCTGAAGTGGAAGAAGTGCACCTGCCCGGAGTATCATAAGGATTAAGCCGTCAGGCGTATATCAACAACATACCCCCTGTTCTCCTGCCGGAGGGCAGGGGGCATTCTGATATGACAAGGAGTGTTCCCCTATGAACGACCCCAACGATGGTGTTTTGGCGCTTTTGCAGGATATCAAGGAGATGCTCCACGGCATTGTCCTGATCCTGATGGGAATTTTTCTCTGCATGCTGGGCGCCTGGTGGGGTTCCGGCTGGGCCGTCCTGCCGTGCCTCGCCGGCCCGATCGTCCTGATCGCCGGACTGGCTTACACCCACCACGGTTACAATCACCACAAGGTCGTGGAAAAACAAGACTGAACGGAGGCCCCTATGCCTTTTGAGACCCATGAACAAAACGGCCTGGTCTGGCTGACCTCTCCACTGCTGTCGGGCGTGCGCCACGGCTTTTCCACCCGTCGGGGCGGCGTGTCCGCGCCGCCCTGGGACTCCCTGAACCTGCGGACCGGCTGCGGCGACGGCCCCGAGGCCCTGCGGGAGAACTACCGCCGCTTCTGCGCCGTCATCGGCGCGGACACAGGCCGTGTGGTGCTTAGCAAACAGGTCCACGAGACCACCGTCCGTACCGTCACCGCCGCCGACGCGGGCAAGGGCCTGTGGCGGGAGCGGGACTACACCGCCGACGCCCTCATCACCAACGAGAAAAACTTGCCCCTGGCGGTCTTCTCCGCCGACTGCGGCATCCTGCTCCTCCACGACCCGGTGACCGGGGCCGTGGGCGGCGTCCACGCCGGGTGGCGGGGCTGCGCCGGCGGCATCGTGGAAAAGGCCGTCCGGGAGATGGGCCGGGTCTTCGGCGCGGACCCGGCGGACATCCGGGCCGCCGTCGGCCCCTGCATCGGCCCGTGCTGCTTTGAGACCGACGGCGACGTGCCGGAGGCCATGTGCGCCGCCCTGGGAGCGGACGCGGAGCCGTATCTGGAAAACCGCGGCGTCAAGTGGCATGTGGACCTGGCGGGGCTGAACCGCCAGTGGCTGCTCCGGGCCGGTCTGACGCCGGAGCATATCGACGTCTGCGGCCTCTGCACCGCCTGCCGTCCCGATCTCTTCTGGTCCCACCGGAAGATGGGCGAGGCCCGGGGCGTCCAGGGCGCCGTGATCGCCCGGGCCTGACTCTCCGTCAAAGGAGCTTCTGCATGAAAAAACGTCTTTTAAAATGCCTGTGCGCCTGTTTGCTGCTTCCGGTCCTGCTGGCCGGCTGCTGGCAGGAGCCCCCCGTCTCTGAGGACAGCGGCCCGCTTCAGCCCGGAGAGGAGCCGGAGCCCGCCGAGAGCCGTGTCATCCTGCCGGAGCATTTTTCCCTGCCCTACGCGCCGGACCGCTCCCTGGACCCGGTGGCCTGTCCCGACGGGATGCAGCAGGTGGTGGCCTCGCTGATCTGCGAGGCCCTGTTCCGGCTGGGGCCGGATTTTGAGCCGGAGCCCTGGCTGTGCGCCAGCCATGCCTACGATCCCACGGTCCCCGCCTATACCTTTGTCCTCCGCTCCGGCGTCACCTTCTCCGACGGCTCACCGCTGACCCCCGCCGATGTGAAGGCAACGCTGGACCGGGCCCGGCTCTCAGACCGCTACCGGAGCCGGCTCTCCGGGATCAAGAGCGTCTCCGCCGGAACGGACAGCGTCACCGTCACCCTGTCCGCGCCCAACAGCGCCCTGCCGGCCCTGCTGGACATTCCCATCGTCAAGGCCGGCACTGAAAAGGACGCGGCCCCGGTGGGCACCGGCCCATACCTCTTCTCTCAGGAGGAATCCGGCACCTATCTGGTGGCCAGCCAGTCCTGGTGGCAGGGCGGCGGACAGCCGGTGGACCGGATCTTCCTGATCGAATCCGCCGACCAGGACACCATGCTCTACCGCTTTACCTCCCATGACGTGCAGCTGATCACCGCCGACCTCACCGGCACCTCTCCCATCAGCGCCACCGGAAACATCAGCTATCAGGACGCCGCCACCACCATTTTGCAGTATATCGGCTGCAATGTCACCCGTGCGCCATTGGATAACGCAGCCTTCCGCCGCGCTTTGGGTCTGGGCATCAACCGTTCCTATGTGGTCAGTGCCTTCCTGTCGGGCCACGGGACTCCTGCCCAGCACCCTGTGGCGCCGTCCTCCCCCCTGTATCCCGCCGGGCTGGAGGAGCGCTATTCCCTTGACGCCTTTACCGCCGCGCTGGCCGCCAGCGGGTATACGCCGGAGCGGCCGCTGACGCTGCTGGTCAACGCGGAGAACAGCTTCAAGGTCTCTGTCGCCGGTTTCCTGGCGGAGAGCTTTGCCGCCGCCGGCGTTCCCACGGAAGTCCGCTCCCTTCCCTTTGAGGAATACGCCGCCGCGCTGGCCGCCGGGGAATTCGACCTCTATTACGGCGAGGTGAAGCTCACCGCCGACTGGGATCTGTCCCCCCTGCTGGCCACCGGCGGCGCGCTGAACTACGGCGGCTGGGCGGAGCCGCAGACAGACCAGCTGCTGTCAGGCTTTGCCGCCGCCACGGACCGCACCGCCGCTGCGGAGGCCCTGTGCGCCCATCTCCAGTCTCAGGCGCCGATCCTGCCGGTGTGCTTCAAATCCACCTCCGTGCTGATGCAGGCCGATGTGGTGGAGGGGCTGTCCCCCACCATGGCGGAGCCCTTTTACGATCTGCCTTCCTGCACCATCCACCTGCGGGAGGGCTGAATGAAACAAAAAAGAACGCCCGGCGGGCGTTCTTTTTTCATTACCGTTTGGCCTTGCCGGTGATCTCTGTCACGGTGATCTTCCAGATGGCCGTGCGCCCCAGGCTGGCGGCGATGGCCTTGTCAAAGGCCGCCATATTGTCCGGCGTATGCCGCTGGCAGAGAAGCCGCAGGGCGCGGATCTTCTCCTCCTCCGCCGTCACCTCCGCCGCCGTGCCAAAGGCCACGGCGGATTCAAACAGCGTTGTGAATTTTCCCTCCGGGATCCGGGTATCGCCCACGCAGGTCAGGCACACCCTGGGGTGCCGCCGCAGGCAGGTGATCTTCCTCCCCTCCATGGCGCTGTGGAAGTAGACGGCATTGCCATCCCGGACAATGGTCACCGGCAGGCCGTAGGGCCCGCCGTCCTCCGCTGTCATGGCCAGAAACGCATACGCGCATTTGTCCACGACCTCCCACGCAAATTCCTCCGACATCTGCCGGTCCTTCCTGCGCATTTCCATTCCGCTTGTCCTCTCCTTTTCCGCGATCAGCGCCAGCTTCTGCCGCCGGGACAGGCGCTTGATCTCAATTTCCCGCCGCAGCGCGGCGGATTTGTCCGGCAGTTCCTCCCGGTAAACCAGCGCCACCGGCAGGCGGCTGCGGGTGTACTTGGCGCCCTTGCCCCTTTGATGGACCGCCAGCCGCCGGGCCGGATCATCCGTACAGCCGGTATACAGCGAGCCGTCGCTGCAGCGCAGCATGTAGACAAACCATGGCATCTGCCCCGCCTCCTCCGCCGTTTACTTCCAGAACAGTATACCATATTTCCCGCCGAAAGCAAAGCCGGCATAGGGACTTCCCCGCCGGGCATAGGTATGAAAGAACGGAGGGATCGTATGCTGTCTGCCGCATTGTTACTGTTTGCCAACACCCTGTTGTTTTCCCTGCGCCTGTCCGGCGGGGGCTCCTTTCCCAAACCCCTCACCGCCGCGGAGGAACGGGAGTGGCTGGAACGCTATGCCCGGGGCGATCCGGAAGCCCGGAACGTTCTGATCGAGCGGAATCTGCGCCTGGTGGCGCATATTATCAAGAAATACTACACCCAGAGCGCCGATCAGGAGGACTTGATCTCCATTGGCACCATCGGCCTGATCAAAGGGATTTCCAGCTTTGATCCGTCCAAGGGCGCGAGACTGGCGACCTACGCCGCCAGATGCATTGAGAACGAGATCCTTATGTATTTTCGGGGGCAGAAAAAATTGCAGGGGGAGGTCTCTTTGTCGGATTCCATTGACATTGATAAGGAGGGAAACGCGCTTCAGCTGATGGATGTGGTCGGCGTAGACGACACAATGCTGGATGATCTGCATGAACGTGACAATGCGCTGCGGCTGCGGAAGCTGGTACAGGAGCGCCTGTCTCCCCGGGAGGCCGAGATCATCCGCCTGCGTTACGGCCTGGGCGGCACCGTGCCGCTGACACAGCGGGAGGTCGCCTCCTCCTTCGGCATTTCCCGCAGCTATGTATCCCGCATTGAAAAGCGGGCCTTGGAGAAGCTGCGGGCGGAGCTGGAGGGGCCATCCGCCGCGCGGCGGGGGACACGCTGAAAATGCCTGCGGCAGCTGCTGCAGGCATCCTCTGTTCTTATGCGGCGCTCAATATCTGCGCACCACAGCCGCCACCTTGCCTAGGATCTGGGCATAGGTGCCGTCAATGGGGGAATAGGCGTCATTTTCCGGCAAAAGCCAGATATGCCCGTTCTGCCGGGAAAAGCGCTTGACCGTGGCTTCATCCTCAATCATCGCCACCACGATCTCACCGTTGTTCGCTGTCTGCTGGCGGCGCACTACCACCAGGTCGCCGGGCAGAATACCGGCGTTCAGCATAGACTCGCCCCGGACCCGCAGGGCAAAGAACTCACCGCTTCGCCCGCCGGTGTCAAAGGTCAGATAATCCTCAATGCACTCCTCCGCCAAAATGGGGCTGCCGGCAGCCACATTGCCCACAATGGGCACTCTGTCCTCCGGCGCGGGCGGCTGCGTCAAAGTGATCGCCCGGCCCTTGCCGGCCCCCTTGGCGATGACGCCTGCCTCTTCCAGGTGCTTCAGATGGAAATGGACCGTGGAGGGAGACTTCAGCCCCACCGCTTCGCCGATCTCCCGCACTGAAGGCGGATACCCCTGTTCCCGGATACAAGACACGATATACGCATAGATCCTCTGCTGCATATTGGAAAGCTCTGCCATGACGAACCTCCTGTTCTGCCTGCGGCCCCGCAAACACGTTCTGTTGACTGATTATAACACAGGCGCGGGAAAAATGCAAACATTTGTTCCATTTTTCCTGTGGAATATTTTTATGAAATTCGTCCTGATTTTTTCAAATCCCACTTGAAAACAGATGGAAACTATGCTAACATAAGATTCTGCGAAGTGCTTTTCATGCATATAGCATGGATGAATTTTTGGAGGTTTTCCGTTATGGACGCTTTGAAACTGATTATCACCATTTTGCAGCTGCTCTGCGGCCTGTCCATTATTCTGGTCGTCTTGTTCCAGTCCGGCAAGAGCGCCGGCCTGTCCGGTGCCATCGGCGGCGTGGCCGACTCCTTCCTGGCCAAGAACAAGGCCAAGACTCTGGACGCCAAGCTGGCCCGCGCCACCAAGTGGATTGGCGCTGTGTTCCTGATCCTGACCCTGGTGCTGCTGATTCTGGGCTGATAAAAGCCTGACAGAGGAGACGCCCTTGTTGGGGCGTCTCTTTTTATCCCGCTCCGGTCCGGTACATGGTTCCCGCCTGAGGTGTCACGCCGTTGAGCCGCAGCAGCTCCTCCACCGTCACAAACCAATAGCCCTCTGCCTGCAGCGTATCCACGATCTGCAGCGCGGCGTCCACAGAGGTCGGATAGATGTCATGGAGCAGAATGATGCTGTTGGGCTTCGCGTCTTTCAACACCGCCTGCACCACCTTGGCGGTATCCCGGCTCTCCCAATCCCTGGGGTCCACCGACCACTTGACCATGGGGACTGTGATCTGCTGCTCTGTCCCCGGCGTAATCAGTCCGTAGGGCGGACGAAGCCAATATTCCCCTTCCTCCAGAAGGTTTTTTAAAAACGCCTCGCTCTTTCCCACCTCTTCCGCGATCTCCGCAGATGAGGCCCCCTCCAGGCGGACGTGGCTCCAGGTGTGGTTCCCGACCTGGTGCCCTTCCGCTTTCATGCGCCGCGCCAATTCCGGATTGGCCTGGGCCTGTTCCCCCACCAGGAAAAAGGTGGCGCAGGCCCCCCGCTCCCGCAAGCCGTCCAGCAGCCGGTCGGTGGTTCCCTGCCGGGGGCCGTCGTCAAAGGTCAGGGCGATATATTTGGTCTCCGCCGGGATCGCCGCTGTTCCGTCTGCCGGGATACTCTCACCGCCGCCAAGACACCCCAGCAGGATCAGAGCGGCAGCCAGCAAAAAAAGCAGCCGTTGTCTCCACATCCGCTTCCATCCCCTCCCCATTTTTCATGCGAACTTCTTTGCTCCCAAATCAGTATCAGGGGTAGCTTGTGCAGACAGGTGGAAAATAACGCTGCCAAAAATTTTCATCTCGCAAAAAACGCGCCGAACACCGGGTTCGGCGCGTTTTTCAGAGAAACATAAACATCAGATTCCCCAGGACATTCAGCGCAATGATGATGAAGATGATCCAGGCGATCACCGCCAGCACACCTTTGCCGGAGGCCTTCCCCTTTTGATAAGCGGCCTGCCCGGGACGGCTGACGGCGGCTCTGGCGCTGCGCCTGACCCCCTTGGACAGCCCCGCCGCCTTCCGCTCCCGGTTTTCCTCGTGGAGCTCCGCATGGACAAAGGAGTTTTGGTGGTTTTGCTCATTGATGCCGTCCACCCGGATCACGGAGCCGTCGGCGCTGATGCGGGTATTTCTGGGCGGTTGGTTGAACGCGCCGCATTTGGGGCAAAAATCGTCCGCGTCAAAATCATAAGTCTTTCCGCATTCGTAGCAGCGAACTTTTCTCATAGAGCTTCCTCCTCTCCCGCTTACCAGGATCATAGCACATTTTTGTGGATTTGAAAAGAGCAATTAAAAAGCCCTTTGCAATGTGCCTAGGTACACATTGCAAAGGGCTTTTCTCACATTACCTGGGGCTGTGGATCACTTCACCAGCTCGATGATGGCGGTCTCCGCAGCATCGCCGCGGCGCACGCCGGTGCGGATGATGCGGGTGTAGCCGCCGCTGCGCTCCGCATAAGTGGGGGCGATCTCCTTGAACAGCTTCTTGCAGACATCCTCGCGGGTGATGAAGCTCATGGCCTGCCGGTAGGCAGCCAGGTCGCTCTTCTTGCCGAGCGTGATCATCTTCTCAGCCAGAGGCTTGATCTCCTTGGCACGGGTGACGGTGGTCTCCATCTTACCGTTGTCCAGGAAATCCGTGACCTGCTGACGCAGCATCGCCATGCGCTGGTCAGTGGTCTTGCCAAGTTTCCGAGTTCCGGGCATTTCGGGTTCCTCCTTATCAGGATTTTGGTCAGCCGGTGGGGTCCTCCCTGCCGGCGTGGAATCAGTTGTTTTCTTCGTCGGCCAGGTGCAGGCCCATCATGGCCAGCTTGTTGATGACCTCTTCCAGGGACTTGCGGCCCAGGTTGCGGACCTTCATCATCTCATCCTCGGTCTTGGAGATCAAGTCCTCGACGGTGTTGATGTTGGCGCGCTTGAGGCAGTTGAAGCTGCGGACGGAGAGATCCAGCTCCTCAATGGTCATCTCCAGCACCTTGTCGCGCTGGGCCTCCGCCTTCTCCACCACGGTGGGCTTGCTGCCCACATTCTCAGAGAGGTCGGTAAACAGCGTGAAGTGGTCGCACAGGATCTTGGCGCCCAGGGACACGGCGTCCCGGGCAGAGATGGTGCCGTCTGTCCAAACCTCCAGCGTCAGCTTGTCGAAGTCGCTGGAAGCGCCCACGCGGGTGGGCTCCACCGTGTAATTCACCTTGTACACAGGCGTGTAGATGGAATCCACGGCGATGGTGCCAATGATGTTCTGCTGGGGCTTGTTGCGGTCCGCGGGCACATAGCCGCGGCCATGGGACAGGGTGATCTCCATGTTGAGAGTGGCGCCGTTGTCCAGGGTGGCGATGTGCATTTCGGGGTTCAGAACCTCGACCTCACCGTCGGCCTTGATATCGCCGGCGGTGACCTCGCAGGGTCCCACCGCTTCGATATAAACTGTTTTTACAGTCTCGCAGTGCAGTTTGGTCAGGAGGCCCTTCACATTCAAAACGATCTCCGTCACATCTTCCTTGACACCGGGAATGGTGGAAAACTCATGCTGGACACCGGCGATCTTGATGGTGGTCGGCGCGGTGCCGGGCAGAGAGGAAAGCATAATGCGGCGAAGCGCATTGCCCAGGGTCGTGCCATAGCCGCGCTCCAGCGGTTCCACCACATACTTGCCGTAGGTGACGTCGCCGGGAGTTTCCGTACAGTCGATCTGGGGCTTTTCAATTTCGATCATGCAGTTACCCTCCTTCATCTTCTCATTGCGGCGATGCAAAGCCGCACGCCGCCGGCAGTTCTTATCATTATTGAGGGTATCCTCCGATTACTTGGAGTACAACTCAACGATGAGGTGCTCCTCCACGGGAACATCGATGTCCTCGCGGGCGGGAAGACGGGTCACGGTGCCCTTCAGAGCGTTCTTCTCACGCTCCATCCAGGGGGGCAGCAGGAACATGGGGGCGTCCTGGCCGACCAGGCGCTTGAAGACCTCGGAGGAACGGCTGCTCTCAGCCACCTCGATGACGTCGCCGGCCTTGACCAGGTAGGAGGGGATGTTGACCTTCTGGCCATTGACGGTGAAGTGGGCGTGGCTCACCAGCTGACGGGCCTGGCGGCGGGTCATGGCAAAGCCCATGCGGTACACAACATTGTCCAGGCGGCGCTCCACCAGGATCAGCAGGTTGTCGCCGGTCTTGCCGGGAGCCGCGGCGGCCTTCTCATAATAGTCGTGGAACTGCTTTTCCAGAATGCCATAGATGAACTTGACCTTCTGCTTCTCGTTCAGCTGAATGCCATATTCGCTCTTCTTCTTTCTCATCTGGCCGCCGGGATTGCGGTTGGTTTCCTTCTTCGCATAGCCCATGACGGCAGGAGAGATACCCAGAGCCTTGCAGCGCTTGGCGATCGGCTGCATATTTCTTGCCATATTGCTTGTTACCTCCTCTTTCGATTACACGCGGCGGCGCTTCGGCGGACGGCAGCCATTGTGGGGGATGGGAGTGACGTCCTTGATCATGGTCACTTCCAGGCCCACGGCCTGCAGGGCGCGGATCGCGGCCTCACGGCCCTGGCCGGGGCCCTTGACAAAGACTTCGACAGTCTTCAGGCCGTGCTCCATGGCGGCGCGGGCGGCGGTCTCAGCGGCGGTCTGGGCCGCGAAGGGCGTGGACTTCTTGCTGCCGCGGAAGCCGAGTCCGCCGGAGGAAGCCCAGGAGATGGCGTTGCCCTGGGTGTCAGTGACAGTTACCATCGTGTTGTTGAAAGAAGAACGGATATGGACCTGACCACGCTCGATGTTCTTTCTTTCGCGGCGGCGGCGAATGACCTTCTTGCCGCTAGCTTTTGCAGTTGCCATTTCTGTTCTCCCTCCTTACTTCTTCTTGTTGGCAATGGTCTTCTTGGGACCCTTGCGGGTTCTCGCGTTGGTCTTGCTGCGCTGGCCGCGGACAGGCAGGCCCTTGCGGTGCCGGATGCCGCGATAGCAGCCGATCTCGCTCAGACGCTTGATGTCCAGGGCGGTCTGGCGGCGCAGGTCGCCTTCGACGGTATAGGCGTCGATGGCGTCACGGAGCTGCTGCTCCTCGGCGTCGGTCAGATCCTTCACGCGGGTGTCGGGGTTGATGCCCGTCTGCGCCAGGATGTCCTTGGCGCTCTTTCTGCCAATGCCGTAGATATAGGTGAGGCCGATTTCGATACGCTTATCCTTCGGCAGGTCAATACCGGCAATACGTGCCATACTCTTAAAGCACCTCCAATTAAATCTTAGCCCTGTCTCTGCTTATGCTTGGGGTTCTCGCAAATGACCATGACACGGCCTTTGCGGCGAATGACCTTGCACTTTTCGCACATGGGCTTCACGGACGGTCTTACTTTCATAGTTCTAAACCATTCCTTTCAGCGGTTTCAAGTCATTGACTGTTCGCCCGGCGCTTACTTGCTGCGCCAGGTGATCCGGCCGCGGGTCAGGTCGTACGGGGACATCTCCACCGTGACCTTATCGCCGGGCAGAATCCTGATGAAATTCATTCTGAGTTTTCCGGAAATATGCGCTAGGATCGTGTGTCCATTTCCAATGTCAACCTGGAACGTCGTGTTGGGCAGGGCTTCCACCACAACACCTTCCACTTCGATCATATCGGATTTTGCCAAACGTTATCCCTCCTGGTCCGGTTGGACTTCCTCACGGTACCCCGCAAGGGTCCTGCGAAGTTCACTGTTGGTGATCTTCTCGTTGCTCTTGATCTTTTCGGAAAGGCGGGTTTGATCCGCCGCCACAAACAGCACATGTCTGCGCTTTTTGCGCTTGGGCGCTTCCACCTTTCTGGATTTTCCGTCTGCCAGCAGGAGGTATTCCCCCTCCACCGCAAGTACGGCGAAGAGCTTGCCCTTGTCCCTGCCGGCATCGGAACGAACAATATCTGATTTTGCAATTTCCATACGTTTCTTCTTACTTTCAGATGGCGGGAGCCGTCAGGATCTCAGGCTCTCCATCGGTAATCAGGATCGTATTTTCATAGTGGGCCGCCCACTTGCCGTCCAGCGTCTTGACGGTCCAGCCGTCAGGCATCTGTTTGATGGCGGCAGTGCCGGCGTTCACCATGGGTTCGATTGCAAGGGTCATGCCGCGCAGGAGCCGCGGTCCCCGGCCGGGATGGCCGTAGTTGGGGATCTCGGGCGCCTCATGCATCGCCGTGCCGACGCCGTGGCCGACATATTCCCGGACGATGGAGTACCCGTGGCTCTCCACATAGGTCTGGATGGCTGCGGAAATATCAAACAACCGGTGGCCTTCCTTCGCGAATTGGATCCCCTCGAAAAAGCTCTGCCTGGTCACATCGATCAGGTCCTGGGCCTCGGGAGAGATCTTTCCGCAGGCGAAGGTCGCCGCGCAGTCGCCGTGGAACCCCCCAATGTACGCTCCCACGTCCACGCTGACGATATCGCCCTCCTGCAGCACCCGCTTGCCGGGGATGCCGTGGATGATCTCGTCGTTGACGCTGACGCAGGCGCTGGCCGGATAGCCGTTATAGTGGAGGAAGGACGGAACCGCGCCCTGTTTGCGGATGAAATGCTCCACCGCGCTGTCGATCTCCTGGGTTGTTACGCCGGGCCTTACCATTTCCCCTGCCAAAGCACGGGCAGCCGCGGTAATTTTACCGGCCCGGCGCATCAAGTCGATCTCATGGGAGGATTTGAGCGTAATCATCTGCTCATCTCCCCAGCACGCGGAGGATGGCCTGAGAGGTCTCCGCCACAGAGGGCTGATTTTCCACAGATTTCAGGAGGCCGCGCTTAGCGTAAAAGTCCTTCAGGGGCTCGGTCTCCTTATGATAGACCTCGAGACGCGCCTTGACGGTCTCGGGGGCATCATCTTTGCGCTGGACCAGCTTGCCGCCGCACTTGTCGCACACGCCCTCGCTCTTGGGAGGCACAGCCACCAGATGGTAGCTGGCCCCGCAGGACTCGCAGACACGGCGGCCGCTCATGCGCTCCATGATGGTCTCGTCGGAGATCTCGATGGAGACAACGGCGTCAAACACAATCCCGGCCTTCTCCATGGCCTCGGCCTGGGCGATGGTGCGGGGCACGCCGTCCAGGATATAGCCATTGGCACAGTCCGCTTCCGCCACCCGCTCGGTGATGATGCCGATGATGACCTCATCGGGCACCAGCTTGCCCGCGTCCATGAAGGCCTTGGCCTTCATGCCGGTGGGGGTGCCGTTCTTGATGGCGGCGCGGAGGATGTTGCCGGTGGAGATGGTGGGGATACCCAGCTCTTTACACAGGATATCGGCCTGTGTTCCCTTGCCGGCGCCGGGGGCGCCCAACAGGATCAATTTCATAAAGTGCCTCTCTTATTCCAGGAAGCCCTTGTACTGACGCATCAGCATCTGGGACTCCAACGCCTTGACGGTCTCCAGCGCGACGCCCACGACGATGATGACGGAGGTGCCGCCGATCGCCACGGAGCTGTTGCCGATGACCTTACCGACCAGCAGGGGGCAGATCGCCACGATGCCCAGGTAGATGGCGCCGAACAGGGTGATCTTGTTCAGGACCTTCTTGATGAAGTCCACAGTGGGCTTGCCGGGACGGAAGCCCGGGATGAAGCCGCCCTGCTTTTTCAGGTTGTTGGCGATCTCAACGGGATTGAACTGGATGCTGGAATAGAAATAGCTGAAGCCAATGATCATGATGAAGTACACCACCATATAGATGACGGACTTGGTATCAATGGCATCATAGATGGTGCGGGACACTGTGCCCTCGGCGGGAGTGCCGATGAAGCTCCAGATGGTGATGGGCAGAGACGCGATGCTCTGGGCGAAGATGATGGGCAGAACGCCGGCCATGCTCACCTTCATGGGCAGGTTGGTGCTCTGGCCGCCGTACATCTTGCGGCCCACCTGGCGCTTGGCGTACTGCACGGGGATGCGGCGCTCAGCGTCGTTGATGAACACGATGAACACGATCAGGGCCAGCATGCCGACCAGCAGCAGGATCACGCCCCAGGGGGCGATGGCGCTGTCCAGCACCTGCTGGGCAGAAGCGGCGGAGTAACCGGCAGAGGTCAGGCTCTCCAGCGTAATGGTGCCGCTGTTGACGCCGGACCAGGTCCGGACGCCCTCGATCATGCCGGAGACCATGCTGGGCACGCGGGAGATGATGCCCGCGAACAGGATGATGGAAATGCCGTTGCCCACGCCGAATTCGGTGACCTGCTCGCCCATCCACATCACAAAGGAGGAACCGGCGATCAATGTCACGATGATGACCAGGGCGGGCCAGATGCCGTCAGCGCCGGCGGCCAGCAGGCTGTAGCGCTTCATCATGAAGTAATAGCCCAGGGCCTGCAGGATGGCGATGGCGACGGTGGCGTAGCGGGTAATGGCCTGGATCTTCTTCCGGCCCTCCTCGCCGCCGTCCTTGGCCAGCCGCTCCAGGGCGGGGATGGCGACGGTCAACAGCTGGATGATGATGGAGCTGTTGATATAGGGCTGGATGCTCAGCGCGAAAACGGTGGCCATTGCGAAAGCGCCGCCGCTCATGGCATTCAGCAGGCCGAAATAGGTGGTCCCCATGGCTTCCAGCTGCGTCGTCAGCGCATCGGTGTTGATATAGGGGACGGTGATGGCGTTGCCGATCCGGAAGATCAGCAGAATGAGGAGTGTAAAGATGATCTTTTTCCGCAGCTCAGGGATTCCCCACGCCTTGCGAATCGTCTGGATCACGTTACATCACCTCTGCCTTTCCGCCAGCTGCCTCGATAGCCTCCTTGGCAGAAGCGGAGAAAGCAGAAGCCTTGACGGTAACCTTCTTGGCAACCTTGCCGTTGCCCAGAACCTTGTAACCATACTCACACTTGGAGAGGATACCCTTGTCCAGCAGCGCCTGGGCGGTGACGGTCTCACCGTCCTCAAAGGCGTTCAGGGCGCTCAGGTTGACGATCTCCAGGGGCTTTGCGAAAATGTTGTTGAAGCCGCGCTTGGGGATGCGGCGGGCCAGAGGCATCTGGCCGCCCTCAAAGCCAATGCGGATCTTGCCACCGCTGCGGGCCTTCTGGCCCTTGTGGCCGCGGCCGCCGGTCTTGCCGTTGCCGGAGCCGGCGCCCCGGCCCTTGCGGTAAGCCTGACGGACGGAGCCCTCAGCGGGAGACAGTTCGCTCAGTTTCATAATTCCGTGCCTCCTTACTTCACTTCAGTGACCTGCAGCAGATAGCCGATCTTGGCGATCTTGCCGCGGGTGCAATCGTTGTCGGGCTGCACGGTGACGTCACCGATCTTGCGCAGGCCCAGGGAATAAGCGGTCCGGATCTGCTTTTCCAGACGACCGTTCAGGCTCTTGACGAGCTTAATATTTAAGTTTGCCATGTTCAGCGCCTCCTTAACCCACGATCTCTTCGACGCTCTTACCGCGGATGCGGGCGACCTCCTCGGGGCCACGCATGTTCTTCAGGCCCTGGAAAGCGGCGGCGACAACGTTGTTGGGGTTGTTGGAACGCAGGCACTTGGTACGGATGTCCTTGATGCCCGCGGCCTCGACGACGGCACGGACAGCGCCGCCGGCGATCACGCCGGTACCGGGGGCGGCGGGCTTCATCAGCACGCGGCCGGCGCCGGCCTCACCGATGGTCTCATGGGGAACGGTAGTCCCAGCCAGAGTCACGGTGATCATGTTCTTCTTGGCGGCCTCGATGCCCTTGCGGATAGCCTCGGGAACTTCGGCAGCCTTGCCCAGGCCGTAACCGACCTTGCCCTTGCCGTCGCCAACAACGACCAGGGCGGAGAATTTCATGACACGGCCGCCCTTGACGGTCTTGGAGACGCGGTTCAGGTAAACGACCTTCTCGATATACTCGCTCTGTTCTCTTTCAAATCTAGGCATGTTATCGTTCCTCCTTCCTTAGAATTTCAGGCCGCCTTCGCGGGCGCCCTCAGCCAGGGCCTGCACACGGCCGTGATACAGATAGCCGCCGCGGTCAAACACGACAGTATCGATACCCTTGGCCAGAGCGCGCTCGGCGACCAGCTTGCCAACAGCGGTGGCGGCGGCGATGTTGCCGCCGTAACCCTCGATGGCCTTATCCAGGGAGGAAGCGGAAGCCAGGGTCACGCCGTTGACATCGTCGATGACCTGGGCGTAGATGTTGGCTTCGCTGCGGAACACATTCAGACGCGGCATCTCAGGGGTGCCGGAGATCTTGGCACGCACTCTCTTGTGGCGCTTCAGACGCTGGGCGTTGGTATTGGGTCTCTTAATCATATCGGCACACCTCCTTACTTCTTAGCGCCGGTCTTACCGACCTTGCGGCGGATCACTTCGTCGGTATACTTGATGCCCTTGCCCTTATAAGGCTCGGGAGGACGCTTCTCGCGGACCTCGGCGGCGAACTGGCCGACAGCCTGCTTGTCGCATCCGTTGATAATGATTTTATTGGGAGAGGGGACATCAATGGTGATGCCCTCGATCTCGGAAACGATCACCTGATGAGAGAAGCCCAGGTTCATGACCAGGTTCTTTCCCTCCTTGGCGACACGGTAGCCCACGCCGTTGACGTCCAGCTCCTTCTTGAAGCCCTCGGTCACGCCGACGACCATGTTGTGGAGCAGTGTGCGGGTCAGGCCGTGGAGGCTGCGGTGCAGCTTGTCATCGGAAGGACGGTCAACGGTGATCGTAGTGCCTTCCTGCTTAATGATCATCTCAGGGCGCAGCGCGCGGGTCAGCTCGCCCTTGGGTCCCTTGACGGTAACCACATTACCCTCGGCAATGCTCACAGTCACGCCGGCGGGAACGGTAATGGGCATTCTGCCAATTCTAGACATTGTTCAAATACCCTCCTTACCAGACGAATGCCAGGACTTCGCCGCCGACATGCAGCTCGCGGGCCTTCTTGTCGGTCATGACGCCCTTGGACGTAGAGATGATGGCGATACCCAGGCCACGCAGCACGCGGGGCAGCTCATCGGCGCCCACATAGACGCGCAGGCCGGGCTTGGAAACGCGGCGCAGGCCGGTGATGACCTTCTCTTTGCCCGCGTTGTACTTCAGCGTGATGTGAATGACACCCTGGGTGCCATCATCCACGATCTGAAAGTTTTTGATATAGCCCTCGTCCAGCAGAATCTGAGCGATGCTCTTCTTCATGTTGGAAGCGGGTACATCAACGGTGTCGTGCTTCGCACTGTTGGCGTTGCGGATGCGGGTCAGCATATCCGCAACAGGATCGGTGATATGCATGGTGAATCCTCCTATTTTTAGAGTTACGGTCACAAAACCGTTCCGGCAGCGAGGTATCATGGCGAATGGAGCAGTCCGCTCGCGCGTGGTGCCCAATTCGTCATGACCTTTCGCCATCCGTATAGCCAAGGCCCCATATCAAAAGCCTGTGGTTACAAAAAATAAGTGTTTGCCGCTTTCTGAAATTGCTCCAGAACATGGCACAAGTGGCGCACCTTTATCAAGGTGCCCCACATTTTAGAGTACCAAAAGAAACCATGTTCGTCAAGTACAATTGTGCCAAATTTGAACTTTTTTAGAAAGAAGCCTTGCGCACACCGGGGATCTCGCCCTTGTAAGCCAGCTCCCGGAAGCAGATGCGGCACACGCCGTAGTCACGCAGGTAAGCGTGGGGGCGGCCGCACAGCTTGCAGCGGTTGTACTTCCGGGTGGAGTACTTGGCGGGACGCTGCTGCTTGATTTTCATTGAAGTTTTAGCCATTTTTCTCTTCCTCCTTAGCGGGCGAAGGGAGCGCCGACCTGCTGCAGCAGGGCGCGGGCCTCTTCATCGGTTTCAGCGGTGGTGCAGATGACCACATCCATACCGCGGATCTTGTCGATCTTGTCGTACTCGATCTCGGGGAAGATCAGCTGCTCCTTGATGCCCAGGGCATAGTTGCCGCGGCCGTCAAAGGAGTTGGGGTTGATGCCCTGGAAGTCACGGACGCGGGGCAGGGCCACATTGAACAGGCGGTCCAGGAACTCCCACATCTTGTCGCCGCGGAGGGTGACCTTCGCGCCGATGGGCATATCCTCGCGCAGCTTGAAGTTGGCGATGGACTTGCGGGCCTTGGTGATGACGGGCTTCTGGCCGGTGATCTTGCTCAGGTCGCCCACCACGTTCTCCAGGACCTTGGAATTCTCACGAGCCTCGCCGCAGCCCACATTCACGACGACCTTGTCGATCTTGGGGATCTGCATGACGCTCTTATAGCCGAACTGCTTCATCAGAGCGGGAGCGACTTCGGCGGTGTACTTTTCTTTCAGTCTAGCCATTTGTCAACGCTCCTTTCTCACAGCTCAGCGCCGCAGTGCTTGCACACGCGGGTCTTCTTGCCGCCCTCGACCTTGTGGCCGATGCGGGTGGCCTTGCTGCACTTGGGGCAGACGACCTGCACCTTGCAGCCGGCAATGGCAGCCTCGCGCTTGACGATGCCGCCCTCCTCGCCCTGACGGCGGGGCTTGACGTGGCAGGTCACCATGTTGATGCCCTCCACAACGACCTTCAGGGAGCCGGGGACGGTGCCCAGCACCTTGCCCTGCTTGCCCTTGTCCTTACCGGACAGGACGACAACGGTATCGCCCTTCTTGATGTTCATAGCCATTTCGCTGCCCTCCTCAAATCACTTCGGGAGCGAGGGACAGGATCTTCATGTAATCCTTGTCGCGCAGCTCACGAGCCACAGGCCCAAAGATACGGGTACCTCTGGGGTTCTTGTCGTCCTTGATCAGGACGGCGGCATTGTCATCGAAGCGGACATAGGTGCCGTCAGCACGACGGACGCCCTTGGCGCTGCGGACGATGACGGCCTTGACGACCTCGCCCTTCTTCACAGTGCCGCCGGGGGTGGACTTGCGGACGGAAGCGACGATCACATCGCCGATGTTGCCGAACTTCCGGCTGGAGCCGCCCAGAACACGGATGCACTTGATCTCCTTGGCGCCGGTATTATCGGCGACTTTCAGAAAAGTTTCCTGCTGAATCATAACTCGGCACCTCCTTACTTCGCTTTTTCAATGATCTCGACCACGCGCCAGCGCTTGTCCTTGGACAGGGGGCGGGTCTCCATCACCTTGACCTTATCGCCGATGCCGCAGGCGTTCTGCTCGTCATGAGCCTTCAGCTTGTAGGTGCGGCCGACGATCTTCTTGTACAGGGGATGAGCCACGCGGTCCTCGATGGCCACGACCACGGTCTTATCCATCTTGTCGGAAATGACCTTGCCGACGCGGACCTTACGGGAGGAAGTTCTCTTCTCTTCGTTCATTTTCGCTTACCTCCTTCTCACTGCTTATCGGAAGCGGAGAGTTCCGCCAGCACGGTCTTGACTCGGGCAATATCGTGCTTGATCTCCCGGATCTTCACGGGATTGTCCAGCTGATTGGTAGCGTGCTGCATACGCAGATAGAACAGGTCCTTCTTCAGGCCCGCCAGCTTCTCATTCAGCTGCTCAGGGGTCATCTTACGAATCTCACTTGCCTTCATCTTACTCACCTGCTTCCTCGGTGCGGGCGATTACCTTCGTCTTGATGGGCAGCTTGTGGCTGGCCAGACGCAGCGCCTCGCGGGCAACTTCTTCGGACACGCCGGCGATCTCAAACATGACACGGCCGGGCTTCACGACGGCGACCCAGTACTCGGGGTTGCCTTTACCGGAACCCATACGGGAGTCGGCGGCTCTCATGGTAACGGACTTATCGGGGAAAATCTTGATCCAGACCTGGCCGCCGCGCTTGGTGTAACGGGTCATGGCGATACGGGCCGCCTCGATCTGATTGCTCTTGATCCAGCCGGGCTCTTCGGCAACCAGGCCCCACTCGCCGTAAGCGACGGTGTTGCCGCGGGTGGCCTTGCCGGTCATACGGCCGCGCTGCATGCGGCGGTATTTCACTCTCTTCGGCAGAAGCATTACTGGGCTCCTCCTTCCTTAGCAGGGGCTGCGGGAGCAGCCGGACGGGTATTGTTGGTGCGGTTGAAGCCGCCCTGGGGACGGCCCTGGCCGCCGCGGTTGAAGCCGCCCTGGCGGTCACGGTTGAAGCCGCCGCCCTGGCCGCCGCGGTTGAAGCCGCCGCCGCGGCGGTCGCCGTCACGGCGGGGACGACGCTCCCGACGCTCCTGATAGGGCTTGGAGGTGTCCATGGTGCGGGGAGTGGTGCGCAGGGTCTGGGAGAGGACCTCGCCCTTGTAGATCCACACCTTCACGCCGATGCGGCCGAAGGTGGTGGCGGCCTCCGCGAAGCCGTACTCGA
>CANQPD010000014.1 GCA_947625655.1 uncultured Dysosmobacter sp.
GGTCCGGTGGGGAAGAGACGGCGCAGCGGAATGAGAGAGCATTCGCCGAAAGGCGGATGCGAAGGATATGGAGCTTGTGCCGTCTCAGGGGACGATGTCAAAGGATTTGATGACGAACACCTCCGCCAGCGCGTCGAAATCCACGGCGGGGACCAGAATGGCATAGGACGCGGCGCCGGAGTCGTCCACCTGGACCTCCTCCACGGAGCCGATAACAAGGCCGGCGGGATAGTATTCGCCCACGCCGGCGGTCACCACCAAGTCACCGCCCAGCAGCTGGCAGTCGGCGGGCAGGTAATCCAGCCGCAGCCGGTCCTGGCCCATCAGGGAGAATTCCCCCTGGGCCACGCCCAGGTCGCCGGTGCGGAAGACCCGGGCCCCCAGGGAGGTGTCCGTGTCCACCAGGGTGAGGACCGTGGACCAGTTGGTGCCGCTGGCGCTGATGACGCCCACCAGAGCCCCCGTCTCGTCGATGACGCAGTCGCCCACCTCCACGCCGTGGGCGGTGCCCTTGTTCAGCGTCAGAGAGGACTCCCAGTTGCTGACGTTGTGCTCCGTGATATAGGCGGCCTCCATGTCGCTGGTGATGTCCCGGCGCTGTTCCCGCAGATTCAAAAGCTCCCGCAGGCGCTTGTTTTCCGCGCTGTCCGCCTCCGCCTGCCGCACGGCCTCCTCCATTTCGGCGATCCGCCTGCGCAGGGCGGCGTTCTCCTCCTCCAGGGCCGTGGTGTCCCGGTAGTAGTTCTGCTTGTCGTTGAACCAGGTGGCAATGGCGGTATAGGCGGAGCGGAGGGGGGAGGCCAGGGTGTTGACCACATTGGTCAACGGGGCGGAGGTGCTGCTGAGGGTGGACATGACAGCCAGCGCCACGGCGATGACCGCGGCGGCAAACAAAACCCACAAGCCGTGATTTTTCAGAAAGTTTTTCAAAGCAAGTCCTCCTTGGAGGGGTCAACTGAAAGGGTGGGGATCAATCGAAGAAGGAGACGCCGAAGCGCTCCAGCATCCGGCTCAGCCGCAGCACCGGCAGGCCCATGACGTTGAAGAAGTCGCCGTTGAGCCGCTCCACCAGCAGCGCGCCCTTGCCCTGGACACCGTAGGCTCCGGCCTTGTCCATAGGCTCGCCGGTTTTGATGTAGCCCCGCAGCTCCGGCTCCGTGGCGGGGCGGAAATAGACCTCGGTGGACTCGCTCTCGGTGACGGAGCGATCTCCCTGCCGCACGGTGACGCCGGTGCAGACGGTGTGGTGCCGCCCCTGAAGGGCTGCCAGCATCCGCAGGGCGTCTTCCTCGTCCACAGGCTTGCCCAGGCGCTGGTCGTCCAGAAACACCATGGTGTCGGCGGTAATGACGATCTCGTCATCGCCGCACAGCTTCATGGCGGCGTCGGCCTTCTCCCGGGAGATGTACTCCACGGTCTCCCGGGGCGTCAGGCCGGCGGGATAGGACTCCTCCGTCTCCGGCACCCGGATATCGAAGTCTGTGATGCCGATGCGCTGTAATAACTCCTGCCGCCGGGGAGAGCCGGAGGCCAATACGATCCTTGCCACGGCGCGCCTCACTTTCCGGTGGAGCCGAAGCCGCCCCGGTCGGGCCCCTCCAGGCGTTCCACCCGGGTAAAGGCCAAGGAAGGCTGGTTCTTCATGATGCGGAACTGGCAGATCCGGGCGTTTTTCTCAATGGTCACGTCCCGGGTGGCGTAAACGGGCATCCGCCACTGGTCGTTGTCGCCGCAGTAGGAGCAGTCCACCACCCCCATGGAGTTGGTCTGCAGAATGCCATAGTTTTTAAACGTGGAGCTGCGGGGAACGATGTGGGCCTCATAGCCCGCCGGCAGGGCGATGGCCACCCCCAGGGGGATCAGGCGGAACTCGCCGGCCTTCAGGGTCACTTCCTCAGAGGCGTGGAGATCGATCCAGTCGGACTTCCCCGCCACATAGCACAGCTCGTCAATGTCGTTCACAAAATATTTTACCTTGATCTCTTCCATGTAAAACTCCAAATTTTGATAATGTTTTGTAGTATTATAAAAGTATTATACAAATCGTATTCAATGGAGATCCGCCCTGACGGGCAGGGGCGGGAGGTTTGCGCCGTGTTGCGGCGCTGGAATGCACCCCCCATTTTCTTTTTGAAGCATCAAAAAGAAAATGCGCCGTGCACGGTGGAAAAGAAAAAATGCTCTGATCCAAACTTGACCCAGTCGGGTCAAGTTTGGGGATGTGGGCTTAAAAAGATGCCTTGGGTGGAGATTTGCAGGTTTCCGCGTTGGGCACGGGAAGGATGCCGGTGCGCACCGTTCCCTTTCCGTCACGCGAATTGGGCGGTGCATGACCGGGCAAAACCTGCATGGGTATCTGCGCCTACTTTCACTGCCGCTCCCTCTTCTCTTTTCGGCAGGCCCGAAAAACATTGAGACATGTGGCCATAAACCGCATGTCCTGTTCACGCTCCGCTCCGTAGGGCGGGCCGACCCTGGCCCGCCGCATGGCGCAGCGTGGGATAACCGCCCGCGTAGTGTGTAGCGAAGCGGAACACACGGGTGGGTTGCGGAAACCCTTGCGTTGATATCCCGCAAATCCGCACCCACGCCGCAAATGCGGCTTGAACGCCAGACAATTACCAACGTCCAGCGCAGTTGGATGAGACTTTCCAAGTTTTATCCGGTCGCACCGTGACAATGGCCGCATCCCCAAACTTTCCCCATGAGACATGGGGAAAGTTTGGACAATAGCGGCTTTTCTTTTGGACCGTGCACGGCCCGTTTTCTTTTCGGCGCAACCGAAAAGAAAATGGGGGGTGCATTCCCAACGCCGCAACACGGCGCAAACCCTGCCCCGCCCGCAGGGCGGCTCCTGGACCGGAGACGAATGGGAGCGCATTCCTTTACTCCACGCCCCGCTCATACAACCCCCGGGTGAATTCCCCGGAAGCCGCCGCGCCCTCCAGATACCCCCGGAACACCCGGACGCACTCCTCCGGCGATTCCGTGGTGAACCGGAGCCGCCCGTAAGCCAGCCCCAGCCGCCTCCACTCCGGCCGGTCCGCCAGCCACAGGACCCTGCTGTTTTGGAGCTCCGTCCGGTGTCCGTAGGCCCGCAGCAGGGGAAAGGCCGCGCCGGTGCGGTCAACCAGGAAATTGGGCCGGTCGCAGCGGCAGCCGCCGCTGTTTTCGATCAGGCAGTTCTCCGTGATCATCAGCGGCAGGCGGCCATATACGATGGCCTCGGCAGGCAAAATTTTCCGCAGGTCCCGGATCTGGGCAAACCGCAGCTCGAAGGACACGCAGGCGGAAGAGAGTCCCTTGCCTCGGAGATAATCCATAGCCCGGGCGTTGAACACGTTCAGACCGAAGTCGCCGTACAGGTCCAGCCCCGCCTCCCGCGCCAGGGGCAGGTGTCCAATATTGCCCAGTAAGGCCCCGGTAACGCCCAGGGCCCTGGCCTTGTCCAGCCAGCGGCGCAGCTCCGGCTCGTCCCGGTCCCGCCAGACCCGGGGCAGGATGGCGCACCACTCTGTTTCCCCCTGGGGCAGGGCGGGGAAGTCCGCCAGCAGCTCCAGGGGCACATAGGCCCGGGCGGGGCGGAGGTCCAGCAGCCCGCCGGTCAGCTGGGCGGCGTTGGTGACGGAGACCGTCAGCCGCGGCGCGGCCGCGGCACAGTCGATGTCCGGCAGAGGCGGCACCGGCAGCTCCCGGCGGGCGGGCACGGCGGTGCGGGCGGCGGACAGGGCCGCCAGGGCGTTCCGCCGCAGGGCGTTGACGGCGCTCACGGGGAGGGACAGCCCTTCGTCCACCGTCACATCGGCCCGCTGGCAGCGAAAAGCGGTGCCGCCGGTTTTTTTCAGGCGGCTTTCGACCTCTTCAGCGGTGACGCTGCGGTTCCGGGCGGTCTCCGGCACGGGGCCGGAGACCGTGACGGCGTGGCCGTCCGGGTCTTCCGCAGTCAGGGCGCAGGGGACACCCCCTCTGACCTCACAGGCAAAGCGCACCGGAACGGTGCGCAAATCGTCCTTCTCATAGGCGGCCCTGGCCGCGTCGAACAGCTCTTTCGGGTCCGCCGCGTTTTCCGGCCGGGTGCCGAACATCCCCGCGCCGTGCCGGCCCTGCCAGTACCAGTCGGTGAAGCCGGAGCGGGAGAAGGCCCGCTCCAGCTCCGCCTCCTCGGCGGCGGTGGGGCCCCGGCCCTCCTCCAGCAGGCGGGCGTAGATGCGGGTGACGACGGCCACATATTCGGGCCGCTTCATCCGGCCCTCCAGCTTCAAACAGGCTACGCCCATGTCGGCCATATCCCGCAGCTCGTGGGCCAGGCAGGTGTCCTTCAGGCTCAGCGGATACTGCTTTTTCGCAGGCCCGTTGACGCCATAGGGCAGCCGGCACGGCTGGGCGCACCGCCCCCGGTTGCCAGATCTTCCGCCGATCAAAGCGCTCATCTCGCATTGGCCGGAGTAGCACATGCACAGCGCGCCGTGGACGAAGACCTCCACCTCGGCGGGGCAGTTTTTGCAGATGGCGGCGGCGTCCTCCGCCGCGCACTCCCGGGCGATGACCACCCGCTCGCAGCCGTCCCGCGCCATCTCAACGGCACCGCCGGAGGTGAACACGCTCATCTGGGTGCTGGCGTGAAGGGGCAGATCCGGCAGGGCGCGGCGCAGCAGGTCAAAAAGCCCCCAGTCCTGGACCAGCACGGCGTCCACCCCCAGGCGGCAGGCCGCGGCGGCGGTCTCCAGAGCGCGGGGCAGCTCCCGGTCTGTCACCAGGGTGTTCAGGGTCAAAAACACCCGTACGCCCCGGACGTGGCAATAGGCCAGCGCGTCGGCGAATTCCCCGTCGGAGAAATTCCTGGCGCCCCGGCGTGCGTTGAAATCGCCCCAGCCCAGATACACCGCACCGGCCCCGTTCTGCACGGCGGCCCGCAGAGCCTCCGGCGACCCGGCCGGGGCAAGGAGCTCCGGCTTCATCCCTTGTTCCGGCTGTCCAGCTTCTGCTGCAGGCGGAAGACCTCCCGCTTCAGCTCGCTGACCTCGGCCTGGGCCTTTCCGGCCTCGTCCAGATAGCCCTTGATCTGGCTGCGCAGCTGCTCCGCGGCGGCCTGGGCTTTGAACAGCTCGTCGGCGATGTTGGCGGCGGTGAGGACGGCGGCATCGGTGCGGCCCACCTTGGCGCCCACCAAAACCTCCTGCATCTTATCGCCGACGTAGGTGCCGACCTTCTGCATGTAAGCGGCGGATTCCTCCGCCACAAAGGTGTATTCTTCTCCGCAAATGCTGACGACCACGCGGTTTGCCATGAAAAATTCCCCCTTCATTTTGATAAAAGGGCGGATACCACCCATTTTTACAGCCTACAGTATATCATAAGGAGCGGATATGCGCCAGAAAAAATCAGGACATTTCCAAAAAATTCACAAAAAAGTGTCCTACGGCCAAACAGCCTCCGGCCGTTGGGCGCGCAGAGCCGCGGATGCGGCGGAACAATTTTGACGGGGGCTTGTCCTTCCGGCAAAATTCGTGTAGAATAGAGGGCACGAAAAAACGGGAGGGAGGGGCCATCGTGGCAAATATCCTGGTACATACGGCAGACGAGGGCGTCACCCTGACCGCCCAGGCGGTAAAGCGCCTGCTGGACAGGGGCGACGGCGACGCGGCGCTTTTATATCTGGCCCTCCTGCGCCACCACGGCAGCGTGCCGCCCCGGTCCCTGGCGGGGGAGCTGCGGTGGGACCGCCCCCGCATCGAGGCGGCGGAGGAGACCCTCCGCGCCCTGGGCCTGATCGCCCCAGCGGAGGAGATTCCCCTGGAGCCCGCCGATGAAAAGCCCGTCTACCAGCGCGCCGACATCGCGGAGCGGCTGGAGGGCAGCGCGGAGTTTCGGGCCCTCACCGCCGAGGTGGAGAAAAAGCTGGGCAAGAAGCTGACCACGCCGGACACCGGCGTCCTGCTGGGCCTCAACGACTATCTGGGCCTGCCCGCCGACGTGATCTATCTCCTGGTCTGCCACTGCGACGAGCGGGTGCGCCGCCGCTACGGCGAGGGCCGCCGCCCCACCCTGCGGCAGATCGAAAAGGAGGGCTACGCCTGGGCCAGAATGGGCATCGACACTCAGCGGGCGGCGGTGGAGTACCTGAAAAAATACAACGAGCGCCAGGGCGCCCTGCCCAAGTACATGCGGGCCCTGCGGCTGGGGGACCGCCCCCCGGTGGCCTCAGAGGAGAAGTACCTCCTCTCCTGGCAGGAGATGGGCTTCCCGCCGGAGACCGTGGCCCTGGCCTACGACAAGACAGTGCTGAAGTGCCACGAGCTGAAGTGGCCCTACTGCAACGGCATTTTAAAGCGCTGGCACGCGGCCGGCCTCCACACCCCGGAGGAGGTGGAGCGGGGCGACCGCCCGGCGGCCAAGGCCCCGCCGCAGAAGCAGGCCGACGATGCCTGGAAATATGTGTAATGCACGGACGGAGAGGGTGAAAGAATGGCCTATGACGGAAGGATCATGCGCCGGGCGCTTTTGCGGTTTGAGGAGGAGAAGCGCCAGCGGGAGGAGCGCTTTCAGGAGCGGCGGGAGAGTATTTTTCAACGCCAGCCCCGGCTGCGGGAGATCGACGCGGAGCTTTGCTCCACCATGAGCCGCATCATCTCCAGCGCCCTCCGCCACGGCACGGACCCCGCCCCGGCGGTGGAGGTGCTGCGGGAGGAGAACCTGCGCCTCCAGGAGGAGAAGCGGCAGCTTCTGGGCCGCATGGGCCTGCCGGAGGACTGCCTGGAGGAAAAGCCCGCCTGCCCCCTCTGCGGGGACACGGGCTATCGGGGCGGCCAGGTGTGCCGCTGCCTGCGGAATTACTACGCCCGGGAGCAGCAGAAGGAGCTCTCCCGGATGCTGGACCTGGGCGGCCAGAGCTTCGACACGTTCTCTCTGGACTGGTATTCCGACCGGGTGGAGCCGGGACAGAAAAAGTCCGCCCGCGCCCATATGGAGGAGCGGGTCTATAACAGCTGCGCGGAATATGCCCACCGCTTTGGGCGGAAGCCGGCGAACCTGCTGCTGTTCGGCGCGCCGGGGCTGGGCAAGACCCATCTGTCCGCCGCCATCGCCCGGGAGGTCAGCGCCGGGGGCTGGTCGGTGGTCTATGACACGGCGGCCCATGTGTTTGAACGGTTTGAAAGCCAGAAGTTCGGCAGGGAAGAGGGGGAGGAGGCCTCCTCCGATGTGGACCGGGTGCTGAACTGCGACCTGCTGATCCTGGACGACCTGGGCACGGAGATGACCACCGCCTTTGTCCAGAGCGCCCTGTACCAGATCGTCAACACCCGGCTGATGGAAAAGCGCTCCACGATCATCAACACAAACCTGTCGCCGGAAAAGCTGGCCCAGCGCTACACGCCTCAGATCGCCTCCCGCATCGAGGGGGAGTACGAGCTTCTGCCCTTTGTGGGCGAGGATATCCGAAAGCTGAAAAAAGAGCGTCAATAACGTGAAAAAACCGGCCTAAAGGGCCGGTTTTTGCGTGTAGCGGCGGATTTCACCGCCGGTTTTCCAGCTTCCTTAGCTGCTCCTGAAACTCCAGGGGCAACCCGCAGCGCAGCTCCACGGCTTCCCCCGTCCGGGGGTGGAGGAACCGCAGCCCCACGGCGTGGAGGCACTGCCCCTGCAGGCCCGGGACGGGCTTTCTATTGCCGTACACCGTATCTCCCAAAATGGGATGGCCGATGTGGGCCATGTGGACCCGGATCTGATGGGTCCGCCCGGTCTCCAGGCGGCACTGCACATAGGTGAAGCCGGGATACCGGGCCAGCACCGTCCAGTGGGTGACAGCGGGGCGGCCGTTTGATACGACCGCCATTTTCTTCCGGTCCGTGGGGTGCCGCCCGATGGGGGCGTCCACAGTGCCCGCGTCCTGGCGCAGATTTCCAACCACAATGCACTCGTAGACCCGGGCCAGGGTGTGGTCCTGCAATTGGGCCGCCAGCTTCTGGTGGGCAAAATCGTTTTTCGCCGCGATGATGAGGCCGGAGGTGTCCCGGTCAATGCGGTGGACGATGCCGGGCCGCAGCTCCCCGCCGATGCCGGAGAGGCTGTCGCCGCAGTGGTGCAGCAGGGCGTTGACCAGGGTGCCGTCGGGGTGGCCGGGGGCGGGGTGGACCACCAGCCCCTTGGGCTTGTTCACCACGATGACGTCGCCGTCCTCATACACCACGTCCAGGGGGATGTCCTGGGGCCGCACATCCACCGGCTCCGGCTCCGGCAGGGAGACCTGGATCGTCTCCGCGCCTGTCAGCCTGTAGTTTTTGGCCAGCGTTTTCCCGCCGCAGGCCACCCGGCCCTCCTCCAGCAGCCGGGCGGCGGCGGAGCGGGTCAGGCCTTCCACCCGGGCCGCCAGCCACGCGTCCACCCGCTGCCCGGCGTCCTCCTTATTCGGTTGGAGCGTCAGTTTCTCCATGCTTTGCGTCCTTCTTGTCGTATTTTTCATAGAGGAACAGGTAGTAGATCACGCCCAGAACGCAGCCGCAGACCACGCAGATGTCCGCCACGTTGAAAACAGGGTAGTCCATGAACAAAAAGTTGAACATGTCCACCACATATCCCAGCCGCACCCGGTCGATGATGTTGCCCAGTCCCCCGGAGACGATGAGGAGGCAGGCGGCCACGCCCACCGGATGGCGGACGATCCGCCGGATCAGGACGGCCAGCACCGCCAAAACGATGCAGCAGGTGACGATGACTAGCAGCCATCTGCTCCCGGAAAAGCTGGACCAGGCCGCGCCGTAGTTGTGGACGGTCCGCAGTTCCACCAGCCCGGGCAGAAAGTCCATGCCCTCTCCCAGGGGCAGGTTGACAGTGATCCAGTGCTTGACCCACTGGTCCAACGCCAGCAGCGCCAGAGCCAGGAGGCTGAAAATGGCATATAACATGGGTGTTCTCCTCGGTTTTGAGATTTCCCAACCAGTTTACACGCTTTGGAGCAAAATTGCAACCTCGCGGGGGCGGGCCTCTGCGCCCGCCGCCGTGTCACATCTCATGATCCCCGCAGGGCGCCCCGCCGCCTTTCTGCGCAAATGCAGCAAAAGCCCGGAAGCGTCAGCTTCCGGGCTTTTGCTTACATGAAAATCAGCTTAGAGCTGGGGCAGCTTGGCGACCACTGCGGCACAGCGGGGGCACAGATCGTCCACGCCGGACCGGGTGGAGTGCTTCCAGCAGCGGGGGCACTTGGCGCCGGCGGCGTTTTCCACGGCGGCGGCAAGCTCGCCGCCCACAGTGACGTCCACATGGGAGACAATCAGCAGATCGGCCAGCAGCTCGCCGTCCATCTCCGCCAGGAACGCGTCCTCGGCGGGCACGGTCAGCCGCACCTCGGCCTCCAGGGCCTTGCCGATCTTCTTTTCGGCCCGGGCGCTCTCCAGCGCGCCGTTGGCCACGTCGCGGATGGCAATGATTCTGTCCCACCTGGCCATGGCGCCTTCGTCCAGGGCGTAGTCGGCAAAGACCTTGTTCATCTCGTTGAACACCACGTTCCGTCCATCGTCCTCGGTCCGATGGGGCATGGCCTGCCAGATCTCGTCGCAGGTAAAGGCCAGAATGGGGGCCATGATCTTGGCCATGGTGTCCAGGATCAGGAACAGGGCGGTTTGGGCGCTGCGGCGCTTGACGCCGTCCTGCTCCTCGCAGTACAGCCGGTCCTTGATGATGTCCAGATAGAAGTTGGACATCTCCACCACGCAGAAGTCGTTGACGGCGTGGGTGACGGCGTTGAATTCATAGTCGCAATAGGCCTTCTCGCATTTTTCGATCAGGGCGTTCAGGCGGGTGAGGGCCCAGCGGTCCAGTTCCTCCATCTGGTTGGCGGGCACCAGGTGGTCGGCGTCAAAGCCGTCCAGGTTGCCCAGGCAGTACCGGGCGGTGTTGCGGAACTTCAGGTAGTTCTGGGAGAGCTGCTTGAAAATGGTGTCAGAGCAGCGCATGTCGGCGTGATAGTCGGCGCTGGCGGCCCACAGCCGCAGCAGGTCCGCGCCGTACTTGTCGAAGATCTCATAGGGGTCCATGCCATTGCCCAGGGACTTGTGCATGGCCTTGCCCTCGCCGTCCACAGTCCAGCCGTGGGTGACGCACTCCTTGAAGGGCGCGCCGTTGCCGAAGGCGCCCACGGCGGTCAGCAGGGAGGACTGGAACCAGCCGCGGTACTGATCCAGGCCCTCCATGTAGACGGTGGCGGGCCAGAAGCCCTGGTCCCGCTTCATGGCGGCGAAGTGGGTGGAGCCGGAGTCGAACCAGCCGTCCAGGGTGTCGGTCTCCTTCTCGAAGCCGGACTTGCCGCCGCAGTGGGGGCAGGTGAACCCGGCGGGGAGAATATCGCTGGCCTCCTTGGCGAACCAGGCGTTGGAGCCCTCCGCCTCGAACAGCTTGGAGATAGCGGCGATGGTCTCGTCGGTGACCACGGGCTTGCCGCAGTCCCTGCAGTAGACCACGGGGATAGGCAGGCCCCAGCGGCGCTGGCGGCTGATGCACCAGTCGGCACGCTCCCGGATCATGGACTTCATGCGGTCGATGCCCCAGCCGGGCACCCAGCGCACGTTGTCGCAGGCGGCGCAGGCCTCGTCCTTGAAGGAGTCTACGGAGCAGAACCACTGGGGGGTGGCCCGGAAGATGATGGGGTGCTTGCAGCGCCAGCAGTGGGGATAGCTGTGAACGATCTCCTCGGAGGCGAACAGCGCGCCGCTCTCCTTCATGTCCGCCAGGATGACGGGGTTGGATTCGTCGGTCTTCATGCCGGCGTACTTGCCGGCGTAGTCGGTGTGGCGGCCCTGGTCGTCCACGGGCACCACCATTTCCATGCCGTAGCGCTTACAGGTCTGATAGTCGTCGGCGCCGAAGCCGGGGGCGGTGTGGACGCAGCCGGTGCCGGAGTCCATGGTGACATAGTCCGCCAGCAGCAGGCGGCTGGTCTTGGGCAGGAAGGGGTGGTCCGCCAGCATGTTCTCGAAGAAGGAGCCGGGGTGGGTCTCCACGATCTCGTAATCGGTGATCCGGCCCACCCGCATCACCTTGTCCACCAGGGCCTCGGCCATAATATAGATCTCGCCGTTCTCGGCTTTCACCAGGGCGTAGCTCTCATCGGGGTGCAGGGCGATGGCCAGGTTTCCCGGCAGGGTCCAGATGGTGGTGGTCCAGATCACGAAAAACAGCCGGCTGTGGTCATACTCCCGCAGCTTGCCCAGATCGTCGTGCATCCTGAACTTGACGTACACGGTGGTGCAGGGGTCGTCCTGATACTCGATCTCGGCCTCGGCCAGGGCGGTCTCGTCGTGGGGGCACCAGTACACGGGCTTGAGGCCCTTGTAGATATAGCCCTTCTTGTACATCTCGCCGAACACCTTGACCTCCTCGGCCTCAAAGCCGGGATTCATGGTGGCGTAGGGATGCTCCCAGTCGCCGATGACGCCCAGCCGCTGGAACCCCTCGCTCTGTACGTCCATATAGTGCTGGGCGAAGTCGTGGCAGGCGGAGCGGAAATCGGGGATGCTCATGGCCTTGCGGTTGAGCTTGTTCTGCTTGATGATGGCGGACTCGATGGGCATGCCGTGGTTGTCCCAGCCGGGGATGTAGGGGGTGTAGTAGCCCCGCATGGCGTAGGACCGGGTGATAAAGTCCTTGATGGACTTATTCAGGGCGTGGCCCATGTGCAGCGCGCCGTTGGAGAACGGAGGGCCGTCATGGAGGTTGAACAGGGGCTTGCCCTCGTTCTTTTTCAAAAGCTCGTGATAGACGTCGATCTTCTTCCAGCGTGCCAGCATTTCCGGCTCCCGCTTGGGCAGGCCCGCCCGCATGGGAAAGTCGGTCTTCGGCAGATTGATGGTCTTGTTGTAGTCCATGTCTGTTTCCTCCGTATCTGAAATCACTTTGAATTGATAATTCATAATTGATAATGGATAATTGACAATTGACAATGGACAATGATGGAATCCGCCTCCGGCGGATCGATTTCAATTGCCGCCGCAGGCGGCCTCTCTGTTCCCCCGTCATTGTCAATTATCAATTAAAAAACGCCTTGCCTCTTGTTCAAGAGACAAAGCGTTCAAAAACACTCTGCGGTACCACTCTCGGTTGCCGGCTCCTTGCGGAGGCCGGCCGCTCGCCGCCCGCCAATACGGGCCGATGCTGTAACGGGCATCATCCGTCCACGCTTACTTGCATACAGCCGTCTTTCAGCAGGAGGCTCCAAGGTGATTTTCGCCCTTTACGCCCGTCCGCCTTGCACCAAACGGCGGCTCTCTTCGCGGGAACCAAAGGGGTACTCGTCCTTATCCACGCCAAAATGTTCAATTACCGGATTATAATATCACGTTTTGGCGGTTTGTCAACCCGTTTTCCTGAATTTTTCCCCGAATTTCCGCCCGGTCACTGATAGCGGTACCGCTGGGCGGTATAGCGGTCGATGCAGGCCTGAAACTGCTCGTGGCTGCGGAACTCCAGCAGCTGCCCGCCCTCGGTCTCGTGGAAGGACACCACCCGCCGCTCCGTATCCACCCAAATGCGCCAGACGGTTTCCTGCCTCTCCTTTGCCACCGGCCCTCACCTCCCGTTCAAATGCCCCTATCCGTCATTTTATGCGAAAACCGCATAAAATGCAATATGCAATTTTCGCATATCCTAGAATAAAAGCGGATGGAAAACCAACGGAAGGGGAGGGGTGCGCGGTGGCATATCAGCGGCTGCGGGATCTGCGGGAGGACAGGGACCTGCCCCAGCGGGCGCTGGCGGAGCTGCTCCACGTCTCCCAGGCCACCTATTCCCGGTACGAGGGCGGCACGCTGGACATCCCCAGCGCGGCGCTGATCGCCCTGGCCCGGTTTTACGACACCAGCATCGACTATCTGCTGGGCCTGACCGACGACCCGGTGCCTTACCGAAAATAAAAAAGGACGCCGTTAGGCGTCCTTTTTCGCGCTTACTGATAGCGGTACTGCTTGCAGGTGTACTGATCCACGCAGCTCAAAAACATCTCCCGGCTGCGGAACTCCAGCAGCTGACAGCCCTCCTCTTCGTGGAAGGACACGATGCGCCGCCGGGTGTCCACCCAGACGCGCCACAGGTTTTCGCTGACCGTAGTTTTCTCCATAGGGGAAGGCTCCTTTCACACAGCTTCTGATAATAAGACGATCCAGCGGGGCGTTTTGTTTCACCCTTTTTGAAAATTTTCTAAGAATTTTTTTCCGCCGCCGCCTGGGCCTCCATCTCCGCCGCCACATCCGCCCGGAAGGCGTCCCAGGCCTCCGGGTGATCCACGAAATACAGCGGGCAGCGCTTCCCCGTCACGTCATAGTGGCGGATGACGTCGGTTTCCGGGTCCAGCCGGAACTCCCGGCACAGCCAGGCGGTCAGCTCCACGGTCCGGTCATAGGTGACAGGGAGGAACCGGCCCGTCTCATCGGGGTGGCACACCTCGATGGCCACCGTGTCGCCGTTGCGGGTGTTGGAGGCGTAGGCGATCTCCGACAACGGGATGCACTGGATGGCCTCGCCCTCCAGCCCGATGACGAAGTGGCTGCTGGCGTAGGTGCCCTCCTGGCCGGAGGACAGGGACTCAAAGTAGTTGCGGTTGGCCTGGGCGGTGGTGTTGGGGTTGCCCACATAGTGGATGACCACGCCGTTCACCGCCTCCAGCTCCGTCCCGGGCCGGGACCACTCGTTGACCGTCAAAAAATCCTCTTGGACGTAATCCGGCGCCTCCACATCCCTGGGGTCGGGGGCCCGCCGGGCCAGCAGCGCCCCGCCCACGGCGAATACCAGCACCAGCAGCGCCGCTCCCAGCGCCCCGGTTTTCAGCCGGGGGTCGATGTACCACCGCCGCCGTCTTCTTCTGCGGGTCGCCATGTCTCAGCCCACCGCCCCCGCCACAAAGACCTCCGTGGGGCCGTCTTCCCCGCCGATGACGCCGATGGAGGCGGCGGGGGAGACGTAGTTTTCCTCAGCGAAGGGGTCTTCATAGGCGTATTCCGTGTTGGCAGGGACGCGCCCCTCAGAAACGGCGCCGTCATAACCCGGGCCATAGATCGCGTTGTCGTACTGCGACCAGGTCAGCAGCCGCTCCCGGTCGATCAGCCCCAGCTCCTCCAGGCAGGCCAGGGTGCTGGTCATCTCCGGCCGCATGGTGATGGAGATGGTGTCCCAGTTGGTGCCCGCTCCATCGGGCAGTTCCTGCGTAAAGTTCAGGGAGAAGTCCAGGGCATAGGCACCGTCATGGTTCTCGTCGAACCAGTCCACCTGCCCCCAGGCGCCCGCCGCGGCGTCCTTGCCGATAGCCTCCAGCACGGCGGCGGCCTCCCGGCTGCTCAGACCCAGATATTCCGTGGAATTGTCCCTGGTATACTGGTATATGCCCCCGCCGGCGACAGTATAACTGGGATCGTCCAGGTGCAGGCGCTTGGCCTTCATGGCTTCGCTGTTCACCAGCTGATCCAGCAGGCAGTCCAGTGTACCGGCCTGGCCGATCCGGCTCTGGGTGATGGGGATGGAATAGGAGCGCTCCAGCGTGCGGCCCGAGGCCAGCGTGTAGTTCAGATCCAGCCAGACATAGGTGTAGGCCTCGTCCCGGCTCCGGGCCTCCTCCAGGCGCTGATCCAGATTTCGCAGCTCGTCGGCGCTGGCGGTGATGGCCCGGTGAAGCCCCAGGACCTCTTCGATCAGGGCGTCGTCCTGGCCGGAGGAGAGGTCATAGTTGTTGCTCGCCGTGTAGAGGTGGACGCGCTGGAGCTCCCCGGCCTCCGGCACCCGGCGCTCGATGCCCGCCAGGTCGAACCGCAGCCCGGCGCACACCGCCGCGCAGCCCGCCGCCACCAGGAGGACGCCCAGCCAGCTCCGGCGGAACACCCGCAGGGACTTGGCCAGCAGCATGGACGCCCCGTAGTAGCCGATGATGCCCGCCGCGATCATGCACACCGCCATGGGCAGGGCGTCGCAGTAGCTGCCCTGCTGGAAGGGGCCCTCCCAGAACAGGGCGTACAGCAGCCGCCCGCCCAGCAGGGCCGCCAGCGCCGCCACACCGTAGCGGAACACGGGCTTCATCCAGCCCACGGCCACCACGTCGCCGGCGCACTCGCTTCTGCGGCGGCGGTACAATAGCCAGGCCAGGGCCAGCAGCACCGCTCCCACCAGGGCGTAAACGCCGATGAGCCAGAAGTTTTCCAGCTCCACGGCGGTCAGCTCCGCGGGGGCATAGACGCTGCTGTAGGCGGGGACTGACGATGTGTATGTGGTATCCACCCCCAGGTTGCCCATCAGATGCACCGTGGGGGACAGATAGCTGACAGCGCCGGTGTAGTAGGAATTCACGCCCACCAGGAAGCAGGAGGCGAACTCCGTGAGGAGCCACTCCAGCAGCACCGCCAGGAAGTGGAACAGGAAGTACAGCGCCGGCAGGGCAAAGATATTGCCGGTGACAAACGCCGCGAAGGTGGCGCTGGCAAAGTAGAAAAAGCTCAGGCCCAGCACGCCCAGGATGGTGTTGAACAGGCCCGCCGGGTCGATCCCGCCGTAAAAGGCGGAGATCAGCACGCACAGCGCCCCGGTGACGGCGTAGGGGATGATCATCATGGCCATGCCGGAGAGGAAGTTGGTGACAAAGACCCCCTCCCGCCGGATGGGCAGCGTGTGCATCAGCCCCACGCTGCGGGCGTTGTACAGATAGCTCCACACCACCATGGCGCAGAGGATGGCGTACAGCAGGGAGATGACCGGCACGATGGTCAGGACGGCATAGTAGCCCTCCGTAAAGTTCAGGGGCGTCATGCTCCGGGACGGATTCCGGATCAGCTCCAGCAGCATCGCCAGGGGGAACAGGGCCCCCAGCAGGCTGGCCATGCCCCACAGGGGCCAGAACCGGGTCAGGTTTTTGCGGAACAGGGTTTTATTAAAGAATGATGTCTTTGACTGCATAGTCCGCACCTCCCAATTCATAGATAAAGATTTCCTCCAGCGTCAGGGGCACCGCGTCCACCAGCAGGGGGTCATAAGCGGAGACCTTCGCCGCGGCCTCCTCGGCGTTCATCCGCATGATCAGGGTGTGGATGCGGCCCACCCGGCTGGCGTGGAGCACCGGCAGCTCAGGCGGCACCTCCTCCGCGCCGTCCTTGAACACCACCTGCAGCTTCACCATGTTGTCCTGCAGCTGGGCAAGGCTCCGCTCCAGCAGCACCTTCCCGTGGTCCATAATGCCCACATGGTCGCACACGTCCTCCAGCTCCCGCAGGTTGTGGGAGCTGACCAGCACCGTGGTGCCCCGCTGGGCCACGTCCCCCATCACCAATGACCACACCTGCCGCCGCATCACCGGGTCCAGGCCGTCCACCGGCTCGTCCAGGATCAGGTAGTCCGGCATGCAGCTCAGGGCCAGCCAGAAGGCCACCTGCTTCTGCATGCCCTTGCTGAGGCGGCGGATGGTCTTCTTTTCGTCAATCTGAAAGACTTCCTTCAATTTTTCATAGCGCTCCATGGAAAAGCCGGGATAAAATCCCCGGTAAAAGCGCATCATATCCCGGACGCTGGACTGCATGAAGTAATACCAGTCGTCGGGAATGGCGGCAATGCGCGCCTTCAGCGCCGCGTTTTCCCACACGTCCTGGCCGCCGGCGCGGATGCTGCCCTCGTCCTGGCGGTAGATGCCCGTCAGGCAGCGGATCAGGGTGGACTTGCCCGCGCCGTTGGGCCCCACCAGGCCATAGACGCTGCCTGTGGGGACGGAAATCGTGGCCCCGTCCAGCGCCGCGAAGCCGTCGAACCGCTTGACGGCGTTTTTCACTTCGATCATGGTGTCTCCTCCTTTTGCGTCTCCGCCAGCAGCGCCAGCAGCTCCCCGTCATCCACGCCCAGATACCGCAGCTCCGCCACCAGCTCCCGCACCCGGCCCAAAAGCTCTTTTTTCCGGGCCGCGTCCGCGTCCACATTTCCGCTGGCGAAACTGCCCTTGCCGGGGACGGAGTAGATGTACCCCTCGCCCTCCAGCTCGTTATAGGCCCGCTGGATGGTGTTGGGGTTGATGCTGAGCTGCGTGGCCAGCGCCCGCACCGACGGCAGCTTTTCGTCCGGCGCCATGGCTCCGGTGACGATCAGCTTCCGCAGCCCGTCCTTGATCTGCTCGTAGATGGGCCGGGAGTCCCGGTAGTTCAGGCTGATCATCGCTTCACCTTCCCTTCTGCGGCGGAACGGGCCGCCGCAAACTGTATTAACCGTTCTAGTACAGTTAGGATAACACGGGGAGGAGACGCTGTCAAGCCCCGTTTTGGGGCAAAATTTCTGTATTTTCCCGGGGAAAGGCATCAAATTCCTCTTTACAATTGGAAAATGGTGTGATATATTTCTTAAGCACGCCATTGTGCGGAGCACGCCCCGGAACTTCGTTTTGCGGACTTTCACCGATCCCGAAGCGCAGTCCCGCGGGGAATTTATGGAAAGGTGGAAATTTACCATGCTGCGCAAAGAACAGAAGACCGCTATCATCGACGCCAACCGCACCCACGAGACCGACACCGGCTCCCCCGAGGTGCAGATCGCCATTCTCACCGAGCGCATCAACGTGCTGACCGAGCACATGCGCAACAACCCCCAGGACAAGCACTCCAACCGCGGATTGCTGAAGATGGTCGGCAAGCGCCGCAGCCTGCTGGACTACCTGCAGAAGAAGGACATCGAGCGCTACCGCGCCCTGATCGCCAAGCTGGGTATCCGTAAGTAAGACGCAAATCGGGTGACGGAGGCCAGCCTCCGTCACCCGTTTCTGCCATTTCCCGTATTTTTGCCGGGAGCCGCTGCCTTTTTGTGTTTGAAACTGTGCCCGAGCCTGATCGGACATGCTTTCAAATACGAAAAGAGCCGCTCCCGAGCTTTTGATGTAAAGGAGCAGACACATGTCAACGATTATCACCCACAGACAGTTCCCCAACTACCGCAAGTATGAGATGGAGCTGGCCGGCCGTCCCCTGACCCTGGAGGTGGGCAAGCTGGCTGAGCTGGCCAACGCCGCCGTCATGGTGGGCTACGGCGACACCCGCGTGCTGGTGTGCGCCACCGCCTCCGCCCGTCCCCGGGACGGCATCGATTTCTTCCCCCTCAGCGTGGACTTTGAGGAGAAGCTGTACTCCGTGGGCCGCATCCCCGGCAGCTTCAACCGCCGGGAGGGCCGCCCCGGTGAGAAGGGCATCCTGACCGCCCGCGTCATCGACCGGCCCATCCGCCCCCTGTTCCCCTATGACTTCCGCAACGACGTGTCCATCATGGCCACCGTCATGAGCGTGGACCACGATTGCTCTCCCGAGATCGCCGCCCTCATCGGCACCTCCGCCGCCCTGGCCATCTCCGACATTCCCTGGAACGGCCCTGTCGGCGCCCTGAAGGTGGGTTTGGTTGACGGCAAGCTGGTCTTCAACCCCAACAGCGAGCAGCGGAAGGTCTCCGACCTGGACGTCACCGTGGTCTCCACCGGCAAGAAGGTGGTCATGATCGAGGCCGGCGCCAACGAGGTGCCCAACGACGTCATGTTCGAGGCCATCCGCCAGGCCCACGAGGAGAACCAGAAGCAGATCGCCCTGATCAACCAGATGGTCTCCGAGATCGGCAAGCCCAAGTTCGACTATCCCCACGCCGCCTTCGACCAGGAGCTGTTTGACGACATCGTGGCCAATTTCATGGACGAGGCCAAGGCCGCCATGGACACCGACGACAAGAATGTCCGGGAGGCCCGCTGGAATGCCATGATCGAGAAGTGGCACGAGAAGTATCTGGACACCCATCCCGACATGGACCAGTACCTGGAGGAGATCACCTACAAGTTCCAGAAGAAGATCGTCAAGGCCTGGCTGCTGGAGGGCCACCGGGTGGACGGCCGTCAGAAGAACGAGATCCGTCCCCTGTCCGCCGAGGTGGGCGTCCTGCCCCGCACCCACGGTTCCGGCCTGTTCACCCGGGGCCAGACCCAGGTCCTCTCCGTCTGCACCCTGGACACCCTGTCCGCCAACCAGAAGCTGGACACCATCTGGGAGGAGACCGAGAAGCGCTATATGCACCACTACAACTTCCCCGGCTACTCCGTGGGCGAGGCCAAGCCCGCCCGTTCCCCCGGCCGCCGGGAGATCGGCCACGGCGCCCTGGCCGAGCGGGCCCTGCTGCCCGTGATCCCCTCTGTGGAGGAATTCCCCTACGCCATCCGCGTGGTGTCTGAGGTGGTTTCCTCCAACGGCTCCACCTCCCAGGGCTCCATCTGCGGCTCTACGCTTGCCCTGATGGACGCCGGCGTGCCCATCAAGGCCCCCGTGGCCGGCATCTCCTGCGGATTGATCCAGGATGACGACGGCTCCTTCACCACCTTTATCGACATCCAGGGCGTGGAGGACTTCCACGGCGAGATGGACTTCAAGGTGGCCGGCACCAAGAAGGGCATCACCGCCATCCAGATGGATTTGAAGAACGACGGATTGACCATGGAGATCATCAAAAACGCCCTGGACATCACCTACGACGCCCGCGTCCAGATCCTGGACCAGATCATGCTGCCCTGCATCGCCGCGCCCCGGCCGGAGGTCAGCAAGTACGCCCCCAAGATGATCACCATGCACATCGATCCCGATAAGATCCGGGACGTCATCGGCAAGGGCGGCAGCGTCATCCAGAAGATCGTGGCCGACACCGGCGCCAAGATCGACATCAACGACGACGGCTCCATCTTCATCTCCGCCCCTAACCCCGACAGCTGCGACGCCGCCAAGAAGTGCATCGACGACATCGTCTTCGTCCCCGAGGTGGGCGCGCTGTACTATGGCCGCGTGGTGCGCCTGATGACCTTCGGCGCCTTCGTGGAGCTGGCCCCCGGCAAGGACGGCCTGGTCCACATCTCCAAGCTGGCGGACCACCGCATCGAAAAGGTGGAGGACGCCTGCAAGATCGGCGACATGATGTGGGTCAAGGTCACCGACATCGACGAAAAGGGCCGGGTGAACCTGAGCCACAAGGACGCGGTGAAGGAAGTCGCCGCCAAGGAGGCCGCCGGCGAGCGGGTGAAATAAGGCCCTTTCCCCACGGGGAAAAACCCGGACGCCGAAAGGCGGCCCCGCATGGGAGTAGCAATTGAAAACCGTTACGGGCATGGATCAGGACCGCCGGATGTAAGTCTGGCGGCCCTGATTTTGTTCCCCGCGCTTTCGGATGGATACACGCGCGGCATAGGGAAAGGAAATAAGAATGCTCCGGAGCATCTCTGTGGCGTTTTTGAAAAAAACAAAAGAATTTTCTTGACATTTGCGCCGATTCCGATATAATAATAAAGCTCGCAGTCTGCGGGCATATCCTTGCCCTCATCTGAGAATGAGGGCCATTTGTCCAAAAGGAGGTGCAAACATGGCAAAGGTTTCTGCCAATTATGAGGTCGTGTATATCATCGACCCTGCACAGAGTGAGGAGGGCATCGCCGCTCTCGTCAACAACTTCAAGACCCTGGCTGAGCAGAACGGCTCCGCCGTTGAGGTGGAGGAGTGGGGCAGCCGCAAGCTGGCCTATCCCATCGACTACAAGACCGAAGGCTACTATGTGCTGATGAGCTTCACCAGCGAGCCGTCCTTCCCCCGCGAGCTGGACCGTAAGCTGCGGATCGCTGACGGCATCATGCGTTCCCTGATCGTCTGCAAGGGCGAGTAAGGAGGCAGCGGGAGCATGCTCAACAAGGTAATCATCATGGGCCGTCTGGTCAAAGACCCGGAATTGCGCCGCACCCAGTCCGGCATTGCCGTCACGTCCTTCCGCATCGCGGTGGACCGGGACTTCAAGAGCCAGGACGGAAGCAAGCAGGCCGACTTTTTTGACGTCGTTGCCTGGCGCGGCACCGCCGAGTTTGTCAGCAAATACTTCGCCAAGGGCCGCATGGCCGTGGTGGAGGGCCGGCTGCAGACCCGCGACTGGACGGACCGGGAGGGCGGCAAGCGTGTCGCCACCGAAATTGTTGCGGATAACATCTATTTCGGAGACTCCAAACGGGACGGCGCCGGCGAATACGGCGGCGCACCCGCTTACAGCGCGCCCATGGGCGGAAGCCGCGCCCCCGCGGCCCCCATGGACAGCCATTCCGACTTCGCCGAGATCGGCGAGGAGGACGGCGAACTGCCGTTCTGATTTTGATAAAGGAGGAACCATCTCATGGCTTTCGATCGTGAAGCAAGACCCGCTCGCCCCATGCGCGGCAAGCGCCGTAAGGTCTGCCAGTTCTGCGCTGAGAAGTGCGAGAGCATCGATTATAAGGACGCCGCCAAGCTGCGTCGTTTTGTCTCCGAGCGTTCCAAGATCCTGCCCCGCAGGACCACCGGCACCTGCGCCATGCATCAGCGTCAGCTGACTGAGGCCATCAAGCGTGCCCGGCAGATCGCTCTGCTGCCCTACGTCACCGACTGATTTGGAAAAGACCCGGCCATTGGCCGGGCCTTTTTTCATGTTCCGCCCCTACGCCGGGGGCGGGCGCCAAAACCGGCCCGTCCGCCAGACGGGCCGGTTTTCCTATTTGCTCCGGGCCTCCAAGACCTCGATCATCTGCTCCGCGAACAGCCGCCCCGCCAGCCGGGCCTCCTCCGGGGAGTTCCCCGCCGCCCCTACCTCCACCAGCAGCGACCCGGTGGTGGCGTGCTGATTGTACCGGGAGTTCCGCAGCAGAATGGGCCGCATCAGCGTGGGATAGGCCTGCAGGGCGTTCTCCTGAATGGCCGCCGCCAGCCGCAGGTTTTCCATCCAGCCCGGATGGGTCAGCCCGCTGCCGTCGCTGCCCACCACGATGGACAGCTGGGCGGCGGTGCCCACGCCCTCGATCTCGGAGACCACCTTGTACTCGTTGCCCTGGCCGTCCTCAATGGCGTCCCGGTGGATGTCCAGAATGAACCGGATGGAGGGATACTGGGCCAGATAGCTCTGAATGGCCGCCAGCGCCCGGTCATAGGCCCCGGTGTAGGAGGGATAGTCATACAGCGTCCGGTCGTGGAGGACGGAGATACCCGCCGCGCCGAAGACCTCCGCCATCTCGTCCCCCACCTTCACCACGTTGTACCGGGAATCGGTGGTGCGGTGATCCCCGGACCAGACCACCTCCGTCTCCGCACCGGGGGTGTAGGCCTCGCTGCCGTGGGTGTGGAGAATGAGGATCTGGGGCGATTCGTCGGTCAGCTCCGCCGCGAACAGTGTTTGAAAATCAGTGACAGACAGCGTGTGGTCCGTGGAATTGCTGATATAGGTCCGTCCCACCACCGTATAGCCGCTGGGGTCCGTGGGGATCAGGGTCTTGGCGGGAACGCCGTTGTCGGCATCGTCCGGAGAGACGTCCAAAGGCGTTTCCTCCACCGGGACGGTGACCGGCTCTTCCGCCTCGCCGTCCTGGGCGGGAGCCGGCGCCTCCTCCCTGGCCCGCAGCTCTGCCACCGCCGGCCGGGCCGCCAGCAGCAGCGGGGCCTGCCCCAGTGTCAGCGATGCCGCCGGGGACAGGCTGTCGCTGGGCCAAAGGTCTCCCAGCTCCCACCGCAGGGCGCGGATGGGGGAGGACGCCCACAGCGCCCTGGCGGCGGAGGCGGCGGTGTCGCTCCCGGCGGTGACCGTCACCGCCCACAGCGTCCCGCCGGCCAGGACCGCGGCCTCCAGCCGCCGCAGCAGGCCGGAGGGAAAGAGCTTTTGCTTCATGTGCCTCACCTCTGGGACAACCTATGCGGGGGCGGGCGGGAATATGCGTGGCGGGGGCTATTTCTGCGGTCTGGCCCGCCAGGCGGGGCAGGCGCCGTCCTCCCGCCGGTCCTTAGTCCGCAGATAGACACAGTGGCCGAAGGTCAGGGGGATATACCGGGAGCGGTCCTTGACGTAGTGGCGGCAGAAGTGGGCGCAGGTGCCGCAGACGAGGTAGTCGACCTTGGGATATAGGGGCATTTTCATCACCTCATAGACACTTATAGTCACAATACGACTATAAGTCAATAGTCATAATGCGACTACGATAAAATGATTTAAAGGTGATGTTATGACGTTTCAACGAATCCGTGATCTCCGGGAAGACCATGACTGGAAACAGGAATATGTGGCGGAAAAGCTGGGCATCACACAGACGAATTATTCCAAATATGAGTTGGGAAAGGTGAACATTCCCGTTGAAATGCTGATGAAACTGGCGGATTTATACGGCGTCAGCCTGGATTATTTAACTGGGCGCACAGACAGGCCGCAGTAAAATATGCCGCATGTAGGGGCGGATATCATCCGCCTGTAGTGCACGGTACCACCGCGCGGGGAATGCATCCCCCATTTTCTTTTCGGTTGCGCCGAAAAGAAAACGGGCCGTGCACGGTCATCTCCGCGCTAAGAGCCGCCGCTTTGCGGCGGTTGCGCTCCGAAACGCTCCGCTGCGGCTCCGTGAAAAGAAAAGCCGCTTTTGTCCAAACTTGACCCATAAAGGGTCAAGTTTGGGGATGCGGGCCTCCGTTACGATGCGACCAGATAAAACTTGACAAGTCTTATCCAGCTGCGCTGGACGTTGGCGGTGATCCGGCGTTTATGCCGCATTTGTCCCGTGGGTGCGGATTTGTGGGTGCTTGTCGGAAGGGCTTCTGCCGCTGGCCCCGCTGACGCTACGCGGGGCTGTTATCCTGCGCTGGCTTTTGACCATCCGTAGGGGCCGATCTCCGGCCTAAGAGCCGCCCTGCGGGCGGTTGGCCTCCGAAAGGCGGCCTGCGGGCCGCTCTGCCCACATCGGCCCTTGCCTACGCCGCATCTGCCTCCTTGGGCGCAAACTCACGGCTGCTTTCCGTAAGGGCTTTTACCTCCGCCCCCGCTGCCGCTACGCTGGCTATTGTTCTGCGTTGGAACCGTAGGGCGCGACGACCTCGGCGCGCCACCTGCGAAACCGCCTGTGGGTAATCCCCGTAGGGCGGGACGACCCCGGCCCGCCGAACGTCAAATTCTCCGCCGACTTTCTTGCTTACAAAAACCTTCGTAGGGGCGGCTATCAGCCGCCCGGTTTCTGCAAGCACCCGCGTTTCGGGCGGATAATATCCGCCCCTACAAAAGTCGACATCTATCACCCACGGAGTGCATGGCGAAGCGGAATGCACGGGTGGACTGCTCCAGCCCTTGCGTCGGCCTCCCGCAAATCCGCACCCCATGTCCCGATTGCGGCGGCGGGCCGATGTGGGCAGAGCGGCCCGCAGGCCGCCTTTCGGAGGCCAACCGCCCGCAGGGCGGCTCTTAGGCCGGAGATCGGCCCCTACGGGGGGTTGCATTCCCCGCAGGCCACGCTAACGCAGGATAACAGCCCTGCGTAGCGTCAGCGGGGCCAGAGGCAGAAGCCCTTCCGACAAGCACCCGCAAATTCGCACCCAACGTCCCAACTTGCGGCATAAACGCCCTACCGAACGCCGACGTATAGCGCACCCGGATGAAGCCCGGCAAGTTTCTGCCAAACGTACCGTGACGAGGCCCGCATCCCCCAACTTTCCCCATGAGACATGGGGAAAGTTGGGACGAAAAGCGTTTTTCTTTTGGACCGTGCACGGCCCGTTTTCTTTGGCAAGACCAACGGGGCCCCCGCCGGAGCCCAGCGGAGCGGGTCCGGTGGGGAGAGGAGAAAGAAACGGAGCGGTGCGAGTTCTGCCCGACAGGGCGGAACGAGTGTAGCGCAGTTTCTTTCGACGACAATGGGGGGTGCATCTCCCACGCAAGTCTGCGTGATCCTTCGCTCCCCGCCCGCCAGGGCGGCCTTCCTGCCTCCCTCTTCCAAAAAGCGCAAAAAAACAGCCGCCAAGGCAATCCCTTGCCCCGGCGGCTGTCATATTACAGCTTTTCAATCTCCGCCCCAGCGGCAATCTCCGCCGCCGTCACCGTTCCGGCGGCGTCCAGCAGGGCTGTGCGGAAACTCCCCGGCCCCCGGCCCCCGGCCATGCCCTCCGCCTTCTGGGAACAGCCCTTCCAGAACGCGGAGGCCAGCACGGCGGCGGACACCATATCCGGCTCCACGGCGGCAAACACGCCGCACAGCACTGACAGCATGCACCCCGTCCCGGTGACCCGGGCCATCAGGCCGCTGCCGCCGGAGACGCGCCAGGTCTCCCGCCCATCGGTGATGAGATCCTCCGGCCCGGACAGCAGCACCACGGCCCGGCGGTGCTCCGCCAGCCGCTTCGCCGCTGCCAGCCGCTCGGCCCGGGAAGCGGGGTCAGGGCTGTCCACCCCCTGTTCCCGGCCGGCATTCCGGGACAGGGCCTGGGCCTCCCCCAGGTTCACCCGCAATATGGAGGGTGTGAACAGATGCAGCAGCTCGCAGGTCCGCTCCAGCCGCCAGGGGCTGGCGCCGACGCCCACCGGGTCCAGCACCACCGGACGGCCCAGCCGCGCCGCCTCTTTGCCGCACAGCATGCAGACCTGAAACTTCTCCTCGTCCGGCGTGCCGGTATTCAGCACGGTGGCGTCGCTGATGGCGGTGATATCCGCCATCTCCTGGGGGGCCTGGGCCATCATGGGACTGGCCCCCACCGCCAGGGCCAGGTTGGCGCAGTCTGTGGCGGTGACGATGTTGCTGACGCAGTGGACCAGGGGCCGCTGCTTTTTCACATTGTCCAGACGGGTGAAGTCGATCATAAAAAACCTCTTAAAAAATCAGTGTTCCAAGGAGGCCCGCATGGAGTTCAGCGCGCCGCTCTTCTGCAGGGCGAACACCAGGGCGCCCGCCAGGATGGAGCCCACGACTGTGGAGATCAGGAAGGGCACGACATAGCCGTAAAACACCGTGGGGACGATGCTGGGGTCCAGAAAGGCCTTTGCCAACGGATAAGCGGCAAGGCCGCCGACAACGCCGGTGCCCAGCACCTCCGCCACAAGGGTGGCGGGCAGGTTTTTGCTCTTTTGGTAAACGAGGCCGCACAGCAGCGCACCGCACATGCTGCCGGGGAAGGCCAGCACGCTGCCGGAACCCAGGATGTTCCGCAGCAAGCTGGTGACGAAGGCCGCGCCAACGCCGTACCAGGGTCCCAGGAACACGGCGCACAGGATGTTCACCATGTGCTGCACCGGGGCGCATTTGCTGCCCAGGACGGGGAATACGATGAACATGCTGCCCACCACGGCGACAGCGCACAGGATGCCGGCCACAGCCAGCTTTTTGGTGGAATTGCTCTTCATAAAAAACACTCCTTTGAAGAATTGGACGCGCACGGAGAAAACGTCATTTTTGCAGCGTTTTCCCCTTGCATGGCAAGGTTGGGGCGCAGTTGCGCCCGCTGGAAAATTCGGTCGAGGCTCGCTGGCCTCCTCTCACGCCGGAACACGGCTTCCCATCGCTGCAATGCGGCCCGGACACAGGGCGCTCCCCCTCTGTCCGCTCCCGGTGAACCGGGACGCCATATGTTTTCTCCGAAACACCCCTTTCCCGCAAAAGAGCTGAAAACGGCGGGGCCCTGCCGATGCCCCGCCGCGTTGGAAAACGTGATAACTTCCTACGGCGGCATTACCCGCATCAGGTAAAAGGGTCGAAGCGCACGCTTCCTCTCAGCCGTCCGGCTCCCCTGTTTTTCAAGGGTATTATGACATTTGACAAAAAACTTGTCAAGAGGCTTGCAAACAATAAAAAAAGCGCGTATGATGAGGGTAATTAAAAAGGGGAGTCCGCTGGCGCGGGCTGAGAGGAGGCTGTGAAGGCCTCGACCCGGAACCTGATTTGGATCATGCCAACGTAGGGAAATCATGGGGCGCATCGCCGCGGACAGACCTGTTTTGGGATGTTCGCGGGCTTTTTGCTTTTAGGAGGAGACGATATGAAACTGGAATCCAGACAGCTGCGACTATACGCTGTGACGGACCGGGCCTGGGCGGCGGACGAGGATGCCCTGCTGGCCCAGATCGAGGCTGCCATCGACGGCGGCGCCGCCATGGTCCAGCTGCGGGAAAAGCACCTGGACGATGCGGCTTTTCTGAAAGAGGCGGAGCGCTTCGTGGCCCTGTGCCGGAGGAAGGGCGCCCTCAGCATCATCAACGACAACGTGGAGATCGCGGCCAGGACCGGGGCCGACGGCGTCCATGTGGGCCAGGAGGACCTGGAGGCGGGCCGCGTCCGGGAGCTGCTGGGGCCGGACAAGCTCATCGGCGTCTCCGCCCACACGGTGGCCGAGGCCCTGGCTGCTCAGGCGGCGGGGGCCGACTACCTGGGCACCGGCGCGGCCTTCGTCACCGGCACCAAGACCGACGCCAGGCCCATCTCCCGGGAGACCATCCGGGCCATCACCGCCGCGGTGGACATCCCCGTGGTGGCCATCGGCGGCATCAGCCGGGACAACCTCCTGGAGCTGAAGGGCTGCGGCCTGGACGGCGTGGCGGTGGTCTCCGCCCTGTTCGCCCAGGCCGATGTGAAGGCCGCCGCCCGGGAGCTGCTGGCCCTGTCGGAGGAGATGGCGGAGGCATGAACATCCGGGGCGCGGTTTTTGACCTGGACGGAACGCTGACGGACTCCATGTATATCTGGAACGAGGCCCCAAAGGCCCTGGTTCGCCGTTACGGCGGCGAACCGCCGGAAAATCTGGCTCAGGAGATCAAGAAGATGGGCCGCCGTGAAGCCTCTATATACATGAGGGAAAAATTTTGCCTGGACTGTTCCGTGGAAGAGCTGATGGACGGCATCAACGCCCTGGTGACGGAGGAATACCGCTGCCGGGTGCCCATGAAGCCGGGAGCGGACCGGCTGCTGGCCCGTCTGGCGGCGGAAGGGATCCCCTGCTGCATCGCCACCGCCAGCGAGAGCGCCCAGGCTCAGGCGGCCATGGAACGGCTGGGCCTGTGGAAGTATTTCCGCTTCGCCGTCAGCTGTATCCAGTACGGCGGCAAGACGGAGCCGGACATTTATCTGGAGGCCGCGCGGCGGCTGGGTACGGATATCGGGGAGACGGCGGTTTTTGAAGATGCTCTTCACGCTGCCCGGACAGCCCGAAAGGCGGGTTTCCCCGTCTGCGGCGTCTATGACGCTTCCGCTGAGGAGGATCAGCCCCAGCTCCGGGCGCTTTCCACCTGGTATGTCCGGACCCTGAGCGACTGGAACAGCCGCTGAACGATCCCTTGTCATTCCTGCCGCAGTGGATTGGGGGCACCACCTTCCGCCGCGTAATAAAACCTTGCTGTCAAATAAGAAAGGAGCACATGATGAAAACAGCATTGACCATTGCTGGAAGCGATTCCAGCGGAGGCGCCGGGATCCAGGCAGATATCAAGACCATGACCGCCAACGGCGTATACGCCATGAGCGCCGTCACGGCCCTGACTGCTCAGAACACCACCGGCGTCACAGACATCCTGAACGCGACCCCCGCATTCCTGGGAAAGGAGCTGGACGCGGTCTTTACCGACATTTTCCCCGACGCGGTGAAGATCGGTATGGTCTCCTCGGCGGATCTCATCGCCGTCATCGCGGACAAGCTGCGCCAATACGGCGCCCGGCACATCGTGGTGGACCCGGTGATGGTGGCAACCTCCGGCGCAAAGCTCCTGGAAGACGACGCCATTGATACCCTGAAAGAACAGCTCCTGCCCCTGGCGGAGGTCCTGACGCCTAACATCCCGGAGGCGGAGATCCTGGCCGGCATGCGGATTGCCAGCCCCGCCGATATGGAGGCCGCCGCCAGGTCCATCAGCGAGACCTACGGCTGCGCCGTCCTCTGCAAGGGCGGCCACGACCTGAACGACGCCAACGACCTGCTCTGGCGCGATGGTACGGGCAAGTGGTTCAACGGCCGCCGCATCGACAACCCCAACACCCACGGCACCGGCTGCACCCTCTCCAGCGCCATCGCCTCCAACCTGGCCAAGGGCTTCACGCTGGATGAGGCCGTGGAGCGGGCCAAGGCCTACATTTCCGGCGCCCTGGCCGCCATGCTGGACCTGGGCGCGGGCCGGGGTCCCATGGACCACATGTTTGATTTGAAGGGGGAATTTTTCGCATGATCTCTCCCATCATCGCCGCCGCTTTCGCGGTGGTTTATCTGCTGGCCACGGTGCGGCTGTGCCGGGGCGTGAAGCTGGACGCAAAGGCGCTGTGCCTGGGCGGCGTGATCTGCGCCCTGACACTGGTGCTGGCCTCCGTCCGCATCCCCCTGCCCACCGGCTCCAACATCACCTGCGGCTCCTGGATCCCTTTGATGCTGCTGGCCCTGGTGTACGATTACCGGCTGGCAATGCTGACGGGCTGGGTCTGCGGCATCCTGGTCATGATCCTGATTCCCGGCTGGGAGGCGGTCCACTGGGCGCAGATCTTCGTGCAGCAGCTGGTGTGCTTTTCCTGCCTGGGCTACGCCGGCGTCTTCGGCGCGGACAAGCGGTGGAAGGCCCTCTGCGGCATGGCCCTGGCAGTGGCCATCCGCTGCTGCGGCCATGTGCTCAGCGGCGTGATCTTCTACTCCCAGAACGCCTGGGACGGCTGGGGGGCCTGGGGCTACAGTCTGGCCTTCAATTCCTCCCGGCTGATCGAGGGGGTCCTCAGCATCCTGATCGTCTCGCTTCTTCCGCTGCGGCTTATGCGGCGGACGGCGCTTCAAAAAGGAGGAAACGTATGAAAACAGCGGAAAGGCTGCTGAAGGCGGCGGAGGACATCTGGGCGGGCTATCACACCCACCCCTTTGTGGAGGGGCTGAAGGACGGCACCCTGGACGTGAAGAAATTCCGGCGTTACATCATCCAGGACTACTGGTATCTCATGGAGTACACCAAAGTCTTCGCCGTGGGCGTGGCCAAGAGCAAGAGCGTGGAGACCATGAAGCTGTTCGCCAAGTACATCCAGGCCATCCTGGACGGCGAGGTGGACGTCCACAACGGCTACATGGGGATGCTGGGCATCACCCGGGAGGAGCTGGAGGGGACGCCCATCGCCCAGGACAACCGCTCCTACACCGCCTATATGCTCAGCGTAGCCTATAAGGGCGGCGAGGCGGAGGTGCTGACCGCCATCCTCTCCTGCGCCTACAGCTACGAGGTCATTGCCCGCAGGATTGTGGCCGAGCGCCCGGACGCCCCCGATCACCCGCTGTACGGCAGATGGGTGCGGGGCTACATCACTCCGCGCTACACCGGCAACAACATCGTGCTGATGGAGATGCTGGAGCGGCTGACGGCGGATTACACCGAAAGCCAGCTGCGGGAACTGGAGGAGATCTTCACGGCCTGTTCCCGGTACGAGGCCTCCTTCTGGGACATGGCGTGGGAGGAACGGACCTGAAAAGACCGGCCGGTCCGGATAAAAAACATGGACGCCTTTCGGCGTCCATGTTTTTATCAGCTGCTCTGACGGATCGGGCTTCTCAGTCCTCGGCCTTTTCAGCGGCCTGGGCGGCGCGGTACAGGAAGGTTGCGATCTGGCCCCGGGTGCAGGTGTTGCTGGGGGAGAAGGTGGTATCGGTGGTGCCCAGGGTGACGCCGTTGGCCACGGCCCAGTTCACGGCGGGGATAAACTGGGCATAGTCACCGGTGAGATCGGTGAAGGAGGTGGCCTCAGCCTCGCCGCTGCCGTTGGCCCGCCAGATGAAGTACACGGCCATGGCGCGGGTGCAGGGATCGTTGGGGGCGAAGGTGCCGCCGCCGGCGATCTCCTTCTCGGCGGCCCACAGGACGGCCTTGTAATAATAGGCGGTGGAATCCGTCACATCGCGGAACTGGCTCTCAGTGGAGGCGGGCTCGGGAGAGCCGGCGGCCCGCCACAGGAAGGTGATGATCTGGGCCCGGGTGCAGGGGATGGAGGGGCCGAAGGTGCCGTCGGTGTAGCCGGTGGTGATCTTCTTCTCCGCGGCCCACAGGATGCCGGGATAGTAGGGGGAGGTCTCCGCCACGTCGGAGAAGGGGTTCACGGTCTCGGCGGGAGTCTCGGGCTCAGCCGGGGTCTCAGGCTCGGCGGGCTTCTCGGGCTCGGCGGCGGGCAGGGCGTTGTAGGTGCCGCCCTCCTTCACGTCCACCTCCAGGGTGCCCTGGGAGACCAGCTTGCCGGTCTTGGCGGCGGAGCTGTCCACGATGGTCAGCTTGTAGCTGCTCTGGACCTCAAAAATGGCGCAGTCCTTCGCGCCGGTCAGGGTGTGGCCGTTGAGGTCGATGGTCACGTCGTGGGAGGCCACGGTCATGACCTGGCCGCCCATAAGGCCGTTGTAGTCGCTGGAGCCGATGACCACCGCCGCGGTCAGCTCCACGTCGGTGTCCAGGCGTGCGGAGACGGGCTTGTCCTCCGTCTGGGACATAATGGCACCCAGAAGGACGGTATAGGTCTCCTCGCCCACGACGATCTTCTGATCCTCCTGCGCGGCGAAGGTGGGGACGGTCAGGCCCGGGCACAGTGCCAGAACCAGACACAGGGACACGAGTTTCTTCTTCATGCTTTTGTCTCCTTCGTTTTGATGTATTCGACTGACCGGGCGGCCTCCGGGAAGGCCGTCCGGATAAGCCCGGGCTTCGCCGGAACCATCCAGGAAAGCGGCGGGTGTGAACCCGGCGCCGCCTGGGCGGGATCAAAGCACGGCATGCCCACATTCCCGGCTTCCGCCTTGCAAAAGAAGACGCGGGCCGGTATAATGGGATGCAAAACAGGCCGCCGGATCGCCGCGCCCTGCCACGTTTTGATGCTTTACCCCTCATTTTAGCGGAAATGCCATAAAAAAGTAAGAGTTTCCAGCTGCTTTTTTGGGCAGAGCGCGGAGACTGGCGGCGTCCCGCTTTCCGTGGATGCCGCACGAAGAGCGGCCCAATGACGATTCGCCGCCGTTCTGCGGCTTCCCCGCGAGGGCCGAGATCCATTTCTGTGCCGCCTGGGGAGGGACAGGCGCCGGCCGATTACCTGATGGAAAAGGAGCTGATCTGATGGACGTTATTGCCGCCATCGCGACAGGCGGGAATCCCACCGCCATCGGCATCGTCCGGGTCTCCGGCGAGGGGTGTTTCGCCCTGTGCGATCAGGTGTTCCGCGCCGCCAACAGGAAGGCGCTGGCGGAGCAGGAGCCCCGGAAAATGGTTTTTGGCGGGATGCTGGACGCCCGGGGCCGCCGCATCGACCAGGGGCTTGCTGTTCGCTTTCCCGGCCCCAACAGCTATACCGGCGAGGACTCCGCCGAGTTCCACTGCCACGGCTCCCCGGTGGTGCTGCGGGAGCTGCTGGCCGCCCTGTTCGCCGCCGGGGCCCGGCAGGCGGGGCCCGGGGAGTTCACCAGGCGGGCCTTTCTCAACGGGCGGCTGGACCTGACCCAGGCGGAGGCCGTGGTGGATCTCATCGACGCGGAGACCGCCGCCGCCGCCCGGAACGCCGCCGCGCAGCTGGACGGGGGACTGCGCCGGGTCCTGGAGCCCATTCAGGACGCCCTGCTGGACGTCTCCTCCCGGTTTTACGCCGTGGTGGACTATCCTGACGAAGATATCGAGGATATCCGGCCGGAGCAGATCGCCCAGGCGCTGCAATCCGCCGATGATTCCCTGACGGCGCTGCTGGCCGCCTGCGGGCGGGGCAGGGTGCTGAAATCCGGCGTCCGCGCCGCCATTGTGGGCCGGCCCAACGCCGGGAAATCCTCGCTTTTGAACGCCCTGGCGGGCTATGACCGGGCCATCGTCACCGACATCCCCGGCACCACCCGGGACACGGTGGAGGAGTCCGTCCTCTGCGGCGGCGTGCTGCTGCGGCTCATCGACACCGCCGGCATCCATGACACGGAGGACACGGTGGAGCGGCTGGGGGTGGAGCGCAGCCGCAGGGCCCTGGAGACCGCCGACCTGGTGCTGGCAGTGGTGGACGGCGCCGCCGGGATGACGGCGGAGGATGGGGAGATCCTGGATCTGGCCGCCGGCTCCGGCAGGCCCTGGATCCTCGTGACATCCAAGCTGGACCTGCTGAAAGGCCCCGGCGCCCCCGATATCGCCGGCCGGCGGGAAACGGCCCCCGCCGCCAGCGTGGCCCTCTCCTCTGTCACCGGAGAGGGGCTGGACGAGCTGGAAAACGCCATATCCGCCCTGTTTCCCGCCGGGGACCCGGAGGCCCCCGGCAGCCTGCTGACGGACGCCCGGCAGGAGGATGCCGCCTCCCGGGCAAGAGACGCCATCCGCCGGGCGGCGGAGGCCCTGACCGCCGGACTGACCCCCGACGCGGTGCTGACCGACGTGGAGGAGGCCTTGGACGCCCTGGGCGAGCTGACGGGCCGCACGGCAAGGGAGGAGATCGTCTCCCGCATTTTCTCCCGGTTCTGCGTTGGAAAATAAAATACCCCCGGGAGTATTTGAAGGCCTCTTTCAAAATACCCCGGGGGTTTTTGACCCGGAATATCATTTTCAACTTTTTAAAACGTGGTTTACAAAACCGCGTTTTCGTGCTATCCTTGATGCAATGGGGAGATATCCCAAAAAGGAGGAGATCTGCATGTGCGATCTGACCGAGCTGCAGGAGCGGCTGCGGACCCAGCGGCCTGTGGAGTGGGACCAGCTTCCGGACTTTGCCCTGTACATGGATCAGGTGCTCAGCTATATGGACCGCCAGGTGATCCGCTTCGGCGAGGAGGACGTTTTGACCGCCGCCATGGTGAACAACTACACCAAAAGCGGCCTGGTCCCCAGGGCCGAGGGGAAGAAGTACAGCCGGGAGCATCTGGCCTATCTCACGGCCATCTGCGTTTTGAAGCGGGTCATGTCCGCCAGGGATATGGATTTGCTGCTGCGGGAAGAATTGCAGGGGGACCGGCCGGTGTCCGACGGCTACGCCGCCTTCTGCGCCAGCCTGGACAAGGCCCTGAACATCACCGCCGACGAGATGGCGGACCGGGAGGGAAAGGACACCCTGGCGGATTCGGCCATCCATTTCGCCCTGCTGAGCTACGCCGCCGGCGTGGCCAGCAGCCGGTATGTGGCCCTGCTGCGCCGGCAGAAGCCTGAAGAAGAGCCCGCCCGCGCCAAGGCCAAGGGCAAAAAGGAAAAGGAGCGTGAGTGACCATGGGGGACTATGTGATCCTGACGGACAGCTGCTGCGACATGACTGCCCAAATGGCGGAGGAGCTGGGGGTGGAGGTGCTGCCCCTGAGTCTGCAGATGGGGGAGGCGACCTACCGCAACTGGCTGGACGGCCGGGAGATCGGTTTCCGGGACTTCTACGCCCGGATCCGGGGCGGCGAAACCGCCACCACCTCCGCCGTCAGCGTGGGGGATTTTGAGGAGCGGATGCGGCCCATCCTGCAAGGGGGAAAGGATATCCTGTGCGTCAGCTTTTCCTCTGCCCTCTCCACCACCTACCAGTCCGCCGTCATCGCGGCGGAGGAGCTGGGGAGCGCCTTCCCGGAGAGGAAGGTCCTGGTGGTGGACTCCCTGTGCGCGTCCCTGGGTCAGGGGCTTTTGGTGTATCTCTGCGCCCGAGAGAAAGAAGCCGGCAGGTCGCTGGAGGAGGTCCGGGATTTCGCCGAGGAGACCAAGGGGAAGGTCTGCCACTGGTTTACCGTGGACGACCTGAACCACCTGAAGCGGGGCGGGCGCATCAGCGCCGCCACGGCGCTGTTCGGCACCATGCTGGCCATCAAGCCCGTGATGCACGTGGACGACGGCGGCCATTTGACCGCCGTTGGCAAGGCCCGGGGGCGGAAGGCGTCCCTGCTGGCCCTGGTGGACCACATGGCGGAGACCGCCATTGACCCGGCGGGGCAGACGGTGTTCATCAGCCACGGCGACTGTGAGGACGATGCCCGCTTTGTGGCGGAGGAGGTGCGCCGCCGCTTCGGCGTGCGGGACATCCACATCAACTTTGTGGGCCCGGTCATCGGCAACCACTCCGGCCCGGGGACCATGGCGCTGTTTTTCATCGGGAAGACCCGATGAAAAACAGCGCAGATAAGAGATAGGAGATAAGAGATAAAAGATATATTCCTGTCCAAAGCGGGTAAATAGCTTTACCTCATTCTCCTATCTTTTATCTCTTCTCTTTTATCTCTTAACTCGAAAGGAATTGCTATGGACTGGCTGGAACTGCATATCGACACCACCCACGCCGGGCTGGAGCGGGTGGAGCCCCTGCTCTCCGCCCTGGGCATTGACGGGGTGGTCATCGACGATGAGACGGAATTCCAGGATTTTCTGGAGAACAACCGCCAATACTGGGACTACGTGGACGAGGATCTGGAAGCGAAGATGCGGGGCAGGTCCCGCATCACCTTTTACCTCCAGGCCGACGAGGAGAGCTTTGCCAAGCTGGGGGAGGTCCGCATTGCCCTCCAGCAGCTGAAGGCGGAGGCGGCGGACTGCGGCACGCTGCTGATGACCATGGGAAACCTCCGGGAGACCGACTGGGAGAACAACTGGAAGCAGTATTACAAGCCCATGGAGATCGGGGAGCGGCTGCTGGTGATCCCTCAGTGGGAACAGGACGACCCCAAGGTCCGCAAAGCCCTGGAGGCCGGCCGGGTGCCGCTGATCCTGGAGCCGGGACTGACCTTCGGCACCGGCAGCCACGCCACCACCCGCCTGTGCCTGACGGGGCTGGAGACCGCCGTAAAGGGCGGGGAGCGGGTGCTGGACCTGGGCTGCGGCAGCGGCATTTTGTCCATCGCGGCGCTGAAGCTGGGGGCGGCCTCCGCCCTGGCGGTGGACATCGACGACAAGTGCCTGGACGTGGCCCATGAAAACGCGGCTATGAACGGCATCGGCAGGGATACTTATACCGTCCGGGTGGGCGATGTTTTGAGCGACGAGGCCCTGCGGGCAGAGATCGGCGGAGGCTATGACATCGTGCTGGCCAACATCGTGGCGGATGTCATCATCGGCCTTGCCCCCGTGGTGCGGACGCTGCTGGCGGAGGGCGGCGTGTTTCTGTGCTCCGGCATCATCGATGACCGGGCGACGGAGGTGGCGGAGAAGCTCCGCCAGGCGGGACTGGAGATCACCGAGACCCGCAGCGCCGAGGGCTGGTACGCCTATACCTGCCGGTGAAGGCGGGCGGTGCGTTTCCTCGAAATGTGGAATATGATGGAACACAAAGCGCGCGGCGGGAGCCGCGCGCTTTTTTTGCCTGCCGCCGCCCCTTCGACAGAATCCAGCCGTCTTCTTGCGGTTCCTGAAGTAAAATGTAGGAAATTGGAAGGAGGCGGTTCCATGGCGGAGACAGAGGAGCGGCGGGTGCTGAGCCTGCCGGCGGCGGAGATCCGGCCCAACCCCCGGCAGCCCCGGAGGACCTTTGACGAAGGAGGTCTGCGGGAGCTGGCGTCGTCCATCCGGCGCCACGGCATTCTCCAGCCCCTGACGGTGCGGCGGCGGCCGGAGGGCTGGGAGCTGGTGGCGGGGGAGCGGCGGCTCCGGGCGGCGAAGCTGGCGGGGCTGGAGACGGTGCCCTGCATTGAGACCGCCGCGGACGATGAGGAATCCGCCCTGCTGGCCTTGGTGGAGAATTTACAGCGGCGGGATCTCCACTATTTTGAGGAGGCCGCCGCCATCGCGGACTACTTAAAGCGCTCCGGCGCCACCCAGGAGGAGGCCGCCGCCCAGCTGGGGCGGTCGCCGTCGGCCCTGGCCAACAAGCTGCGGCTGCTGCGGCTGTCCCCGGAGTGCCGGGAGGCCCTGCGGACGGGCGGCCTGACGGAGCGCCACGCCCGGGCCCTGCTGCGGCTGGAGGACGAGGGGGAGCGGCTGGCGGCCATCCGGCACATCTCGAAGCGCCAGCTGAACGTGGCCCAGACGGAGCAGTACATCGAGCGGCGGCTGGCGGAGCTGCGGTCCACGCCCCCCGCGGGCCGCCGGACCTTTATTTTGAAGGACGTGCGGCTGTTTCTGAACAGCCTGGACCGGGGCCTGCGGCTGATTCGGGAGGCCGGCGTGGGGGCGGAGAGCCGCCGGGAGGAGACGGAGGACGATATCCTGCTGACCATCCGTATTCCCAAGCAGCGGAAAAATCCGGGATAAGACCCAAAATGTTGTTACGATATTGTAATCTCTTTTTGAAAAAAGTGTGCTAAAATAGGGAACTGGCGGAATAGGCTGTTGTGTGTGTGGACAGCCTGTTTCAAATCATCGTAACAACAGGAGGGCTTCATGGAACAGAGAACGAACGAAGCCGCTGTGCAAAAGAAAGGCGGTTCCCGGCTGCAAAAGGAAGAGGCTCCGAAGCGCGGCCGTAAAAAATGGGGCTTCTTGATCGTACTGTTTCTTTGCGCCGCCTGTCTGGCGGCTTATCTGGGACTTGGCGCGTATGCCCTGCGTCTGGACCGGTTTTGGCCCGGCAGCTATATCCTGCGCCATGACGTCAGCGGCCTGACTCTGCCGGAGGCCGCGCAGGTGCTGCGGGACAGCCTTCCCGAAACAGACCTTTTTATTTACTATCTTCCGGAGGACGCCGCTGACGGCCGGGCTTTCTCCGCCCCGGAGGACCCTGACGCGGAGGGCGTTCCGCCGCATTACTCTGTCCTGCTCTCGGACCTGGGGATGGAGCTGGACGCCCAGGAGCTGGCGGAGAGCGCCTTTGCCGCCCAGCGGAGCGGCTCCATGCTCAGCGCCGGAAGGGACTATCTCCAGCACCACCGGACCGCCCGATTCAGCAACTTCTATGCCGGCAACATGCTCACGCTGGACGAGACAAAGGCCGCCTCCGCCGCGGAGGCCGCCGCGGAGGCGCTGTCCATCGCGCCGCAGGACGCCTCCTATACTGTCACAGACGATTCCATCCGGATCCAAGCGGCGAAGGACGGCCTGCAGATCGACGGGGCCGCGCTGAAAACCGCCATCCGGGACATGGAGTGGCTGGCTGACCTCTCCTTGAAAGCGGACTATACCGTCGCGCCCGCCAAGACTCTGACCGCCCAGGAAATTTACGATGAGGTCTCCGCCGAGGTGAAGAACGCCGGCTACGACCCGGAGACCGGCACCATCACCCCCGAGCAGGTGGGAGCGGAATTCGACGTGGCCGCCGCCCAGGCGGCGCTGGACGCGGCGGCACCGGGGGAGACGGTGGAGATCGACGCCGTCATCGAATACCCGGAGGTCACCGCCGACGAGCTGAAGGCCGTCCTGTTCCGGGACGTGCTGGGGGAGTACACCACCAAGGTCGGCGGCACCGCCGCCCGGCGGAGCAATGTGAAGCTGTCCGCCTCCAGCATCAACGGCTGTGTGCTGAACACCGGAGACGTGTTTTCCTATAACGGCGTGGTGGGGCAGCGGACCGCCGCCCGGGGCTATCAGCCCGCTCCCGCCTATGTGAAGGGCGAGACGGTGGACGAGATCGGCGGCGGCATCTGCCAGACCTCCTCCACCCTGTACTACGCCTGCCTGCTGGCCAATCTGGAGATCACGGAGCGGTACGCCCACCGCTATATCCCCGCCTACATCACCGCCGGCATGGACGCCACCGTGTCCTGGGGCGGGCCGGATTACAAGTTCACCAACAACACCAGCTATCCCATCAAGATCGTCGCCGTGTACGAAAATAACCGGGTGACCGTGCGGATCCTGGGCACCAAGACCGACGGCGTCACGGTGAAGATGACCAACGAGCGGCTGTCCACCACCAATTTTGAGGTGGTGTACGAGGATGATCCCACCCTGGCCCCCGGCACGGAGCAGGTGAAGACCACCCCCTACACCGGGTCCAAGTGGCGGACCTACCGCCACCTGTACGACGCGGACGGCAAGCTGATCTCCAGCACCTACGAGGCCACCAGCGACTACAAGGCCCGGAACAAGGTCGTCCTCCGGGGCCCCGCCAAGGCGGCGGAGCCCAGCGCCCCCGTGATCGGCCCCGGAGAGCTCCCCGGGGATCCGGAGGAGCCGGAGATCCCCGCGGAGGAGCCGGCCCTGGAGCCGCCGGTGGAGGAGCCGCCCGTTTCCGTGATCGTGCTGCCGGAAGAGGAGCTGGAGACCACGCCGTAAGGCGGCGCGGTCATTATGGCGCCGCGCACCGGCGTGAAAAAATTTGCACGAAAAAAGAAGCTGTCGAAAAGACAGCTTCTTTTTTCGCGTTTTTGCGCATACTGAGGGTATCGTGTGCCGTGAAATTCTGATCTGCGGGAGGTGCGTGTATGGACAGGCGGTGGTGGGTGCCGCTTTTGATTTTGTGCGCGGGGGCCCTGGCGCTTTGGCCCCTCCGGGGAGCGCTGACGGCTGAGGGCATCGCCGCCCGGTCGCCCCGGCAGGCGTGGCTGGCGGCGGCGTTTTTGCTGGCGCTGTACGCGGTGAAGAGCCTGTCGGTGGCCTTTCCGCTGTCGGCCCTGGAGGCGGCGGGGGGAATGCTGTTCCCCCTTCCGGCGGCGCTGGCGGTGAATGCCTGCGGCGTGGCCGTGGCCCAGGCGGTGCCCTATCTGCTGGGACGGCGGCAGCGGGGCGGCCTGGGGGCGCTGCGGGAGCGATTCCCCGCGTTGGCGGCACTGGCGCCGCCGGCGGAGAACGGGGCCGGCAGGGCGGTGTTTCTGCTGCGGCTGGGAGGCGCCTCCCCCGGGGATCTGGTGAGCATGTACCTGGGGGCGGCAGGGGTCCCCTGGCGGGCCTATTTCGTCGGCGGACTGCTGGGCAGCCTGCCCCGGGCGGCCTCCGCCACCCTGCTGGGGACGGCGCTGTGGGAGATCGGGGGAGACCGTTTTTGGCTTTCTCTAGGGGCCGGGGGGCTGCTGACGGCGGTCTCCTTGGTGCTGTGGAGGGCCTGGCACCGGGGCTGAGGAATCCCTTTTTTTGACAGGCGTTGGAACGAAAACGTTTAAAATGTGCAATATAACCATAAAGAAATCGATTACTTTATACAATTCTGGCAATTTGTGGTGTTGACGACGGAGGGCAAGACTGTTAATATGTTCACGATCTCGCAAGGGGCGGGATCACAACCATAACGATAAGGAGGAAACGAGCATGACTCGAGAGATCGATATTAAGAGCAGGGAGCAGGCGGAGAAGATCGCCAAGCTGGCCTGCAAAGCGCCCTATGAGGTCTGGGTGAGCACCGAGACCGTGATGCTGGACGCCAGGTCCCTGCTGGGACTGCTGGCGCTGGTGGGCAAGAAGGCCCATGTGGTTGCCGAGGACGATGTAAACCCCGTCTCTTTCGGCAAGCTGGTTTCTAAAATGGAATAAGCGAAACGGTCAAAAGCGGAAGGCGGCGCCATGAGGCGCCGCCTTCCGCTCAGCTTATCGCCCCCTGTTTAGAGAAAAAGCGTTCCGTTTCGCAGGGGGAGTACGAGGGGGCGGGAGCCCCCTCGTGTTGAATCGAATGCCTGCAAAAAGCCTGCGGAAGCAGGCGTTTGCGCCGCGAAGCGGCTGCTTTTTGGGCTGCGAAGCAGGCAAAAAAACGAGGCATTGTTCAGGCTGTTGAAAAAGTCCAACGGACTTTTTCAACAGCCTGAGCGGAAGGCGGCATGGACAATGCCGCCTTCCGCTTTTTGCTGTTGTGCTTTTCCGGGTTTTATGCTATGATACTTTAGTTAAAGTATCTGTATGCGGAGGAACTGCTTTGGAACGCAAAAACGTACTGGTCCCGGAGGCGGAGCTGGCCCGCCAGCGGGGCTTTGAGGATAAGATCCGGGCCATGTTCGCCGCCCGGGAGGCCCACCCCGCGGCCTGCGTGGACACCTTCGGCTGCCAGCAGAACGTGGCCGACGGCCAGAAGCTGATGGGCATGCTGGAGAGCTGCGGCTTCACCTTCACCCAGGACCCGGGGGAGGCCGATCTGGTGATTCTGAACACCTGCGCCGTCCGGGAGCACGCCGAGGACCGGGTGTTCGGCAATCTGGGGGCCCTGACCCACACGAAAAAGGAGAACCCGGAGCAGGTCATCGCCCTGTGCGGCTGCATGGCCCAGGAGAGCCGGGTGTCGGAGCGGATCAAGCGGTCCTATCCCCATGTGAATCTGGTGTTCGGCCCCCACGCCCTGTGGAAATTCCCGGAGCTTCTGTGGCAGGTCTATGAGAGCCGGAAGCGGGTCTTTTCCGTGGACGACGAGCACGGCACCATCGCCGAGGGCATCCCCGTGGTGCGGGAGAAGGGCGTGAAGGCCTGGGTCTCCATCATGTACGGGTGCAACAACTTCTGCTCCTACTGCATCGTGCCCTATGTCCGGGGCCGGGAGCGGAGCCGGGACCCCCAGTGCGTGCTGCAGGAAGTGCGGGAGCTGGTGGCCGCCGGGTACAAGGACATCACCCTGCTGGGCCAGAACGTCAACTCCTACGGCAACGACCTGGACCTGGGGTATGACTTCGCCGACCTGCTGGCGGACATCGACCGGATCCCCGGCGAGTATCTCATCCGCTTTATGTCCAGCCATCCCAAGGACGCCACAAAAAAGCTCTTTGACACCATGGCCCGGTGTCCGCATGTTGCCAAGCAGCTGCATCTGCCCTTCCAGTCCGGCAACGACCGGGTTTTGAAGGAGATGAACCGGCGGTACACCCGGGCCCAGTATCTGGAGCTGGTGAACTACGCCAAGTCCGTGATGCCGGGGCTGGTGCTGACCTCCGACGTCATCATCGGCTTTCCCGGCGAGACCGAGGTGGAGGCCATGGACACGGTGTCCCTGGTGGAGGAGGTGGGCTTTGACGCCCTGTTTACGTTTATTTACAGCCCCCGGCCCGGCACCCGGGCCGCGGAGATGCCCGATCCGGCCAGCCGCCAGGAGAAGCAGAAGTGGTTCGACAAGCTGCTGGAGGTGCAGAACGGCATGTCCGCCGCCCTCCACGCCGGGTATATCGGAAAGACCGTGCGGGTGCTGGTGGACGGCGAGAGCGACGACGCGGACTTCCCCCTGGCCTCCCGCACCGAGGGCAACCGGCTGGTGCGGCTGAAGGGGGACAAGGGGCTGATCGGGCAGTTCATCGATGTGAAGGTGACGGACAGCAACACCTGGGCGCTGTACGGCGAGCCGGTCTAACGGTAGATCTCCCTGGCCAGCAGGAAGGCCTGACGGGCAAAGGCGTCCATGCGCATGGAGGCGCTGGCGTTGTGTTCTTCTTCGTAGGATAGAAAAAGGGCCTGCTGGTCTTTGGACAGCGAGCGGGACAGCGCTTCGGAGGCAAGCCGTTCCCGCTTTTGCTGGAGGAAGTATTCATAGCCGAGAGCGGAGAGACGGGTTTCGCTCAGGGATTCGAGCAGAATATCGATGTAATCTCTCATGATGATTCCCCTAAAATAAATTGACATGCCATTTTTGGAATGATAGATTGATTATAGCACCCCATTTTTGGAATGTCAAGAGACAGAGGTTTTTTATGAAATTTTCTGAACATCTTGTGTTCCTGCGTGAAAAAAAGAACGTTTTACAAAAGGATCTGGCGGAGATCGCCGGGGTCAGTCTGCATACATATCAGCGCTATGAGTATGGCGAGCGGGAGCCGCAACTGTCTGCGTTGATCGCCTTGGCGGATTTTTACGATCTCTCTCTGGACGAGCTGGTCTGCCGGAAGCGGTAGGGCTTTTTGCGGAGTTTCCGCAAGGGAATGCACCCCCCATTTTCTTTGGTCTTGCCAAAGAAAACGGGCCGTGCACGGTCATCTCCGCGCTAAGAGCCGCCGCTTTGCGGCGGTTGCGCTCCGAAACGCTCCGCTGCGGCTCCGTGAAAAGAAAAACGTCTTTCGTCCCAACTTTCCCCATGAGACATGGGGAAAGTTGGGGGATGCGGGCCTCGTCACGGTGCGTTTGGCAAAAACTTGCCGGGTCTTATCCGGGTGCGCTGGACGTTGGAGGGTATCCAATGTTTAAGCCGCAAGTTGGGACGTTGGGTGCGGATTTGTGGGTGCTTGTCGGAAGAGCTTGCGCCTCTGGCCCCGCTGACGCTACGGGGGCGGTTATCCTGCGTTGGTGTGGCCTGCGGGGAATGCCCCGCCCGTAGGGGCCGATCTCCGGCCTAAGAGCCGCCCTGCGGGCGGTTGGCCTCCGAAAGGAGGCCTGCGGGCCGCTCTGCCCACATCGGCCCGCCGCCGCAAGTTGGGGCGTGGGGTGCCAGCCTGTGGGATATCGACGAAAGGGCTTTATCATCCCACCCGTGTGTTCCGCTTCGCTACACACTGCGTGGGCGACTGATGAGGGTTTGTAGGGGCGGATATTATCCGCCCGAAACGCAGGGGCTTGCGGAAACCGGGCGGCTGATAGCCGCCCCTACGAAGGTTTTTTGTAAACAAGAAAGTTGACAAAGGAATTGACATTCGGCGGGCCGGGGTCGTCCCGCCCTACGGGGGGCTTCAACTTCGTAGGGGCCGATGCCTACATCGGCCCGCAGGCCTCCTTTCGGAGGCCAACCGCCCGCAGAGCGGCTCTTAGGCCGGAGACCGGCCCCTGCGGGGATTTCCCGACGGGCGGTTTCACAGATGGTGCGCCGGGGTCGTCCCGCCCTACGGATGTTCAAAAGCCAACGCAGCGTCAGCGGGGTGGTTGCGGAAACCCTTGCGATGAGCACCCACAAGTCTGCACCCAGTGTTCCAAATGCGGCATAGACGCCCTACCGAACGCCGGCGTATAGCGCAGCCGGATGAAGCCTGGCAAGTTTTTGCCAAATGCAGCGTAACGGGGCCCGCATCCCCAAACTTGACCCTTTATGGGTCAAGTTTGGACGGAAAGCGTTTTTCTTTTGGACCGTGCACGGCCCGTTTTCTTTGGCAAGACCAAAGAAAATGGGGGGTGCATTCCCCACGCGGCAAAACCGCGTAAACCCAACGCCCCCGCCCGCCAGGGCGGCTCTCCCCCCAAAAAAATGACATTTATCCGTACAGACAGAAAGATAACGAGGTGAACTCCATGGCGGAACTGACCCCCATGATGCGGCAATACTTGGAGATCAAAAAGAACAACCCGGATTCCATCCTGTTTTTCCGGCTGGGCGACTTCTACGAGATGTTCGACGAGGACGCCCGCCTGGCATCGAAGGAGCTGGATCTGACGCTGACCTCCCGGGACCACGGCAAGCACGCAAAGCCCGCCGAGGAACAGATCCCCATGTGCGGTATCCCCTATCACGCCAGCGAGGCCTATATCGCCCGCCTGATCGCCAAGGGCTACAAGGTGGCCATCTGCGAGCAGATGGAGGACCCCGCCGCCGCCAAGGGCCTGGTGAAGCGGGACATCATCCGGGTGGTTACCCCCGGCACCGTCATCGACGCCGCGTGCCTGGACGACAAGGCCAGCAATTTCCTCTGCGGTATCTACATAGACTCCCGCTCCGCCGGCGCGGCCTTCTGTGACATCACCACCGGCAAGGCCCATCTGACCGCCTTCACCGGCAGGGACCGGGTGGAGCACGTCATCAACGAGCTGGGCCGCTTCTCCCCGGCGGAGGCCATTCTGAACGACGGCGCCTATGCCGAAAAGGCTCTGACCGGCGCCCTGACGGAAAAATTCCGCTGCCGGGTGGAAAACGGCGGCGAACGCCGCTTCCTTTTGAACGAGGCGGAGAAGAACATCCGCAAACAGTTCGGCGAGGACGCCCTGAAAAGCCTGCCCGCCGGAAATCCGGCGGCGGCCATGGCGCTGGGCGGCCTTTTGAATTATCTGTACGAGACCCAGAAGACCGACCTTTCCCACATCAACGACCTGGACTACTACGAGCAGGGCTGGTTCATGGAGCTGGACCTGACCGCCCGGCGGAACCTGGAGCTGACGGAGACCCTCCGGGGCAAGGAGAAGAAGGGGAGCCTTCTCTGGGTTCTGGACAAGACGAAGACCCCCATGGGCGCCAGGTGCCTGCGGAGCTGGCTGGAGCGGCCCCTGCTTTCCGTCACCGCCATCTGCAGGCGGAACTCCGCCGTGGCGGCGCTGGTGGATAACACCATCGCAAGAGAAGAGCTGACCGCCGCCATGACGGGCCTGGGGGACATGGAGCGGCTGATCGGCCGCATCGTCTACGGCACCGCCGGGGGACGGGATATGGCGTCCCTCCGGGCGGCCATTGAAAAGCTGCCTGCCGTGAAGGAGCAGCTCTCCGCCCTCTCCGACCGGCGGATCTCCGAGCTGGCGGCGGAGCTGGACACCCTGGACGACATCGGCGAACGCATCGCCGCCGCCATCTGCGACGAGCCGCCGTTTTCCGTCCGGGAGGGGGGCTTCATCCGGGACGGCTTTGACGAAGAAGTGGACCGCCTGCGGCATATCCTCAAGGGCGGCAAGGGCGTCATCGCGGAGATGGAGGCCAAGGAGAAGGAGCGCACCGGCATCCGCACGCTGAAGATCGGCTATAACAAGGTCTTCGGCTACTATATCGAGGTCAGCAACTCCTTCCGCGACCAGGTGCCCGACACCTATATCCGCAAGCAGACCCTGGTGGGCGGCGAGCGGTTCATCACCCAGGAGCTGAAGGATCTGGAGCACGAGATCCTGACCGCCTCGGAGCGGGTGGTGGCCCTGGAATATGAGCTGTTCACTAAACTCCGGGAGGAGGTCTCCGGCGAGGCGCAGCGCATCCAGAAAACCGCCGCCGCCATTGCCGAGACCGACGCGCTGGCGTCCTTCGCCGCCGTGGCGGTGCGGAACAACTACTGCCGCCCTGATGTGGACGAGTCCGGCGTCATCGAGATCAAAGAGGGCCGCCACCCGGTGGTGGAGCGGGTGCTGAAGGACAGCCTGTTCGTCCCCAACGACACCTTTATGGGGGAAAAGGAGGAACGGGTGGCCATCATCACCGGCCCCAACATGGCGGGCAAATCCACCTACATGCGCCAGGTGGCGCTGATCGTCCTGATGGCCCAGATGGGCTCCTTCGTCCCGGCGGCCCACGCCCGCATCGGCGTGGTGGACCGCATCTTCACCCGCATCGGCGCGTCGGACGACCTCAGCGCCGGGCAGTCCACCTTTATGGTGGAGATGACGGAGGTGTCCGACATCCTGCACCACGCCACGAAAAATTCCCTGCTGATTCTGGACGAGATCGGACGGGGCACCAGCACCTTTGACGGCATGTCCATCGCCCGGGCGGTGCTGGAGTACTGCGCGGACAAAAAAACGCTGGGGGCCAAGACCCTGTTCGCCACCCACTACCACGAGCTGACGGAGCTGGAGAACACCCTCCCCGGCACGGTGAATTACAACATCGCCGTCAGAACAAAGGGGGAGGATATCATCTTCCTGCGGAAGATCGTCCCCGGCGGCGCGGACCGCAGCTATGGCATCGAGGTGGCCAAGCTGGCGGGGCTGCCGGACAAGGTCGTCCAGCGGGCCAAGGCGGTTTTGAAGGAGCTGGAGGAGGAAAACGGCGTGCAGTATGTGGCGGCCCGGAAGGAGACGGACCAGGTGTCCCTGGGGGCCATTGGCGAGGGCGAGGTGCTGGACGCGCTGCGCCGCTGCCAGCCGGACACCCTGACGCCTATCGAGGCCATGAGCCTGCTGTATGACCTGAAGAAAAAATTACAGTGAGCAAGCTGGCAGCGGCGGTTCGCGCCGGAAGGCGCGTCAAGGGTTTTGCCAAAGGCAAACCCTTGAAATGGACGGGCTTTGCCCGGCCATTTGAGTCAAATGCGGGGTCCCCGCCGCGCCCCGCGCGGTGGGGTGCGCCAGCCGGACACCCTGACGCCTATTGAGGCCATGAGCCTGTTGTATGAACTGAAGAAGAAACTGCAGTGAGGCAGAGGGAGGAGACCTATGGCAAAATGCAAGTCCGCCACTTATATGACGGCGGGGGAGCAGATCGCGGGAGTGGTGTTTTTCGTCATCTATCTGCTGGTGCTGCCCTTTGCCACGGCGCCGCTGTTCCGCCTGGCGGGAAAGCTGCTGGGGGTAAGCATCTCCGGCGCGATGCAGAATGTGATCTACTACTATGTGCTGTTTGCCGTGACCGTCATCATCTTCCACGGCTTTCTGGCCCGGACCTCCCGGCAGCTGGCGGACAATCCGGGGGGCGCGGGCAAGGCGCTGGTCGTCGGCCTGATCGGCCTGTACGGCCTGAACGAGCTGGTCTACCGCCTGACGAACCTGGTCATGGCCAACCACACCAACCTGAACGACACCACCATCTCCGCCCAGATCGACGACGCGCCCCATATGACGCTGCTGATCGTCATTTTCCTGGCGCCCTTCGTGGAGGAGGTGCTGTTCCGGGGGCTGGTGTTCGGCAATTTGAAGCACAAGAGCCGGGGGCTGGCCTATCTTGTGTCCTGCGGGCTGTTTGCCCTGCTGCACGTGTGGCAGTTCGCGGTGGTGAACCAGGACATCACCTATTTCCTGCTGATGATCCAATACCTGGTTCCGGGTCTGGTGCTGGCCTGGGCCTATGAGCACAGCGGCACGCTGTGGACCTCCATCGGCCTCCACGCCGCTGCCAACGCCCTGAGCGTGTGGACGCTGGTGGGCTGAATTCTGAGATAGAGATAGGGAAGAGCGTGCTATGAGTTTTTTTGACACCCTTTGTGAAATGCTGGTGATCCTGTTTGCCATCGTCCTAGGCTATGCCGCCAACCACATGGGCATCATGGGCGGGGAGATGGACCGGAAGGTCAGCAAGCTGCTTTTGTCATTTACCATGCCCTGCATGATTGTGGCGGCGGTCGTTACCGGGGACGCGCTGCCCGGACTGGCGGAGGTCTTGTCCGTTTTGAAGGTGGCGGCGGTGTTTTACCTGTTGGAGACCGTGTTCATGCTGGTGGTGCCCCGCTTCTTGGGCGGCACCCCGGCACAGAAAGGCGTCTGGCGGTATGTGCTGGCGTTTCCCAATGTGGGCTTTATCGGGTATCCGGTGGCGGTGGCGCTGTTTGGGCCGGAGGCGCTGTTTTATGCCGTGGTGCTGGCGCTGCCGTTCAACCTGATGTCCTTTGCCCTGGGGCCGCTGCTGCTGGTGGGGGCCAAGCGGTTCCAGCTCCGGCAGGTGTTTTCTCCCTGCGTGGTGGCGTCGCTGCTGGCGCTGGTTTTGGCGCTCAGCGGCCTGCGGCCGCCGGCACTGCTGGGAGAGATGCTGAACTTTGTCGGCGGGATCACCGTGCCGCTGTCGCTGCTGCTGGTGGGGTCTTTGCTGGCGGGGCTGCCCGCCGGACAGGTGTTTGCCTCGCCCAGGCTGTGGGTGCTGTCGGTCCTGCGGCTGCTGGTGCTGCCGGCGGCGCTGTGGCTGATCCTGCGGGGAATGGATATTGGCTATATGGTGCTGGGCGTCGCTGTCACCCAGATGGCCATGCCCGCCGCCGTCAACGGCTCCATGCTCTGCATGGAATACGGCGGCGACAGTCAGTGCATGGCCCAGATCACGTTCTTATCGACTTTGGCATCCATTGTCACCATTCCCGTCATCGCGGCGCTGCTGCTGTGAGACCTTTTTGAGAGAGGAGGTGGGCGGTATGCCCCATATTCAGCAATTGGAGACCCATGTGGCGGACCTGATCGCCGCGGGCGAGGTGGTGGAGCGGCCGGCCAGCGTGGTCAAGGAGCTGGTGGAAAACGCCGTGGACGCCGGAGCCACCGCCGTGGTGGTGGAGATCCGGCGGGGCGGCATGGGCATGATCCGCGTGACAGACGACGGCTGCGGCATCGCCCCTGAGGAGCTGCCCACCGCCTTTCTGCGCCACGCCACCAGCAAGCTCCGCACGCCGGAGGACCTGGGAAAGATCGGCACCCTGGGCTTCCGGGGCGAGGCCCTGGCGGCCATCTCCGCCGTCAGCCGGGTGGACATCCTGACCCGGCAGCGGGGTGCGGGCAGCGGCGCCTCCCTGCATTTGGAGGGCGGCGCGCCCGGCCAGGTGGAGGAGGCCGGCGCGCCGGAGGGCACCACCATCCGGGTGGCGGACCTCTTTTACAACACCCCGGCCCGGCTGAAATTCATGAAGAAGGACAGCGCCGAGACCGCCGCCGTGGCGGGGCTGATGCAGCACCTGGCCCTGTCCCATCCCGATATTTCCTTCAAATTCATCAAGGACGGGGCGGAGGCCCTCCACACCCCCGGCGACGGGAAGCTGGACTCCACCGTCTACGCCGCCCTGGGCCGGGACTTTGCCAAAACCCTGATCCCCGTGGAGGGCCGGGGGGGAGACACGGCGGTCTCCGGCTTTGTGACAGCGCCTTTGATGGGCCGGGGGTCCCGGGCCATGCAGGTGTTTTTCGTCAACGGGCGGTTCATCAAGTCCCAGCTGCTGACGGCGGCCCTGGAGGAGGGCTACCGCAACCAGATCATGAAGGGCAAGTTTCCCGGCTGCGTGCTTTCCGTGACGCTGCCGGTGACGGCGGTGGACGTCAACGTCCACCCTGCCAAGACCCAGGTCAAGTTCGCCCGGGAACGGGAGGTATTCGACGCGGTGTACCACACCGTGCTGGACTGCCTGGACGCCAGGGGCGGGGCGATCCCGGCCCCCAGGAGCCCGGAGCAGGTGGTGAATCCCCGGCGGGACTTCTTCCAGTCCATGGACGCCAAGACCTACCGGGAGCAGGGCGTGAAAAGCGAGGTCAGGCCGCCGGAGCGGCAGACGCCCCCTGTCCGGCCCTCGGCCCCCGCCCGCCCCGCGTGGGACACGGAGTGGAAACCGGCGGCCAAGGTGGCGGACAGCGCGCCGGAGAAGCCGTTTTACCGAACGGCCCAGCTCCCGGCAAAGCCCGTGGGCTCCGCTCTGGGCAGGCCGCCGGCCTCTGTGGCGGCAAAGCCCCCGGAAGCGCCGCCTGCGGAAAGGGCCCCCGCTTCACCGGAACCGGAGGCCCCCGTGAAGCCGGAGGCGGCCCGGCGGCCCTTTGTGCCCGCCATCCCGGCGGCGCAGCAGGCCCTGGACCTGCCGGGGCAGCAGACCATCGAGCCGCCGAAGGAGGCCCCCTGGCGCATCGCCGGGGAGGTGCTGCACACCTATATCATCTGCGAGAGCGAAGACGGCTGCGTCTGGCTCATCGACAAGCACGCCGCCCACGAGCGGATCAATTTCGACCGCCTGAAGGCGGCCCAGACCCCGCCCATGCGGCAGACGCTGCTGCAGCCCGTTGCGGCGGAGCTGGACCGGGAGGCCGGGGCGCTGCTGCTGGAAAACCTGGAGCTGCTGGAGGAACTGGGCTTCGCCTGTGAGGACTTCGGCGACGGGGCCATCCTGGTGCGGGAGGTTCCGGCGGACATCGACGCCGGAGACACCGCGGCCACCCTGGAGGAGCTGGCGGAAAACCTGCGGACTGGCCGGGATCTGGCGGAAAAGCGGGAAAACCTGCTGCACACCATGGCCTGCAAGGCCGCCATCAAGGGCGGCTGGACCAGCGATGTGGCGGAGCTGAGGGTTTTGGTTGAAAAAGTCCAGAGCGGCGAGGTGCGCTTCTGCCCCCACGGGCGGCCGGTGGCGGTGAAGCTGACCCGATACGAGCTGGAGAAGATGTTCAAGCGGGCCTGACGGCCATCAAGGAGGATCAACATGGCGAAAAAGGACGAGCGGTTTATCAAGACTTACAGTCAGGGAGTGGTGACCATCAGCGAGATCTGGGTGGACCGGGAGACCGGGGTGAATTACCTCTTCCACAAGGACGGCTACGGCGGTGGTCTGACGCCGCTGCTGGACCGGGACGGAAAGCCCGTCGTCACGACGGTATACGATGAGGAGTAAACGATGAAACTGTTATTTGTGGACTGCTGCATCAGCCAGCGGGGAGCGGAGTCCCGGACCCGGGCGCTGACGGAGGCGTTTTTGAAGGTATTCCGGAAAGCACATCCGGAGGCGGAGATCGAGACCGTGATGCCGGAGGCCCTGCTGGCCCTGAAGCCCTTCGCGCCGGATATGCTGGACGAGCGGGACGCCCTGGCCTCTGTGGAGGCCTGGGACGCGCCGGTATTTGACCTGGCCCGGCAGTTCCGGGGGGCGGACCGGATCGCGGTGGCCGCGCCCTTCTGGGATCTGAGCTTCCCGGCGGCGCTGCGGACGTATATTGAGTACATCTCCGCCAACGGGCTGACCTATCACTACGAGGCGGACGGCTGCCACGGCGACTGTAAGGCGGAGCGGCTGGTGTATCTGACCTCCGGCGGCGACTTCGAGCGGGAGGACAGCATCGGCGTGGTGTACTGGCGGCAGCTTTGTGCCATGTTCGGCATCGGGCAGTTCGACTATGTGTTCGCCGGGGGGCTGGATATCGACCCAGCGAAAACGCCGGAGCTGCTGGACGGGGCCTGCGGCCTGGCGGAGAAGCTGGCGGAGACCTTCTGAAAGGGGGCGCGGGATGAAGCGGGAAAACCGGATCCTGCTGGGGATCGCGGTGCTGCTGATCGCGGCCTGCCTGGGGGACGTCTGGTTCCGGCGGCAGGGAAAGGCGCGGACCTTGGCGGAACAGGAGGCCAGGGAGGGCAGCGTGGTGATCGAAAATTCCCATGTGCTCTCCGGCGCGGATATCTGGGCGGAGTTCTATCAGGCGGCCCAGGCCGGGGAGCCCGCCCAGGTCCGGCTGGTCAAAAGCTATACCGGCGTGGGGGAGGACAGCACCTATATCACGGACCTGGCCTTTGATGGGGAGACCTATGCCATTGCGGGCAGCCAGGACACCTATCGATATCTGCTCTGCTTTCCGGATGTGGCGTCGCCCAGCGGCGCGAGAACTTCCAGCGCGACCTATTATATCCTGTCCAACGACGACACGGTGACGCCGGAGAAGATCGAACGGTATGAAACCTCGTCTTTTGCTTTTGAGGAAACGCCGCCGGACGCCTACAAAGTGTACACGGAATACGTCTGGAAAGACGAGCCGTAATTTGCGGGAAAGGAAGGTGAGACCGTGCCGCAGAAGATCGTCTGCGTCGTCGGCCCCACGGCCTGCGGCAAGACCACCCTGGGCGTGCTGCTGGCAAAGCGGTTCAACGGGGAAGTGGTCTCCGCCGACTCCATGCAGATCTACCGGGGCATGACCATCGGCACCGCCGCCCCGACGGCGGCGGAGACGGACGGCGTGCCCCACCACATGATCGCCGTGGCGGACCCGGCGGAGCAGTGGTCCGCCGCCCGGTACGCTTCGACGGTCATTCCCATCATCGACGGTATCCTGGCCCGGGGGAAGCTGCCCATCCTGGTGGGCGGCACCGGGCTGTGGCTGGACGCGGTGGTAAAAGGCCACGGCTTTGCCGGGGGCCATGCGGGAGGCGAGACCCGGAAAACGCTCCAGCGCCGGCTGGAGGCGGAGGGCATCGCGCCGCTGCTGGCGGAGCTGCGCCAGGTGGACCCGGAGGCGGCGGAGCGGCTGCACCCGGCGGACGAGAAGCGCATCCTCCGGGCGCTGGAGGTGTATCTGGAGACCGGGAAGACCATCACCGCCCACAACGAGGAGACAAAGGCGCTCCCGCCCCGGTACGACGCTGTGTGGATCGGCCTGCGGTTCGCTGACCGGGCGGACATGCGGGCGCTGATCGACCGGCGGGTGGACAAAATGGTGGAGGAGGGCCTGCTGGACGAGGTGCGGCGGCTGCTGCAAGGCGGGCTGCCCCGGGAGGCCACGGCCCTCCAGGCCATCGGCTATAAGGAGTTCCTGGGGGTGCTGGAAGGCGCCGCCCCGGAGGCGGAGGCCATCGAGGAGGTGAAGCTCCGCTCCCGGCAGTACGCCAAGCGCCAGCTGACCTGGCTGCGGCGGAATCCGGACATCCACTGGATTATTTGGGAAAAAGAGCGGGATTTTGGCCGGGCCCTACAGGTTTCGACCAAAATCCTGGCCGCCGGGGGCGTATGCTAGCCTCAGGCGGACGAAACATGGAACATCGTCCGTACAAAGAAAAAAGGAGCGGACGATATGCAGAGCAAAGCGAATTTACAGGACATTTTTCTCCTTCGGGCTAGACGGGACAAGGTGCCTGTCACCATGTTTTTGATGAACGGCTTCCAGATGCGGGGGACCATCACCGGCTTCGATGCCTTTGTGGTCACCCTGGACAGCGACGGCAGGCAGCAGATTATCTATAAACATGCGATTTCGACGATCGCGCCCATCAGGCCGGTGGATATGGCGGAGGAATGAGCTTGCCGCCGCGCGAGCGGAAGCGAGCCGCCGCGAAAGCGGCGTCAAGCGTTTTGCCCGCAGGGCAAAACCTTGAAATCGACCGGATTCATTCCGGGCGATTTGAGTCCAATGTGGGGACCCACGCGATGCGCAGCATCGGGTGGGGCGGCAGGCAGCAGATTATCTATAAACATGCGATTTCGACGATCGCGCCCATCAGGCCGGTGGATGTGGCGGAGGAACTGCCGTAATCGGAGCGCGCCTTTGGGAGCGCGTGGTACATAAGAGGTTTTCCATGAAGAAAAACAACGCTCTCGGAACAAAATTGCTGATGCTGGCGGTGACGCTGGCGCTGGCGGCTTATTTCGGCGTGCAGGGGTATCTCTATTTCACCGATCCCCTGTCCACCACCCTGGCCTACAATTATCAGGTGGAAGAGTCCGTCAGCCTGTCCGGCTATGTGGCGCGGACGGAGCGGGTGCTGGAGGACGACGCCAGCGGGCTGCTGCGGCTCCAGCGGAGCGAGGGCGAGCGGGTCAGCAGGGGCGGCACCGTGGCCGCCGTGTACGCCGACCAGGCGTCCCTGGACCGCCAGGCGGAGATCGACGCCCTGACCACCCGCATCGAGCAGTTGGAATACGCCCAGGAGGCGGCGCTGGGGTCCGAGGTCTCCCTGAAGCTGGACGCCCAGATCATGCAGAGCATCCTGGACTACCAGAGCAGCCTTGCGGAGGACCGCCTGGTGAAGGCGGAGGAGCACGGCGGAAAGCTGCGGAATCTGGTGCTGAAGCGGGACTACACCTATTCGGAGACAGAGGACCTCTCCGGCCAGATCACCGAGCTGCGGACCCAGCTGAAGGAGGTCCGGGCCCGGGCGGCGGGGTCCGTCCGGTACATCACCGCTCCCGCGGCGGGACTGTACTCCGCCGTGGTGGACGGCTATGAGACCGTGCTGACGCCGGAGAGCCTGGAGGACATGACGCCCTCCCGGCTGACCGCCGTCAGGGCGGACAGTGGCGTGCGCTCCTCGGTGGGCAAGCTGATTTTGGGCGACACGTGGTATTATGCCGCGGTGATGTCCGCCGGGGAGGCGGAGGAGCTGCGGGAGAACGGCGGCAGCCTGACCCTGCGCTTTACCAAAAGCGTGGAGCGGGATCTGCCGGTGGAGCTGGCCTTTGTGGGGCCGGAGGAAAACGGCCGCGCGGTGGCGGTGTTCCGGGGGGAGACGTATCTTTCCCTGCTGACGCTGCTGCGCCAGCAGAGCGCCCAGGTGATCTTCCACACGGTGGAGGGCATCCGGGTGCCCAAGGAGGCACTGCGGATCGTCACCAGCACGGCGGAGAACGAGGACGGCATCCCGGAGACCACCCAGACCACCGGCGTTTACTGCGTGGTGGGCATGGAGGCCCGCTTCAAGCCGGTGGAGGTGGTTTACACCGGGGACAATTTCGTGCTGGTGCGGTCCGCAGCGCCGGCGGACCGGGAGAATCTGCGGCTGCGACCCGGAGACGAGGTCATCATTTCGGCCAACGGGCTGTATGACGGAAAGGTGCTTGGCTGACCGATTTTTTTAGAATACGGAAGGATTAAGAGACGGAATCAATTGGGAAGGAAGTTGGAACGCTTATGTCTATCGCGGAAAACATCGCCCGGGTGCGCGCCGAGATCGCGGCTGCGGCCAGGGAGGCCGGGAGAGATCCCGGGGAAATCATTTTGGTGGGCGCCAGCAAGATGAATGACGCCGCCGCCTGCCGGGAGGCCATCGCCGCCGGCATCGACGCGCTGGGGGAGAACCGGGTCCAGGAGATGACCCAGAAGCTGGGGGAGAACGCCTATGACGGCGCGCCGCTGCACTTCATCGGCCATCTCCAGCGCAACAAGGTGAAGCAGGTGGTGGGCAGGGTGGCCCTGATCCAGTCCGTGGGCTCCATCGAGCTGCTGGACGAGATCGAAAAGACAGCCGCCCAGCGGGAGCTGACACAGGACATTCTGCTGGAGGTCAACATCGGGGAAGAGGCGGCCAAGAGCGGCTTTGCCCCGGCGGATATCTTCGCGGCGGCTGAGGCGGCCATGACCCGGCCCCATGTCCGGGCGCGGGGGCTGATGACCATTCCCCCGGCGGACGCGGACCGGGATGCCAATATGCGGTATTTTGAGAAAGTTCGGGCGCTTTATGTTGACATCAATGCGAAATTGTTCCATAATGAATTAGAATATCTCTCCATGGGCATGAGCGGCGATTTCGCGGACGCGATCCGCGCCGGCGCCACCATGGTCCGGGTGGGCACCGCCATCTTCGGCGCCCGCCACTACAACTGAGGACTCCAACAAGGAGGTTTTGCCATGAGCATCATTGACGAGCTGAAGAAGCTGGCGCACCCTTATGAAGATGAAGACGAGGAATTTGAGGACTTTGAGGAGACGCCCCGGAAGGACGCCTTTGAGGAGCGCCGCAGCAAGGCCGAGGACCGCCGCAACAAGGTGGTGAACATCCATGCCACCACCCAGCTGAAGGTAGTGCTGGTGAAGCCGGAGCGGTTTGAAAACGCGTCGGAGATCGCCGACCATCTGAAGGACAAGCGGACAGTGGTTTTGAACCTGGAGTCCACCAACAAGGATATTGCCCGCCGCCTCATCGACTTTTTGTCCGGCGTGGCCTACGCCGGAGAGGGCAAAATCAAAAAGGTGGCCGCCAACACCTACATCATCACGCCCTACCATGTGGATATCGAGGGCGACCTGATCGACGAGCTGGAGAGCAACGGGCTGTATTTTTAAGGAAAATCTAAACCAAACGGATTTTGATAGGGGGATCAACGGGATATGCTGACACCGCAGGAGGTTTCCACCCATGCCTTTACCAAGGCGGTCATGGGCGGCTACAACATGGCCATGGTCGACGAGTTTCTGGACGAGCTGACCGACGATTACACGGCCCTTTACAAGGAAAACGCGGCCCTGAAGGCCAAGATGAAGGTTTTGGTGGAAAAGGTGGAGGAGTACCGCGCCACCGAGGATTCCATGCGGGCCACCCTGCTGACCGCCCAGCGGATGGCGGATTCCATCGTCCGGGAGGCCGAGGGCAAGCGGGATGAGATCCTGGCCAAGGCCGAGGCCGGCGCCCAGGAGAAGATCGCCCGCTATCAGCAGGAGCTGGCCGCGGCGGAGGACCGGCTGAAGCAGGGACAGCAGGAGCTGGCCCGGTTTATCGCCGCCAGCCGGGAGATCTGTGACAAGGAGCTGCAATTCCTGGAGCAGCTGCCCCAGCTGCCGGTGGAGACGGAGCAGCCCGCCCCGGCGGAGGCCCCTGTGGAGGAGATCGAGGAGAAGGTGATGGCGGCCTTTTCCGCCCAGCAGCCTGAGGAGGCGCCGGAGGAGCAGCCCGCCCCGGAGACGCCGGCGGACGACTATCCCGAGGGCGACCCCTTTGCCCGGGAAGAGCCTCTGGAGGCCACCCGCCGCATCAATCTGGACGATCTGAAGTTTGGCCGCAACTACGGCGGAGAGAGCTAAACGGACCTGAAAAGCGGCTCGGCTTGGCGAAAGGCGTTTCGCCAGGCCGGCCGCTTTTTTCTGAAAGGAGCGGCTTATGGCCAAGCAGCGGCCCATCGTGGCGTTTTTGTACGACTTTGACAAGACCCTGTGCACCACCGACATGCAGGACTACGCCTTCATCCCCAGCCTGGGCATGACCCCGGCGGAATTTTGGGCGGAGGCCAACGGCTTTGGCCGGGCCAACCGCATCGACGGCATCCTGGCCTATATGTACACCATGATCCGGGAGGCGGAGCGGAAAAACCTGCCCTTTACCCGGGAGGACCTGGTGGAGAAGGGCCGGAGCATCGTGCTCTTCCCCGGTGTGCGGGACTGGTTCCGCCGCATCAACGCCTTCGGCGAGAGCCAGGGGGTCCGGGTGGAGCACTACATCATCTCTTCCGGCCTGCGGGAGATCATTGAGGGGTCCTCCATCAGCGGCGAATTCAAGGAGATCTACGCCAGCGAGTTCTACTACGACGGGGCGGGCCGCCCGGTGTGGCCTAAGCTGGCGGTGAACTTCACCGCCAAGACCCAGTTCGTCTACCGCATCAACAAGGGCGTGCTGGACGTGTCCGACGACAAGACCCTCAACGACTCCATGCCCGACGACAGCAAGCGGGTGCCCTTCACCAACATGATTTATATGGGCGACGGCCTCTCCGACGTGCCCTGCATGAAGATGATGCGGGCCTACGGCGGCCAGGCCATCGCGGTGTATCAGCAGAGCAACCGCCTGGGGGTGGAGGACCTGCTGGCCAAGGGGCGGGTGGATTTCATCTTCCCGGCGGACTACAGCGAGGGCACCGCCCTGGATCTGACGGTGAAGAACATTATCCGCAAAATGGCCATCACGGACCTGCTGTGGGAGGAGAATGTCCAGCAGCTGCGCTCCATCGGGGGGGATGTGCTGCCCGACCAGGTGGGACTGTTCTGACGGCTTCTCCGGTGTGCTGACAAAAGATTGAAAGCGGCCCTCCCGCATCCGCGGGCGGGCCGCTTTCCGCTGAGCCGGCTGCGGAAAATCTCCCCAAGGACTTTACATTCGGTAACTTCTCTGCTAAACTATACCCTGCGTATTTAGAAACAAACCCAAAGGAGAGAGAAAGATGGCTTCCACTTCTGAATTTTCCCGCACGCTGTCCCTGCTGCGGCGGGAGCGGGGCGTTTCCCAGCGCACCGCGGCGGCGGACCTGGGCATCTCCCAGGCGCTGCTTTCCCACTATGAAAACGGTGTCCGGGAGCCGGGCCTTTCCTTCGTGGTGAAGGCCTGCGATTACTATAACGTCTCCGCTGACTTTATCCTGGGCCGCACTTTGTCCCGGGAGGGCAGCATGCTGACCCGTGAAGAGGTGCTGAACGCCGCCGAGCCGGGGAACATCCTCCAGGGCAGTGTCATGGCGACGCTGCAGAGCAAGCTGCTCTCCGGCGCGGTGGGGGTGCTGTTCGGCCTGCTGGGCAAGCTGGGGGACAAGGCCGCCATCAATGCGGCGGCGTCCTATCTGGGCAGCGGGGTGTATCAGCTGTACCGCCATTTGTACAAGGCCGCCGGGGCCAACGAGGCGTACTTCGCCCTGGACCCCGCCGGCTGTGCCATGGGCATGGCCGGGGCGGACATGAAGCTGTCTGAGAACCGCTATGCCCACGCCCTGCGGAGCCAGGCGGCCCGGAAGGCGGAATTTCCTGACCTGTCGGCGGAAGCCCTGGCCGCCGCCTATCCCGGCCGCTGCCAGAGCCTGACCCAGGTGCTCAGCACCGCCGACGCCCGGCTGAACAAGCTGTCGGAGCAGTGAGATGAGCTTTCAGTCTTTTTCATTTCTGGCCTTTTTGGCCCTTACTGTGACCGTGTGCCTGACGGCGGGGCGAAAGGCCCCGTGGCTGGGGCGGTTGCTGCTGATGCTGGCCTGCCTGGTGTTTTACATCGCCGGAGCGGGCTGGACCGGCTTCCTGGTGCTGGCGGTGGGCATGACGGTGACCGCCGTGACCCTCCAACGCCTGTGCGGGGAAGATGCGCCCGCCCGCCGCAGGGCGATGGCCCTGGCCTGCTGCTATCACATTGCCGTGCTGGCGGCCTTTAAATACGCCGGCTTCCTTACCGGCGGCAGAGTGTCCGCCGGGTGGGCGCCCCTGGGACTCAGCTTCTTCACCTTTCAGCAGCTGTGGCTACTGAAGGAGGGCTATACCCGGCAGTATGTGCCCGCCCAGGGGGACGATTTGATCCTCTACGCGTTTTTCTTCCCCACCGTCACCTCCGGCCCCATCCTGCGGCCCGGGGCGTTCTTCCCTCAGCTGCGGGGGGACAAGTTTCTGCACCCTGATTGGCAGGACGCGGCCGCGGGCCTGTATGCCATCTGCATCGGCATGGCGAAAAAGGCCCTGCTGGCGGAGGGCTTCGGCGTCATCGTCAACAACGGCTATGCCCATCCGGAGCAGCTGACCACCCTGTCGGGCGCCATGGTGGTGCTGGGCTATACCCTGCAATTGTACTTCGATTTCTCCGGCTACTGCGATGTGGCGGCGGGCTGCGCCCGGCTGCTGGGCATCCGCCTGCCGGTGAACTTTGATTCGCCCTACCGCAGCCTGTCCGTGGGGGAGTTCTGGAAGCGGTGGCACATCACCCTGACCACTTTTCTGCGGGAGTGCCTCTATTTCCCCCTGGGCGGCAGCAAAAAGGGCCGTGCCCGGACCTATCTGAATATTCTCATCGTCTTTCTCGTCAGCGGCCTGTGGCACGGCGCCGGGTGGACCTTCCTGCTGTGGGGCGCTCTCCACGGCCTGGCCCAGATCGCGGAGCGATTGCTGGGACGGCGTCTGGACAGGCTCCCCGCCTGGCTGCGGTGGGGACTGACCTTCGTCTTCGTCAACCTGGCCTGGGTCTACTTCCGGGCGCCGACGGTGGCGGCGGGCAACCAGATCCTGGGCGCCCTGTGCGCCTTTGACTTCGCCAAGCCCACGCAGTGGCTGTCCGAGGGCCTGTTCACCTGTGAGCAGGAGGTTATCCGCATCCTGCTGCCGGCCATTGCGCCCTGGCGCAACACGCTGGTGACGGGGACGCTGTACATCGTGGGCCTGGCCGCCGTGCTGTGGCCCCGGAACGCCGTCCGGGAGATGGACCGGTTCCGGCCCACTTTTTGGCGGGGCGCGGCCCTGTGGGTGCTGGGAGTGTGGTCGGTGCTGTCCTTCAGCGGCATCACGCAGTTTATCTATGCGAATTTTTAAAGGGGGGAGAGGGCTTGCGGCAAGGATATCGAAAATGGGCCCTGGGCCTTTTGGCGGCGCTGCTGGCGGGGCTGGGGCTCTGCGCCGCCATTGTCGTGGCGGTGGACCCCTTTTTTCACTACCGGGCGCCAAGCCCGGAGGCGGAGGTCTGGTTTGAGCAGCGGTACCAGACGGCGGGACTGCTCCGCAGCCAGGACTATGAGACGGTGCTGATGGGCACCTCCCTGGCGGCCAACTACCGCCCCCTGTGGTTCGATGCCTATTTTGACACCACGACGGTGAAGGTTACCTTCCCCAACGGCGGCTTTCATGAGTTCACCCAGGCCCTGGACTACGCCTGCGAGACCCATGATGTGAAGCGGGTGATTTTCGGCCTGGACCCCAACATCCTGGTCCGGGACCCGGAGGAGGCCCCGGACCAGCTTCCGGCGTATCTCTACGACACCAACCCCTGGAACGACAGCCCCTATCTGCTGAACAAGGACGTGCTGGTGCGGGCGCTGTATGTGGCGCGGGAGAAGGCGGCGGGCAACACCCAGGCCCTGCAGGACGCCTTTGTCTGGGACGGGAACGTCTTTTTCTCCCGGGAGCTGGCCCTGGCGGGCTACCAGCGGCCGGAGGTTGAAGACACCGTCCTGCCGGACGACGCTTTTTTGGATATCTGCGCTAAGAATCTGGACGTGGTGAAGGGCTGGCTGACCAAGTATCCGGATACCGAGTTCATCTTCTACTACTCGCCGTACAGCATCCTGTTCTGGGACAAAATGGCCCGCCAGGGCCAGACGGACGCCATGTTCACCGCGCTGAAATACGCGACCGGGGAGCTTCTGGCCTACGACAACGCGAAGATCCAGTGCTTCCTGACGGATACCGACACCATCACCGACCTGGACAATTACGCCGACCACCTCCACGTGGCGGGCCGGGTGACCTGGCGGATGTCCAAGGCCATGGCCCAGACGGAGTATCTGCTGACCCCGGGAAATTATAATGAGAAGTTGGACGCTCTGCGGGAATTTGTGATAAACTACGACTATGATAGCATTTGGGAGGACTGACGGCGTCCCCGCGAACAGAACTGAAAGCCCCAAACGGAGGTTTATGAGAGTGACAAAGCAAGCAAATATCCGAAATTTTTTCATCATCGCCCACATTGACCGCGGCAAGTCGATTTCCCAGACCGCCTGAGGGCAGTCCGGGAGCCCTTTTGATTGAAAATCCTCGGGCGAAATGAATTCGCCCTGCGGCAAGGTTTTGGCTGCCGCCAAAACGCTTGTACGCGCGTCCGCGCGAAGCAGCGTGGACTTGCCCAAGGAGGTTTAATATATGGCAAAACAAGCAAATATCCGAAACTTTTCGATCATCGCCCACATCGATCACGGCAAGTCCACGCTGGCGGACCGGCTGCTGGAGAAGTGCGAGGCCGTCAGCCAGCGGCAGATGGAGAGCCAGCTGCTGGACAACATGGACCTGGAGCGGGAGCGGGGCATCACCATCAAGGCCCGGGCCGTCCGGCTGAATTACAAGGCCCGGGACGGGCAGGTCTATGAGCTGAACCTCATCGACACCCCGGGCCATGTGGACTTCAACTATGAGGTCTCCCGGTCCCTGGCGGCCTGCGAGGGGGCGGTGTTGGTGGTGGACGCCACCCAGGGCGTGGAGGCCCAGACCCTGGCCAACACCTATCTCGCCATGGAGCATGACCTCGAGATCCTGCCGGTCTTCAACAAGATCGACCTGCCCGCCGCTGACACCCAGAAGGCCAAGCACGAGGTGGAGGACATCATCGGCCTGCCCGCCATGGACGCGCCGGAGATCTCCGCCAAAATGGGCATCAACATCGACGCCGTGCTGGAGGACATCGTGCAGAACGTGCCCGCCCCTGTCGGCGATGTGAACGCGCCGCTGAAGGCCCTGATCTTCGACAGCCAGTACGACAGCTACCGGGGCGTCATCGTGTACATGCGGCTGATGGAGGGCAGCCTCCGCACCGGCCAGCAGGTGAAGCTGATGGCCACCGGCGCTGTTTACCAGGTGGTGGAGTGCGGCCATCTGCTGCCCCTGGGGCTGGAGGCCTGCGACAGCCTGGAGGCCGGCGAGGTGGGGTATTTCACCGCGTCTATCAAGAACGTGCAGGACACCCGGGTGGGCGACACCGTCACCGACGCCGCCGTTCCCGCGGCGGAGCCCCTGCCCGGCTACCGCCCGGTGCAGCCCATGGTCTACTGCGGCATCTACACCGAGGACGGCTCCAAGTACCCGGACCTGCGGGACGCCCTGGAGAAGCTGCGGCTGAACGACGCCTCCCTCAGCTTTGAGCCGGAGTCCTCCGCGGCCCTGGGCTTCGGTTTCCGGTGCGGCTTTCTGGGCATGCTCCACATGGAGGTCATCCAGGAGCGGCTGGAGCGGGAATTCGACCTGGAGCTGGTGACCACCCTGCCCTCCGTCATCTATAACGTCTACAAGACCGACGGCACGCTGGTAAGGGTGGACAATCCCCACAACTACCCGGATCCCGCCTCCATCGAGCGGGCGGAGGAGCCTTACGTGAAGGTCTCCATCATCAGCCCCAACGAATATGTGGGCAACATCATGCCCATGTGCCAGAACCGCCGGGGCGAGTTCAAGGATATGCAGTATCTGGACACGAATCTGGTGGAGCTCCACTACCAGATGCCTCTGAACGAGATCATCTACGATTTCTTTGACACCCTGAAGGCCAACACCAAGGGCTACGCCTCACTGGACTATGAGCTGTCCGACTACCGGCCCAGCGAACTGGTGAAGGTGGATCTGCTTTTAAACGGCGACAAGGTGGACGCCCTGAGCTTCATTGCCCACAAGGACAAGGCATACCCCCGGGCCCGGAAGCTGTGCGAGAAGCTGAAGGAAAACGTGCCCCGCCAGCTGTTCGAGGTGCCTATCCAGGCGGCCATCGGCGGCCGGGTCATTGCCCGGGAGACCATCAAGGCCATGCGCAAGGACGTGCTGGCCAAGTGCTACGGCGGCGACGTGACCCGGAAGAAAAAGCTGCTGGAAAAGCAGAAAGAGGGCAAAAAGCGGATGCGGAGTTTGGGCAGCGTACAGATGCCTACAGAGGCGTTTTTGGCGGTGCTCAAGCTGGACGAGTGATTTTTTGCCCTCTGCGAGCGGCAGCGAGCCGCCGCGGAAGCGGCGTATCGAATAAATGTGTAAAGAGCCGCCCATCAGCAAGATGGGCGGCTCTTTTCGGTGTGTCTCAAAGGTAGGGGTGCTGGTACGGGGCAGGTTCCGCGCCGCAGTAGAGGCCGTAGGCGTCGCAGATCCAGTATTCGCCGTCCACATACACGCGGCACCACTGGTGGCCCCACTGGTTTTCGTTTACATGCTCATATGTGATGCCCAGGATGTTCAGGCACAGGCCGGTGGCCCGGGTGCAGCCCGCGCAGGAGGCCGTGTGCAGTACAAAATAGCCGTAGGGGTCGTTGTAGTGGGGCGTGTCGGTGGAGTAGGTCATGCCCTGGTCGAACAACGCCCGGAGGGCTTTGGCGATGCCCTGGAGCTGCTCCTTTTCAGACTTTTTGGCCAGGGGCGTGACGATCTCAAGGGCCACGTCGTAGGCGGCCTGCAATTCCACGTTCGTACACTTCTTCTGGATGCTTTTCAGGTTCGCCAGTTGGTTCATGGGGACCGGCTCAAAGGGGGCCTTTTCCAGGGTGAAGGTCTTGCGCAGGGCGGAATCGACCATCCGGCCGATGATGGCCGCCGCGGCGCCCCGGGAGATGCTGCTATTGGGGGCAAAGGAGCCTTTTTTGTCGCTGCCGGTCAGGACGCCCGCCCGGTAGAGGTGGTAGACCGCCTTGCCGTGCCAGTCGCCGGTCTTGACATCGGGAATGGCGTCGGCTTCCACGTCGTTGATCTCCGGCAGGGCGCTGGCGGGGAGAGCGCTGTTCAGGATCACGGCAAAGCTGGCCCGGTCGATGGAGACGTCATAGCTGTCAAAATCGCAGACGATGCCGTTTTGTTTGGCGTAATCCAGATAGGACTGGTACCAGGGCGTGACGCCCTCGGCCAGGGCCATGGTCTTGCCGTGGTACTGACTGTGAAGGCGGCAGGCCATGACGATGGTCTGGGCCACGGTCAGGCTGCCGTTGGCGTCGAAATAGACGGCGGTCTTGCCGCCCATGATGCCGTATTCAAAGGCGGTCTTGACATTGTCGGCGCACCAGGCGTCGGCGGCGATGTCGGAAAATTGGCCGGGCGTGTAGTCGTTGACCTTTTGAAATTTGGGGCCGGCCGCCAGGGCGGGGACGCAGAGGGAGGACGCCAGCGCCAGGGCGCACAGCAGGGCGATGAGCTTTTTCATGGTAAAACCTCTTTTCTTTCAAAGTGGGGATCGCCACAGGGGGGACGCTCAGGAAGGCGGGGGGTTGTCAGGCTCCGCCGCCGGAGGATCGCGGGGAACGGGAGATGGGACAAGGCCGGTGTCCCGGACGGTGCAGAAGGCGGTTACGTGGCCGTCCTCCGGCGCCGCCGCCAGGGCCAGGGCCGTCTGGACCCAAACCGTTTCACCGCCGGGGGAGAAGGGGTGGATCAGGGTGAGATGCAGCTCGCCCTGTCGGAAGGCCTCCAGCAGCGTGTCCCGGCGGAACAGGGCGTCAAACCGGCGGCGGGGCGCTTCGTCCGGCACGCTGTCCCGCAGGTGGCGCAGGCAGGCGTCCGCCGTGTTGCCGAACAGCACCCGGGAGAGGTGGCGGCTGCTGCCCTTGGCGTCCAGGATGCGGTCGGCGGTCAGATCCAGCCGGGCGGAGGCCAGCACGCCGGGGAGAAGTTTTTTCTGCCGGGCCTTCAGCTGCTGAAAGCGCTGGGCGGCGGCCTTTTGGGCGGAGATGTCCACGGCCTTGCCCAGCAGGCGGGTCACGTTGCCGGCGCTGTCGATGCTGCGGAGCCAGGAGACCTGATACCACCGCCAGTCCCCGCCGTCAAAGCCGCCCCGGAATTCCACCGGCTCCATGGCGGGATGGTGGACGGCGCGCCTGACGGCGGCGGCCAGCCGTTTCCGGTCCTCCGGATGGACGAAGCCGCTTTGGCTCAGGAAGGAGAGACAGGAGCTCACCGTGCGGCGGGTCCGGCGGCCGGTTTCGTCCGGGCTTTCGATACGGGCGGCGTCCGCCGCCGGATCGTAGTCGAAGAGGATGACGGACGAGCCGTCCAGCAGCAGCTGGCACAGCTGGGTCTGAAGGTCCAGGCTGTCTTCCATGGCCCGCTCCCGGCTGAGATCGGAGCAGGCGATATACAGCAGGCGGGAGCCGTCCTCCAAAAGCTGGGCCGCGCCGTCCAGGGCGGCCCAGACGGCGCCGCCGGGGCATTGCAGGCGGCAGACGTGGTGCAGGGGCCGCGTGCCGGAGCGGATGCCCTCCGCCGCGGCGGCAAGGGCGGGGCGGTCGTCCGGCGGCACCGGCCACATGGGATCCTCCGCCAGGCGGCGCAGCAGCTCGGCGGCGGAGCAGCCCAGCTGCCGCGCCAGGTCCCGGCTGACCCGCAGGGGGACGGCGGGGCCCTCCGGAGGCAGGCGGAACAGGCAGTAGCTGCCGGGAAGATGGCCGAACAGGGCGGACAGCTGATCCTGGGCGGTCACCAGCCGGTTCTGGGTCTCCCGCAGGCGGGACTGGGTGCGGCGGCGCTGGTCGATGTCCAGCAGCACCGCGTAGAAGGTGGAGACGCCCTCCCTGGCGGACAGGACCTCCGCCCGGAGATCCACCCACAGGGGCGTTCCCGCCTTTTGCAGCAATCGCACCTCATGGGCCACCGGGCGGCCGTCCCGCACGGCGTCCAGCAGGTCCTGGAGGAGGTCCGGCCAGTCCGCCGGATTCACCAGGGCGGAGAAGTCCTGGGCGAAGCGGTCCAGCAGCTCCTTCCGCTCCCAGCCGGTGAGAGCGCACAGCCGCCGGTTGAAGGAGAGGCACCGCAGCCCCGCCCGGCTCAGCTCCAGCACGGCCACGCCGCCGGGGAGATTCTCCGCCAGCAGCTCGCCGGGGCTTTTGCCGCTGTCCGTCCGGGGTTCCAGAATGCAGCCCACGGCGCCGTACATGACCTGATAGCAGGTGACCTCCAGCGTCCGGCCCAGGACGCTGGCATAGGAAAAGGAGGCGGCGGAGCCAGAGAAAGCCACGTCCTGCAGGGGCTTCAGGCCGCTCAGCCGCTGGGCGGGAAAGCGGCGGGTGAAGCGCTGGCCGGACAGCTCCTCCGCGGGGATCTCCAGCAGGGCGCCGGCGGCGGAGTTGGCAAAGCGGCAGATGAGATCCACCATCTCCCCCCGGCCGTCGGTGATGACCTCCGCCAGCAGGAAGGGGACGCGGCTCTGGCGGAAGGCCCGGGTGAACTTGTCCAGATGCTTGGGCATGGCGGCACCTCCCGGTGTTTGATGGGTCTATTATACGCAGATCCGGCGGCCCTTGCAACGGCGGAGGCCGAATTTTGGCGGCCGGGAGCGGGAAATAGGTGGACCTTTGCGAAAATGCACAAAAAGTAATACCTATTCTCCCGGAAAGTCTACTTGTAAAGTGCCGGGGAAACATTGACTGTTGGAAGAAAAACTATCATAATGTCATAGAATAGAGTAAAATAGAGGAAATGCGGGCAAAGGGCAGGAGGAAGTTATGAAAAAAGGATATTTGGTGCTGCAGGACGGTCAGGTGTTCCAGGGCATCCGCTTTGGCGCCGGGGCCGATGCCGTGGGAGAATTGGTGTTCACCACCGGCATGTGCGGCTATATCGAAACGCTGACGGATCCCAGCTACGCGGGGCAGATCGTGCTGCAGACCTATCCCCTGATCGGCAACTACGGCATCATCCGGGAGGACTTTGAGGGCGCATGCTGCGTCAGGGGCTATGTGGTGCGGGAATACTGCGCCGCGCCGTCCAATTTCCGCACGGACACGGATCTGGACACCTATTTGAAAGAGCAGAAGGTGCCAGGGCTCTATGGCGTGGACACCCGGGAGCTGACCCGCATCATCCGGGAGCACGGCGTGATGAACGCGGTCATCTGCGACGAGGTGCCCGCCGACCTGAGCGTGGTGAAGTCCTACGCCGTCACCGGCGTGGTGGAGGCCGTCACCTGCGGGCAGCCCTCCGTCCATCCGGCGGAGGGGGAAGAGCGGTTCCGGGTCTCCCTGCTGGACTACGGCGCGAAGAACAACATCATCCGGGAGCTGCAGAGGCGGGGGTGCACCGTCACGGTCCTGCCCGCGTCCACCGCGGCGGAGGACATCCTGGCGGCAAGCCCCGACGGCGTGATGCTGTCCAACGGCCCCGGCGATCCGGCGGAAAACGTGTTTGAGATCCAGCAGATCAAAAAGCTCCTGGGAAAGGTCCCCATGTTCGGCATCTGCCTTGGACACCAGCTGACGGCCCTGGCGGCGGGGGGCTCCACCTATAAGCTGAAATACGGCCACCGGGGGGTCAACCAGCCCGTCCGGGATTTAAACGGCGTCCGCACCTATATCACCAGCCAGAACCACGGCTACGCCGTGGACGGCGATACCGTCAAGGTGGGGAAGATCAGCTTCGCCAACGCCAACGACGGCACCTGCGAGGGCATCGACTACCCCGGCCTGCGGGCCTTTACCGTGCAGTTCCACCCCGAGGCCTGCACCGGGCCCAAGGACACATCCTTCCTTTTTGACCGATTTGTGGAGCTTATGAAAGGCGGTGACCTGTAATGCCTTTGGATACCAGCATCAAGAAAGTCCTCGTCATCGGCTCCGGCCCCATCGTCATCGGCCAGGCCGCCGAGTTCGACTACGCCGGCGCCCAGGCCTGCCGGATTTTGAAGGAAGCCGGCGTCAACGTGGTGCTGTGCAACTCCAACCCTGCCACCATCATGACCGACCAGGCCATGGCGGACGAGATCTATCTGGAGCCCCTGACTGTCGAGACCGTCAAGCGCATCATCAAAAAGGAGCGCCCCGACAGCATTTTGGCGGGCCTGGGGGGCCAGACCGGCCTGACCCTGGCCATGCAGCTGGACAAGGAGGGCTTTTTGGAGGAGCAGGGCGTTCGCCTGCTGGGCACCGACGCAAAAGCCATCTCCCGGGCCGAGGACCGGGAGCTTTTCAAGGAGGCCATGGGGTCGATCGGCCAGCCGGTCATTGCCTCCGACATCGCGGAGACGGTGGAGGGCGCCCTGGAGGTGGCCGGGCGCATCGGCTATCCCGTCATCGTCCGCCCCGCCTTCACCCTGGGCGGCGCCGGCGGCGGCGCCGCCCAGAACGAAGCGGAGCTGCGCATCATCGCCCAGACGGGGCTGGACGCGTCTCCCATCACCCAGGTGCTCATCGAAAAGGCCATTTTCGGCTGGAAAGAGATCGAATTTGAGACCATGCGGGACAGTGTGGGCAACGTCATCGCCGTCTGCTCCATGGAGAACCTGGACCCCGTGGGCGTCCACACCGGCGACTCCATCGTGGTGGCCCCCACCCAGACTCTGGCGGACAAGGAATTCCAGATGCTCCGCAAGGCGTCGCTGGACATCATCACCCACCTGGGCATCGTGGGCGGCTGCAACGTGCAGCTGGCCCTGAATCCTGACAGCTTTGAGTACGCGGTTATCGAGGTCAATCCCCGTGTCAGCCGCTCCTCCGCCCTGGCCTCCAAGGCCACCGGCTATCCCATCGCCAAGATCACCACCAAGATCGCCCTGGGTTACACCCTGGACGAGATCAAAAACGACATCACCGGCAAGACCTGCGCCTGCTTTGAGCCGACCCTGGACTACATCGTGGTGAAGATGCCCAAGTGGCCCTTTGACAAATTTGCCGACGCCAGCCGCAAGCTGGGCACCCAGATGAAGGCCACCGGCGAGGTCATGGCCATCGGCCCTGGCTTTGAAATGGCCCTGATGAAGGCTGTCCGGGGCGCGGAGATCGGGCAGGACTCCCTGAACCGCAGGCCGGATCCCGAGGATACCGCCCCCATCTGGGAGCGGCTGCGCCGGGTGGACGACCACCGGATCTTCACGGTGTTTGAGGCGCTGAAGTCCGGCATCTCCGTGGACGAGATTTTCAGCATCACCAAAATCGACCGCTGGTTCCTGGCGAAGCTGAAGGGAATGGCGGAATTTGAACAGAGCCTGGAAAAAGATGGCCTCACCGCTGAACACTATGAGACCGGCAAGCGCCTGGGCTATCCCGACAGCACCCTGCTGCGCCTCTCCGGCGCCGGGGAGCTGCCGGCTCCCGCCAAGACCGCCGTCTACAAGATGGTGGACACCTGCGGCGCGGAATTTGACGCCGAGACCCCCTATTTCTACTCCACCTTCGACCAGTGCTGTGAGTCCCGGACCTTCCCCCGCAGCGGCCGGCCCGTCATCATGGTGCTGGGCTCCGGCCCCATCCGCATCGGCCAGGGCATCGAATTCGACTACTCCTCCGTCCACTGCGTGTGGACGCTGAAGGAGCTGGGGTACGAGGTGGTCATCGTCAACAACAACCCGGAGACTGTCTCCACGGACTACGACACCGCTGACCGGCTGTATTTTGAGCCCCTGTTCCCCGAGGACGTCATGCACATCATCGATGTGGAGAAGCCCGTGGGCGTGGTGGTGGCCTTCGGCGGCCAGACGGCCATCAAGCTGACGAAATTCCTGGACAGCCACGGCATCCCCATCCTGGGCACCTCCGCCGAGTCCATCGACATGGCCGAGGACCGGGAGCGGTTTGACGAGCTGCTGGAGCGCTTTTCCATCAAGCGGCCCCAGGGGCGGGGCGTCCTGGGGATGCAGGAGGCCCTGGACGCCGCCCACGAGCTGGGCTATCCCGTGCTGCTGCGGCCCTCTTACGTCATCGGCGGCCAGAACATGGTCATCGCCCACAACGACGAGGACGTGCGGACCTATATGGAGGTCATCCTCTCCGGCAAGGTGGAAAACCCGGTGCTGGTGGATCAGTACCTCATGGGCAAGGAGCTGGAAGTGGACGTCATCTCCGACGGAAAGGACGTGCTGATCCCCGGCGTCATGCAGCACATCGAGCGCACCGGCGTCCACTCCGGCGACTCCATCGCCGTCTATCCGCCCTTCTCCATCGGCGACAAGATGCTGCAGACCATCATCGACTGCTCGGAGAAGCTGGCCCTTTCCCTGGGCACCCGGGGCCTTATCAATATCCAGTACCTGATCTATCAGGGTGAGCTGTACGTTATTGAGGTCAATCCCCGGGCCAGCCGCACCGTGCCCTATATCTCCAAGGTCACCGGCGTGCCCATGGTGGATCTGGCCACCCGGGTCATGGTGGGCCAGCCTCTCCGCTCCCTGGGCTACGGCACCGGCCTTTACAGGCAGCCGCCTTACGCGGCGGTGAAGGTGCCCGTCTTCTCCTTCGAGAAGATCACCGACGCCAACGCCGCCCTGTCTCCGGAGATGAAGTCCACCGGCGAGGTGCTGGGCCTGGGCAAGAATATGCAGGAGGCCCTGTTCAAGGGCCTGGTCTCCGCCGGGTACAAGGTGGAGAAGAGCGAGCACGCCGGAGTCTTGATCTCCGTCAACCACCGGGATCAGCCGGAGATCGTCAACATTGCCCGGAAGCTGGACGAGATGGGCTTCAAGCTCTACGCCACTGACGGCACCGCCCACGAGATTGAGCGCCTGGGCACCAGCGTGGAAGTGGTGGGCAAGCTGGGCCAGGACAACAAGGTGTTCCAGATGCTGGAGGATGGCAAGATTGATTACGTGATCCTCACCGGCTCCACAGAGCCCAGCTATATCCGGGATTTCATCCACCTGAACCACCGCTGCGTCCAGCTGGGCATTCCCTGCCTGACCTCCCTGGACACCGCCAACGCCCTGACGGACATCCTGGCCAGCCGCTATACCCAGCAGAACACGGAGCTGGTGGACATCTGCCACCTGCGGACGGAGCGGCAGAAGCTGAAATTCGCCAAGATGCAGACCTGCGGCAACGACTATATCTTCCTGGAAAATTTCAACGGGGAGATCACCTGCCCCGAGTCCCTGTGCATCACCTTCTGCGACCGGCACTACGGCATCGGCGCCGACGGCATCATTTTGATGGAGCACTCCCAAAAGGCCGACGCGAAGATGCGGATGTTCAACGCCGACGGCAGCGAGGGCATGATGGCGGGCAACGCCCTGCGGTGCATGGGCAAATACCTCTATGACTTCGGCCTTGTGGCGAAAGAGGAGCTGACCATCGAGACCGGCAAGGGCGTGAAGACGGTCAAGCTCTACACCACCAACGGAAAGGTGACATCGGCCTGTGTGGACATGGGCTATGCCACGCTGGATACGGCGGCGCTGAAATTCACCATCGCCCAGCAGACGGTGGTGGACTATCCCGTCCGCATTGCCGGCCGGCCCTACAACATCACCTGCGTGGACGTGGGCAACCCCCACTGCGTGGTCTTCTGCCCCCGGGTGGACGCGGTGGATATCGACTTCATCGGCCCCCGGTTTGAGCACGCCCCCTATTTCCCGGAGCGCATCAACACGGAGTTCATCCGGGTGGTGAACCCCAGCACCATCAAGATGCGGGTCTGGGAGCGGGGCAGCGGCGAGACCATGGCCTGCGGCACCGGCGCCTGCGCGGCGGTGGTGGCGGCGGTGGCCGGAGGTCTCTGTGCCAAGGGCAGCGACGTGACTGTCCGGGCCCGGGGCGGCGATCTGGTGGTGAATTACACCGATGAAAGAGTCACCCTCACCGGCGACGCCAAGCTGGTGTTTATGGGCGAAGTGGAGTATTGACGCAATAAAAAAAGGCCGGCGTCCCGCACCGCGGGACGCCGGCCTTTCAGCCTGTCAAAAAACCTGATGGATCGGGGAGAAGGCGGGAAAAGCAAGGGGAGTGCGAGGGGACGGGAGTCCCCTCGTGTTGGATCGAATGCCTGCAAACGGGCTGTGACAACAGCCCGCTGCCCCGCGAAGCGGGAGCTTTTTTGACGTTTCAGGACGGAGAAGTGATGCCCTCCTCCGGAGCCTTGACGCCCCGCCAGGGACCGTGGAAATAAAAGTAGTGGGACAGGCAGGTGGCGATGCTCCAGCCGATGGGCCAGGCGCACCAGATGCCCAGGGCGGAGCGCATGGCGCCGGACAGCACATAGGCCAGCACCACCCGCAAAATCAGGTCGGTAAAGGTGGCGGCCATAAACTTCCCCATCAGGCTGGTGCCCCGCAGCACGCCGTCGGCCACCAGCTTGGAGGACACGATAAAATAGAAAGGCGACAGGATGCGCAAAAACTGGACGCCGGTGGTGACGGCGGTCTCCGTGGGCTCGTCGATGAAAAAGCCGATGAGATACCGCCCCGCGAAGAAGTAGAGCAGCACCAGGGGCACGCACAGGGCCCACACCAGCCGCAGCCCCGCCCGGAAGCCCTCCGGGATGCGGTAGAGCTTGTTCGCGCCCATGTTTTGGGCGGCGTAGTTGGAAATGCCGTTGCCCAGGGTGGTGAAGGAGGTAATGACCAGGTTGTTCAGCTTGACGGCGGCGGAGTAGCCTGCCATGACGCCGGTGCCGAAGCCGTTGATGACGCCCTGGATCAGGATGTTGCCGATGGAGATGAAGCTCTGCTGTAAAATGCTGGGTACGGCAATGACCGCGAACTTTTTGAACAGGGACAGAGAGAAGGCGCGGGCCTTTTCCTCCGCCGGGATGCGGCGCAGCCGCCAGAACACCACCAGCACCGCCAGTACGCAGCTGACGCCCTGGCACAAAAAGGTCGCCCAGGCCACGCCGGCCACCCCCATGTCGAAGGCGGTGACAAAGAGGATGTCCACCAGGATGTTGCTGGTGGAGGAGCAGGCCAGGAAGATGAAGGGGGTCTTGGAGTCCCCCAGGGCGGAGAAGATGCCGGTGGCCACGTTGTAAAAGAACACGAAGGGCAGGCCGTAGACGTAGATATCCAGATACAGGGCGGAGTCCGCCATGACCTCCTCCGGGGTGTTGATGGCCCGCAGCAGATCGGTGCCAAAGGCCAGCCCCACCGCCATCAGCACGGCGCAGACCACGGCACTGGCGATCAGGGCCGTATGGACGGCGGTCTTCATGTCGGCGATCCTCTTGGCGCCGAAGAGCTGAGACACGATGACCGAGCAGCCGATGTTGCACCCAAAGGCAAAGGCAATGAAGATCAGAGTGATCTCATAGCTGTTGCCCACGGCGGCCAGGGCGTTTTCGCCCACGAATTTACCTGCCACCAGGCTGTCGGCGATGTTGTACAATTGCTGGAACACGATGCTGCCGAACAGCGGCAGGCAGAATTTCCAAAGGACGGTTTGGGGATTGCCCACCGTCAGATCCTTTTCCATAACGCGATCTCTCCTATCTCAATGCTGTAAGCTCTCCCGGATCAGCTGTACGCAGCCGTCGATGCCATACCGGCTGCTGGAGAGCATCAGATCGTAGCTCTCCGGCTGGCCCCAGGCCGTGTCGGCGTAAAAATCGAAGTACTCCTTCCGCATCCGGTCCAGTTTCCGGATGCGCCGCTGGGCGTCTTTTTCTCCCAGGCCGTTCCGGGCCATGACCCGGCGCAGGCGGTCGCCGGCGTCGGCGTAAATGAAGACGGAGTAAACGTTCTCCCGCCCCCGGAGGATGGAGGAGGCGCACCGCCCGATGATGACGCAGGCCCCCTGCCCGGCGACGTCCAGAATGGCCGCCCGTCCGGCGTCGTAGGCCGCCTGGCTGCCGGAGTAAAAGGCGTGGGCCACGGAGGCCGTGTCGGCGAAGGGGTTTCCGGACAGGGCCACGCCAAACCGCGCCGGGCGCTCGTCCTCCTCCCGCAGGAACTGTTCGCTGATTCGGGCGTCCCGGGCGGCCTTTTCCAGCAGCAGCTTGTCGTAATACGGGATCCGCAGGGCCGCCGCCAGCTTTTCGCCGATCTCCCGGCCGCCGCTGCCGTACTGCCTGCCGATGCAGATGATGGGAGCTTCCATAAAACCACTTCCTCAGACTTGATTTTCCCATGCTGTTTCAGTATACTCCTATCTTGGAAAGATGAAAAATATATAGTTGATATCATTGCCATATCAAATCATAATGATAAAGGGGGAGGAAGATGGCGGTCAATTACGAGTACTACCGCTGCTTTTACTATGTGGCGAAGTACAAAAACCTGACCCGGGCGGCCGCGGCCATGATGAGCAGCCAGCCCAATGTGACCCGGGTGATGCACAATCTGGAGCATGAGCTGGGGTGCCGGCTGATCATCCGCTCCAACCGGGGCGTCTCACTGACGGAGGAGGGGGAGCGGCTGTACCGCCATGTGGCGGCGGCCTTTGCCCATCTGCAGATGGGGGAGGAGCTGGTGAGCCGGGGCGGCGGGCCCCAGACGGGGAGCGTGTACATCGGCGCCAGCGAGGCGGCCCTCCACGGGCTGCTGCTGGATGTGCTGCGCCGGTTCCACCAGATGTATCCGGCGGTGCGGCTGAAGATCCGGAACGACACCGCCCTGCGGGTCCTGCAGGCGCTGCGGGGCGGACAGATCGACTTCGCGGTGGTCACCCTGCCGCCCTCGCCCCTGGAGCGCCACCTGAAGCGGACGGATCTGAAGCCCTTCCGGGATCTCCTGGCAGGGGGGCCTTCATTTGCGGAACTGGCGGAAAGGCCCCTGGCCCTGGAGGAGCTGGCGCGGCATCCCCTCATCAGCCTGGCCCGGGACAGCGCCACCTTTGCCTTTTACAGCGGCTTTTACACGGAACACGGGCTGGATTTTGACCCGGACGTGGAGGTGGCCACCACGGATCTGCTGCTGCCAATGATTGAAAACGGCCTGGGGCTGGGCTTTGTGCCGGAGGACTTTGCCCGGGGTGCCCTGGAGGACGGGTGCATCGTGCGGATCCTGCTGAAGGAGACTATCCCCACCCGCCACATCTGCCTGATCGAGGACACCCAGGGCAGCCTCAGCCTCGCGGCCAGGACGCTGCGGCAGATGCTTCAGGCGGCGCGGGCGGAGAGTGATACGCAAAAATTTGCGGAAAATGCCGGAAAGGGCTAGGCAGGAGCGGAAAGGTGTGCTATCATTTTAACAAAGATTGGAGATGAGGAGTGGAGAGGCATGGCTGCCAAAGAGAAATGGACTGTCCGGCCCCCCAGGATCGGGATGCGAAACATCAAGACCGCCATCGCGGCGACGCTGTGCGCGCTGGTCTATTATTTTTTTGACCGCAGCCCCGCCTTTGCCTGTATCGGCGCCATCTTCGGCATGGGCAGCGACCTTGGGGCCAGCAAGCTCCACGGCGGCAACCGCTTTTTCGGCACGCTGGTGGGCGGCTTCATCGGCATGGGGCTGTTTGCCTTTTACATGCAGCTGTTCCCCGACGGCAGCAACCGCTGGTTTTTGATCCCCCTGACCTTTGTGGGCGTGGTAATTTTGATTGTGGCCTGCCAGTATATCTGGGTGGGCGGCGTGCAGCCCGGCGGCGTGGTGCTGTGCATCATCCTGTTCAACACCCCCACGGACTCCTATATCTCCTACGCCCTGAACCGCATTCTGGATACCGGCATCGGCGTGCTGGCGGCGCTGTTCGTCAACGGGATGCTCCCCGGCGGCTTCACCTTCGGCTTCATGCACCGCTTTTATGTGCGGGTGGGCATCAAGGACGATGTGGAGTATGTGGAGGCCCGGGGCGGGAGCCGTGGGGAGAAGACGGAAGGATAAAGTGGTCGAGGACCCTCGGTTTTTCATAACATGGCGAATCAGACAAAAATTTTGGAAATGTCTGCTCCGGCAATGGCTGGGGCGGACATTTTGGCGTTTTAAGGGGGTATGCTGCTTCCGCTTTGCTATGTGCAGGGCATGGCGATTTGACGGCACTGCCTCCACTCGCCCCGTGCCCGGCATTGCAGGCCCAACGCGCCCGGCTGCCCGGCGTGGACGCCGCAGACGGAGGAATACAGGTCGCTCCATATCCCGCCGGAATAAAAAAGTCCCGCTCCAATGGGCAGTGTTCGTAAAACAGTAACCATGAAATGAACGGCAACCGCCGTACAGGATCGGTTAAAAATCAAACTGTTTTACGGAGGAAACACCATGAATGGACTAAAATCTTGTGAGTTCAATATCGACAGCGGCTGTGTGGAGATTTGCTTTTCCGATGGATCAATGCTCGCCATCGACTGTGTTGCTGTGGAGAACGGCATCGAAACGACCATGAATGGACGAACAGAGTTGGATTGGCTCGTCTACAACTCCCCGCTGGATTACGCTAAACTTGTTCTCAGCGGAGAGCTGGATGGATACCTGAAACGGGTATCCGGGCCATACAGCGGCATCGGCTGGGAGTCCTGAAAATGTAGAAGCGCCCACCTCGGTCAGACAGAATTGTTTGGCTGAGGTGGGCTTTTCTATTTGTTTAAGCGTGCGCGCTCTTTTTCGATAACCTGATGGTGAATAATTCGTTCACCGTCACCAGTGAAGAACATAGCGAATCGTTACCCCATGTTTTAGTGAGGACTACTCAGGGAGTCGCAAAACGCGACTCCCTGCATTGTCATCCCTGTAAATTGAAATAGCCATACTTGTTATTTCCGTTTCCTCTTGCCCTTTCCATGTGCGAGCTGCGGACTGGCTTTTCCGCGCTGGCTGCCTTGCCTGTCTTGCAGTTTCTTGGATTTCTTCAAAATACCGATCAGCGTAACAAATTCCTCTTTCGTGAGCGTGTCGTAGTCTATCCCCAAAGTGGTCAGATACCCTCTGATACGTTTCTCCTGCGGACTGCCCTCAAAGTCCATTGCCTCTTTCAGACTGCGGGCTACCTCTGCGGCTGCCGAATCTTCATCGGCGGTGGTAATATCTTTCTTATGAGCTTCCCGGATGTCATTCAGAATAGTGATGAGATCGTTGGAAATGACCGGGGCAAAAAAGCCTTCCGGCTGCACCTGTGCCAGTTCCAGCGTCCGCATATAGAGGTCGCTATCCGCTGCGCCTTGCTGCCCCATCGCCTGTAACCGCACCATATCCAGCATCACATTCATATCGTTGATCCGCATATCTGCTATGCGGTCTATGTAAATCTCCGCATCCACAAGAAAACGCCGGAAGTTCTCATGCGTCACCATCTCGCAGAGCAGCCGGTTGTTCAGCTTTCCGCTTTTTAATACGTCGATCATGTCATCACTCAAATGCAGCTCATGCAGGGCTGTGTTTGGGTGATTTTTTGTTTCTGTCCGCCCCATCAGGTAGTCAGTGGATACACCATAGAAGTCTGCCAGTGTTGCTATTGCGAAAGGGCTGATGTCTTTGTAATCGTCCGTCTCGTATTTTCCGAGGGCAGACTTGGACAAACCGGTTTCTGCCGCAAGCTGTTCAAGCGTCAGATGGCGCTCCACCCTCAAATCTTTCAATCTTTCTGGAATAGATAGCTTCACATACATCTCTTTGTCCCCCCCTTGTGTGTCTACCCCATTATACCAAGTTATACAAAAGTGTGTTTCGTTTCTTGACCATCAAATATATTATATCTTTCTTTTCTACTCTAGATCCTTGGGAGTTTTGCTAAGACTCTCTTTCAAACTAAATTCTTCGTTAATCTTTGTAATAACAAGAACCATTATTTTCAGCAATATAATGTAATCCACAAACTGTATTTTTTCATTTTCTGGATAAGTGCTATGCGAATATTTATTGCGCAAATCAAGGCCATTACTAAAAGTGGACTTATTCAATTCATAATTAAGGTAGTCCTGCTCTGGTTCAGAAAAAAGACTGCCTGTTAATCTCAAATCACCCCTTCTGTACCACTCATAAACAGTATTTTTTAATTCATCATTATAAAGCTCAATCACTTCATTAATGTTAGTATAGTTTCTATTTTCATCAAATGATTCGAGGAGAATAACCGCTTTTTTTAAATTTTCTTCTGTACTCCAATCATCTATACCATAAAATTTTATTCCATTATATTCAGGGCGCATTGCATTAACTACCTCCAGTCTGCTTTTTTAGGAATAACTTTCATGTCATAACTTATTATTATTCAATCCAAAAACCAGCAAATATATTTTGCACTATAATTGTTTTTTCTTTCATACTGTGAGTTATCTCTGTGGCAACTGAATCTTCATCGGCGGTGGTAATATCTTCTATAATCGTTGATCCGCATATCTGCTATGCGGTCTATGTAAATCTCTGCATCCACAAGGAACCGGCGGAAGTTCTCATGCGTCACCATCTCGCAGAGCAGCCGGTTGTTCAGCTTTCCGCTTTTCAATACGTCGATCATGCCATCACTCAAATGCAGTTCGTGCAGGGCTGTGTTTGGGTGATTTTTTGTTTCTGTCCGACCCATCAGGTAGTCAGTTGATACACCATAGAAGTCCGCCAGCGTTGCTATGGCGAAAGGGCTGATGTCTTTGTAATCGTCCGTTTCATATTTGCCAAGGGCGGATTTGGACAAGCCGGTTTCTGCCGCAAGTTGTTCAAGCGTCAGACGGCGCTCCACCCTCAAATCCTTCAATCTTTCTGGAATGGATAACTTCACATACATCTTTTTGTACCCCCTTTGTGCGCCTATCCCATTATACCACGTTCCTGTCCATAAGCGTGGAAATTTTTGATTTTTCGCCGGATTTCCAACCTCTTGGACATACGGGAAAGAGCGTGTTTTTTCGCTACAATGGTCATGTCAACAGACAATGCACTTTGAAAACTGCATGACCGTCTGAAAGGGATATGTTCTCCGGCGAAGTATCGCCACGATATGAGCGTACCAAGGGGAACGAAAACGCCGCCGTGAGATTCGGGGGCAGGAACGGCTTTCAGGGAGAGCGGCAAAACAGGGCTTTATCAAAACAACGAAAAGTTTTGCGGCTTCATGCCTCTATCCCCATTGAAAAGCGTCACGCCGGACAGCGAACATATATCGCCAGTCGGCGCAGCTTTTCATGAAACAGTATGAAGTCATGCAAAACAGCAAAATCGAAAATCAGGCTAATGGACAGGACATCGAGGGACGGTCAGAAAAATTGAAACTGGCTGTCCCTCACACCACGCCCTGCGGCGATACGGCTTACTTTCACAGCAAACCGCATACGCCGCAGGGCGAACAATTTATGGAGGTATTTATGGACATCAGAAATGAAATCAAATCTTATATCGTCCGGGAGGGCGTGACCATGACGGAGATCGTGGAGAAGTTGGCAGACGAATACGGCTGGAGCGAGAGCGTTCCCAATTTCTCCGGCAAATTGCAGCGTGGATCGCTGAGATATACCGAGGCGGTGCAGCTTGCCGACGCGCTGGGCTATGACCTCGTTTGGGTCAAGCGCGTGAAAGGAGGCAGGTAATATCGCAGTTTACAGCTATATCCGGGTCAGCACCAAGGAGCAGAACGAGGACAGGCAGCTTGTCGCGCTCCATGAGCTGAATATCCCGGAGAAAAACATCTATATGGACAAGCAGTCGGGCAAGGACTTTGACCGCCCGCAGTACAAACGGCTCGTGAGGCGCATGAAAAAAGACGATCTTCTCTACATCAAGAGCATTGACCGTCTGGGCAGGAATTACGGGGAGATTTTGGAGCAGTGGCGCGTTCTTACCAAGGAAAAAGGTATCGACATCGTGGTGCTGGATATGCCGCTGCTGGACACCCGCCGAGGCAAAGACTTGATGGGGACGTTTCTGAGCGACATCGTTTTGCAGGTTCTCTCTTTTGTCGCTGAAAATGAGCGTGTCAATATCCGTCAGCGTCAGGCAGAGGGCATCGCAGCGGCGAAAGCGCGGGGCGTTCGGTTTGGGCGACCGCCTCGACCATTGCCTGAGAACTTCCACAGCGCCTACCAGCGTTGGAAAGCAAAGAAAATCACCGGCACGGCTGCGGCGAAAGAGTGCGGGATGGCGCTCTCCACTTTCCGCTACCGGGCGGCGATTTACGAAAATGCCAAGTTGTTGTAACAG
>CANQPD010000015.1 GCA_947625655.1 uncultured Dysosmobacter sp.
CGAAGAAATTCCCTGTCCGGCTAAGAAGTCTCGCCGCAAGGCGGGGCTTCGTGCCAAACAGGGAAACCCGGGCCCCGTCACTCGACCGCGAGCCCAGCGCAGCGGGTCGCGGCCGAAAGCGAAGAAATTCCCTGTCCGGCTAAGAAGTCTCGCCGCGAGGCGGGGCTTCGTGCCAAACAGGGAAACCCGGGCCCCGTCACTCGACCGCGAGCCCAGCGCAGCGGGTCGCGGTCGAAAGCGAAGAAATTCCCTGTCCGGCTAAGAAGTCTCGCCGCAAGGCGGGGCTTCGTGCCAAACAGGGAATTTCTGAGCTGGAGCGGCTGAGGGGAATCGAACCCCCCTATGCAGCTTGGGAAGCTGCCGTTCTACCAATGAACTACAGCCGCGTGTCTGGTTGGTATTATACCAGACGCTTTTCAAAATTGCAACACGAAAAATGGCGGCGGCATAAAATCCCGCCCATTTTTATCTCCCCGGCGGCCCGGGCCGGACATGACGGGCCCCGTCCTCCGGACATCCGCCCGGAGGACGGGGCCGCTCCGCTTTTACAGGTCCCTGAACAGCTCCGCGCTGGGATTCAGATACCCCAGATCTTCCTCGCTCCCGGTGAGCCGGCGCAGATTCCGCACGCCGGTGCGCTTTTTGCCCAGGGAGGCCCCCTTCAGCTTGTCCAGGCCCGTCTCCGGCACGTCCTTGAATTCCAGGACGCCCTTTTCCCGGGCCAGCGCCAGCAGCCGCGCGCCTTTTTCGGAGCGGACGATCACCTGGTTCCAGCCCTTGTCCACGTCCCAGCCGTCGGCGCTCCGGGCGCCGCCCACGGAGAGGTCGGCGAATTCCGCGGTCATGTCGGTGCAGTAATGGCAGCCGGAGCGGACCAGGGGCGTTACCTCGTCCAGATCCACGGACACGGTCCCGCCGTCCTCCCGCAGCTCCAGCGCGTGGTACTTGCTGGGGGGGATGTCCATGTGGGACACCCGGGCGGGATCGGCGTGCCTGGCCGTCAGGTCCCGGATGCCCTCCCAGTCCAGGCCCCAGCCGCAGAACAGGCCGAACACCATGCCGATGCTGCCGGCGTGGTTGTCGTTCTCCGGCAGCGGCTTGGCCATCATCTTATAGACCGCCAGGGTCTTGCAGGGCGTGCCCACCACGCCGATGCTGTGATAGCGGTCCTCTTTCAGGGCCCTGTTCAGCACCGCCAGGGTGGGCGGCACCTGAAAGCTGCTGCCGGAGCAGGCGAGGACCTCTTCCGCCGTGGCGGCCAGGACCCCCTCCGGCTCCAGGCCGCCGTGGGAGCGGGTCAGCACCGCGGCATCGATCAGGCCCTCCTCCATGGCAAGCTTCACCAGGGCGGTCATGGTGCCGCCGTGCTGGGCGCCCGCCCGGATGGCGGGATCGGCCGCCCGGGTCAGATACAGCCCCCGAAACGGGCCGATCTCCGGCAGGATGGTGTCCTCGGGGAAAAACCGCTTCCGCAGGGCGTCCAGATCCGTGGGCATCCGGGGGCAGAAGCTCTGGCAGCGGCCGGACTTCCGCTCGCAGTCGAAATAGCAGAGGGTCCGGCCCTCCACGGAGTCCCAGTAGGGGCACATGCCCTGGCAGGCGCCGCAGCCGGTGCAGAGACCGGGCTTGACGACCTGGGTATCCAATGCGATCGTACTTAACATCGTTCTCCCTCCTCACACCATGATGACCGGAAGGTCAAAAACCTTCAGTTCCATCCTGGACGCGGTCTCCGGAATGTAGTCTCCCAGCTCATGGGCCATGCCGCAAAGGTGATCCTGATACAAATAGCGGTAGCCGGGCTTCTGTCTCTGCACGAAATCCCGCTCATACAGCATGTCGGTCAGCTGGGAAAACCGGGTCTGCCGGGGCAGCTCCAGTGTCAGCGTCCGGCCCTCCACGGTGGGGTGGAGCAGCGTCACTGTGATCATCAACCTCAAGCCTCCTTCCCATTGACCGCCGCGCAGCCCTTGGCAAAGGCCCGCTGATTCATCTCCAGCACGGCGCCCTTGAAGCGCTGGGCCAGGATCCTCTCCAGATCCTCCCGGCTCAGGGGCGCGTCCGGCAGCTGTGTAAAGGCGCCCAGCAGCGCGATGTTGGCGGCCCGGGAATCCCCCACCTCCATGGCGATATCCGCCGCGGGAACGGGATAGGCCGCCGCGGACAGGGCCGCGATCTCCGCCGCCAGGGCCTCTTGATCGGGATACTGCTGGATGCCCTGCAGCACGCCCAGCGGATACACCGGGCGGGGATCGTAGACGATGGTGGTGTCAGGGCCGGCGTACTTGCGGGTCATGCGCAGGGTCTCCAGCGGCTCAAAGCCGATGATCATATGGGCCTCTCCCGAGGGGATCAGCACGCTGAGCTCCTTGTCCCGGGACACGCGGACGTGGCTCATCACGGAGCCGCCCCGCTGGGAAGCGCCGTAGGTCTCGCCGATGGCCACCCGGTATCCCCGGTCGGTCATGGCGCTGCCGACCACCTCGGAGGCCAGAACGTTGCCCTGGCCGCCGATGCCGCAGATGACGATATTCAAAGGATCGAATTTCAGCGTTTTCATGCTTCCTCACCGCCTTCCACCTTGATGGCGCCGCTGGGGCACAGCTTGGCGCAGACGCCGCAGCCCACGCAGGTCACGGGGTCGATGTAAGCCTTGTTGTTCTTGAAGTCCCAGGTGTTGCCGGGGCAGCCCCAGACACGGCTGCAGTACTTGTCGCAGCCGCAGCCGTCGCCCAGGCACACGCTCTGATCCACATACACCCGCACCGGGCGCTTTTTCTGCTTGCTCATCAGCGTGGCACAGGGCTGGCGCATGATCAGCACATTCATGCCCGGCGTATGCAGCAGGCGGCGGATGGTCTTCTCCGCCTCCGCCACGTCAAAGGGATCGGCCACCTCGGCCTTGCAGCCGATGCCCGCCACGATCTTCTGGATGTCCATTGCGGGCACCCGGTCGCCCATGGCGGTGATGCCGGTGGCGGGGTGGGGCTGGAAACCGGTCATGGCGGTGGCGGAGTTGTCCAGCACCATCAGCAGCATGTTGGCGTTGTGATAGGTGGCGTTCACCAGTCCGGGCAGGATGGTGTGGAAGAAGGTGGAATCGCCGCACACCGTGACCACCTTCTGGTCCAGGCCGTAGTGGGTCAGCTGTCCCAGGGCCTCCGCCAGATTGATGCCGGAGCCCATGCAGTTGCACGCCTGGAAGGCGTACTGGCCGGCGGCCTGGCCGGACATGATATAGCAGCCGATATCGCCGACAACAATGCCGGGGTGCTTCTCCTGCCGCAGCACCTTCTTCAGAATGTGGAAGGTGGCGCGATGGGGACAGCCGGCGCAGAAGGTCAGCTCCCGCTCGATCAAGGGCTCCCGCGAGGCGATCTTCTTTTCAGGCAGCCGCACCCCCGTCAGCGCCGAAATGGCCTGGGCCACATTGTCGGGATCCAGCTCGCCGATCTTGGGCAGGGCACCGTCCTCCCGTCCGGAGAACACGATCTTCAGCCGGTGGGCGCCGGCGATGGCCTGCAGATTGCGCTCCAGAACGGGGTCCACCTCTTCCAGGGTCAGCACCTTTTCCACGCCCTCCAGGTGCCGCAGGATGGTCTTCTCCGGCAGGGGCCAGAGGGTGGCCAGGCTCAGCAGGCCCACCCGGCCGCCCACGCCCAGGCGGCGAATGGCCTCCTGGCCGTACAGGCGGCCGGTGCCGCCGGCCACCACCAGCTCCCTGGGATGGTCGGGGCCGGTATAGCGGTTATAGGGGCAGCTTTCAAACTCCTGGCGCAGCAGATCCATTTTCTGAAGCATGGCGCCGCGCAGATAGGACACACAGACCATGCGGTCCCATTCGCCCACCTGCCTCATCTGGTGGGGCTTCTCCGGCAGCTCGCCCAAAACCACGTTGCCCCGGCCGTGGCAGACCCGGGTGGTCAGGCGGATAATCACCATCTGGTGCGTCCGCTCAGACAGCGCAAAGGCATAGGGCACCATGTCCTTGGTCTCCTGCATGCTGGTGGGCTCCAGCATGGGGATGTTGGCGGACATGGCCTGATACCGGGAGTCGAATTCGTTGGTGCTGGAGTGGGCGCTGGGATCATCCGAGGTGACAATGACCATCCCGCCCTTCACACCGTGCTGCGCGCCGCAGTGAATCGCGTCCGCCGCGAACAGCAGTCCGTTCTGCTTCACGATACAAAGCGCCCGCGCGTTGGCCAGCGAGGCCCCGATGCAGGCCTCCATGGCACAGGTCTCATTGGTGGACCACTCCGCGTAGAAATTTCGCTCTCTCGCCACCTTGCCCAGCATTCCCAACACCTGAGACGACGGGGAACCGGGATAAGAGGCCGCGAAATTGATCCCGGCCTCCAGTGCGCCGCGCACGATGGCTTCATTGCCCTGCATCAGACAGACCTGACCGGGCGCGTTGGCTGTCATCGTCCATTCCATTGCTCTGCGTCACCCTTTTCTGTAAATTTTTTCACCGCAAAGGCAGCTTTTGTATTTCTTGCCAAATCCAATTTTATTGTAGCACATTCAGTGGAAAATGCAAGAACATACCGCCCCCGCCGTTCAGGATTTGCCCGGGATTCCGTCCGGCCCGGCGGCATGGAGAAGCCCCGCGGCCGCCGGCCGCACCGATGCGCGGAAAAGCACCTGATTTCATGAGAAATCAGGTGCTTTATGTCTTGAGTGACCAATTTAGATACACGCTGAAAATGAGCGATTTCAAGGGTTGAACGGTATTCCACGACCCTCCTGACATGAGCCTCTATGACGCATGAATAGCCGCCCTCCAAGTGCAAGGCTTTTGCTCGATTTTTGCTGTTTTCCGTGCACCTATTATACCACCAATGGGCTTCTATGTCTTGAACCACAAGGTCTTTTTCATTATTCAGTAGTCATTACTTAATGAATTCGTAACTCACACTTCCTTTTTCCGTTGTTTTTCTTCCAGAATATTCAAAATGGTTTTTTCCGTGCCCACCATACCGGGCGAAGCAATACGTCCCATATTACGCATGGTTTCTTCCGGCGTTTCTCCGCCGATACCGTGGATACTAGAAACATATACGTTTTTCATCGCCATATCAACTGCCTGCCATGCTGCATCCACCGCAATGACACCTTTCATTATACAGCCCTGATTGCCTCCATCACAGATCATGCCGGTAATGCTTCCGGCCAAATTATCAATGACATGAGCCATGTTTTCTGTTGTGCCACCCCGAAGCAGGACCAACCCACAAGCCATGCCAGTTCCGGCAGCGATGGCACAGCCACAAAAAGCGGATAGCTTACCTGAATACTCCTTAATGTACATACACACAAGGCAACTCAAAGCAGTTGCACGGAGCAGGGATTCCTCCTGGTAACCACCTACCTGATATGCAGCGTACAAAGGCATAGTGGCAATAATACCGTGAGCACCAGAGCCAGTAACACTCATGGCTGGTTTTGGAAGTCCCAACACTCGTGCTTCAATGGCGGCGTTACAAAGCAGAGATGCTGTCTTTCGTTCATCCTCAGAAATGACAGTTCCGCCATTGGCTGCCAACAGATAATGGACAAAGATAGTATTAGAGCTGTTCAGTCCTGCCTCAAACAGGGCGTAGTTGATAGTGAAAGCTTGTCGAAGAAACTCTAATTCCTCAATGGGAACACTCTGGGCATAATCGTGGAGCTGTGCAAGCGTATAATGATGGATAAGCGGCGGCTTTTCATTGGATTCTCCCACTTCCACAGATTTTTCCCAAACAACGACATTATTCTTAACAATTTTTACGATATTGGTGTGACTGTGACGAATGGTTACACAGGCGCTTTCAAGCGTAGTCTCTACGGTTGCTTCAATGAAAATACGGCTAGTGATCTCCTGCATTTCTACTGCAACACAGCCTTTACTCACCAGCTCCTGGGCCTGCCGAGCTTGCTCAGGTGTAATGCCGTCGAGGCATTCCAATCCTTTATCCGGGTCCGCGCCAACAGCGCCCAAAGCGGCAGCATGGGCGTTGCCTACCGCATTACTGCCCGGAATCCCACAGGTGAAGGCATTTTTGAACATACCACTGTTTAGCCGTAGGCGAATCCGACGAATGTCCCCTGTTGTGTGCTTTCGGGCAGTGGCTACAGCAAAGGCGATAGCGCCCGGCTCTGTCACGCCAAGTGCAGGACACATATCCTGCTTAATTAATTCTGTCAATTCGTGCACAATACTTGCTCCTTTCTGTAAAAAAAGCCCCTGTGCGGCAGGGCGCCGTCAAGGGCTATGGTGGAAATAGATTAGCTGAAAATACCCTTCACCTCTAGAATCAAGTTAATATCATCTCACCGGAAACTGGTAATACCCAGTCTCTGAGTACTACTGATGAACGCACACTGTTTTCAGGTTTATTGAATACCCAGATACGTTTGTAGAGTGACAAAGCAACAGAATTCTAAAAGCTGGTTTCCGCACCGGCAGCAGATAACTGGATCAGGGCATACAAGGTCTTATGGAATAGATGGCTTCCAATTATAGTGATTTCTGTGTATATCGCTTACTCTGTTTTTACTTGACAGCAATAGCCTCAATCTCGCAAGAAACACCTTTGGGCAGAGCTTTTACTGCCACACAGGAACGGGCAGGCTTTGAGATGAAAAACCTCTCATAAACCTCATTGAAAGAAGCAAAATCACCCATATCAGCAAGGAAGCAGGTGGTTTTGATGACCCGGTCAAAGCCAGTGCCGGCTGCTTCCAGAATGGCACCCACATTTTTGCAACTCTGCGCCGCTTGGGCTGCTATTCCCTTGGGAACAACGCCGGTAGCAGGATTGACGGGAATTTGACCAGAGGTAATGATAAAACCGTTTGCTTCGTAGCCCTGAGAATAGGGTCCGATGGCACTGGGGGCGTTTGAGGTTTCCAGTATGTTCATGATAAAGGCTCCTTTTTATGTTCGAGTAAGATTGCTTCAGTTCGCTGGTAGATAGTTCTTTTCGAAAAACTTTTTCCTAAAACAAATGGGTAGCCATTATGAAGGTGATGATGCGCCTGAGGCATTCAAAAAGATGCAGCGAAGGAATATCTTCTGTTCCATTTTTAAGTAGAAAATTACAGGCTGTCAACGGCCGCTCTCAACTGCGCCATGGCCTTTTCCAGAGTGGAACGAGGACAGGCGGCATTCAAACGCATGTATCCACTAAGGCTACGGCCGAAAGTATAGCCTTCATTTAAGCCGAGTTTTGCTTTATTAATGAAGAAATCTCTGAGCTGCTCATTGTTCATACCTAGCTCTCGGCAGTCCAACCACATCAAATAGGTAGCATCGGGGCAATTAGGCTTGATTTTAGGAATATGTCTGGCGCAGTAGTCACACACATAGTTGAAGTTGTTGGATACGTACGCTAGTAATTGATCCAGCCATTCCTCACCCTCTCGATAGGCCGCTTCCATAGCTACGGAGCTGAAGGCATTGTTACGGTGGATATCCATTCCGCTCCAGAACTTGTCAAAGGTGCGTTTCATTTCAACATTGGGGAAGATGGTGGTGCTTGCTTGAAGACCGGCAAGGTTGAAGGTCTTGGTGGCGGATACGCAGGTGATAATATGTGCTGCGATTTCCGGAGAAAGAGTTGCTGTGGGAGTATGGTGCTTACCATGGAAGATCAGATCAGAGTGGATTTCGTCGGAAACCAGCAGCGTATCATTCTCAATGCACAACTCCGCCATTCTCCTCAAATCTGAAGGATCCCATACAATGCCCAGAGGGTTATGGGGGTTGCATAGCAGGAAGATGCTGCACTGCTTGACCTTGGCGACGAAATCATCAAAATCAACATGCCAATGGCCATCGGATTCCGCCAGCTCGTTTTCCACCACTGTGCGGTCCCATGCCTCCACTACATCATAGAATTCGGAATAAACCGGTGTCTGGATCAGAACCTTGTCTCCGTTTTTGCTGAACAGCTTAACAATAGCAGACAGGGCGGGTACAACACCCAGACTCCAGCTCATCAGATTGGTATCAGGTTTCCAATTGTTACGCTTGAGTTCCCACTCCTGAACAGCTTCAAAGTAGCTGGAAGGGCGGGAGGTATAGCCCCAAATGCCTTCCTTCGCTTTTTGAGTGCAGGCATCGATGATAGGCTGCGCTGTGCGGAAATCCATGTCTGCGACCCACAGCGGAATCACATCAGATGTGCCAAACTTCATGGTGCGCTCATCATATTTGGAGGAACGGTTGGCAGTGCGGTCAATCACCTCATCGAAATTGTATTTCATACACAACTCCTTTTTTGTTGTTAGTAATCTCTGGAGTAAGCCGGCGGCTGATGGTTGAGGTGTAAAAGCAAATCTAGTATTTCCAAATAAGAATCTGGATAGATTGTCATGGACATTCTGACACTATGCGATATTACCTTGGCGCTGAACATAAAAGCAACGCAGCTTATGTACTTGCTTCCTACTAGAAATACCTGGGCACCTTCCGGTTCTGCACTGGCTTTTTTTCGTAGGCTTGAGTTACTTTTTTACGTATTACTTTGTTGGGTGGATAAACCAAATTAACCGGTGCGTGATCAATATGACATCTGGAATAAAGACGGGAGTTTTTCATGTGCAGATGCACATGAATGTGCAAGACTGTTAGAACTATACCCTATGGCTTTTGCTTGCTGGGTCAGTTCTTTATCGCACCCGTAATAACTCAAGATGTCAAGCCGGTGGAGGCGGTGCTGGTGGTATTATAGTTTTTTTCTCTCTGCGACTCGTATCAGGACTTCATTTGTACAATAATCTTGTTAACTCGTAGGGTAGTAGGGTTCGATAACACCAACCCACTCGTCCCAGGGAATGATTTCGTCCATAATCTCCAGAAACTCCTCCCGCTTCGTTTTCTTCTTGCGGAAGCTGTATTCCATGTCGGTAAGGGTTTCCTGCTTCATTGCTACGCACCATCATTGATTTGATGGTATCATGACACCATCATTGATTTGATGGTGTCATGATACCATATCCGGAGCCTTTGTGGTAGTGCGGCTTAAATCAGAGGTTCCTTAGAGCAAACTAGGCAACCATGTTGTAAAAAATGGGACATAGGAGATAAGAAGCAGCGCGATAATCAGTGGAATAAACAAAGGAAGCATCTGCTTCAAAACTTTTTCCATGGGCCGTTTTGCGATGCGCGAAACCGTGAACAGGCCTACGCCGAAGGGCGGAGTCAACATACCGATTGTAAGATTGAACACCAGAATCACGCCCAATTGCAGCGGGCTCATACCGATCACGCCAGTAATATTCAGCAGGATAGGAGAAAGAATCGTCAGCGCGGATATCGTCTCCATAAAACATCCTACGATTAAGACCATGACGTTTATCATCAAAATGACCAGTGCGGGATTGTCGGAAAAGCTCAAAAACCAGTTGGAAATCATTTCAGGGAAACGCTCCAGCGTAAGCACTTTTGTAAATAACGCTGCCACTGCGATGATAATGAAAATACCAGCGGTTTCACGTGCTGTTTCGATGATGGCATGTTTTAATATTTTCCAACGGAACTTGCCTCGAATTACTTCAATTATGATGAGATAGGAGACAGCTGCTGCGCCTGCCTCTGAAGGGCTGAATACACCGCAAAGCATGGAAACGATGATGGCAGGAACCAAAATCAGAACATGAATGGACTCCTTGGTCACTTGCCAGAGGTTCTTGTCCGCACCATCAGAGATGTTTTTTGCCGGGTTTAACCGCTTTCCGCGTATTTGTAAACTGACAAAGACATACATCTCAGCTGTGATCAGAATGGCCGGCAGCGCTCCGGCCATTAAGGCCTGCAGGGAGGATATTTGTGCGCAAACAGCAAAGATGATCAGAGGAATGGAAGGTGGGAAAAGCGGTCCCACCATGCTGGTGGTGGCTGTCAATGCAGCGGCATAATCCCGCTCAAACCCCTCATCTTCCATTGCTTTGATTTCAATCTGTCCTAAGCCGCCGATATCCGCAATGGCCGCGCCAGACATGCCCGCAAACAGTAAAGATACGATGATGTTTGTTTTTGCCGTGTACCCTTTCGCATGCCGCAACGCCGACTTTGCGAAGGAGAACATAACCTCTGTTTCGCCGAATTCATTGATTAGACATCCCATTAGAATAAACAATGGGCTTGCTAATAACGGAAATGAGTTCAGTGACTGATAAATGGAATAGGCCATTGTGGTAGCCGGAAGACCTTCTACCCACACATAGATAAGAGCCGGTACCCCCATCGCAACTACGATTGGTAAGCCAGTGAGCAGGAGGATCAAAAAAAGTGTCAGAACAAGAATCAGCATTTATTCTTCCTCCTCGTCCGCAATCTCCGCCCGGCCCGTTTGCTTGATTCGCTTGACCATTAGCACTGCATCGGCCAATACCCAAAAGCCCCATATAACAGTGCATAAAATGATCCACCCGTGAAGCCAGCTATATGGTATTTTGGCTGCTTTGGTTTTTAACATCGAAATACTGGGAAAGATCGCGATTTCACCTTGCAAAATGCCAAAAATCAGTACCAGCAGCATAGCTTTTCCCAAAAGCTGCAAGCAGTTTTGAAGCTTGCGCGGCATCAGACTCTGGAAGACTTCAACACGCAAGTATTCCTCGTGCCTTTCAACGATGCCAACTCCGGAATAGATCAATGCGATGAGCGCAAAAATAGATACTTCTTCCGGGAATTTAAGCGGCATGTCAAAAAGTGTTCGCATGATAACCTGTACTCCTATAGAGCACAGGATTATCAGATTCAAAACAACATTCACGGCATTTGCAGCGCTTTCATACCAACCGGCGGTGCGTTCAAAAATGGAATTCCTTTTCATTCTGCACCTCTGTCATATTTTATTTCTGCAGAATCTTCAAGATCTGGTCATAAGCGTCGCCCCAGTCGTCCTTAAAGCTCTCGTGCGCTGTATCCCGAATCTTATCCCAATCGAAGTCCAATTCATCATGTTCAATGATGGTCACACCGGCCTCTTCAATAATCCTGCGGTATTCCTCATTGGAAACGGCGATGTTTTCCGATACCTTGAGCCTTGCTTCTGCACCCGCCTGAACGAGAATCTCTCTGTCTTCGTCCGTAAGCTTATTATAAGACTCCTCATTCATGAAGACACCGGAAAGGGTCGGGTTATGCTCTGTCATAATGACATATTTAATAATGTCCTGCATGCCGCAGTCCACGATATAGCAGAACGGCAAACCTGTTCCATCAATCATGTTAGTTACCAGCGACGTAATAACATCACCCCAACTCATGGGAGTTGCAGTACCACCCATAGCTTCCATGGAGTTTACGAAAATATCCGAGGGAATTACACGGATCTTGGAGCCTTTCAGATCTTCTTCGCTGTAGATCGGTTTATTGGCCAAAATCTGCTGATTGCCCCAGGAATAGGTCGCAACCAACTGCACACCTTTTCCTTTGAGTTCAGCGTTAATCTGACTCATAATTTCAGAGCCAGGCGCAGTGATCTCAAAGAGTTGTTCTTCACCTTCGTACACATAGGGTGCTTCAAGCACTGAAAGCATTTTGCACAAGTCAGTGACTTCAGAAACGTCATGCTGACTGAAATCAGCAATGCCTGTTTGTGTACCCTCGATGTCATTGCCCGTGAGCGTACCGTCGAAATACAGTTCAATCTTTACGCGGCCCTGGGTGCGTTCTTCCACCAAGGCCTTAAAGGTTTCACAAAATACACCCGCAGGCGAGTTTGACGAATTGACATCGCTGAATTTCAACACCAAAGGATTTTCCGAGCTGTAAGAGACTTCCGCTTGTTTGCTGCTGCAGCTGCAAAGGGACAGGACCAAGCATATGGCGAGCACAAGGGACACATAGTACCGAACCGTTTTTTTCATATTCTTTCCTCCTCAATCTGTTTTCTGTTTATGCCTTTGGAATCAGATGATCCAATTCAACTAACCGCCCATCTTTCATGAAGAGCTTTTCGTCCAAATAGATCGTCGGTTTCCAATAGACCATATCGAGATGCTGCGGTGCATCGTTTTTTCCTGCGAATCCAAGATTGTTCCCAAGCGCAAAATGCCCGGTGCCGTATATGCCTTCGTCAATGGCGATATGCCCGACCAATTCCGCGAAGGGATTCAGCCCTATGGCAAATTCTGCTATGACATAGCTGTTTGGATTGTTTGTTGCCTTCAGACGGTCTGCAAGCATTTTTGCCTGCTTCCCGCCGGAAATATCATAAGCACGCCCTGCTTCTATGGAAATTCGCACCGGATCTTCCAGCTTGCCGAGGCCACTGCCGCTTGCATCTGCCACCAGGATCCCGTTTGTTTGCTCTTCAACCGGCGCAATATACACCTCCATGCCAGGCAATCCAATGAGGCCACCAGGGGCATGCAATACGCCCGGGCATGTAAACGCCTTTCGCCCTTGTATGGATAAAGTAATGGATGTACCGCCGGGAGCAGTGATTTGCACATGGTTGGCTTCGTTGAACGCTTTTTCGACTTCCGCAATTACGGGTGCCATTGCTTCATAGTTTGCCTCGATGGAGCCCTTCATAAATGCATCTTCGAGGACATCCGTTATGGCTGCTACCCGGCAGCCATTTTTTTTGCAGGCATCCACGGCTTTTGTGTACCCAAGCGTATTTGTAGTAACGCAGAAGAGCACATCAGCGAAGCAGATTGCCCGGCCGACGCTATCCGGCAATTGCCCATTGACGAGATGGCTGTCAATGGTGATCAAAACGGCCTCCGCTCCCAGGTCCATGCAGGCTTTTTGGAGCGCACTTCCCAGGGAAGCGGGGCGTGAAAGATCCGTTATGATCACCACCTTTTCGCCAGCCTTCACGCCCATGCACATACGCGCAATTTTGTTTGCGCCTTCTTGAATGGTTAACAAAATTGTCCTCCTTTCTAAATACGCATCCACACGAAATGTTCGTTTGTTATGATTGTGTGGTTCATAACAATATTTTAATTGGCTGGAATGCCATTGTCAATATTCTTTTCCAAACTTTTTTGAAAACATGCTGTTCAAGCTTGACAATACCAGTTTTTTAAGAATACAATAACTTTAAACAAGGGTTAAAGAGATTGGAGCTGACCGCATGCAGAATCATATTCCCCAAGTTTGGCAGGTAAGCCGCGCCGCACCTGTCCCGCTTTATAAGCAGCTGGCAGACAAAATTAAATGGAGTATACATTTAGGAAATGTGCAGAACGGATGGAAGCTTCCTTCTGTGCGAGCATTGGCAAAGGAACTGGATGTCAGTGTGGATACTGTCCGGGCCGCTTATAAAATTCTGGAGGATTCCGGACTTGCCGTAAGCCGTCCTCATCACGGGACAGAAGTGATTGTGCCTTCCGATACCAACGGTCTTCTTGCGGATGTTTGCAAAGCAGAAGAAGATGCTTTTTCAAATATAATCAACAGGTGTTTTGATAAAGGCATGGAGAAAGACCAAATTGAAAGCCTGTTCGCCCGTGTTTTGGACCAGGAACTTCAATCTCAAAGTGAGGCTAGAATTTTATTTGTCGAGTGCAACGAAGAAGATAGCCGTCGGTTTCGCGAGCAGCTCTCTTCCATTCTGGATGTACGGGTAGATATTGCAATGGTCGACGATTTGGATAATCTGTGCAAATTACAATCTGAAATGAATCAACGATATAAGGCTATTGTCACCACTTTTTTTCATTATTCCACAGTAATGCTGCGAGCACAAAGTCTCAAACTACCGGTTTATGGGGTTGTAACTGAAATGAGTGGAGAAGCTCTTCAAAATATCCGCCGGTTTAAATCCGGACAAAAAGTGGGAGTAATAATTCGGCCAAGCCACTCATTAGATTATTTAATGGGCCTTATTACAAATGTCCGTGATGATCTCGACATTCGATGTGCCCTTCTGGGTAATCGTGAAACTTTGGATGATGTGATTTCTTGGGCTGATGTTTTTATTGTATCTCGTCCTTGTGAGCGTGAAGTACTTATTCGACGTCAAGATGCTGAAATTTTATATTTTTGTGATAGCATCAATGCTCAGAGTATTGGTATTCTGCGTGAGAATTTAAACTATCTATTAGTGGAATAGATTTTATTTATTTTGGTTCCGTGGTGTTAAGAAATTGAAGATTAATCAATGGGAATACTTACATAATTCTATTTAGCCTCAGAAAGCTTTGAACAATAAAGGCTTCCTGGGGCTATTTTGTTTTGGTTCCTCGGGAGTATTCTGTGGTTTCAATTACGAGTTTGAATTGATTTGTCTGTGGGTGATATTAGAACGGCATGGCGTGGATCATCTGCCCGATATAGGGAGTCTTGAAGCGTACATCCCGAATCTGCGCCTCGGCAAATTCATCAATGCAAAGGTATTTCTTCACGGAAGACAGGTACCAGCTGCTCAACCTGCGTCATAATATTCTTCAGTTCCCTATCCTGCCCAGTGGAAAGAGACTCGTCCTGCTCCTTGGTGAAGCGCAAGGCGTGGTAGATCTCGGCGAGCTGCTCCGACGCAAAAAGGGCGTCTTTGGGAACCAGCCCGCTTCGTGTGACAAAGTCCCGCTTCGCCTCCTCGTAATGCTCATAAAAATAGTTCCCGGTGTGGACGTCCTCACGATTCCAATCCCATTCCCAGGTAATGAAGCGGACGCCATAGCTGGTGGGATGCCCCGCCAGAACGATGCCGTTAAAATCCGCCAGGACACGGTAGTCGCCCTCCAGATCTCTTGCCTTGAGCTGCGGCGCACGTTCCATCATCGCCATGTACTCAGAAGTTGTTTTTGCGATGTCGATTACATTTTGCAGCTCCGCCTGTGCGCTATTGGAATCCACATTCTGCTGGCGGTACAGGACACTGCCTTTGCCGGAGATGCGACACAGGTAGCTGCCGTTCCAACTGACGGGGAGGTGGCGGTCTTCAATCCGACCGGTGTCAAAGCCTGCTCGCTTCAGACTGATGGCAGCCTCTTCAAGGTAGCGCAACTGCGCCATATCGTTTTGCTTGTCCATATCAATTTCCTCCTGTAAAAAAATAAGCCGGAGCGAACTTGATGACTCCGGCAGGTAAACGTATGATCGGCAATCGTGCTCTTTTGAAACTGAAACTTCAGATATCAAACACTACTTTTTCTACACTTCATTTGCTTTCTCTATTATTCCTCCTGTATTTCGACATTGGGTGGTTTGTGATAAAATGTAGGCGTAACCTCTTCGTTCACAAAAAGTTTACAAATTGAAAATAGAAAAAAGAGCCGATTTTTCAAAATTATCTTGAAAAACCGGCTCGAAATTAAGAGCGCGTTAGTTCATGTCATTCCAAATATTCACCTGATGCTTTCGGTATCTTTTTTTCGCAACCTCAAATGGGGGGACGAAAAAACCCTAGAACCGTTGCGGTTCTAGGGTTTCGTCGTGCGTATCTATTTTGGTCGCACACCATGGTACGAGTGTTCATAACGACACTCCCGCAAACCCGCATGAAATCAAGGTTTTTTGGTAACAGGCAAACACATTTCACTAATTTACATATTATGATAAAGGCGCTGGTGTGAAAACCGGCGCTTTTTCTATGCCCATACATAGCCGTCTGTTTCGCCGCAGGCGGCTAAATCTATGAAAGGAGGGAACCCCAAAATGGCGAAACCGAAAGTGTTGAGTGTAGCAAATCAAAAGGGCGGAGTTGGCAAAAGCACGACGGTCTATAACCTGGGGGCCGGTCTTGCGCTGGAAGGAAAGAAAGTTCTCCTGCTGGACGTAGACCCCCAGGGTGATCTGACCAAGATGCTGGGCCAGCGCAAGCCCCACGACCTGTCCCTGACCCTTGCCAACGCCATGAACGACGTTGTGGCTGGGACGATGCCCCGCGATCACCCGGAGATCATGTACCACCATGAGGGCTTTGACTTTGTGCCAGGAAACCGCAGCCTGTCCGCCGTGGAGGTGGGGCTGGTGAACGTGATGAGCCGGGAAACGGTGCTGCGGCAGTATGTGGACAGCGTGAAGCGGGATTATGACTATGTTCTGCTGGATTGCCGCCCCTCGCTGGGTATGCTGGTCATCAACGCCCTGTCCGCATCGGACTATGTTCTCGTCCCCGTCCAGGCGGACTATCTGGCGGCGGAGGACATGACGGAGCTGGTGGGGACGGTGCGGAGCATTCAGCGTCAGATCAATCCCCGGCTGAAAATCGGCGGCGTGTTCCTGACGATGGCGAATGAAACCACGTTCCGCAAGGACATCGTGAACAGCGTCAAATCCAACTTTGGGCGTCACCTGCCCGTGCTGGACACGGTGATCCCGGCCACGGTGCGGCTGGCGGAGGTCAGCACAGCGGACAAGAGCATCTTCCAGCACGAACCCAGGGGACGGGCGGCGGACGCCTACCGCAGACTGACAAAGGAGGTGCTGGACATTGGCAGCAAAGAGCGCAGCCGGACTTCTGACCTCAGTAGATAGTATGTTCACCACCCAGGAGGAACGGGACAACGCCCAGCGCAGCTATGTGATCGACCTGCCCGCCGCCGAGATCAGCGATTTTCCCGACCACCCGTTCAAGGTGCGGATGGACGAGGAAATGGAGCAGATGGTGGAGAGCGTCAGGGAGCGGGGCGTCCTTTCCCCCGTGCTGGTGCGGCCCATGCCGGACGGCAGCTATCAGATGGTGTCGGGCCATCGCCGCAAGTTTGCGTCAGAGCTGGCGGAACTGCCCACGGTGCCCTGCATCGTCCGGGAGCTGACCGATGATGAAGCCATCATTATCATGGTGGACAGCAACCTCCAACGGGAGCGCGTTCTGCCCTCGGAAAAGGCGTTTGCCTATAAAATGAAGCTGGACGCTATGCGACGGCAGCAAGGAGAGCGCACAGATTTAACTTCTGTCCCACCGGGACAGAAGTTAGGAAAGACCTCAAGAGAGTTACTGGCGGACAATTCTCCTGACAGCAACACCCAAATCCAACGCTATATCCGCCTGACGAACCTTGTGCCCGAACTGCTGGACATGGTGGACAATGCTGTGCTGAAAGAAAAGGACACGCTGCAAATGGCCCTGCGCCCCGCCGTGGAGCTGTCCTATCTGCCGGAGAACGAGCAAAATGCCTTGTTGGAGGTCATGGAGAGCGAGGACTGCACTCCATCTCACGATCAGGCAATCAGAATAAGGGACTTATCAGAAAATAGTATGCTAACCCCCAAGGCTATTAAGTCCATCATGCAGGAGGAAAAGCCCAATCAGGTGGAGCAATTCAAGATACCCCGGAGCCGCATCGACAAGTTTTTCCCTGCGGGGACGCCCGCACAGACGATCGAGGATACCATCGTGAAGGCGTTGGAGATGTACCGCAAGCGGGAAAGGGCGAGGGAGCGATGAAGTTTACACCTGGGGGGCAGTCTGCCCTTTTGCGGCCCTGGCACTTTCCTCGCCCTCCCCCTCTCACACTCTCCCCCTCCAAACCTGCTGTACCTGCTGAAAAGAAAGACCCTGCCCATCCTTTTTTCAGCCGGTAAAAACCTTTGGAGAGAAGCGCGCCAGCGCACGAACCATCAAACACAGGACAGCGTTTGACCCCGTGGACAGCACGGGGCTTTTTTGCGCCCAAAATCAACAAAATGGAGGTAATTTGTCTATGAAACGGAAAACCATCACCCACGCGGCGCGGCTGCTGTGCGTCCTGGCCCTTGCCATGACCATGACCACCGCCGCCTTTGCCGCCGACCCGCCTGAACCCGCCCAGCCGTCACCCTGCTACCCTACCGCCGTCACCCGGAGCGAGGATGGCGGCGAGATCAGGAAGATGTACGACCTGGGGCCGGAGGACGACCCCGCTGGCATCCCCCGTTCCGACTTTGAGCAGGAGGGCTACCATTACACCCTCACCGACCTGCTGAAACAGGAGCTTCCCGCCAACGAGAGCCGCCAGCACACGGAAACCGTGTCCGTGCCCAGCCAGAGCAAGGACATGGGCGCGGTGCTGGCCCTCCTGCCGCAGACAAAGGAGTTTGTCACCGAGGACGGCCTTGCCGGGACGCTGGCCCTGAAGCTGGACACGGTGAAGGTGGAGGTGGCCGGGTATGGCAGCGCCACCAAGAGCGTCACCGCCACCCGCACCTACCCCGGCCTTGCCGACCAGGACACGCAGTATATCCCCAAGTCCATCACCGACAACGGCCACTCCCTGACCCTCCAGACCGTCAACTGGCAGACCGAGGGGGACGGCCACTTTACCGCCGTTGCCTCCTACTCCGGCTCCGCCACCAGCTCCTATGTGAAAGGCTACACCGTCACCGCCGACTACGCTGGCACCGTGAGCCGTATCAACCTGAACAAAATCCGCTATGTGGCGATTTTCGAGGGCACGGCCCTGGAACCCACCCCCACGGAGGAACCCGGCGACACTACCGACCCCACCGACCCCACCGCTCCCGTTGACCCGACCGACCCCACTGACGCCCCCACCGGCGAGAAGAACAGCGTCCTGCCTGTTGTGGCCGTTGTCGTGGTGGTGCTGCTGGGCGGCGGTGTGTTCTACTTCATCAAACGCAGGAGGTAATGTGCCATGAAGAAACTGACCACTCTTTTTTCCGTTCTGTGCCTGACCCTGGCCCTGACGGTGCCCGCCAGCGCCCTGGACTACAACATCGACGGCCCCGGCGACCCGGAGTACGGCAAGTCCACCTCCATCGAGCCGGTGGTGACGGCTGACCGGGGCGAGCTGCCCAATGTGGACGTGAGCAAGAACGCGGCCCTGATCCCGCCCGGTTTTGGCTCTCCCAGCGCCTATACCCTGAACACCGGCAACCCCCTGACCCCCAATCTGGCCCCCGGCTATATGCTGGGCGAGGGAGCCGTCATCAACGGCAATACCGGCATCACCGTGGCCCCGCCCGACTTCAACACCATCCCCAGCGGCATCGTGTTCGGCGGCACCTCCACCGGGGACACGGCGACCCCCACCCCCTCCACCGGCTATACGGAGGTCACGTCCGACCTCTATTACAGCGGCGGCTATCTGGCGACCCTGAAAATCCCCAGCCTGAAGGTAAGCGTGAAGGTCTACCAGGGCACCGATGATAAGACCCTCGCAAAAGGCGCGGGCCATTTTGAGGACACCAGCATTTGGGACGGCAACTGCGCCATCGCTGGACACAACCGTGGGGCCAACTGCTATTTTGGGGAAATCCACAACCTGAATGTGGGCGACACCATCACCCTGACCACCCGGCTGGGCACCCGCACCTACGCCGTCACCAGCGTGAACAAGATCAGCGACACGGACAACTCCCTGCTGGCCCCCACCGCCGAGAACTGCGTCACCCTGTTTACCTGCGTCCGCAACCAGCGGGCCTACCGCTGGGCTGTCCGGGCCGTGGAGGTCTGATACCTGCTGAAAAGAAATTCGCACCTTAGACTGTTTCCCCCCTTTGTGGTACTGTTGGGACAGCAAAGCCCCCAACATATCACATAAGGAGGTCGTTCATAATGAAAAACAGTCTGAACCGCTTGCTTGCCGGGATCGCCTGCACCGCCCTTATCGCCGGTTTGAGCGTTCCGGCCCACGCCGCAGAAGCCCAGCCGGAACCCTACGCCATCAGCGCCGCCCAATGGAGCCGGAAGGACTTCTCCCAGGACGCCAACCCGGACGTGTTCACCGCCACCTATGACCGGGCGCTCTACAACGCCATCCGGCAGACGTTGGTGGACGGCACCAGCGATACCGCCCCCGCCTACACGATGGTGGGCGACAGCGAGTACAGCGCCGTGAAAAACCTGCTGGGTCGGATGGAGGGTGTTGTACGGTATGAGCATCATGTCCCGGAGAACTTCACCGACTACTGGCAACACCTGGACTACTTTGCCGTGTCCGCCGCCATGCCGGAGAACTACCAAGCGCCCTTTGACTTCATCCAGCCCATCATCGCAGAAACGGCGGAGCTGGACACGGACAGTGAGAAGGTGGAGTACCTGAACGACTACCTGTGTACCCTGCTGTCCTACAAAAAGGGCAAGACGGCGGGCGTGACCCGCACCTTTGCCCAGCACAGCGGCGAACTGCAAGCGGCCTGCGGCTCCTACGCCAGAGCGTTCAAGTTCCTGTGCGGGGCGGCTGACATCCCCTGTTTTACCATCAGCACCGACAACCACACCTGGAATATGGTCTATGCGGACGGCCAGTGGCTCCATGTGGACGTGTCCCTGAACGACCTGACGAGCAGCCATTCCATGCTTCTCCGGGAAAACTACCCCAACCATCCAGACCGAGCGCCGGAGCAGACGGCTTTTCTACAAGAGCTGTTCGTCCCCGGAAGTACAAAGTAAGGCAACTGAACAAGCGCATCAGATAGGCAGACTGTGAAAACAGCCTGCCTTTTCTTATGCCCGGAAAGAAAGGAGAACCCATGAAACACAAGCATTTCAACCGCCTGCTGTCCATGCTGCTGGTGGTGGCTACGCTGTTCGGCATCCTCGCCGTCCCCGCCAGCGCCGCATCCCTGGAAAGCAGCGGCACCGTAACGATCCAGCAGGCCGGGTACGGCAAGTACCTGGGCACCACCAAGGGCAGCTCCATCGGCGGCGGCTACTGGAAGTACACCAGCAACGACGGTCTGACCGGCACCGCCTACTGCGTCAACCACGGGCTGAAAGGGGTATCCCCCTCCAAGGCCCTGACCGTCCAGCCCTATAACCGCAACCCGCAGACGATGGGTGTGTTCGCAAGCGGATACCCCAACCGAACGCTGGAACAGTTTAAGGAGCTGCACCAGGACGATGTGCGGGGCGTGAACGCGCTGACCGAGGACGAGTACAAGTACGCCACGCAGTTGGCGATCTGGGCCTCCTGCGGCCAGCTTGCTATCCCCGGCACTTCCTTTACGGCGGGCCGCGACACCCTCGCTGCGCCCACCGCAGACGCACAGAAAATCCGTATCTTCGACAGCGCCAAGGCTATGGTAAATCTGGCCCAGCATTGGACAAAGAACCTCCACACCGGCCTGTCCCTCCGGGCTGAGGAAGATAAGGACATCCGGGGGATAGAAGTCCTCAACGAGTACGGTCTGGAGGGCGCTGCCGAGGACAACGAGGACGGCATCAAGAAGGAAACCATCAACGGCAAGGAGTATTACACCCGTGTGGTGTATCTGGCCTCCGCCACCTCCACCTGGATCGACGGGCGCAAGACCAAGGTGTACTCCGCCGACGCCCCCCAGGGCACCATCTTTGTGGCGGAGAACAATTCGCCGTTAGAGACTACGCAGGAGAATGGGGCCACCTGCTATCTGGTGGACACCAGCAGACAGCGCAACACCAATCTCAACTCCAACGGCTCGGAATATTACGGCACATTCAAGGTCTGCCTCCCCGTGGACAATGTGCCCACCGAGGGCAGCTTCACCATCAAGGCCACGGGCGGCGTGGCGCAGTATAACCTTTTCCTGGCCTACAACCCCGCCGCGTCGGAGCAGTCCTATATCATCTCCGACCCCGGCTATACCAATCTGGACGCCCAAATCCCCTTTAAGTGGAGCGGTACGGAGGAAACCGACACCGCCAGCCTGCAAGTCATCAAGGCCGGGGCGGGCGGCGCTCCCCTGGAAGGGGCCGAGTTTACCCTGACCGGCAGCGGCGGCACCACCGTCACCGGCACCACTGACCGCAACGGGCAGATCGTGTGGCGTGACCTGCCCGCCGACGAGAAGTACACGCTGACAGAAACCGCCGCCCCGGAGGGCTATCAGATCGTGGCCCCCATGAACGTCACCCTGACCCCTGGCCGCACCGAGTATGTGACCGTCACCGACGATGTGGAGCATGGCTTCACCATCAAGAAGGTGGACGCGCAGAACAAGGGCAGCTTGCAGGGGGCCGTGTTCCGCTTTGAGCAGATCGACGGCTCCTATATGACCACCGGCATCACCGGCTTTGACGGCACCATCTCCTTTGAGGGGGACGAGCTGCCCTACGGCTCCTACCGTGTTACGGAGCAGACGCCCCCGGACGGCTATGTGAAGTCCACCCGTGTGGAAACGGTGGAGTGGGACGGCACCAAGGACGTGCTTATCACCTGGGAGAATGTGCGGGACATCAGCCTGACCATCATTAAGGTGGACGAGCAGACCGGCGTATCCCTCCCCAAGGCCAGCTTTGATGTGTTCGCAGACGGCAAGCTCATTACCTCCGTCACCACCAACGACAACGGCGAGGCCCGTGTGACCGGCATCCGCAAGGAAGCCTATATTGAGATCGTGGAAACCGCCGCCCCCGCCGGGTATGTGCTGGATAAGACCCCCCACGGCATCCACATCGATCCCTACGACCCCGCCACCGAGGACGATCCCGTGCTGACCGTCACCAACCGGGCGCGGCCCGCCCTCCGCATTTTGAAGTACGACCTGAAAAGCAATTCCCCCATGCCCGATGTGACCTTTGAGGTCTGGCATGACGGCGACCTGTTTGGGGAGTACACCACCAACGCCAGCGGCGAGATTTTCCTCTACGACCTGGAACCGGGCACCTATTTGGTGAAGGAAGTCGCCACGGACGACGCCCATGTGGTGAACAGCACCCCCCAGCAGATCGAATTGAAGGCCGGTGACACGCAGACGCGGGAGCTGGTCTTTTTTAATTCCCTGAAACCGGGCATCCATCTGGTGAAGGTGGACAGCATCACCATGAAATCCCTGCCCAACGTCCGCTTTGAGTTCAAGCTGGTGGGCGGCAGCTACCGGCAGGAGTTCACCACCGATATTAACGGTGAGATCGACCTGTCCAAGCTGGCCCCCGGCGCATACGAGGTGCGGGAGCTGGAGGCCCCGGAGGGCTACCTGGTGGACGACGCTGTGCGCGTGGTGCAGGTGAACCCGGACGAGAACGCCAAATTTGTGTTTACCAACACCCCCAAGCCCGCCCTGCGGCTTATCAAGACCAGCTCGGACGGCACCCGGCTGGGCGGCGTCCATTTCCGCATCGCCCGCATCGAGGACGGCACCCACTACCTCGACCGTATCACCGACCAGGACGGCGAGATCAACATCGCCAAGCTGGAACCCGGCGTGTACTCCATCAAGGAAACGGCCACCGTTGCTGACCACATTCTTGACCTCCAAGAATATCATGTGGAGCTGTTTCCGGGCCAGACCAGCACCATCACCATTGAGAATCAGAAGCGGCCCAATCTCATTGTCTACAAAAAGGACGCCGACACCGGCAAACCCATCCCGGACACCATTTTCACCGTTCGGGCGGCGGACGGCCACAGCGTAGACGAGATCAAGACGGACAGCCAGGGCAAGGCCACCCTGTCCAACCTCCTGCCCGGAGTGTACGAGGTAAGCGAGAAGTCCGTCCCGGCCCCCTGGCTCATGGACGCCCCCAGCCAGCTTGTGACCCTCTACCCCAACCGCGACCACACCATCTATTTTGAGAACCACAAGAAGCCCACCCTGACGGTGAACAAGGTGGACAGCATCACCGGCAGTCCCATCAAGGGGGCCAAGTTTGAGGTTTGGTACGGCTCCAACAATACGACCACCGGGGAGCTGAACAGCCTGGGCACCTTCTTCTCCGACGAGAACGGCCAGTTCTTTGTTGACCTGCTGCGGGACGGCTGGTACAAGGTGACGGAGCTGGCCCCCGCCGCTGGGTATACCATCAAGGAACCGGCCACCCAGGAATTTTATATCAAGGGCGGCGAGAGCAAGGTTATCACCTTCCAGAACGTGCCCAAGAACGCAATTATCGTTGAGAAGTATGATAGCGTGACCGGCGCGGCCCTCCCCGGCTGTACGTTCCAGTTGCGCTACCTGGGCGGCACCAGCGGAACGGGCGGCACCGTGATCGGCACCAAAGTCACCGGGAAGAACGGCACCGCCATGTGGACGGGCCTCAACCCCGGCGCTTATGTGCTGGAGGAAGTGGACGCGGCGGACGGGTACAACATCATCCAGTCCTCCGAGACGATCATGCTGGCCGACAGCGGCGAACAGAGCGTTGTCACCGTCAGATTTTCCAACGCCCCGGACGGAATTTTGCTGATCCGCAAGGTCTGTTCGGTGAACCCCTCCGTCACCTTGCAGAACGCCGAGTTCAAGGTTTTGTATGCGGACGGCACCGTTGTGGGCGACAGCAACGGCGTGTACCGCACGGACGAGAACGGGGAAATCCGTATCACCGGCCTGACCCCCGGCAAGAGCGTGGTGGTGACAGAAACCCGCGCCCCCGCTGGATTTATCCTCGATACCCAATCTCAAACGGTGCAGATCAAGGAGGGCCGCACCGTCAGCCTGACATTCAAAAACCAGCCGAAAGGGGCCATCATCATCCAGAAACGGGACAGCGCCACCGGCCTGCCTTTGAGCGGGGCCGAGTTCCGCGTGACGACCGCCGCAGGGTGTGAAGTGGGGCTGGACGGTGTGATTGGCACCAGCACCTTGACGCAAAATGACATTTTCACCACAGACAGCAACGGTGAAATCAAGATCACCAACCTCGCCCCCGGCGCTTATGTACTGAATGAGATCAAGGCCCCGACCGGCTATGTGATGGACAGCGCCAGCACCAACGTGGTCATTGGGCAGGGCGGCGACACGCAGACCGTCGTTGTGAAAAACTCCAAGGCCGGGACGCTGGTCATCGACAAACGGGACGCCCTCACCGGGAAGCCCTTAAAGGGCGTCACTTTCAAGGTGACTACCTCCACGGGGGAGTTTGTACCGGCTGAAAACGGACAGATCAGCAGCAACGGCTTGTATTTCACCGATAAGGACGGCAAAATCACCATTAACGGCGTGGTGGGGACGCTGGTGGTGACGGAAACGGCCACCATCCCCGGCTACACCATCGACGAGGCCACCCGGACACAGACGGTGGTGGTGAACCCCAACGATACGCAGACCCTCCACTTCACCAACACCCCCAGCACAACCCTTGTGATCGAGAAGTATATCGAGGGCACCACCACCCCGCTGAAAGGCGTCACTTTCCTTGTCACCGACAGCAGCGGGGCCGTCGTTGGCAATTCCAACGGCGAGTTTATCACCGATGAGAATGGCCGCATCGTGCTGAACGATTTGACCCCCGGCACTACCGTCACCGCGCGAGAGGTCAAGGCGTTGGAGGGCTATGTGCTGGACGGCCAGCCCAAGTCCATCCTTATCAAGTCCGGCGAAGTCCAGACCCTCCGTTTTTACAACGCCAAGCAGGGCACCATCGTGGTGAAGAAGCTGGACAAGCAGACCGGCAAGCCCCTGGCCGGGGTGGAGTTCCAGATCACCTACTCGGACGGCTCCTATCTGGACGACGACTACGGCCACCTGTCCAGCAAGGGCCTGTATAAGACCGACGCCAACGGGGAAATCCGCATTTCCGGCGTGGTGGGTACGCTGATTATCACGGAAACCAAGCCTTTGCCCGGTTACGTCATGGACGAGGGAACCAAAACACAGACCGTCCGCGTCAACGCCAGTGACACGCAGACGATTACGGTGTATAACACCAAAATCGGGGGCCTCACCATCATCAAGACGGACGAGGAAACCGGGGAGCGTATCAGCGGCGTCCAGTTTGAAATCCGCAAGCTCAACGGGGAGATCGTCGGCACCTACACCACCGACCGCTCCGGCGTCATTTCCCTGCCCGAAGCGGAAAAGGGCTGGTATCAGGTCACGGAGCTGAAAGCGGCCAAGGGCTATCAGTTGGACAGCCAGCCCTATCAGATCGAGGTGAAGGACGGCGGCACCGCCACCCTGGAAATCACCAACCGGCAGACCGGCAGCGCCATCATCCACAAGATCGACAGCGTGACCGGCAAGGGAATTTATGGCGTGAAGTTCCTGCTTTCCGACGCCAAGGGCAACCCCGTGGGCACCTACGAGAGCGACAATGAGGGGTATGTCTATGTGGACGGCGGGCTTGCGGACGGCAAGTACACCGTTCGGGAGATCGAGTGCGCGGACGGCTATATCCTGGACACCCAGCCCAAGACCATCTATGTGGAGTACGGCGGCTGCACCACCATCACCTGGAAGAACACCGCCATCACCGGGCAGCTCCAGATCACCAAGACCAGCGCCGACTACAACAGCATGAACGGCTGGCCCGCTGGCACCCCCATCCCCGGCACCGTGTTTGAGGTCTACCACTACCGCACGGGGAACCTTGTTGACACCATCCGCACCGACAAAAACGGCGTGGCCGTGTCCAAGCCCCTGCCCCTGGGCCGGTATAAGGTGGTGGAATCCAAGGCGGCTGACTTTTACGCCCTGGACAAGACCCCCATCGACGTGGAGATCGAACACGCTGGGCAGATCGTCAAAGCGGCCATGACCAACAAGAGCCTTTACACCAACGTAGCCATTGAGAAATCCGGCTATAAAGAGGTCATGCCCGGTCAGAACATCCGCTACACGTTCTCCAACATTGGCAACAACTCCACCACGGCGCTCACCTCTTTCTACTGGAGGGACACCCTGCCCGTGGAGGCGGTACGGCTGGCGAAGATCACCACCGGCACCTACAATGCCGCTGGCAGCTACAAGATCGTCTACAAGACCAATCTTTCCGGGGCCGATTACCGTGTGCTGGCGGACAGCCTGAACACCCAGCAGAACTATGTGTTGGAGGCGTCCCCCGTGGCCCTGCGGCTGGCTTCCAACGAGTATGTGACGGAGGTCATGATTGTGTTCGGCGTCGTGCCCGCCAACTTCCGGCAGGTGGAAGCGCCCAAAATTGACTGCACCGTTGTGTCCTGGGCCAAGGGCGGCAGTCAGTTTGTGAACCAGGCGGACGTGGGCGGTGTCTACAACGGACAGTGGATCATGGCGACCACCCGCTGGGTGACGAAGGTCTACGCTCCCCCCAAGCGCCTGCCCACCACAGGCTATTAAGCACATCCCCGTGGCCCGCACAGCGGGCCACTTACATATCCATTTGCACATTTGAAACCGCTTGTTTTTTCTTGTACTATGGGGACAGGGAAAGGAGCTGTTTCAAATGTTCAAACGGGAAAAGAAAGTCTATCTTGAACTGACAGATAAGGAATACCGGCGTTTGAGGGAGTACCTGCTGGGCTGGCGGAACAAGCTGACCGCCCAGGGCCGGGATGCCGCCCCGGTGAATGAGCTGTTGATAAAACTGATGGCCTGCGGATAAGGCGACCACTTACATACGCCGCCCTTTGTCTGAGAACACAGGGCGGCGTAAATTTATGGACAAGGAGGAACCGGCTATGGAGCATACACCCTTTGAGTACGGCGGGCTGCACTTTATCCCGGAGCGGCAGTTTGAGCCAGCGGGCAAGCACCACAGCCTGATCTACGTTTCCCGGCTGAGGCTGGATGTGGAATTGGGCTTCTGCAAGAAAGGGTATGCCTATCCCAGCAAATTCAACTATTCCCATGAGGGCTTCTATGCAGCGTCTACTGATAAGAAATGCGATATTTTCCGCTGTGTGGAAAACGGGCGGCTGTATGTCCCCTGCGAGAACGATTTACAGCTTTATGAGGAACTGCCTAACCGGGAAAGGGGGCGGGAGCATGGGCGCTGAAACTGGAAAGCGCATGGCCGGTGATTACGTCATTATCCATGCGCTTCACATTGGCGACCGGGAGATCGTGCTGGGGGAAAACCCGGAAGGCATTGGCGATGAACGGTATATGTGCGCTTTCTGCCAGAGCAACGGCCTGATGGCTGGCTACACGGAGGTCATGGTCAGCAATGACTACCCGGAACTTGTAAAGCTGTTCGGGGAGCGCGTGGCGGAGCAGGCGGAGAAAACCCGTATCGACCTGAATGGCCCGAAAATCCAGGGCATCCCCAACGCCCCCATCACCGCCGGGGGCTGTGAGGTCATCAGCTATCAGCACGACCTCCATGGGAAAATCGTTGTCATCAAACAGGAGGTGCTGCGCCCGGAATACCGCCGAGCCACCAGCCAGCTTCAGCTATGTACCGGGGGCTTTGGCGCGTCCCCCAACAGCCGGGGCACCGCCTGCCACTGCACAGAGCTGTACTCCGGCAAGACTTCCTATTTTCAGCGAAGTGACATTCTCGGCACCATAGCGCAGGAGAAGCTGCCCAAATGGGCGAAGCATTATCTGGAAATTCTCCGGCAGGAGCAACAGGCTGAAAAGAAAGCCAGGGACAGGGAGGGACGTTGATATGGCTGACAGGATCAACGAGGGCTACGCTATCATCGACTCCATCCAGATCGGGGATACAGAGTATGTGTTCGGTGAACTGGAACATGGCAAAATCCCCATGTATGTGACCTGGGCCTGCAAGGGCAGGAACAACTACTTTTGGGGGCACTACTTCACCGACCCTCTGGAGGCGAAAAAAGACTTGCTGGGCCGCGCCAGCGAGGAATTGGAGTATCAGATGGAGCGGAGAGCGAAGGCTTCTGAAAGGCAGTCCAAGGAGCCGGATAAGGAGTGTGAGCGGTAATGGATATGACTTTGCGGCCCGCGACCCCCGCCGAACGGCTTTACGCCTATGAACAGTGTGCGCCGCTCAGTGAACGGTGCGGAAATCCGGGCTATTTGTGGGGCAGTCTGGACAACAGCGGCTCTATTTTCCTCAACAGTTGGGAAACCTTTGTGAGTTCTCAAAACACGCCAGAGTTCAAGGCGGAGTTCAACACCGTGCTTGATATGCTTCGCTTTGACGAGCGGTACGGCCATGTGCTGAAAAACCGTGCCGCGATGATCGTCTACTGTCTCGACCACTCGGAAGGGAGCTTCCGCAACGGCTTTGAATATGCGTTTCGGGCCGACACCAGGGACTACTCCTACCTGATCCGCTGTATCCCGTCTGGAGAGGATAATCACGTTTATATCTACCCCTATCGCCGGGACTTGCTTGACCGGCAAATGAAACAGGCTGAAAAGGGCGTTCGCTTCATCACCCCGGACGGCAAGGAGAAATTCAGGGTGGCGGACGGCGATATGGTGCGGATCACCACCAGCGAGGGCGCAAGCCTTGACCGAATGACCCGGTATATCGACGACTGCCACGCTGAAATTGGAGGCAGTTTTTACCACATCCAAGAGTTTGCAGAATGGATGAAAGAGAGCAACAGTAAAGTGATCCCCCTGCGTCCGGGCCTGCCGGAAAGGTGCTACGCTGTGCTGCCCAGCGGTGACGAGATCATCATCGTTAAGAAGGGCGAGAGTGGCTATTACCATACCGACAAATATGGTCACGACCGAGCGGAGGCCCTTGCGATTGTGGATGAGTGCAACGAGAGTGGCGGCGTGAGCAAAGCACAGGCGGCGGCAATGCTGGCCGGTTCCATGTTCGGCTGGGAAGTCCCCGCCGCAGACCCGAAGAATTATGACAAAGAGGGCCAGCCCATTAAACCCAAGCACCACGACCGAGGCGACGCCCGGTAAAAGGACATCTGAAATAAAACCGGCAAAAACGGCTTCCAGTGAATGGAGGCCGTTTTTCATTTGAGGGAGCGTGATAGTAAATGAAACTTCTGCTGGGCGGCTCCCCCTGCACCCATTGGAGCATAGCGCAGACCCGGAACCGGGAAACAAAGCCGGAGGGCCTGGGCTGGGAGCTGTTTCGCAACTACCTGATCGCCAGGGAACGGTACGGGCCGGACTTCTATTTATACGAGAACAACAAGAGCATGGCCCCAACGATACGGGCACAGATCACGGCGGAGCTGGGCGTGGAACCCATTTTGATAAACTCCGCCCTTGTGTCCGCCCAAAGCCGTCAAAGGTTGTATTGGACTAACATTCCCGGCGTAGAACTGCCGGAGGATCGGGGCCTTATCCTGTTGGACGTTCTGGAAAGCGGTCTGCCGCTCCATGAAAAGGGCTACACGCTGAAAGCAAATTACAGCAGGGCCAGCGCCGTGAACGCCCTGGATGGCGGGCACTTCCCCGCACCTATGGCGATAGAGCCGGTGAATGTTACCGCCGACGGGAAAGCCCAATGCCTGCGGGCAACCTACTACAAAGACGGCATCCGCAATATGGTGGGCAACACCATAGACCGCAAGACCTGTGTGGCCGAAGCGGTCAGCGTCAACCGGCTGGGCGGTCTTTACGGCCAGCATACCCGCTGGGGTGTGTTCGATGTGAGTGGGAAAGTCCCCTGCCTGACAGCATCGGCGGGCATGGGCGGCGGGCATATCCCCATGTACCCCATCCGTGTGGGCACCATAGAGAGCAGCACCGGCTCCGAGGGCCAGGGGCACCGGGTATATTCAGCGGACGGCAAGAGCAAGACCCTGTGCGGGAACGGCGGTGGGGCCGGGGCGAAAACCGGGCTTTATACCACCCCCACCGACTGTCCCGCCCTGCGGGTGGCGGAGGCCACCGCCAGAGGGTACACCGACATTCTCCCCGGCGAGTGCGTTGATTTGACCATGCCCAACAGCAAGACCCGCAGGGGCCGTGCCATGCGGGAAAAGGCGAATTGCCTGACCACCTCCTGCCAGTATTATCAGTATTGCGGGACGCTGGACAGGCCCATCTACGAAGTCCGCGACGGCCAGATCACAATAAAGGGCCAGCAGTACCCCATCAAGCTGATGGACGGCTACTATATCATCCGCAAGCTGACGGTGCGGGAGTGTATGCGGCTCCAAACGGTGCCAGAGGGCTTTCTGTTCCCGGTCAGCGACACCCAGGCGTATAAAATGCTGGGCAACGGCTGGACGGTGGACGTGATCGCCCATATCCTCTCCTACTGCCCCGGTATCACCGTGGAACCGCTGGAAGTGCTGTCCATGTATGACGGCATGAGCTGCGGACACCTGGCCCTGGATAAGCTGGGGGCCACCATCCTCCGCTACTACGCCACCGAGATCGACAAATACGCTATCAAGACCACCCAAACAAACTTCCCCGACACCATCCAATTAGGCGACGCTTTTCAGGTGCGGGAGGATGAATGGTGGTCTTTTTTTGAGCATGAAAAAGGAGTGTGACATTGATGGAATTGACGTTTCGCACAGCCACCCCCGCCGAGCGGCTTTACTCCGCCAGCCAGAGTATGCAACTCAAAGGCCAGACAGGGTGCGTCGGCCACCTGCGGGCCGGAACAGGCATGGACGCCCAAGGGTTTCTCAAAACGTGGCAGAGCCACCGGCAAGACCTGGACACCGAGGAATTTCAGGCGGAGTTTGAGAGCGTCCTGAACGCCCTGGTGGGCGACGGGCAGTACGGCGGCTTTTTGAAAAGCCGGGACGCCATGCGGGACTTCTGCCAGGAACACCCGGAGAGCGGCTTCAACGACGGCTTTGCGTTCGGCTTCCGGGCGGACACGGTGCAGTATTCCTACCTGATAAGGCTGCAACCCTACAAGGGGGAGGAAAACCTGTTCATCTACTGCTACCGTCGGGATTGGCTTGACAGGCACATGAAACAGGCTGAAAAGGGCATCCGCTTCATCAACCCGCATTATGAGGAAAAATTCAGGATTATGGACGGCGACAAGATACGGGTCAGGCGATTTGACGGACACCAATCTGACTATGTGTGCCGCTATATCGACGACTACCATGTGGAGGTGGGTGATGGTTGGGACAACCTCTACCATATCTGCCAGTTTGCCGAGATGATGGAGCGCAATGGCAACTCCGTTATCCCCCTCAGAAGCTCCCTGCCAGTGGTGTGCTACGGCAAGGTGCCGGAGAAACGGGCCATCGTGATGTTTGAGCGGGGCTTTGACGGCTACCGCTCCGCGTCCTTTGCGACAAAAGGCCGCACAAGCCAGAAGCTGGTGGACGAGCTGAACGGCGAGTTGGGCGTGACCAAGGCACAGGCGGCGGCTATGTTGGCCGGGGCCATGCGGGGCTGGGCCGACCCCGCCGCCGACCCGAAGAACTACAATGAACAGGGCCAGCCCATCAAGCCCAGGAACCGGGACAGGAGTGATGCCCGATGACCGAGCAGAAGCACCGTATTTGGAGCGACTTTGACCTGGACTATGAGGATTGGCGGAAGTTTTTAGAGGATGAGTACCCGGAGCTGACCGAGGACGAGCGCATGATGCTGATGTACGACATCAACAACGGCTATTTGGATGACGAACGTGCGAACCTGAACATCCAGCTTGACCAGCCCATCTTGATTATTGCCGACCTGGGCCTTTGGACAGGTCGGCGCATGGGCTACAAGGAGATCGCCAGCGGCAACATCCGGGACTGCCTTTACAGCGACCGAGGCATTGACTACTCCACCTGGTTTGTTGACAAGCTGGGCGACCTGCGCTGTGATGCCATCCACCACGACGGTACAAACCGTCTGCTCTACCGCACCTACAAACCCGGAGTGTCGGAATCTCAAATCGACCTGCTGAAAGAAAAACTCTATTACGGAACGGCCACCCGTGCCGATATTACCCGGATCACCCGCAGGCTGGGGGACGAGATCGGCAAGGTCTACGGCTGGGACTTCCCCCAGCGTGGACGGCAGGCCGTGTCCGTGGAAAGGTAGAAACATCATGGCACAATTACCGAATGTTAAATTGAACGTACACCCCTCCATGTTTGACCTGATGATGGCCGTTTTGGAGCGCAACGCCGCCGCCGAGGATGTGCCCACCCGCAACAGCGCCCAGGACTTGATGGAAAAACGTATGCGGTTTTCCCGGCGCTGCCGCGGCGTGGGCGGTAAGCCCTATGTCAGTATGCGGATGTATGAGAGCGAAGCCTCCGAGATGATCTGGCAGCTTCTCTACGCCTGTTCCGGGCTGTATCCGCAAAAGAAGGAGTACAGCGCAGAGCTGAAAGAGGGCGGCGAGGGTGATACCCGGTGAAAGGCGCACCCATCGACAAAGCCTTGTGTGAATACCTGAAAAAATACCGCCGTGGACAGGAAAGCGCGGCCTCCAGCAAGGAGCTGGAGGCCGTGTTCCATGTCAAGGGGACAGAACTGCGGCGGGCCGTCAACCGCCTGCGCTGTGACGGCCACCCCATTTGCAGCGACGCCACCGGCTACTTCTACGCGGCGCGTCAGTCCGAAATCAGGGCCACCGTTGCCCAGCTCACCGGGCGCATTTCCAAAATCGCCGCCGCCACAAAGGGGCTGCTGAAATCTTATGAGGAACAGGAGGGATAGACTATGGCAAAGAAGCCTGAACCCATCGTCCAGCTTGCGGTAGAAAAGGCCCATGAAATATCAACCAACAGCGGGAACTATATGGCGTTCCTGACCACCGCCGCCCACAATTTCAAGTACAATTTCCGCGACCAGCTTTTGATCTACGCCCAAAAGCCGAACGCCACCGCCTGCGCTCAAACTGACTTCTGGAACAAGCATGGCCGGTGGGTGAACCGGGGCACCACGGGGATCGCCCTCCTGGTGGATACCAAACAGGGCTATAAACTGCGGCACGTCTTTGATATGTCCGACACCAACAGCCGTGCGGGGCGTACCATCCCCGTCTGGCAGATGAGGCCGCAGTATGAGGGGGCGGTGGTGGAGGCGCTGGAAAACAGCTACGGTGAGTTTTCCGACAAATCCGACTTTGCCGCCTGCCTGCTGGAAACGGCAAAAATCATCGTGGAGGACAACTTTGGCGACTATTACGCCGACCTTTGCCGTGTCAAAGAGGGCAGTCTGCTGGAAGAACTGGACGATCTCAACACCGAAGTGTGGTTTAAGAGCCTGTTGGAAAACAGCGTGGCCTATATCATGCTGACCCGGTGCGGCATCGACCCCCAGGAGTATTTCAGCGGCGAGGACTTTGCCCGTGTCTTTGACTTCAATACCCTGGAAACCCTGTCTATCCTGGGGGGCGCTGTCAGCGATATTTCTGAAATGCCCCTGCGGGAGATCGCCAGCACCGTGTTACCCCTCTATTGGGAGGAAGAAAAACAAAATCGCACATTTGCCGGAAATCCTGACAGGCAGTATAATGACGGCAGAGTAAAACGTGAAAGGAGCGTTGGACATGGAACTGACGTACCGAATGGAGAACGGCTACCGCCTGCCCAACCTGGACGTGCCGGAGGCACCGCAGGTAGGAAAATATGGGATGCTGCGGCGCAGCTACCTCAAAAACCACAGGAACGCCTACTACACGGGGATGCTTCTCAGCGGCAGACTGGACGCCCATCTGGAGAAGATCGACCGGGAGGCCACCGAGATGGTGGAGCGGCTGACGGCGCGGATGGCGCGGGAACAGGGCGTGACGGAGGAGCTGAAAGCGACCGACGAGATGAAGTGGGTGGGCCTGATGAACAACATCCAGGCAGCGGCGGAGGAAGCGGCGCTGGCGGAGCTGATCTACACCGACGTGTAAGCGACCCGCTTCCCACCGAGGAAGAACAAAAAGCGGCTATCCAAGCGGCGGAGGATGAACAGTCCTCCGCTTTCGCTATTTCCCAGGAGGACATCGACGCCGTTCTCCTGCATGGCAGCGGCATAGCCGATGGAAAGTTCCGTATTTTTGAGCAGTTTGAAACGGCTCATAGCTCCACCGAAAACACATCTTTCCTCAAAGAAGAATACAAATCGACCGCTTATTTTACGGTTGCCACAGACAAGAAGATACGCGCATGGTTTGACCGTGGTGGTGTAAAAATCTCCATCGGTGATCTGTCCAAGCCAGAGGCCGAGGTCACGCTGACGTGGAGAAAGGCGGCGAAACGCATTGGGCAGCTTGTGGAGGCGGGCCGCTATCTGTCACCGGCTGAAAAGGAGAAATACCAGGAGTATCATCGTCAGGAGAGTGTTCCCGGCCCCCTGGCCGCAGCGCCGGAGCCGGAGTATGACGAGCTGAACCCGCCCCCGGCACCGCCGAAGGAGTACCGGCTGACCCTGGGGGCCACGGTCTACCTGGGGACGCAGGGGTATGAACTGCTGGCCTTTGACGATCAGACTGTCCGGCTCTTTGACCCGGCGTTTCCCATCATCAACAAGGAGCTGCCCCGCGAGGAATTTGACCGCCTTCTGGCGGAGAACCCCCTGAATGACAGTCTGCTTCAGGTGGTGGAAGAAGCCCCCGCCGCCGAACCCGCAAAGCCTGATACCCCCGGCTATGACCTGGGCTTTGGGCACCTGGGCAACGGCGTCACGGTGTGGAACCGGCTGGAACTGCAATACGGCGATTACAAGACTATCGCCCATATCGCCCCCGACCGAACCGTGACCTATTATGAGGACGGTCTGCCGGAGGATGTTCGGGCGCAGATTGAAGAACTTGCCGCCACCTCCACCATGACCATTTCCGCCACCCAGGACGCCCCCGTGTTCTCCACCCCGCCGCTGGTGCGGGAGCCTGCCGTGACCCCCGCCGAGGCCGGTGAGCTGACTTACCCGCCCCGTGAGCTGCCCTATATTTTCTGCGAGTGGAGCGAGAGCGGCGTATTTCAGGACAAGACGGCCTATTCTCTCTCCGAATTTGACCGGCTGATGAAGCAGACGGACGATGAATATGTTGCCAAAAAAGCGGCTGCTATGGCGAAATACGGGACGTGGCAGAAATGGTATGACGCTGACGACCCGGAATATAACGCATTTTTGAGCTATGATAAGGTGAAATTTACCCTTGTCATGCCCGATGGACGGACATTCACCGAACGTCAGGACATTGGGGACGGCGACGGCGGTGTGCTGGATTTTCTCAGCCAGTATGACAAATACCGTGAGATCGTTCCCGTTCTGCAAGAGGCCGTCCGCAAGGAGGCGGAAGCGGCCCAAAGTGCCCCCGCCCCGCAGCCGGGGCCTGACAGCGGGAGGTTTTGGGACGCCTACAACTCTATCAAGGAGCGTAGCCCCGACAGTCTGCTGCTGTATCAGGTGGGCGACTTCTTTGAGTTGTACGGAGGGGCTGAGGGTGACGACGCATGGAACGCGGCGACGGCCCTCGATCTGACCCTGACCAGGCGCAATATTCCCGAATATGGCCGTGTGTCCATGTGCGGCTTTCCTGCCCACAAACTGAAAGACTATGTAAAGAAGCTGAACAGCAAGGGCTTTGATGTGATCGTGGCGGCGCTGAAAAATAACCAGCGTGTTATTTCCTCGTTTCCCGCACAGCCGAGCGAAAAGGCCAAGCAGAAAACCGATGATTTTTCCGACATTGACCCCGCCGCCGTCCGTGCCGCTCTTGCGGAAAACGGTATCGTAGACGGCCATGTGGTAGACCCGGACAAGTTGGACGCAAACCCTTTTATTCAGCAGGTCATGGCCGATGTGGAGCAGATCGCCGCCAATATGCCCCAGGCTCCCGAACGCTTTTCCGTCATTGAAACGGAAGGTGGCTACGCCGTATGGGACGATGTTCTGGGCGGGATATATGTGGACAGTGAGGGCGTCCAGGAGGAATTTACCAGCGAATGGCAGGCCGAGGACTATCTGAAGCAGGTCAGGAAAGCCGTGGCGGACAAGGAGGCCGCTGAATGGCTGGCGGTGGAACGGGCCAAGCAGGGAACGCCGGAATCGGCTGAAAAGGAACCTGCGGCGGGGACGGCTGAAAAGGGCACCGAAGGTTTAGCAAATGGGCACGGCCATGATGGTGGGGAGCCAGTCCAGCCCCCGCCCGCGCCCCGGCGCAGAGCCAAGGTGTCCCCCTTTGTCCTCCATCCCGAAATCCCCAACGCAGACCGGCATGAATACCATATCACCGATGACGCCATTGGCGAGGGGACGCCGGGGGAACGCTACAAGAATAACGTCCGGGCCATCCGTCTGCTGAAAAAGCTGGAACGGGAGGAACGGTTTGCTACCCCGGAGGAACAGGCGGTATTGGCGCAGTATGTGGGCTGGGGCGGGCTGGCCGATTGCTTTGACGAGCGGCACAGCAAGTACGCCGAGCTGAAAGCCCTGCTGGACGAGGACGAGTACGCCGCCGCCAGGGAATCCACCCTCACCGCCTTTTATACCCCGCCCGTGGTCATCCGCTCCATCTATCAGGCGTTGGAGAACATGGGCTTCAAGACCGGGAATCTGCTGGAGCCGTCCTGCGGCATCGGCAACTTTATCGGTATGCGCCCGGAAACGCTGGCCGACTCCAAAATCTACGGTATAGAGCTGGACGGTATCAGCGGACGCATCGCCCAGCAGCTCTATCAAAAATCCTCCATCGCTGTCCAGGGGTTTGAGAAAACAGACCTCCCGGACAGCTTTTTTGACGCCGCCATCGGCAATGTACCGTTTGGAGCGTTCAAGGTAACGGACAAGCGGTACGACAAGCACAACTTCCTCATTCACGACTATTTCTTTGCCCGGACGCTGGATAAGGTCAGACCGGGCGGCATCGTCGCCTTTGTCACCAGCAAGGGCACCATGGACAAGGAGAACCCCAACGTCCGAAAGTATATCGCACAGCGGGCCGATCTGCTGGGGGCCATCCGCTTGCCCAACAATACCTTTAAGGCCGCTGCCGGTACGGAAGTGACCAGCGACATCCTGTTTTTGCAGAAGCGGGAGGCCCTTGCCAGCGGGGAGCCAGATTGGGTACACCTGAACACCGATGAAAACGGGCTGAAAATGAATCAGTATTTCATCGACCACCCGGAAATGGTGATGGGCGAAATGCGGGAGGTCAGCGGCCCCCACGGGCCGGAAACCGCCTGCCTGCCCCGCGAGGGGCAAGACCTGGGCGAACAGCTCACTGCCGCCATCCAGAATATCCAGGGCACCATCACCGAGTATGTAATGGACGACCCGGAGGCGGAGGGTGAGGACAAATCCATCCCTGCCGACCCGAATGTACGGAATTTCAGCTATACCGTAGTGGACGGTGAAATCTACTACCGGGAAAACAGCCGGATGAACCCGGTGGAGGTGTCCGTCACAGCGGTAAACCGCATCAAGGGCCTTATTGAAATCCGGGACTGTGTGCGGACGCTGATTGAATATCAGACCGAGGATTGGCCCGCCGAGGATATTCAGGCCGAACAAAAGAAGCTGAACTCCCTTTATGACGCCTATGTGGAGAAGTACGGACGCATCAACTCCCGTGGCAACAGTATCGCGTTCAGGATGGACAGCGCCTATTTCCTGCTGGCCTCCCTGGAAGTGCTGGACGACGAGCGCAACTTTGTCCGCAAGGCGGATATGTTCACCAAGCGCACCATCAAGCAGAAAACCGTTGTCACCAGCGTGGACACCGCATCCGAGGCCCTGGCCGTGTCACTGTCTGAAAAGGCAAAGGTGGATATGGCCTTTATGATGGAGCTGACCGGCAAGACCGAGCAGGAGATATACGCCGACTTGACCGGCGTGATCTTCCTGAACCCTATGCACGGGTATGGCAACAGCACCGAGGAAAAGTACCTCACCGCCGACGAATACCTCTCCGGCAACGTGCGGGAGAAGTTGGAATGGGCAAAGCGGAGCGCCGAACTGTACCCGGAGGACTATGCCGCCAACGTGGAGGCGCTGGAACAGGTACAGCCGACAGATCTAAACGCCAGTGAGATTTCCGTGCGGCTCGGCTCCACCTGGCTCCCCCCGGACGTGGTGGAGCAGTTTGTTTTTGAGCTGCTGGACACGTCCGCTAATTGCCAGGAAAAAATTCATGTCCATTTCTCCCGGTACACGGGGGCCTGGAACGTGGAGGGAAAAAGTGTTGACCGGGTGAACGTCAAGGCCGACAGCACCTACGGCACCACCTGCGTCAATGCCTACAAGATCATCGAGGACACCCTGAACCTGCGGGATGTGCGGATTTTTGACTATATTCAGGACAGGGACGGAAAGAAAATCGCTGTGCTGAACAAGAAGGAAACAGCCATCGCCCAGGGCAAGCAGGAGCTTATCAAGCAGGCGTTCCAGGACTGGATATGGAAAGACCCGGCCCGGAGAGAACGGCTGACAACGCTCTATAATGTGCAATTCAACAGCTTGCGGCCCCGTGAGTACGACGGCAGCCACATCAGTTTTGTGGGCATGAACCCGGAGATCACGCTACGCAAGCACCAGCGGGACGCCATCGCCCGCATCCTCTATGGCGGCAACACCCTGTTAGGCCATGTGGTGGGGGCCGGGAAAACGTGGGAAATGGCAGCGGCGGCGCAGGAGAGCAAGCGGCTGGGGCTTTGTCAAAAGAGCCTGTTCGTGGTGCCCAACCACCTGACGGAGCAGTGGGCAGCGGAGTATTTGCAGCTCTATCCCTCCGCAAACATCCTTGTGGCGACTAAAAAGGACTTTGAATCGAAAAATCGAAAGCGGTTTTGTGGCCGTATCGCCACAGGGGACTACGACGCCATCATCATCGGGCACAGCCAGTTTGAGAAGATACCCATGAGCATAGAGCGCCAGCGGTTTACACTGGAACAGCAGTTGGACGAGATCGCCCTGGGCATCGCAGAATTGAAAGAGCAGAAGGGGGAGAATTTCTCCGTTAAGCAGTTGGCGAAAACCCGGAAAGACATTCGGGAAAAGCTGGCAAGACTGAACGACCAGAGCCGGAAAGATGATGTGGTCACGTTTGAGGAATTGGGCGTTGACCGCATTTTCATTGACGAGGCCCATTATTATAAAAACCTCGCCTCATTTTCCAAAATGCGGAACGTGGGCGGCATCAGCCAGACGGAGGCGCAGAAGTCCAGCGACCTCTATATGAAGTGCCGCTACCTGGACGAGCTGACCGAGGGCCGGGGCGTTATTTTCGCCACGGGTACGCCTATCAGCAATACGATGGTGGAGCTTTACACCATGCAGAAGTATTTGCAGTATGAAACGCTGCGCCGCAACGGTCTTTTACACTTTGACGCATGGGCGTCCACGTTCGGGGAAACCGTCACCGCCATAGAGCTGGCCCCGGAGGGCACCGGCTACCGGGCCAAGACCCGGTTTGCCAGGTTCCACAACCTCCCGGAGCTGATGGCTATGTTCAAGGAAGTGGCGGACATCCAGACGGCGGATATGCTCAATCTTCCCGTCCCCAAGGCCGTCTATCACACGATCTCCCTGAAACCTTCTGAATTGCAAAGGCAGATGGTGGCGGCACTGGCGGAACGGGCTGAAAAGGTACGCAACAGGGAGGTAAGGAGCGACCAGGACAATATGCTGCTTATCACCAACGACGGGCGCAAGCTGGCCCTTGACCAGCGGCTCACCAACCCCCTGCTCCCCGACAGCGAAACCAGCAAAGTCAACGCCTGCGCCGAAAATGCCTTTGAGATATGGCAGCGCACAGCCGATCAGCGTTCCGCACAGATGATATTCTGCGACCTGTCTACCCCCGGAAAGGAGCGGCCCATTGAAATGGCGGAAACTGAACCGGGCGCTTTTGAGATGGCGTCGTTTCAAAACTTGTATGATGATCTGTGCGACAAACTGATCGCCAAGGGCATACCGGCTGAAGAAATAGCCTACGTCCATTCCGCTAACACAGAAACCAAGAAAAAAGAACTGTTCGGCAAGGTGCGCTCCGGCCAGATACGGGTGCTGATCGGCTCCACGCAGAAGATGGGGGCGGGCACCAACGTCCAGCACAAGTTGGTCGCACTTCACCATTTGGATTGCCCGTGGAGGCCCAGTGACCTCCAACAGCGGGAGGGGCGCATCATCCGCCAAAAGAACGAGAACGACAAGGTGGACATTTACACCTATGTCACCGAGGACACTTTTGACAGCTACCTTTATCAGTTGGTGGAGAGCAAGCAGAAGTTCATCGGGCAAATTATGACCAGCAAATCCCCGGCCCGCTCCATCGAGGACATTGACGAAACCGCCCTGTCCTACGCCGAGATCAAGGCGCTGTGTGCCGGTGACGAACGAATCAAGGAGAAAATGGATTTAGACATTGACGTTCAGCGGCTGAAACTGCTGAAAGCCAACCATTTGAGCCAGAAGTATTCCCTGGAGGACAGCATCATCAAGTATTTCCCCCGGCGGATCGCCATCGCCAAGGCGGAGATCAAGAGCGCACAGGAGAATATCGCCATCCGGGACGCGAATACCCATCCCAATAAGGACGGCTTTTCCCCCATGGTGGTGATGGGCGTAACCTATGCTGAAAAAAAGGCGGCGGGCAGCGCCATCCTCGCCGCCCGCAAAACCCTGACAGACAATAACGCCGTTGTCCCCCTGGGAGAGTACCGGGGCTTTCAGATGGAGCTTTCTTTTGACCCATTTTACAAGGATTACACCGTAAAACTGTCAGGTGTCCATGACCACAGTGTAAGCCTGGGTACGGACGTTTTTGGCAACATCCAGAGGCTTGACAATCTGCTCAACAACTTTGAGTACCAACTGAAATCTGCCCAAAACGATTTAACCACCTACGAAACCCAACTTGCCAGCGCAAAGGTAGAGGTTGAGAAGCCGTTTCCCCAGGAGGACGAGCTGAAAACAAAATCGGCCCGTCTGGATGAACTGAACATTCTGCTGAATATGGACAAGCGGGATGCCGAGATCGTAGATGGGGATATGGGGGACGAAGCCGACGCCCCCGCCCGTGATAATCCTGACCGGGATCGGTGAGCAAAAAGCACGGGGACAAGTTACACACTTGCCCCCGTACATATTTCACAGTATTATTGCCGCAGGTGGGCGTCCCGACGAAGGGTGGCGATCAGTGCCTCAGTAATGTCTTTCACCATGCGGATTTCATAATCGTCACAGTCCTCAATTAGCTCGGCAATGTCCTGTTCAAACTGCGGCCTTGCGTGTATCAGGCTATCGCAAAGAAGGTCATCGACCGTGACGCCAATGGCGTTGGCTACGCTGACAATGGCCGACAGGCTGGCCTTTGTTGTGCCGGTTTCAATGTTGCTGATGTGGGTAGGGGACAGCCCTGATTTTTCCGCAACGTGTTCCTGCTTCATATCGGCTTTGATCCGGGCAATCTTGACCCGTTTGCCGATTGCCTTGTAATCAAGTTCCCGCTCCATAAGGCCCCTCCACTGCGACAAGTTTTTATCATGCCTATTGTAATCATTGTGGAGGGATATTATAATAATCTGTAACCGTAGAATACGGATATAGTTCAGGCGGTAGAAAAATAATTCGCACATTTGAGCTGATAGGCATGGCGGCATATAATAAGACCAACGCTTGAAGGAGGGAATCGTTATGAGTGAGCGATTTAATTTTGAAGCCTTTGCGGAGGCCCAGGGTGTGGACTTCCGGGAATATTTGAGTATGATCGCCGCCAAGCTGCCCAAGGTGGATGAAAACTCCCGTGCCATCCAGGAGCGCATCAGCGCCATCTATGAGCAATATCCCAGGGTGATGGGGCTGTTCGACCGGGAGGCTGTGTCGGCGCTGACCGAGGCGGAGTGCGCGGCGGTAATTGAGATCGCCAGCCTGCGGAACCAGCGCACGGAAATTGAAATGGAGGCCGCTTACTTCCGGGGCTGCTATGACAGCGTGGGCTACCTCAGAAAAGCGGGCATCCTGTGACAAAGGGCGGCGCTGGCAGTCAGCCAGCGCCGCCCCCTACATAACCGGGAATAAAAAATTCATAGGAGAAAGAGCAAGCAAGATGAAAATTTCCGTCAATCAAGTCCAGTGTAAACGATGTGGCAGTATCATTACATCCGAACACAGCCACGACCTGAAATGGTGTGAGTGCCGGAGCGTGGCCGTGGACGGCGGCAGGGACTATTTGAAACGGCTGACCGGCGACCCGCCCAGCGAATATACAGAACTCAGCAAGTGGGAGGAATAGCCAGTCACTCGTTGATAATCAGCCTATTCAGATCAAAAAGCGCCGCTTTGTAGTTCTCCACCCGATATGTCCGCCTGTTGGGATTGGCCTGGACGATGATATGGCCCTCCTGCTCCAACAACTCTTTCTGTGTTTCTTTGTCAAAATAGCGTCCAAAGTCTATCAGGGTGCCTTTGAGTGAGATCATACGCCAGTAGGGAATCAAGTCGTCCAAATTCCCCGTATTTTTCTGGAAAGATTTTAGGTCAGTAATAAAGTCCACCCGCTGAACATCGGCGGGTCTCCAGAACAGTTTTTTATCAAAGGGCATGATACCTCCGTCCTCGATCTCGCAGAAGTCGGCCCCCTTCCGTCTGGCCCACATCTCACAGATGGCTTCCTGGGAGGTGAGCTTCCCTGCGGGTATCATGCACATAATGGTGGCGAACATCTGCTTGTCCAGATACACCGTCTTTTTTGCGGCGGGGATATGTTCACAGTCTGCCATGGGGCACCTCCTATGAAATTTTGCTTTTGCCGCATTATACCATCTTTTTCGTCCTGATACAACAGGAACCGTACATAGCCGGGGAGATTTTCATAATCTCTCCGGCTATTACTATCTGAAAAAGGAGCTGATGAACCATGACAGGCGAGGAACTGTGTGCCAAGCTGTACCAGCGCATGACCGCCGAACAGGAACAGTACCGGCGCTGGCTACTGGGCCAGCCCCCCGGCGAAATCCTGAACCATGCCAGCGACTACGCCATCCGGGAAGCGATTTTGCAGATGGCGAAGGAGGATGAACTGCCACCGGCACAGGCTGGAACGCTGCTCAAATCCCACACCCCGCTGGCCGATGTGTTTAAGCAGTGGCGCAATCACCAAGTCGGCTATTTGGAGGGCATCAGGGACGCCTTTGAGCGTTGTGCGGATGTTATCACCTACAAACAGCAGCAGAAATCTCAGCGGGAGGGACGGTAGATGGGCTACGTCACGCCAGAACAAATCACCCAGGCAAAGGAGCTTGACCTGCTGACCTACCTCCAACGGTACGACCCCCATGCGCTGGTACACGTCGGCGGTAACACCTACTGTACCCGTGAGCATGACAGCCTGAAAATCAGCAACGGCAAATGGAATTGGTTTTCCCGTGGAATCGGCGGCAAGACGGCCCTGGACTATCTGATTAAAGTCCAGGGCTTTTCGTTTACCCAGGCGGTGGAGGCCCTTGCGGGCCAGAACTTTTCCCCCCTGCCCCATGTGCCCCAGACCCAGCCCAAGAAACAGGAACCCAGGGTGCCGTCCCTGCCCCAGCCCAGCCGGTGCGCCACCCACATGGTCAACTACCTCCATGGGCGTGGCATTGACTATGACCTGATTGACTACTGCATCCAGACCGGGCGTGTGTACGAAAGTCAGAAATATCACAACGTCGTGTTCGTGGGCCGCGACCTGAAAGGCCAGCCCCGGTACGCCGCCCTGCGCGGCACCGTGGGGGACTTCAAGGGCGAGGCCCCCGGCAGCGACAAGCGGTATTCGTTTTGTATCGCAGAAAATCCCAACGCCAACAGCGTCCACCTGTTTGAATCGGCCATCGACCTGTTGAGCTACGCCACCCTGCTGAAAATGAAAGGCCGGGACTGGCGGCAGGACGCGCTTCTCTCCCTGGCCGGGGTGTTCAAGCAGAAAAAGGAGTTTGTGATCCCCCTCGCTCTCAGCCAGTACCTCAAAGACCACCCCGGCACCAACACACTATATCTCCACCTGGACAATGACGAGGTGGGCCGGGAAGCGGCGGCGGGCATCATGGAGGGCCTGGGGGACAAGTACACGGTGCTGGATAGGCCCCCGCCCTACGGCAAGGACGTGAACGACCTGCTTCAGCGAAAGCTGGGGCTGACACAGCGAAAGGAGGAATGGAGCCGGTGAAAGAGTATCAGGGCATGAAAATCGTCGGCATCGACAACGGCTATGGCAACATCAAGACCGCAAACTGCTGTTTCCCCGCAGGGCTGACCGCCCATGACGTGGAGCCGGTGTTCAAGGACGAGCTGCTGGTGTACGGCGGGCGGTACTACCTGATCGGGACGGGCCACAAGGAGTTTACCGCCGATAAGACCGGGGACGACGACTATTATATCCTCACCCTGGCCGCTATCGCCCGTGAGCTGAACGTGCATGGGCTGACCGACGCCACGGTGCGCCTTGCGGTGGGCCTGCCCCTCACCTGGGTGAGCCAGCAGCGGGAGGACTTCAAAGCCTACCTCATGCGGAGCCGGGAAGTGTGCTTCACGTTCCGGGGAAAGGTCTATCGGGTAGAGATCGCCGGGGCCGATGTGTTTCCCCAGGGCTTTGCGGCGGTAGCCAGCCAGATCAGGGACTTCCAGGGCGTGAATATGCTGTGCGACATTGGCAACGGCACCATGAATATCATGTTCATCAACGACCGCAGGCCCGCCGCAGACCGAATGTTTACGGAGAAGTACGGCACCCATCAATGTATGCTGGCCGTCCGGGAGAACGTCATGCGAACCCACCACGCCACGGTGGACGACTCCATCATCAACCGTGTGCTACGGTTTGGAACGGCGGATATTCAGGAGGACTACCTGACCACCATCCGGGAAACCGCCGCAGGGTATGTGCGTGAGATTTTCCGCATCCTGCGGGAGCGTGAGTACAACCCGGCCCTCATGCGGCTTCATGTGCTGGGCGGCGGGAGCTGCCTGATCCGCAACTTTGGGGAGTATGACGCCGACCGTGTGACCATCTATGATGATATTTGTGCCACGGCCAAGGGCTACGAGTACCTGTGTGAGATGGCGCTCCGCAAGGGCGGCGGTGCCCATGCAACGTAAAAAGATGACCCTCCGCTTTGATCTTGACCACCCGGAGGACAGGCGGGCGTGGGAGTATCTACAAAGGCTGAATCCGGCGTCCATGAACAAGGCTGTGCTGTCCATCATCAACCAAGCGGAGCTAACCAGCCGTATCCAAGAAATCGTCCAAAACACTATCCGGGAAGAACTCGCTGCCCTGAAACAACTGCCTGTCCAGCCTGTTCAAACAGAGCCAGGGGGTGACGATGGGACAGACGATGCCATCATGGGCTTTCTGGATAGCTTCATGTGACGGCAAAAGTGCCGTCACTTTTTTGCCCGCAAATGACCATGACGGCAAAAGTGCCGTCACTCGCTGAAAAAGGAGGTGTTACCCCATGCCGGTGAATGTGCCCCGCAGCAAGCCCCCTCCCAGGCCCGCCCGCCGTGTTTCCCCAGCGGAGTGGGCGTGGCTTGACCGCATCAACCGCCAACTCGCCTACGACGAATATATGCAGGCCAAGCGGGAGTATTGGCTTGCGGCCCGCCCCGCCAAGGGGGAATCCGACCGGGCTTGAACCTACCCCGCACGTTCTCCCGCGCCGCAGGCGCAGAGGGCGGTATTGTCTTAACAAGCAACGCCTTTGCTACAGCAAAGGCCGCTTGACAGGGGCTTGCCGCCCCTATGACCCCGCATTGACAACCGACTTTCCAGAAAGGAGCGTTTCATTTTGAGAAAACGGAATTGCCGCGTCGTCGTCTATTTTTCCAAGGACGAGCTGGACGCGCTGACGAAAAAAATCCGCAGGTCACGCCTGTCCCGTGAGGGCTTCATCCGTGCCGCTGTTGCTGATAAGGAGGTCAGGGACGGGCCGACCGCCGATGTGCCTGTGCTGATCCAGGAGGTGCGGCGCGTGGGGAGCAACCTCAATCAGATTTTGAAGCGGGCCAACTCCATCGGCCTGCTGGATGTGCCCCAGCTCCGCAAGGAGGTGGCCGACCTCCGCACGATTGAAAAGCTGATCGTGGACGCCTACACGATGCCGGACTGATATGGCGGTCACTTCGCTTTGGCCCATCAAGGGGCGTGTGGATAAGGTAATAAACTATGCCCGGAACCCGGAAAAGACCACCGAGGCCAGCTATGAGGAACTGGCGTCCCTCCACGCTGTTGACGATGTGCTGGAGTATGCTGCCGATGATATGAAAACGGAGCGCCGTTCCTATGTGACCTGCCTGAACTGTGAAGAAGATACCGCCGCACATCAGTTTATTGAAACGAAAAAGCTATGGCAGGGATTGTCAGGCCGGGATAAGCTGGGAGGGCGGGCCTGTTACCACGGGTATCAGTCCTTTAAGGCCGATGAAGTCACAGCGGAGATTGCCCATGAGATTGGCGTCAAACTGGCCCAGGAGCTATGGGGCGACCGTCTGGAAGTGGTAGTGGCTACTCACTGTAACACCGGCCATTATCACAACCATTTTGTTATCAACTCCGTTTCTTTCCGGGACGGCATCAAATTTCACAATACCCCCGCTGACTACGCCCGTATGCGGGAGGTGTCAGACCGGCTCTGCCGGGAGTACGCCATCTCCGTGATAGAGAACCCCGGCGGGCGGGCCAAAAATTACGCCGAATGGCAGGCGGAGCGCAGCGGCAAGCCCACCCACCGGGGCACCATCCGGGCGGACATTGACCGGGCCATCCTCGCCTCCACCACCGAGCGCGACTTTCTCCGGGTGATGGGCGAGATGGGCTACCAGCTCAAAACAAAGGGCAAGGGCGGCAAGCCCCTGAAATACCCGGCGCTGAAACCGCCCGATGCTGGCGGGTACTTCCGCTTTCACAAGCTGGGCGAGGGCTACACGCTGGACGAGATCAAGGAGCGTATTCTCTACAACCTCCAAAAGCAAGTCCCATTCCCGGAGGTGGTTCATCGTCCGCCCCGGCGTTACCGGGTACAGGGTAAAACACGGAAGAAAGTCACCGGCCTGCGGGCGCTGTACTTCCGTTACTGCTATGAACTGCACATCATCGTCAAACGACCGGCATCCGTCAAGCGGGTGTCTTTTTTGTTGCGGGAGGACATCGCCAAGCTGGACAGGCTGGACGCGGAAACCCGGTTTTTGGGGAAACAGCACATCAGCACCATCGGGGAGCTGACCGCCCACCGGGAAACGGCGTCGGCGGAGATCGACGCCCTGACCGCCCAGCGGCAGGAACTCCGAAAGGAGTTGCGGCGGCTTGACCGGCAGGGTGACACCGTGGCCGTAGACGTGGCGAAGCAGAAGATCAGCGCCCTGTCCAGCCGGATCAGGACGGCACGAAAGGAGGTGGTCTTATGTGACGGCATCGCCCAGCGTTCCGGGCAGGTCAAGGAAAACCTGGAACGGCTGGTAGAGCAGAAGGAAACCGAACGAAAGGAGTTGACACAGCATGAGCTATTCAGGCGACGCGGCGGAGCAGGTCGTGAGGCTGTCCCTGGAAACAGGTGAAGTGGCGGTGAAGCTGGCCGGTGAGGGTGCCAAACAGCTTGCCATCCTCTTGTATGCCATCCTGCGGGAGCAGAAGAAAACCAAGGGCAAGACCCGTCTGACCAATATGCTCCGCAGCGGCAAGGAGCTGAAGGTGTTCGCCGTGAAGGACAGCGACCTCCAGCTTTTTTGCCGGGAGGCCAAGAAGTATGGCGTCCTCTACTGCGTCCTGAAAGACCGGGACGCCACGGACGGTCTGACCGACATCATGGTACGGGCCGAGGACGCCAGCAAGATCAACCGCATCTTTGAGCGTTTCAACCTGGCTACGGTGGATATGGCCGAGGTCAGGCGGGAGATCGAACAGAGCCGGGAGGCCCCGCAGAGCGACGCCCCGGAAGCGCCAGCGGCGGCGGAGCCGATGACCGAGCAGGAGGTGGACGAGCTGCTGGACGCCATGTTCTCCCCGCCCCCGGAGCCGGGGGAAGAACTGCCCGCCCCGGAGCGCACCGCCCCGGAACAGGACAAGGACGAGTTTTTGGAGGCGGTGCTGGGGGCTTCCCCTACCAGGGAGGAAGGGCAGACGGAAAACCCCACCGAGGGCCGGATCGAGAAATCCCGTCAGTCCGAGCCTACCTCAAAGCCCAAAGAGCCAACCGCACCGGGTACTTCTGATCCGCAGGAGCGTTCCCGCCCCTCCGTCTGGCAGGAGCTGAAGGAGATCACGGCGGAGCAGAAAGAAAAGGCGGCAAAGGGTAAGGAGCAGTCCAAGCCCACCAAGGGGCCGAAACACAAGGCCCCGCAAAAGTATAAACCCAAAAGATTAAAGGAGCGATAACAATGCCGAACTATGATGATCTGTTTACCGAGCAGCCCGCCCCCCAGGAGGAATTTGACAAGAACGCATGGGCGGCGAAAAAACAGGCGGAGCGCGAGAGCGTCTACGCCATGATCGACAGCCACGTTCACGACATGGGGGTGGACGGCGGTGTATTTCAAGGCTATCTGGACGTGCAGGCCCGCTTTGACCTCTACTCCGTGAGCAACGCCATCCTGATCGCCGCCCAGCGCCCGGAGGCCACCAAGCTGGCCGACTTCGACACCTGGAAGGCCGAGGGCGTGTATGTCAAGCGGGGCCAGGACGCCATCACCATCCTGGAACCCGGCAAGGAGTACAAAAAGGACGATGGCAGCACAGGTGTGTCCTACAATGTCAAGAAGGTCTTTGACATTTCTCAGACCAGGGCCGAACAGCGGCCCGCCCCCGCCGTGGCCCGTGATGAGCGGTTTCTGCTGAAAGCCCTGATGAACAACGCCCCCTGCCGTTTCGCCATCTCCAATGAACTGCCGGAGGGCGTCAACGTGGCATATCACCCGCAGAACAGCGTGATTTATGTGCGGCAAGGGCTGGACGCCCCCACCATCTTCCGGGGGGTGGCCCAGGAGTTGGCCCGCGCCCACATGGACAAGGGCGGGATCGCCTGTGAAAGCCCCGACTTCACGGCGTACAGCGTGTCCTATATGCTGTGCAAGCGAAACGGCGTGTCGGTGGAGGGCTTTTCCTTTGACCGTCTGCCGGAGAGCTACGCCATGATGGACGCCAAGGCGCTCCGGGCCGAGGCGGGCATCATGCGGGACGTGGCTGGCAGCATTACCGCCGACATGAACCGGCTGTTCCAGGCCCAGGAGAAAGCGCAGAAAAACCGGGACGGCGGCGCGAGGTAAGGAGGGCGCTCTATGCGTGATGAAAAACGTGTGGTCACGCTGAACGGCTTTGAGCAGCGGCTTATGGTGGCGGGCCTGACCGACTTCCGCAACGACGCCATCCGGGACGGCAAGCCCACCGAGGATTTGGACGGCCTTATCCTCAAAGTGATAGACGCCCCCACCAAGCGCCAGAAAAGGAGGGCTGACCGTGAGGCAAGATAAGTTTTCCAAGACCCACCTGACCCTCTACGCCTGCGGTATCATCCCCGTGGTGTGGCTGGCCCTGCTGCTGGCCCCCTATGTGGGCGGCGGTCTGCTGGGGCTGGTGCAGTATGGCGGGGCGGCGCTGAATGACCCGTTCCACATCGTACTGTGTGGGGACAGCCTGAAAACTGTCCTTATTTTTCTGCTGTGCTATGGGCTGGGTATCGGTATCTACCTCTCCACCGACCGCAACTACCGCAGGCGGGAGGAACACGGCTCCGCCAAGTGGGGCAGCGCCCAGGCCGTCAGGAAGAAATACGCCGACAAGAGGGCCACCGAGAACAAGATACTGACGCAGAATGTGGCTATCGGGCTGGACGGACGCAAACACCGGCGCAACCTCAATATTTTGGTGTGCGGCGGCTCCGGCGCGGGCAAGACGAGATTTTTCGCTAAACCCAACATTATGAACGCCAACACCAGCTTTGTGTGCCTCGATCCAAAGGGCGAGCTGCTGCGGGACACCGGGAACCTGTTGAAAGCCAAGGGGTACGACATTAAGGTGATCGACCTTATCAACATGGAGAAAAGCTACTGCTACAATCCCTTTGTCTACCTCCGCAGCGACAACGACATCCAGCGACTGGTGACGAACCTGTTCAAGAACACCACGCCAAAAGGCTCACAGTCGCAAGACCCGTTTTGGGATCAGGCGGCGCAAATGCTCCTGCTGGCGCTGGTGTTCTATCTCCACTATGAGGCCCCGCCCGATGAACAGAATTTCCCCATGGTCATGGAAATGATACGGGCCGGAGAAGTCCGGGAGGACAACGACGAGTTTCAATCGCCGCTGGATGAACTCTTTGACCGTCTGGAAATGCGGAACCCGGAGCATATCGCCCTGAAATACTACCGTAACTACCGCTCCGGCAGCGGCAAGACCCTGAAATCCATCCAAATCACGCTGGTGTCCCGGCTGGAAAAGTTCAACCTGGAATCGCTGGCCGGTATGACGCAGACGGACGAGATGGAGCTATGGAGCCTGGGCGAGAAAAAGACGGCCATCTTTGCCGTTATCCCCGACAATGACTCCAGTTTTAACTTCATCGTGGGTATGCTCTATACCCAGCTATTTCAGCAGCTTTACTATCAGGCAGACGTGGTACACGGCGGCAGATTGCCCGTCCATGTGCATTTTGTGATGGACGAATTTGCGAATGTGGCTTTGCCCGACGAGTTTGACAAGCTGCTGGCTACTATGCGGAGCCGGGAGATCTCCGTGAGCATTATCATCCAGAACCTCGCCCAGCTAAAGGCCCTCTTTGAGAAACAGTGGGAGAGCATCGTGGGCAACTGCGACGAGTTTATCTATTTGGGTGGAAATGAGCAGGCGACGCATGAGTACGTTTCCAAACTGCTGGGCAAGGAAACCATCGACACGAACACCTATGGACAGTCCAGGGGGCGGAACGGCAGCTACTCCACCAACTGGCAATTAGCGGGCCGTGAACTTTTGACCCCCGATGAAGTGCGGATGCTGGACAACCAGTATGCGCTTCTTTTTATCCGTGGGGAGCGGCCCATCCAGGACTTCAAGTACGACATTCTGAAACACCCCAACGTGAAACTGACCACAGACGGCGGGGCCGAACCGTACCGGCACGGCGAGGACACCCACAGCATCGCATCCATCCAGATCGACCCGGAACTGCTGAAGCAGGCGGCGGAGCTGGATGTTGCCGGAGAACACCGCTTCATTCTTCTCACCGAGGAAGAATTGGAGGAATATATCAACAGTCATGGAGGTAACACACAATGAACATTTTCAAGAAGAACGAGAAGAACACCGGGAACCGTCTGCCCACGCCCGACAAGGTGAAAAAGGGCTTCCGCTACTACTGCTCCCTGGTGGCGACCGTGGCCCTGATGGGCTGCTGCACCATGACGGCCCTCGCTGCCCCCGCCGCTGGCGGCGACCCCCTCACCGTTATCAACAACCTGTCCACGTTCATCTTCGGCCTGATCCGGGCCGTGGGCCTCATTCTGCTGGGCTGGGGCATCGTCCAGGTGGGCCTCTCCCTCCAGAGCCACGACCCCTCCCAGCGTTCCAACGGCTTCCTGACCCTGGCGGGCGGCGTCATTATAACTTTTGCCAAGGAGATTTTGACCCTTATCACCGGCGCGTAAGCACTCATTATCCACTGACACGGGGGCAGGCTCACAGGATGGGCCTGCCCCTAAAAGGAGGTGCTTTGCGTGTCGGATAATTGGGTAGTCCAGAATTTAGAGAACGCGCTGGAGGTCTGGAACGGCAAGTTGAGCGAGATATGGCAGCTCATTACGCAGTCCCCCCAGGATTTCAAGGGCGGCGCGATCTGGAACGTGGTGGCGGACATCCACGGTGCGTTGCAGGCCATCGGCTACGCCCTGTTGGTGCTGTTCTTTGTGGTGGGCGTGGTCAAGACCTGCGGCAGTTTTGTGGAGGTCAAAAAGCCGGAACACGCGCTGAAGCTGTTCGTCCGCTTTGCGCTGGCAAAGGCCCTAATCACCTATGGTATGGAGCTGATGTTGGCCCTGTTGAGCATCATCCAGGGCATTGTGTCGTCCATTATGAACGCGGCGGGCTTCGGAGCACCGCAATCCACCGTCCTACCCGCCGAGATCGTGACGGCCATTGAGGACTGCGGCTTTTTTGAGAGCATACCCCTATGGGCGGTGACGTTGATCGGCGGGCTGTTCATTTGGGTGCTGTCCTTCGTGATGATTTTGAGCGTCTACGGGCGCTTTTTCAAAATGTATATGTACGCTGCGCTGGCTCCCATCCCCTTGTCCAGTTTTGCCGGGGAACCCAGCCAGAACGTGGGCAAGAGCTTCTTGAAAAGCTACGCCGCCGTCTGTCTGGAGGGGGCCGTCATCGTGCTGGCCTGCATCATCTTCTCCGTGTTCGCCAGCTCCCCGCCCGCCGTTGACCCGGACGCGGCGGCGGCTTCTATGGTGTGGAGCTATATCGGGGAATTGGTGTTTCATATGCTCATTTTGGTGGGCAGCGTCAAAATGTCCGACCATGTTGTGCGTGAAATGATGGGCTTATAGGAGGTGCTTTGATTGGAAGTCAAAATCAATCGTGAAATCCGCAACTACACGGAGAGTATGTTTTTCGGGCTGTCCCTGCGGCAGCTCGTTTTTTCTGCCCTGGCGGTGGCCGTGGCCGTGGGGCTGTATTTTCTGCTGAAACCCTATGTCGGCGCGGAAACCGTGTCCTGGATGTGCATTGTGGGTGCGGCCCCCTTTGCCGCCCTGGGCTTTTTCACCTACCACGGCATGACGGCGGAGCAGTTTATTTGGGCGTGGCTGCGCTCGGAGGTGCTGGAACCGCGAGAACTCCGCTTTGAATCGTCTACGCTGTACTACGACATTTTGAAGTCCAGCCTGGAAAAGCGGGAAAAGGAGGAATACAAGCGCCATGATTAAGAGCATCAAAACCATCATGCGGCAGGATCGGGAGCCGTACCGCATCCCCCGCAGGGTGCAGGACGTGATACCCATTCAATGCGTCTGGCCGGACGGCATTTTTAAGGTGGGCATCAAGTTCTCCAAGACCTACCGTTTCACCGACATCAATTACAAGGTAGCCAGTCGGGAGGACAAGGAAACCATGTTCCTGGCCTACTCGGAGCTGCTGAACGGCCTGGACAGCGCCGCCACCACCAAGCTGACCATTTGCAACCGCCGTCAGAGCCAAGCGGACTTTGAGCAGTCTGTCCTTATGTCCATGCGCGGGGATGGCCTGGACAAGTACCGCAAGGAGTACAACCAAATGCTCATTGACAAGGCGACCGGGGCCAACGGCATTGTCCAGGAGAAGTATGTCACCGTGACCGTCTACAAGCGGGACATTGAGGACGCCCGCGCCTACTTCACCCGGATCGGGGCCGACCTGACCGCCCGCTTTGCCGCCCTCGGCTCCAAGTGCGTGGAGCTGGACGCCGCTGACCGGCTGCGTATCCTCCACGACTTCTACCGGGCCGGGGACGAGGGCAGCTTTCACTTTGATATGGCGGATATGGCCCGGAAGGGCCACGACTTCCGAGACTATATCTGCCCGGACGGGATCGAGAAACACAGCGACTACCTGAAGCTGGGCGACCGCTATTGCCGGGTGCTGTTCCTGAAAGACTACGCCAACTATATCCAGGACGAGATCGTGGCGAATCTGACCGACCTGAACCGCAATATGATGCTGTCCATCGACATTCTCTCCGTCCCCACCGACGAGGCCGTGCGGGAGGTGGAAAACCGTCTGCTGGGCGTTGAGACAAATATCACAAACTGGCAGCGCCGCCAGAATCAGAATAACAACTTTTCCGCCATTGTCCCCTACGACATGGAGTTACAGCGCAAGGAGAGCAAGGAATTTCTGGCCGACCTCACCACCCGCGACCAGCGGATGATGCAGGCCGTCCTCACCCTTGTCATCACCGCCGACAGCAAACAGCAGCTTGACAGCAACACGGAGAAAGTGCGCTCCCTGTCCGGGCGGTGCCAGTTGGCCGTTTTGAAATACCAGCAGATCGACGGCCTGAACACCGTCCTGCCCATCGGCACCCGGAAGATCGACGCTTTCCGCACCCTGACCACCGAAAGCCTTGCCGTGTTCATGCCCTTTAAGGTGCAGGAGATCATGGATAGGGGCGGCATCTACTTCGGGGAGAACGCCATTTCCCACAACCTTATCATGTGCAACAAGGCGAACCTGCTCAATCAGTCCTCCTTCCGGCTGGGCGTCCCCGGCTCCGGCAAGTCGTTCAGTGTGAAAGAGGAAATTGCGTTCCTGATCCTTAACACGGACGATGATATTCTTATCGCAGACCCAGAGGGGGAGTACGCCCCCCTCATTGAAGCCATGGACGGCCTGGGCAGCGTTGTCCGGGTGGCCGCTGGCGGAAAAGACCGCTTGAACGCCATGTATATGGTGGACGGCTACGGCGAAAACAACCCCATCGTGGTGAAGTCGCAGTTTATCATGTCCCTGGTGGAGCGCATCGACCCCAACGGCGTGGGGGCCAAGCAGAAGTCCATCATTGACCGCTGTACGGCGGCGGTGTACGAGGAAGCGGAACAGAACGGCACCGTCCCCACCCTGGCGACCCTCCGGGAGAAGCTGATGGAACAGCCGGAGAATATGGCAAAGGAGATCGCCCTGGCCCTGGAGCTGTTCACCACCGGCTCCCTTGACATTTTCGGCCATGAAAGCACCGTTGACCTGGACAAGCGGGTGGTGGTGTTCGACATCCACGGCCTGGGCGAACAGTTGAAGCCCATCGGCCACCTTGTCATTACCGACACCATGCTCAACCGCGTCACCCTGAACTGGAAAAAGGGCAAGCGAACCCACGTCTTTATCGACGAGTTCCATGTAATGTTTGAGAACGAGTTTTCCGCCGCCTTTTTCAACTCCGCGTGGCGGCAGTTCCGCAAGCGCAACGCCTACCCCACCGCCATCACGCAGAACGTGGAGTATCTTCTGGACTCCGTTCAGGCCAGTACAATGCTGTCCAACTCCGAGTTCATTGTCATGCTCAATCAGGCGGCAAGTGACCGGGAGAAGTTGGCCCGCCTGCTGAACATCTCCGAGGAACAGATGGGCCACATCACCAACGCCCCCGCCGGGTGCGGGCTTATCAAGTACGGCTCCGCCCTGGTGCCCTTTGTCAACCGCTTCCCCTCCAATACGGAGCTGTACCGCTTGATGACCACCCGGCCCGGTGAGGGCCGCTTTGCGGGGGGCCAGACATGAAGATCGGCCTGATAGACGTGGACGGGCACAACTGGCCCAACCTGTGCCTGATGAAACTGTCCGCCTGCCACAAAGCGCATGGGGATGATGTTGAGTGGTGGACGCCGGAGGGCCGCTATGACCGGGTGTATAAGAGCCGGGTGTTCACGGACACCTATTCCAAGGACACGATCACGGTTGAAAATGCCGGTGAAGTCATTCAGGGCGGCACCGGCTATGGCCCCGGCCCCAACCTACCCGACGAGGTGGAACACACCCGCCCGGACTACGCCTTATATCCGCAGTTTTCCGGCACGGCCTACGGCTTTATGACCCGTGGCTGTCCCCGAAACTGCGGATTTTGCATTGTGTCCAAGAAAGAGGGGCGGCGCAGCACCCACGTCGCTGACCTGTCCGAATTTTGGGACGGGCAAAAGGAGGTCAAGCTGCTGGACGCGAACCTGCTGGCCTGCCCCGACCATGAAAAGCTGATCTTGCAGCTTGCGGAGAGCGGGGCATGGGTGGACTTCACCCAAGGGCTGGATGTGCGCCTGATTACCCCGGACAATGTTTCCCTGCTGAACCGGGTAAAGACAAAAATGCTCCATTTCGCGTGGGACGACCCCAACACGGACTTGACGGACTGCTTCAGGCAGTTTTCGGAGCTGACCTCCATCCGGGACTTTCGGCGGCGGCGGGTGTATGTCCTGACCAACTATGGCAGCACCCATGAACAAGACCTTTACCGGGTGAACACCCTGCGGGATATGGGCTATGACCCCTTTGTGATGATCTACGAGCGCCCTACCGCCCCGCCCATCACCCGCCAGCTTGCCCGGTGGGTAAACAACAAGCGGATATTTCGGGTTGTCCCGAATTTTGCCGACTATATCCCCAATCCCAACAAAAAGAGCGCCAGACCGTGAGCAGAATATGACCCGGAGGGGGATGGGCTTGAAGCCTGTCCCTCTCCCTTTGATTGGAGGGATGAAAATGCCATTAAAAATCAAGCCCTGCCACCTGCGAGCCGCGAGGGACTATGTAAGCCGGTATCACCGGCACAGCATCCCGCCCGTAGGCGGTAAGTTTGCCGTGGCCTGTTATGACGGGGACAATTTGTGCGGCGTCGCCATTTGTGGCCGTCCCGTCGCCCGGTATCTGGACGATGGGCTGACCCTTGAAATCCTGCGCTGTTGTACGGATGGGACGGGCAACGCCTGTTCCAAGCTCTATGGGGCCTGCTGCCGCATCGGTTTTGATATGGGCTATGAGCGTATCGTCACCTATACGCTGGCATCGGAGAGCGGAGCGTCCCTGCGGGCCGCTGGCTTTGCCTTTGACGGCGAGGCCGGGGGCCGGGAGTGGACGGGCCAGCGCCGCAGGAACTACTATGTGGCCCCCGCCGAGCTGAAACACCGCTGGATGAAAAGACGGGCGGGTGAGCGGCCATGAGCAAAATCAAGACCCGTGAAAAGGGCAAGGACATTAAAGTGCTGGACAAGTCCGCCGTGGTGGGCCAGCGCATGAAAAGCGCCTTTATCCGCTCCAAGCGGAACGCTGCGGCGTTGATGGATGACCGGCAGGCCACCCCCAGCGAGTACGCCGAGGATAAGGTGGAGTTTGCCGCCGACGATCTGGCCCATGATACGGCGAATGTGGCCGTGTCCGGCACAAAAACGGCGGTACGCCAAGGGCGGAAACTGTTTCAGCGCCAGCGGGAGAAGCGGGCGGCAGAGATATGCCGGGAGAACACCGCCCCTACCGAACAGGCTCCCGCCCCCGAACCGCCCCAGGGTATAGCCCCGGAAGGCCAGCCCCCGCAGCGGCACAGCGGGACAGTCCCGGAGGGACGGCTCCCGTGCCAGCGCACCGACCCGCCCAGGGATGGGCAGCGCCCCCGGCAGGGCACCGGCCCCGCCCAGGGCAGACGGCTCCCACGCCAGCAAACCGGGACGGCCCCGGAGCGCCAGCCCCTCCCACGGTATGAGCGCACAGCGGAGCGGCCCCCGGCCCATGCTGACGTTGAGCGCCCCGCCGATACTGTAAATTCCTTTGTAGAACGTGGGCGGGCCTTTGCCGAGAAGCAGGCCGCAAAGTGGGCCGAGCGTAAACGTCAGGTGAAAAACCGGGCCGTCCAGTCCGACCGGCCACCGCAGGTAAAGTCCCAGGACGCAGTTAAAGCGCCCCGACAGGTGGAAACGGCGGTCAACACCGTGGAAACGCCCGTAAAAACGGCAAAACGGCCCGCCCAGGCTATGGGGCAGACCGCAAAGGCCACCGGCAGAGGTGCAAAGGGCACCATCAAGAGCGCCCAGCGGACGGTCAAAACGGCACAGCGCACCGCAAAGGGCACCGTGAAAACCGCCCAGCACACGTCTAAAACCGCCATCAAGACCGCAGACCATACGGCAAAGGCGGCGCAGAAAACGGCCCAGGCCACCGCAAAGGCGGCAAAAATGACTGCCCACACCGCCCGTGCCACGGCCAAGACCGCCGCCGCCACCGCGAAAGCTGCCGCAAAGGGCGTTTCTGCCACAGTAAAAGCCATGATCGCGTCCGTCAAGGCGCTTGTGGCCGCTATTGCCGCTGGGGGCTGGGTTGCCATCCTTGCCATCGTGATAATCTGCCTGATAGGTTTGATTGTCGGCTCCTGCTTTGGTATCTTCTTTTCCGGGGAGGACAGCGGCACAGGACAGACCATGCCTACCGTTGTCCGGGAGATCAATCAGGAGTATGAGGGCAAGCTGGACGAGATCAAGAACGGCACCGCCCATGACACGCTTGAAATGTCCGGCTCCCGCGCTGTCTGGCCGGAGGTACTGGCGATATACGCCGTCAAGACCACCACCGACCCGGACAATCCCCAGGAAGTCGCCACGATGGACGATGGCAAAAAGGAGCTGTTGAAAGAGATATTTTGGGCTATGAACGAGATAAGCCACCGAACAGAAACCGCTACCACCACCCAAACTGTTGAAACGGACGATGGAGCGGGCAATATCATTGAGGAAGAAGTCGAGGTAACGACAACGACCCTCTATATCACCGTGGCCCACAAGACCGCCGATGAAATGGCGGACGCTTACAACTTCACCGCAGACCAGCGGGCGCAGCTTGCGGAATTACTGGCTGAAGAAAACCGCAGTATGTGGAGTAGCGCCCTATACGGCATCGGCGTGGGTGACGGGGAGATCGTGGTGGTGGCCCTCTCCCAGCTCGGCAATGTGGGGGGCCAGCCTTATTGGTCATGGTATGGATTTAACTCCCGCGTGGAATGGTGCGCCTGCTTTGTCAGTTGGTGCGCCAACGAGTGCGGGTATTTGGACGCTGGCGTGATCCCCAGGACGGCGGGCTGTATCTCCGGCTCTAATTGGTTCAAAGACCGGGGCTTGTGGCAGGACAACAGCTATGAACCCCGCCCCGGAGATATAATTTACTTTGATTGGGACAACAAGGGAAGTTCCGGCCCCCAGGACGGCCTTGCCGACCATGTTGGTATCGTGGAAAAGGTAGAAAACGGGATGGTCTACACCGTAGAGGGCAACTCGGGTGATAGTTGCCGGGAACGGCGGTACTCCATTGGGCATTATGAGATTTATGGGTACGGAACACCGGCCTACTAAAAACCAGCCGCCAAGCGGCGGCTGGTACATAAGAAGGCCCTATTTACATCTGCACAGTCTACGGAGCGTGGATTGCTTTCGTAGACTTTATACGATAGAATGTAGTTCGAGGTGAAAAACATGGATATGAAAAGAAAACTCGAACTTTTAGAAGCATGGAAAAATCGCCGCCCGGAAATGGGTGTTATTTCCATTCGTTGCAAATCCACGGGTGATTTGTTCCTGGGAATTTCCAAGGATACAAGAGCGGATTTTAACAGCAATCGTTTTAAGCTGTCCGCAAATGGCCACCCGAACAGGCAGCTTCAGGAATTATGGAATCGGTACGGCGAACCCAATTTTGAGTTTTCGGTTGCCAAAATTCTCGAATATGAAAGTCCGACAGATGACCACATAGATGAATTGAAATTACTTCTGGAGAGATGCCTCATGGAAGCGCCGCAGGCAAGGAGGATTTGGAAATGAACGAGAAAATTGTCGTGTCCGCAGAAGGTTATGACCGCGTGGACGGTCGAAACGCCTACCGCTCCCACATCAAACAGATCACGCTGGGCGCTCCCGCCCTGAAAGAAAATCAGGCCATGCAGATTGCGGCGCAGTTGTGGACGGCCCAAGAGGACGGCACACTGAAAATGAGTGCCGAACTCCCCATTCATCAGGTTTTTGACCTGATGATCGTTCTCAGCCGCACGTTACTGTATTTCAAGGAGGCATACCGGCTCCCGCTGTTGTACGACCCTGACAATCCCACCATTGAACGGATCGGCTTGCAGGGTGAGGCGCTGCCTGTGTCCATCTGCACAGAGAACCCGAACATCAACAAAGATATACAAGACTTCTCCCAGGCGTTGAGCGACCTGGGAGAACTGACTGGAGAGCGGCTTAGAACGCTGACCAGAATCCTGAAAGAATTGGAGTGTTATTGAAAATGAGACAGAATTATCTTCTGTCACCGGCCAGACAGTTGACAGAAGATGAACAGTCCCTTGTCTGGCAAAAGCCCGCTTCCCATGTAGAGAGCGAGGCGGAACGGCGTATCTGTGAAGCCGTCAAGCGCAACTGGAACCGGGGCGAAATGAAAATCTCTACCATCCTTTTGGAAGGTGATGCCGGTTCCGGCAAAACGCAGCTTGCGAAAGCCTTGTCCGCTGATTTTGGCCTTCCTTATACAAAAGTGACCTGTTTCGCGGATATGGACAAGTCTGATGTGCTGGGAGCGATCCTGCCGGTACTGTCTGAAAAGGATAATCAAGCGGACAGCGTAGAATATCAGTATTACCCCTCTGAAATTGTGCGGGCCTATGAAAACGGCTGGCTTCTGGAAATCCAGGAGCCGACCGTGATTCGGGATGCGGCTGTTTTGATGGCGCTCAACTCCGCATTGGAGCCGGACGGCAGTATTAACCTGCCTACCCGTATCGTCCGCCGACACCCGGATTTTATTGCCGTCATTACTACCAACCGCAACTACAACGGGTGCCGCCCGCTGAATGAAGCCTTGCGCGACCGGGTGCAACATTCTGAAAAGATGGACTTGCCCCCGATTGACGTTATGATGGAACGCGCTTCTGAAAAGACAGCGTTTCGGGATGACGATGTGCTGCGAACCTGCGCCGAAACAATAGTCCTGCTTGACCAAACCGCCAAAGCGAACGCTATTAAAGGCGTAGCTGGCATGAGATCATATTTCTTTTGGATCGACGATATTTCCCAAGGCACAAACGCTGTGGAATCTCTATATCACAAGGTTATCTATAAAATGACCACCGACCCGGACGAAATCATGCTTTTGGAACAGGCACTGGTCAAATCAGGATTGAAAGAAACACTGGAAGATGTGGAGCCGCATCGTGGTCGGAGCAACGGCGAGGAATTAGAGGTTCCCGCCGATGGCTCTGATGAGACATTCCATGTGTCCCAGCCCGATACTCCGCCCGCCGTTGCATTGAAGAAATCTGCCGATAGCGAGGGCCACGCCAGCGGTCAGCCAGAATCCACTTTGGAAACTCACACCACCGATACCGGCGAAAATGGGACGCCTTTGTACCATGAGTTGTCACAGGAGGAACAAGCGCATTTGGAGGAAGAAAAGGAATCTCTCCGCAAGCGATTGAATCAAGAGGCGCGGGCGGCTGTAAAGGGTTCCTGCCATGAAAAGGTGGGCATGATTGTCCACCGCCCGGAATCTACGCTGGAGCAGCAGCAGGAATACCGAAAGATCGCTTCTACGCTTATGCCGGTTATTCAAGAATTGACCAGAAAAACGGAGCCGCTGCTGGAACATGAAATTGCTGTGGAGTTTGCAAAGAACCGTGTTTACGGTTCCAGATTTCATGCTGAAAGAACCGCTACGCCGGATTTTCGATATTTTTCAAGGAAGAATCCGCCTGACGAAAATCCCTCGTTGGCTGTTGCGTTGCGTGTTGACCAGTCTGCTTCTATGAACGCTTTTGGGCGGTTAGAAGCGGCAAAAGAAGCCGCCGTTGCCGTCTGTGAGTTCTGTGAAGCCTGTGGTATCCCGACATTGATTTATGGCGATACTGCTGACCGTTCTCCACGGGAAAAAATGTCAATGTACGCTTACCTGGATTGGGAGAAACCCGCTCTCAATGACAAGTGCGCCATCATGTCTATGCAGGGTATCAGCAACAATCGAGATGGGATGGCACTTAGGGTACTGTCTGAAAAGCTGGCAAAAGCGCCACAGACAACAAAGCTGCTGATTAGCCTTAGTGATGGTCAACCCAAAGCTATGCCAGACTATTCCGGCAAATTAGCGGCGGAAGATATGAAACAGATTATCAAAGAATATGGCCGCAAAGGTGTGATTTTTTTGGCCGCGGCGATTGGTCAGGATAAAGATGCAATCTGTGAAATCTACGGCCAAGAGCATTTTATCGACATTAGCGACCTCAAACAGTTACCTATGCGCTTGGTTCAGATCATCGCACGATACTTATAATTGGAAGGAGGCACACTGATGGATTGTGCAAAGGTTGGAAAACTCATTCTTCAACTCCGCACAGAAAAGGGGTTGACGCAGAAACAAGTGGCAGATCAGCTGAATATTACCAACAAGACCATCTCAAAATGGGAGTGCGGCCTGGGATGTCCCGATGTTTCTCTATGGGAAGAACTCGCAGGCGTATTAGGTGCTGACATTCTCAAGTTGCTTCAAGGTGAATTAAACCCAAACCGGCCTGATATTGGGAAGATGAATCAGATACAGTTTTATGTTTGCCCAACCTGCGGTAACATCCTCACCAGCACGGGGGCCGCATCTATCGCCTGCTGCGGACGGCAGTTACAACCATTGAGTCCGGCCACGTCTGCCCTCAAACACACACCGCACATTGAGGAAATTGAGGACGAGTATTATGCGACGATGGAGCATGAAATGCGGAGAGAACACTATCTTCTCTTTGCGGCCTGCGTAAATGATGACCGCATCTGGTTCAACAGACTATACCCTGAGCAAAATGCCGCTTTTCGATTTCCAAATATGCGGAGCGGCGCAACTCTTTATCTTTATTGCACTCAGCACGGATTGATGAGATATGAGGTCGATGTCTTACTGAACAAATGTAAACTGCCGCGAACGAAAGGCAGGGATTCCTATGAACGGTGAATGCTTTGAATGGGTTTTATGCCCTGTTTGCGGGAGCAAAACGCGAACCAGAGTAACAAGTGACACGGAGCTTCGCAACTTTCCACTGTTCTGCCCCAAATGTAAAAGCGAGAACCTTATCAATGTAAGCAAACTGAATATCACCGTTGTCAAAGAGCCAGTCGCATAGACGCAGAGCCGATGAACTTATGAGATTTCTCATAGTGCATCGGCTCTTTTTCTATGTACCTGGACAAAGTTGGAGTACAAGTATTATCCCTCTGGTAATTCCTTTGCCTGATGTATCCCTTTCACGACCGCTTCAACGATAACAAGGTCTTTATCGTTCAAACCATCCAGCAGTGTGTCCACGCGCCGCCGCATAGAGCTTTTCACGTCATCCCTGTCCTTGAATATGTGCCGGTCAAGAGAAACGTCGAACATTTCGGCAAGCTGAAACAACAAATCCACGCTGGGGGTCTGACCCTCGTTTTCAAGCGCCTGGATGTGCCGGGGAACGTAGTCGATAATCTCAGAAAGTTGCTCTCTGGTCACGTCCCTTGCTTCACGAGCTTGTTTGATGTCCTGTCCTATCGGCATGAAATCAAGTTTGAACTTGTTGCTTTTCGTATCCATAAGCCCACCTCTGTATATTAGAAATATCATCACTATTTTACAGATATGTGAGCGCCGATTAAACGAGTTGTAATATCCTGATATAAGAGGCGATATATCTCTTTCGATTTACCTGAAAAACAAATAAGCAAGCCCACCTAATAAAAAAACGGTGTTTCGGGTGGGCTGCTTTGCTACGCCTAAAATCGGCTCATGCCCTCCAAACCCGTTTTGAGTTTGGAGGGATTACTTTGCGTTGGTCTGATATGACCAGCCCGCTGCTTATCAAAAGCAGCGACTATCTATGAGGCTCTGTGCAAAAGCGAGGATGACCGGCTAAAAAAATCCTCGTTTTTGCATGGGGCCTTTCTATTCAGCAAGTAGAAGCTACACCTCTACAATGTAGTCCTGCTTTAGCCCCTCGCTGCCGTGGCCCGCCCCGGTCTGAATTTCCAAAAAATTCAGACTGGAGGTAAAGGAAAATGGCAGACAGCCATCCTAAAAGCATTGACCCTCGGCCCAAGCGCCGGAGGGATAAGGACAACCCTTACACGATCTTCACAACAGGCATCAATACCGCCACCCCGCACTATTATCTGTCTCTCCAGGATAGCAACAATATGGAACGGTGCGTTGAGATCGACAAGCCCTTGTTCGACGCCTTTGACCGTTTTGAGCTGGAGGATATTTCTTTCATGCACAAAGTGGACAAGCACTATGAGCGGACGGAGCAGACGGAGGCATCGTTGAATAAACGGGCCATGAAGCCCCAGGAAAGCGTGGAGGAAATCGTTTCTCAGCGGATTGAAGTAGATAGGCTCCATCAGGCAATCGCCCAACTACCTGAAAAGCAGCGCCGCCGTCTGGTGCTGTACTACTTTGGGGAGTTTACATACGAGCAGATTGCGGAAATGGAGGGATGCAAACACCCCGCTGTGATGAAGTCGATTTCCTCAGCGTTGAAGAAACTCAAAAAATATCTGTCCGGGGAGGTTACAATTTAGCGTTTGAAGTGAGAAGCAGGTGGAGAGCGATGGAAAGCCCTTCACCTGTTCCTCGTTTGTGCGGCGAATGGGTTTGACCTTTGAAAACTTCATACCCATTCATCAAGCACGATCCCATCGCCGCAAGCCTCTTTTGACGCTGCGCCAGGATGTGCCGGACGCCGACAGCGGGATGCCACACTATCATTTCGTCCACGGTCTGCCGTCCGGCACGGAGCGAAAACCAGCGGCCATAAAATACCGGGTGGCTCCCGGTACGGCCACGACCGGCGATGGGGATTATGAGACTCCTGTTCCGTCACAGTCCGAGCGTGATAGCGTTTTCCAGCGTGAAGCCGTCGCAGGCAATGAGAGCAGCCGCATGAGAACCATGCGGGGGTGTAATTCCCGTGGAGCTGGTCGCCGCCAGCCGCTTGATGACTTCCCACAGCGGGCCGGGGTGTCGCGGACAAATAGGCTTGCTTTCATATAAGCCGGACAGCGGGACGGGTTTATGGAAACGGGAGCGTTTATGCTCCGCCAACCTTGATATGTCACGCTGTCCGGCCCCTACATAGGCGGCGCAGACCGTCTAATTTTTATGGGGAGGTCAAACACCATGAGCAGGACATATTTGCGCGGCGACCTATATTACGCCGACCTGGGCCACGGGATTGGCTCGGAGCAGAAAGGCACCCGGCCTGTCGTTATCATCCAGAACAATGTGGGCAACAAATACAGCCCTACCGTTATCATCGCCGCCGTCACCAGCAAAGCCAACATCAAGGCCAAGCTGCCCACCCACTACTACCTGGACGCCGGGAACGGGCTGACGCAGCCCTCCCTTGTCCTGTTGGAGCAAATTCGCACCGTGGACAAGCGGCGGCTGTCCGGCTACATCGGCAGGCTGGACGAGAAACATATCCGGGGCATCAACCACGCCCTGGCGGTCAGTATTGGCCTGATCGAACCCGTGCCCCCGAAACTGACCCTCTGCTTATGCGGCGCTTGTGCTGACGCTTTTCGCGGCACAGGCGCTTTTGCTTTGCGGGAGACTGTGCCGGGACAGGCTGAAAAGGAGATATGCGCCTACTGCAAGGAGCGCATGGGGGCGTATTTCGATGTGACGCCCAAGGAAAACAGGGGGCAGGTATGAAAAGAAGCCTTGCCGCCCCTTTGACCGAGCATACGGTCAACAACGTCAAATATGAGGTCGTTTCTACCTTTAAGGAATCTGAAGCTGGGAAAGAAGCGGAGGATTTGGCCGACAAGATGAAACGGCTCATACTGACCGAGGACATCAAGCCGAGGAAAAAGTGATTTGCACATTTGCGTTTCGCAGTCAGGGCCACTACAATGAAATAGAAATGTGTTTGTCTGGCTGCCGGGAAGGAGGAAATATGCAGTCCAGAACAGGCAACAAACACGGTGTTACGGCGTTATATCTCCGCCTCAGTCGTGACGATGATCTCCAAGGCGAGAGCAATTCCATCGTGAACCAAAAGAAATTGCTCACCAAATACGCAAAGGAACACCGTTTCACCAACACGCGCTGCTACGCAGATGACGGCTACACAGGGACAAATTTCAATCGTCCGGGCTTTCAGGAGATGTTGGAGGATATTGAGGCCGGTTATGTAACCACCGTGATCGTAAAAGATATGTCCCGCCTGGGGCGTAACTATTTGCAGGTTGGCTACTATACCGACAACTATTTCCCTGACCACAATGTTCGGTTTATCGCCGTAAATGATGGTGTGGACAGCGACCAGGGCGACGATGATTTTTCGCCCTTCCGCAACATCATGAACGAGTGGTACGCCAAGGACATCAGCCGCAAGGTACGAAGTTCCAAGAAACTGCGCGGCAACGCTGGCGACCCCATGTGTCCGCCGCCCTATGGCTACAAAAAAGACCCGGACAATCCCCGGAAGTGGATCATTGACGAGGAAGCCGCCGAGGTCGTCCGCAGGATTTACCGGCTCTGCGTAGAGGGGAAGGGGATCGAAACCACGGCCCGCTTGTTGCAGGAGGACGGCATCTTGACCCCCACACAGTATTGGGAGAGCAAGGGCATCCGTAAGGGCGGCAAAAAGAGCCAGGACACCCCCTGCAAATGGTGTAAGACCACCATCACCAAAATCCTGACCCTCCGGGAGTACACGGGCACCCTGGTCAACTTCAAGACCTACTCCAAATCTTTCAAAAATAAGCGCCGCCTGGACAATCCCGAAGAAAATTGGGCTATCTTTGAGAACCACCATGAAGCCATCATCGACAAGACCACATGGGAGCAAGTGCAGAAGCTCCGGGAGGGGACGAAACGCCGGAAGCCCAAGAACACCGAGAAGAATATGTTCGCCGGTCTGCTGTACTGCGCCGATTGCGGCCATAAGCTGCATTACAACATCAACCACCCAAACAGCTCCATTGAATATTTCAACTGTTCCAACTACCGGGGCAACCGGGGCACCTGCAACGAAACCCACTACATCCGGGCCGACTCGTTAGAGCAGGTGGTATTGCTGGAACTCAACCGCATGGTCAGCTATCTGAAAAATCACGCCGAGGAATTTGCCGAACTGCTGGCTCAGAAAACCACCAAGGACTATGAGCGGGAGAGCCGGAACAGACGGCAGCACCTTCAGGAGTTGATTGCCAGGAATAAAGAGGTTGACCGGCTGTTTGAACGTATCTATGAGGACAATGTATCGGGTAAGCTGACGGATGAACGCTTTATGAAAATGTCCCAGCGGTACGACGAGGAACAGCAGCAGCTCAAAAAGGACATTGAGGAATTGCAGCGCCAGTGTGACAGGGAGAACGACCGGGCTTTCTGTAAGGAGCAGTTTTTGAAAGCGGTGCGGAAGTTCATGGAGATGAAAACGCTGACGCCCACTATCCTCCATGAGCTTGTAGAGCGCATCGACGTGTATCAGACCCAGGGCAAGGGAAAGAACAGGACGCAGCGGATCGTGATCCACTATAATTTCATTGGCGTCCTGGACTTGCCGGAGGTAGAGGAATACCCGGAAAACGTGGTGCTGGACAGCCGCCAGGGTGTAGCTATTGAGTATCTTGTCGGCAAGGCCGGGTAAAGAAAACGGAGCGGCCCAAAAGCCGCTCCACCGGGGCAGACCGTCCCATAGAAATAGCAAAGGAACAGCCTTTCGACTGTTCCTTTACATACGAGTGTTCAGTTGCGTTATGAACACTCGACATGGTTGCGGGGGCAGGACTTGAACCTACGACCTCCGGGTTATGAGTTACCGTAAAGGGCGCCCATAATCCGGAGGACTTTTTTGATTTATTCCTACTGCGGCAAGCGACACAGCGTAAAAACGCAAATTATCCAACGGAAAGGCAAAATGTTATCTTTTCCCCTTTAATTTTAGGCTTTTTTATCCCTTCTGCAAAAAAATTGCAAACGGAGATTTGACCCGACCATGCCAAGCTAACTCGAATTTGACAGAGGAGAAAAATTTATGTGTAGAATTTTGGCGATTACAAACTCAAAAGGCGGCGTCGGAAAGACCACCACCTGCGCCAACCTTGGGGCCGCACTATCCGCTGCGGGTAAGCGCGTTCTTCTTGTAGACAACGACCCGCAAGGGGATCTGACAAAGGTGATGCGTGCCGATCCCAAAACGCTGAAATACACTTTGGCAAACCTGATGAATGCGGTTCTGGATGATACCGAGCTGGATCTCTTTATGGATAAGGCCGTTGTCAAAGGGGAAGGCGTCCACTACATACCGGCAAACTCCAAGCTGGCGGGAGTCTCCAGCCGACTGGTTGCTCTGCAAATGAGCAGCCGATACCGTGGCGGAGAAACTGGCGGCACTTCCTGCGAGATGGTCATGTCCCGCGTCCTGGATTTTGTAAAGGATGCGTATGACTACATCTTAATCGACTGCGGCCACAGCATGGACTTGCTGACCATCAATGCGTTGGCAGCCGCACATCAGGCCATCGTCCCCGTACAGGCGCACTATCTGGCGATGGAGGACATGGCCGATACCCTGGAAGTCATCCAGACGATTCGGCAGGGCATCAATCCGAACCTTGCGGTTGGTGGTATTCTTTTGACAATGTATCAAGGCCGCACAAACCTGTGTCGGAGTATCCAAGAGGAAATCCAGGCTGACTACGGCGACGCCTTTGTTGTGTTCCCTTCCCCGATTGACTTTTCAATCCGTGTTGCAGAGCACCCTATCGGTGCGGCGAGCATTTTTGATTATGAGCCGGGAAACCCTGCCGCCAAAGCCTATTCCGCGATGGCACAAGAGGTATTATCCTATGCCTAAAAATAAAGTTCAGGATGCGCTGAGGCAAAGGAAACAGACCGAGGCAAAGATCACGCAGGAAAGTGGAGCCGTAGAAGAGCCTGCCTATCAATGCTTTTTTCGTCCTGACGATATTCCCTCTCCGTTGGAAACCGGGGTACTCTGCACCTTGCCGCTGCTGCGGCTGAACGGATTTCCCGGCCATGAGGAACACTTTCCGCTCTATACTGGCGAACGGCTGGACGATATGGTGGAGAGCATTCGCCGGTACGGCGTCCAGTCACCGATTTTGGTCTGGAAAACTCCAGATGGGAGCTATATTATCGTCAGTGGACACAACCGGGTCAACGCTTCTATCATCGCTGGGCTGTCCACTATTCCCGCTGTTGTTCGGACAGACTTGGCTCAGGAAGCTGCGGAAGAACTGTTCTTCGAGATGAACTTCCGACAGCGTTCCCTTGCTGATATGCTGTTTTCTCAGCGTGTACTATGTGTGTCAGCGCATTATAACATGATGAAGCGGCAAGGGCGCCGAACCGACCTGGAAACCGAGCAAACTTCTCCTGACACTCAAGAGAAGTCCCATACCGACGCGAAAATCGCACAAGAATATGAGCTGACGAGAGATAAGGTGTTTAAATATTGCCGTTACGCCACACTGTACCGGCCCCTTCTCCTGCTGATGGGTCATGAAAAAGTCTTGGGACAGTTGGCAGCCTATGAAATTAGCTTTGTGACAGATCATAGCCTGCAAGAGTGTATCTATCAAGCGATCATAAGTGGCGGGAAAACCATTTCTACGGCAAAAGGAAAAACGCTTCGCTCACTTTTTGAAGCCGGTAAGCTGGATGAAGCCCAGATTAAGCTGATTCTTCTGAAATCCGGCGCGGCGCCAAAGCAAAATGCCGGTCGGCGTGTATCTGTTACCATTTCTCCGGCCTTTGAGTCATATTTTCCAAAGAAGGCCACCGCAAAGCAGATTGAGGAAACAATTCAAAAGGCTTTGGCGCTTTATTTCCAAACGGGTGTATCATAGAGTGCAAAACTGAGCATAGGCTCGGCGCTTCCCTAACAGGGAGCGTCGGGCCTTTCTTTTTCCATTTTTACAGGAGGCGTGTATCATGTCCAAAAAACTATATCTTCGAGTCCCCGATCCCTTTGACAGTTCTACCAGCGCCCGGTTGAAACGCATGGGTATTCTCCAGCCGAACGGCGAGGTAAATGCTGAAACGATGAAGGCGTTTGTTCATATTTTTGCCGGCCTTTTCTTTGATGATCTGTGCGATTTTTACTCCGATCAAGAGCAGTTGGCCGCCGTAACAGCTGCTTTTTCAGAACTGGCGGAGCGGAAGGACTGCCAGAATATCTACCTGCTGATTTCCCTTCAATATGATACCATTCGGAAACCGCTCCCCGACCCCATCTGGTGGCTGGTCGGATGTGCTCCGGCCTTGTCGCTGTTTTGCCTTGGCTTTGTGGAACGGCTGCTGTTGCTTCTGAATGACCCAGCGAATAAAGGGAAGGAGATGTCCGCCCATGAAATTGCTGACCGTTGTACCGTCTGAAGGTTCCATCCCCCTCTATAACTTCTTCGGGGGCCTGGAGGACAAGCAGCGCCAAAAGCTGCTATCCCTGTTTGCCCTGCTCTTGCAATCTCCGGCGGCCATTATGCGGGAACCCTATGTCAAGCATTTCGGTATTGAGCGTTATCAATCGCTCTATGAATTACGGGCAAAGAGCAAAAATTTGGTGCGGATCATATTTACGCTTACAGAACACGGGGATGTTCTATTTCTTGAGCCGTTTGTGAAGCGCCATAAACGGAATACCATGCAGGCGCTGGATCGCTCTCTGGAATATCTGCTCCATATCAAAGATGGTTCATGCTCTGCTGAGGAGCTGTCCATAAAATTTTTTATCAACGGAGGTAACATGGCATGATGAAACAAAAACTCATTTTGGCCGGAGTCTTAATCGGATTTCCGGCGCTGGTCACGGCGTTTTGGAAAAGGCGGTGGAACAGGGCATGAAGAGAGCTGCTGTGTTGCTGGCGCTTCTGTGTATGCTGACGGTTTCGGCTTCCGCGTCCTATATCCCGGAAGATGTGGTATCTGAAAATCGGGATGGCCGCCAGCTTATCATCAAGACTTACACACTATCGCCTGATGCCAACCCCAGCGAACTGGTGGAGCCCCCCTTTGACCTGGAAGGCTTCACTTATTTTCCGGCTTCACAATCGGTAGACCGGTCAAAGGATGATAGACCGGCTTGTGGCCATAGGGCTGATCCGGGTATGCGGTCAGAAGGTTGAGGTAAGTGGATAAGATTTTCTTGGCGGCCTTCTTGTCGTTTTTCAGGACGAATTTAAGCTGTTTCTCAATTTCCTTGTATTCTGTCTCCACAGGGGCAGGCATTTGCAGCGCGACCGGGATTTCCTCATACTCGGGCAGATCCTTTCCCATATCGCTCAGAGACAAAAAGGCCGCCTTTTCCAGCAGAAAACGGGAGTAGACCTGTGGGGAGACGCCGGGCAGGAGCCGGGTGCTTTTTTTGCTCTGCACCGTCCTGCGGTTAGAATGGTATTCCGGTTCTTCCTCTACATAGGTGTTCTGAATGACTCCGTATTCTGCGTCGAATTTGGCGGGATTCTCATATTTTTTGCCATCTTTCCGCATTAAGGCGGGAACAAGCCGATAGAGCAGGTGGAAAATACCTGAACTATACCCGTTGATTAGGGTGGCGGTCATGCCGATCACCTTTTTTGCCGTTCCGTAAAGTTCGGCCATGGCCTCACCCTGGCCGGACTTGTTCGAGTATTCATGCAGTTCGTCCACAATCAGACCGTATATCCTGCCTTTGTACTTGTGCTTGATATAGGTGCTCAGCGCATAAGCGCGATAAGCGCCTCTGGCGGGGAAACAGGCATCGGGATGCTCGCTGATATCGTGGAGCTTCTGGAGCAGCAGCTCCCGGTCTGCCTTTTTGAAGTGCTCATGCACCAATGGGCGGTAGACAAAGCCATAGTCCCCGATTTTGGCCCACTCTTTTTGTACAAGCCAGGCGTCTGGATTTAGTGCAGACCATAATGGGGCTCCGCAGGCCGCGCATTTGTGATTGCCGGCGTGTTCGCGGCGAAAATAGCGGGAATTGGCCGGAACCCGGTAGGTCATGCCGTCCTGGGAAATTTCAGCCATAACGACTGCTCCGCAGGAGGGACAGCAAAACACAGGATGATGTGGATCTCCGCTGATGTCTGCACTATCGTGCAGAGGAGGATTGCGCTCGACAGGGAGCGCCTCCCGGTTCCAGCGGCGGTAGATCACGGCGGGGGCGCGCATATAGCCGTCTCTGGCCTTCTCTTTGGAGAGGATCGCAAAACAGCTTTTTGAACCCCGCTGATACATCTGATACAGGTGATCCAGTTCCCCAGGATTGTGTACTACCGCGGCAAAGGTGTTTGGAACGGTTTCCTCTATCTCGCGCACCCACTTTTTTGTGATATGGGAGGGACACAGGACAAGATTGAAGGTCTTGGCCTGCTTGACTGCCTGCTGATGTGCAACCAGGCCCGCAGCCGTAGCGGCAATGGCTACCGTTCCAATTTTACATTCCGATAGGTAATCCTTTGAAGTAATCTCTGGATTTTCCCCCGGTTAGCACCGGACATGAACCTTTCAGCTCATC
>CANQPD010000016.1 GCA_947625655.1 uncultured Dysosmobacter sp.
TGCCGGGGCTGCCGAAGGTGCCTGCGGCGGAGAAGATCGACGTGGACGAGAATGGAAAGATCACCGGGCTGTTCTGACCGGCATGGTCATATCGCCGCCGGTGCGGCGTCAAGCGTTTTGCCGCAGGCAAAACCTTGAAATCGGCCGAGTTCACTTCGGACGATTTGAGTCAAATGCGGGGTCCCCGCGGGACTTGTCCCGTGGGGTGCCATGCCGGGGCTGCCGAAGGTGCCTGCGGCGGAGAAGATCGACGTGGACGAGAATGGAAAGATCACCGGGCTGTTCTGATTGAACTATGCAAAGGCCGCCGGAAACAGTTCCGGCGGTCTTTCTTCATATTCGTTCTCAGTCCGCGTCGGGCCAGACGGACCGGGCGATCTCCCGGACCAGGGCCAGCTTTTTCCACTGGCTGGCCGCCTCGATGGCGTTGCCCTCCTGAGTGGAGGAGAAACCGCACTGGGGAGACAGGCACAGCTGCTCCAGCGGGACGATCTTCGCCGCCTCGGCGATGCGGGCGCGGATGCGGTCGGGGTCCTCCAGGGCGCCGGACTTGGTGGTCACCAGGCCCAGGACCAGCTTTTGGCCCTTCAGATAGCGCAGGGGCTCAAAGCCGCCGGAGCGCTCGTCGTCATACTCCAGGAAGAAGCCGTCGAAGCCCTCGATGGCCAGCAGGCGGCGGGCGATCTTTTCATAGGTGCCCTCATACAGCCAGCGGGACATGAAGTTGCCCTTGCACATGTGGGTGGTGATGGTCATGTCGGCGGGGCGGCCCTTCAGGGCCTCGGTGGTGATGTCGCCGAAGACGTCGATCAGGTGGTCGGGATCGTAGCCGCAGGACTGGATGCGGTCCCGGAAGCGCTGGGAGAACAGCGCGCCCCAGCTGGTGTCGTCCAGCTGCAGATAGCGGCAGCCGGCGTCGTAAAAGGCCCGGATGGCCTCCTGATAGGTTTTGGCGAGGTCCGACGCCAGAGCGTCCAGGTCGGGGTACACCGGGGCGGCCTTGTACTGCTGGGAGAGGACCACGGAATCCAGCGTCACCATGTTGGGGCCGGGAATGGTCTGCTTCACCAGAGTGTCTCCGGCGGCCTGCCGTGTGAAGCGGAAATGCTCCAGAAAGGGGTGCTCGGCGCTGAAGGAAATGGGCCCGCTGAGGTATGTGCCCTGCATCATCTTCTTCACGCCGAAGCCGGCGGTCTCGAAATCATAGACCGTGACGCCGTTGAGGCCGGCCAGGAAATCCAGGTGCCACCAGCGGCGGCGGAACTCGCCGTCGGTCACGGCGTGGAGGCCGGCCTCCTTCTCCTGGGCGATCAGGGTGGTGATGCAGTCGTTTTCCACCTGGGTCAGGGCCTCTTTCGTGATGGTTCCGGCGGCAAACTGCTCCCGGGCCTCCTTCAGGCCGGCCGGACGCAGGAAGCTGCCCACGATGTCATAGCGGAACGGGCCTTTTTGTGTATGCATGGCGATTCTCCTTTTTTATTTTTCTTTGGCCGCAAGGGGCGGCGGGCCGGGGAACGCGCCCCGCGGGATGGGGACGGGCGGTCTGTGCCCCGAATGGGGTATCTCCGCCCCTACTGGGGCAGGGTCTGGACCATGCCCCGGGCGCAGTCCACGGAGACCAGGGTGCCGTCGGTCAGGCGGCGGGTGGCGTCGGCGGCGCCGACGATCACCGGCTTATCCAGGGTCAATCCCACGGTGGCGGTATGGCAGTCGGCGCTGGCCTCCTCGCTGATGACGGCGGCGGCCTGCCGGATATAGGGCAGCAGGTCGTTGGTGGTGTAGGGCACCACCAGCACGTCGCCGGGGCGGAACTTCTCCGCCACATCCTCCAGCGCGCGGCAGACGCACAGGGGGCCGGTGGCCTTCTGATCGCCCACGCCGATGGCATTGAGGAGAGACCCGCCCACCTGCTGGACGCGGATCATATTGGTGGTGCCGGCCACGCCCACGGGCACGCCGGCGGTGACCACCACCAGATCCCCCTGCTTCACAAGGCCCGCCTCCTCCGCCGCCTGGACGGCGAAATCCACCAGCTCGTCAGTGCTGCTGGCGTAGGGCATGGTGATGGGCTCCACACCCCAGTACAGGGCCATCTGGCGCTGGACCTGGGGGTCCAGCAGCAGGGCCACCACCGTGGTGCTGGGCCGGAAGCGGCTGACCATCTGGGCGGTGACGCCCCGCTGGCTGACGGTCAGGATGGCATCGGCGCCGATGTCCAGGGCCGTGGTGCAGGCGGCGTGGGCCGTGGCGGCGGTGATGGAAAGCTTGGTCTTCTTCCCCTTTTTCACGGGCTTGTCATATTCGATGCTGGCCTCGGTCCGCTGGGCGATGGCGTCCATGGTGCGGACGGCCTCCACCGGGTACTTGCCCGCCGCCGTCTCGCCGGAGAGCATGATGGCGCTGGTGCCGTCGTAGATGGCGTTGGCGACGTCGGTGATCTCCGCCCGGGTGGGGCGGGGATTTTCCATCATGGAGTCCAGCATCTGGGTGGCGGTGATGACCGGCTTGCCGCAGGCCACGCACTGGGCGATCATGTTCTTCTGGATCAGGGGGATCTCTGTAAAGTCGATCTCCACGCCCATATCGCCCCGGGCCACCATGACGCCGTCCGCCACCGCCAGGATGTCCGCCAGGTTGCTGATGCCCTCCTGGTTTTCGATCTTGGCGATGATGCGGATGTTGGAGTGCTTTTGATCCAGCAGGCGGCGCAGCTCCCGCACGTCGGCGGCGGTGCGGACGAAGCTGGCGGCGATATAGTCGAAGCCCTGCTCCACACCGAAGAGGATATCCTCCCGGTCCCGCTGGGCCATATAGGGCATGGACAGCCGGACATTGGGGACGTTGACGCCCTTGTTGTCCTTCATGACGCCGTCGTTCTCCACCCGGCAGCGGATGGAGGAAGCGGTGGTTTCCAGCACCGTCAGGCGGACCAGGCCGTCGTCCAGAAGGATGGTATCCCCCTCCTTCACGTCGCTGGGCAGCTCGGCATAGGTGATGGCGCAGCGGGTCCCGTCGCCCGCCACGTCCTCGGTGGTCAGGGTAAATTCCTGGCCGGCCTTCAGCTCCGCAGAGCCGTTTTCAAAGCGCTTCAGACGGATCTCGGGGCCCCGGGTGTCCAGCATGGCGGCCACGGGCAGGCGCAGCTCCTCCCGCAGGGCCTTCAGCTGGTCCAGGCGGGCCTTGTGCTCTTCATGGCTGCCGTGGGAGAAGTTGAAGCGGGCCACGTTCATGCCCGAGAGCATCATCTCCCGCAAAACGCCCTCCCGGTCCGTGGCAGGACCCAGAGTGCAGACGATCTTCGTTTTTCTCATGGTTGTTTCCACCTTTCCCGCCTGGACAGGCAGAGGGCGCCCTCCGCGGAAGCGGCGGCGCGCGCGGCTGGCAGGCCGTTGGGCTTTGCCTGTATTTGGCTGAGGTAATCGTTTTTTCGCAAGAATATTGTACCATAGCTTTGGGAGATGTAAAGGAAAAAGTTTGTAAAGCACTTTAAAATTTGCCGGAAACCACTTGACACGCAAAAGAGCGTCGTGTATATTACTAATAAGGTTAGCAATTTTATTAGGAGATGACGTCGTGGATTATTACAAACTGGCTGACCAGCTTATTGATTTGCGCGCAAAAGCGCCGCGAACCAAAATAGACCGTTCCATTTCTCAAATGGGCCAGGGAGAGGTTTTCGTTTTAAACTATTTATCGGCAAACGGAAATGAGGCCTATCCCAAAGATATCAGCAAGGCCGTCAAGCTGACGACCGCAAGAATCGCGGCTATTCTGAAATCCCTGGAAGCACAAGAATTGATCACCAAAACGAAAGACTCCCTTGACCACCGTCAGGCAATCGTAAAATTGACCGAAAAGGGGATCACTCTTGTCGGGGAGCGCAGAGCGGCGCTGCTTCAATCCACCGCCAAAATATTGGAGGCGCTGGGAGAAGAGGACGCAAAGGCCTATGTCCGGATTCAGGAAAAACTCATAAATTTAGAAAATATTTGGAAATAAGTCCACAAATCATGCTGTGGGCTTATATTTCACACAAAAAGCTAATAGAATTAGCTTTTATGTTAGTAAATAGAGGAGATTTCGCTATGCTGGAAGAAACTGAGAGACTGACCAATTTATATCCCGGTATTTCAGAGCTTCAGGATCAGATCAGAAAAACTTATTCCGAACAAAATAAAACCGCCAAAAAGGGGCAGATCGTTTTTGTCGGCTCCTCTCTTATGGAAATTTTCCCCATCGAGGAACTGCAAAAGGGCCTGGCCCTGGACAAGTTGATCTACAATCGCGGTGTCCGCGCAACGACCACGCAGGATGTATTGGACCATATGGACACGCTTATATTTGACCTGCAGCCAAGCAAAATCTTTATCAACATCGGAAGCAATGATATCGGATTTTGTGTGCCGGAGCAGGTGTTCTTGGGAAATTATGATGAAATACTGCGAAGGATCAAGGAAAAGCTGCCTGACACGGCGGTGTATGTCATGGCTTATTATCCGGTAAACACAGTGGATGACTTTGGGGAAAGCAAAGAGGGCCATGATTCCCTTTTCCAAACCAGGAACAATGATATTTTTAAATCCGCCAGCCAAAAAGTCCAAAAGCTGGCGGAAAAATACGGCTGCCAATTCATCAATGTCAATCGCGGCCTAACCGACAAGGCGGGAAATTTGCGAAAGGAGCTGACATTTGACGGAGCGCACATGTTTCCGGCGGGATATCGAATCGTATTGGAAAATTTAAAAGAATATCTATAAATGCGGGCGCATCGGCGCGCGGCAAAAAAACCGGAGACGGCTGTGCCGTCTCCGGTTTGGAGGCAGGGATGCTCAGATGCCCAGCTTGGCTTTCAGCGCCGCGATCATCTCCTGATACTCCCCGTCGCTCAGCAGGACGGGCTGGGGATTGGTGATGGCGAAGGCGCCGCCGAACTCAAAGCCCCCCTCGTACTTGGGGACGATGTGGAAGTGCAGGTGGGGATTGGTGTCGCCGAAGGAGCCCAGGTTGATCTTGGTGCAGCCCCACAGCTCCTTCACGGCGCCGGAGGCCCGGGCCAGATCGTCGGCGAAGTCCGCCAGCTCCTGGGGATCGCACTCGCACAGTTCCTTCTTGTGGTCCTTCAGCGCCAGGGCGCAGCGGCCCTTGTGGGCCTGGTCCTTGAATAAGTAGAGAACGCCGGCCTTCATCTCGCCGACCTTAAACATAATGGCCTCCCGGCCCTCGTGATGCTCGTCACAGTAAAAGCAGCCCATGGGTATATATCCTCCTGTTCGTTTTGGGGCCTGGCCCCTTTTCCAATACCATACAACCCCGGCGGGCCGCCGTCAAGGGAAAACCCATGCGGCGGGCGGAGGATTTTCCCAAAAGCAGGCGGGCGGAGGAGGGGCCGTGCAAATTTTTCGCAAATTTTCCGTAAATTTTCCCTTGCCCTCCCGTGGGTTTCCCCCTATAATCAAATGCAGAAAGACAACACGGACAGGGGAGGCGGTCTGTTGCACAACCGATACGAAAAGATCTTTCCGGGCACCATCGCGGTGTCCTGCGTCATGATGCTGCTGGGCGTCCTGCTGGACGACCCGGCCAATATCCTGCCGGGGCTGTATCACATCGTCACCATGCAGGATCTGCTGATCACCGACTATGTGTACATCGCCGGGGTGGGGGCCACCCTGATCAATTCCGGGCTGGTCACCATTTTGTCCATTCTCATCATCAAGCTGTCCGGGGACCCCTTCAACGGCTTCACCATCGTGGAGATGGGGCTGATGGCGGGCTTCTCCCTGTTCGGCAAGAATGTGTTCAACATCTGGCCCATCATCCTGGGCACCTGGCTGTACGCCAAGTACCAGAAGGAGCCCTTTGCCAAGTACGCCTCCGTGGCCCTGCTGGCCACCTCCCTGGCGCCCATGGTCAGCTATATGGCCCTGGGCAGCATCCACGCCAGCCTGCCCCTGGGCATCCTCACCGGCATTGTCATCGGCTTTGTGCTGCCCTCCCTGTCCGCCTATACATACAAGATCCAAAACGGCATGAATCTTTACAACATGGGCTTCGCCTGCGGGCTGCTGGCCATGATGATCGTGCCCATCCTCACCGCCTTCGGCGACCACCCGGATTCCGCCCTCTACTGGGCGGAGGGGTACAACGGCACTTTTGCCATCGTGCTGGGGGTGCTGTGCGCCGCGGCCATCCTGACAGGGCTGTTCGCCACCGGCGCCCCGCCCTGGGCGGTGTGGGCCGGATACCGGCGGCTGCTGTCCACCACCGGGCGGGCGCCCAGCGATTATCTGCGCATGTTCGGCGCGGGGCCGGTGCTGGTCAACATGGGCGTCAACGGCCTTTTGGGCATGGCGTATGTCTTTATCGTGGGGGGCGACCTCAACGGCCCCACCCTGGGGGGCATTTTCACCATTATGGGCTTTTCCGCCTTCGGTAAGCATGCCTTCAACATCGTCCCCGTGATGGCGGGCATCGCCCTGGGGGCTTACGGCATGCACTATACGCCGGACTACCCCTCTCTCCAGCTGGCGGGGCTGTTCGGCACCACCCTGGCCCCCATCGCGGGGCACTTCGGGTGGCCCTACGGCATTCTGGCGGGCTTCATCCACTCCGCCCTGGTCTTGCAGACCGGCGGGCCGGTGGCGGGGCTGAACCTTTACAACAACGGGTTTTCCGGCGGCCTTATCGCCATCGTCCTCTACCCTACCATCACGGCCATTGCCCGGCACCGCCGGCCCAAGCTGCGGGACGAGGATTACTACGACCTGTTTGAGGAGGACCAGCCCATCGACACCTCCACCTGGCGCACCCACGAGAAGGTCAGCGGGCAGAGGGTGGAGGAACCGGCGGACTCCGTGCCGGACAGCCGCTTTCCCGATCTGCCGGAGGACGCGGACGACCCCAGTGAGGTACACTGAGGGCAGCGCTCTGGCAAGGGCCGGGACCTGACAAAACCGGATGCCAAACCATGAAACGGCGCACGGCCTTTGGCCGTGCGCCGTTTCAGGCTGTCGGGAAGGTCCGCTGGACTTTCCCGGCAGCCTGAAAAATGCCTCGCTTTTTCTCCAAACAGGGGGCGCCGCCTTTTATTACACCCGGGCCTGCCGCCGGGGAAGGGGATCCGGCAGGGGCGGCAGGATGCGCTGGCGCCGGTAGATCTCCCGCAGGCGGACACCCACGGCCTCCAGGCTCCGCGTCTCCGCCAGGGCGCGGCCCGCCGCCGTCAGATCCGGCAGGGTCCTGTCCAAAAGTCCCTCTACGGTCTGTTGAAATTCGTCCAGATTCGACGCTTTGTATATAGTTTTGCCCTGCTCCAGCCAGCCGTCATACACTGGGATGTCCCGCACCACCGTGGGGATGCCGCAGGCCAGGGCCTCCAGCACCACGATGCCCTCGGTCTCCTCATGACTCAGGAAGGCAAAGGCGTCCGCGCCGCAGTAGGCCTCCCGCAGCCGCTCCCGGTCCACGAAGCCGGGGAAGGACACGTTGGCCGGGGCACCGTCCATGGCGTCCCGGATGTCCCGGGGCAGCAGCCGGGGATCCGTCCAGCCGAACCAGAGAAAGCGGACGGCGGGCATTCGCCGGGCCAGTGCCAGAAAGTCCGGCAGCCCCTTGCGGGCGATGGTGTGGCCCACGGAGACAACGGCCCGCTCCCCCTCCCGGAGGCCGTACCGCCGCCGGAACCCCGCCCGCAGGGCGGGGTCGGGCCGGAAAAAGGCGGTGTCCACGCCGTTGGAAAGCGCATACACCGGGCGCTTCAGGCCGTACCCCTCCAGCAGCGCCCTGGAGTAGTCCGTGGGCGTCACCACCACGTCCCCCAGGCCGTAGCAGAACAGGATCCAGCGGCGGAACAGGGGCGCCAGCAGGTCGGAGCCCCGGAAGGAGTGGCGGAAATCCTCCATGGTGGAGTGGCCGTACCACACCACCCGTTTTCCCCGGAGACGGGCGGCCAGCGCCGTCAGCACGGAGTCCGGCAGGACGGTGTTGATGTGGACGGCATCCACATCCGGCCGCCAGCGGTCCGCCACGGGGACGCCGCAGCGCTCCAGGCATTCGGTCTGGTGGCGGATGGCCTGTCCCACGCCGCTTTTGCCCACCAATCTCTCACCGCCGCGATAGATATAGATTGACATGGCGTTCTCCTTTACACAATAGCCCTCCACACCAGCGTCAGGCCCAGGCTGTACAACGCGATGGCAAAGGGCTTGCCCAGCAGGATGATGGCGGTGTACCGCCGCCAGGACATATCCGTGGTGCCCGCCAGATAGCACAAAAAGTCGTCCGGCGCCACCGGCAGGAAAATGGCCAGGGCAAACAGGCGGGCGAAGCGGTCCCGCTCCTCCGCCCAGCGGCCGTATTTTTGGATGGTCCGCTCTGAAAACAGCAGGGACAGCAGGGGCTTGCCGCAGTTTCGGGCCACGGCGAAGGCGATAAGGGAGCCGATGCAGATGCCCACATAGTTATAGACGAAGCCCCGGGCCGGCCCGAACAGCAGCACCCCCGCAAGGCACCCCAGGCCGCCGGGGAGAATGGGCACCACTACCTGCACCGCCTGAAAGACGGTGAACAGCAGCGCCCCCGCCGGGCCGCAGCTGGCCACCAGGGCCTCCATCCGCTCCTGGGAGGTCAGCACCCCCGTCCGCCAGCCCCACAGGGCCGCCAGCACGCAGAGGGCGAATCCGGTGAGGGAGGCCAGCCGCAGGACGGTTTTTTCCACGGGCCGGGTCATGCGGAGACCTCCCTTTGGGAGCGGGCGTCGTGGCGTTGGATCTGCTCTTGGTAGATGGCCTCCACACTTTCCGCGAAGCGCTCCGCGGAGAAGGGCTCGGCGGTGCGGCGGGCATTTTGGGCCAGCTGCCGGCGGCGGTGGGGCTGGGAGAGGAACAGATCCAGCTTTTGCAGGAAGTCCGCCTCATCCCGGTACTGCCAGCCGTTTTCGCCGTCCCGGACGACCTCCGTCAGGCAGGGGTCCGCCCGGCACAGGGCGGGAACGCCGGCGGCCAGGGCCTCCACATAGGTCAGGCCCTGGGTCTCGCTGGTGGAGGCGCTGACGAAGAGATCCCCCAGCTGATACCAGTCCGCCACCTGCTCCGGCGGCACCATGCCGGCGAAAACCACGTCGGGGGCCGTCAGCCCCAGCTCCGCCGCCAGACGCTCCAGCCGGGGGCGGTCCGGGCCGTCCCCCACCAGCAGGAGGGTCACGGCGCTGCCGCCCAGGGCGGCCCGGAGGCGCAGCAGCTCATCGATATTTTTCTCCTCCGCCAGCCGGCCCACGGACACCAGGATCAGGCGGTCCTGGGGGATGTCCAGGCTGGAGCGCAGCACCGCCAGCCGCCAGGGATCCGGCTCGCCGGAAAAGCGCCGCAGGTCGATGCCGGAGGGCACCACAAACACCGGGCGGTCCACGCCGTAGCTCTGGAGCAGCAGCCGCACCTTTCCGGTGGGGGCGATCAGGCAGTCGGTGTGGGACGCCGCCCAGCGGGAGAACACCGCCACCGCCTTTTTCCCAAAGCGGACGCTGGGGGAGAAATAATGGGTGTAGTCCTCGTAGACCGTGTGGTAGGTGTGGACCAGGGGCACGTCCAGCTCCTCCGCGATGCGGCAGGCCAGAAAGAAGGTGGAGAACTCGCACTGGGAGTGGACCACGTCGGGCCCCCAGGCCACGATCTCCCGCACCCACTTCCCCGCCAGGGCCGTCCGCAGGCGGGCGCCGGGGTACACCAGCCCTGCCGCCACGGAGCCCAGATACGTCACGCCGTCCCTGGACCAGGAGCGGCGGCTCTGGGACAATGTCAGCACCCGGACCTCGTGGCCCCGGCGCTCCAGCTCCCGCCGGAGGTTTTTCACCGAGGTCACCACGCCGTTGACAGCGGGGCTGTACCAGTCGGATGTAATCAGGATTTTCATAAGCCGTTCCTCGTTTCTTGCCGTCTGTTCTCTATAACGATGTTGATGGAGGGATTTCTTCAGATCCTCTTGTATTTTTTCTTAACTGTATTAATCATAATAGTACAGTTAATACAGTTTGTCAAGCACCAGTTTCTCTGCCTATAAGACGCACAGCGGGCGGTTTTGTTGCACGGAATTTTCAGGCCAGCGCCGTTCCGCCCACGATGCGGCCGTAGGTGCGGGCCGTCAGGGCATACACCAGGGCGTAGATGAGCGCAAACGCCAGCAGGCTCCCCGCCGTGCACAGGGCAAACAGGCCCACGTTGTCCAGGCCGAACAGCTCCAAAAGGCAGCACAGCATGCGGAAGGCCGCCAGGATGTGCAGCCCCGCCGCCGCCAGGGGCAGGAAGAACACCAGCAGCACCTGGCTGTTGACGGAGGACCGGATCTCCCGGGGGCTCATGCCCACCCGGCCCATGATCTGATAGCGGCGCTGATCCTCATAGCCCTCGGAGATCTGCTTGTAGCAGATGATGAGCACCGTGGCCAGCAGGAACAATGCCCCCAGGAACAGGCCGGTGAACAAAAAGCCGCCGTACATAGCGTACAGGTCCCGGGCGTTGTCCTGGCGGCCGGCAACACGGAAAGCTCCGCCGGAGGCCCCTGACAGCGCCTCCGCCCAGGCCAGTTTTTCATTGTCGCTGCCCTCCAGGTCGATCTGGACGCGGAACTGGCGGCTTTTCTCCGGTGCCAGGGCGGCAATACGCTCCAGGGTCTCCTCCTCCGCCACCAGTCCCAGGGTCTGGACATTGGAGACCATGGCCGTGCCGCCCTGGGCGGCGAAGCTGTCCAGCCGCTCCGCCACCCGGAGGGGCAGATCCCCGATGTAGAAGGTCTCCGGCAGGGTCAGGCCGTCGGAATAAGCCAGGACCTCCCCGTCGGCCAGGGTGATCTCCCGCCCGGTCAGGCGGCTGTAGTCCGCCGCCGTCACCAGCTCCACCTGGACGTCACCGCCTCCTTCCAGGGCCAGCGTATTGCCGCCGTAGCCGCCGGAGAAAGAGACGCCGGTGTACCAATCCAGGGTCTTCACCCGCGCCCCGGCGGAGGTCAGGGCGGCGCGCACCGTCTCCAGGGTCTCCGCCGGGTCTCCCGGCTGGCGGTCCAGGTCCTGGGTGACCTGGATGTCATGGGGGTAAGCCCGGTCCAGGGTGTGCTCCATCCCCAGGTACAGGCACGCCGTGGCGGACACCGTCACCAGCACCATGGTGGACAGGATGCAGATGTTGGCAAGGCCCACGGCGTTCTGCTTCATCCGGTACAGCAATCCGGAGACGGCGGTGAAGTGCCGGGGCTGGTAGTAAAAGCCCCGGTCCGCCCGCAGCCGCTTCAGCAGGGCCACGGAACCGGCGGTAAACAGGCAGTAGGTGCCGATCATCACCAGCAGCACCGCCACAAAAAACAGCTCCAGCGCCGCCACCGGATCTTCGGTGGTCAGGGCGATGCAGTAGCCCGCTCCCAGGGCCAGAAGGCCCACGGCGGTCAGCAGGCGCTTCGTCTTGGGCTCCCGCTCCCCCACCGCGCCGCCGCGGAGCAGCTCAACGGGCCGGGCCCGGCCCACCCGGAAGAGGTTCACCGCCAGGGTCAGGGCAAACAGGACGCCGAACAGCGCCGCCGTCTCCAGGCATCCCTTTCCGCTGACAGAGAAGCGGATCTCCACCGGCAGCCGCAGCAGCCTGACCACGCACCACAGCATCCCCCGGGACAGCAGGATCCCTGCCAGGATGCCTCCCAGGATGGAGACAGCGGCGCAGTACAGCGTCTCCCAAAAGCACATGGCGGCGATGTGGCGCTTTTCCAGGCCCAGGATGTTGTAAAGCCCCAGCTCCCGCTGCCGCCGCTTCATGACAAAGCTGTCGGCGTACAGCAGGATGACGGCGGAGAACAGGGACACCACAAAGCAGCCAATGGACATCATCACCTGCAGATAGGCCGCCCCCCGGACGGCGGCCAGGGCCTCATGCCAGGTGAGGAAACGCAGGATGTAGTACATGGCGGCCACCGCCCCGCAGGAGAGGAGGTACGGCCCGTAAAACCGCCCGTTCCGAACCAGGTTCACCAGGGCCAGACGGGGGAAAAATCCGGCGTTACGCATGGACGGCACCTCCCTGAGGCAGGCGGGTGAGCACGTCGGAGATGCGGCGGAACTGGCTCTCCCGGCTCTCGCTCCCCCGCTCCAGCTGGTGATAGACCCGGCCGTCCCGCAGAAACAGCACCCGGCCCGCGTGGCTGGCGGCCTTGATGCTGTGGGTCACCATGACGACGGTCTGCCCCGCCCGGTTGATCTCCCTGAACAGCTCCAGCAGGCTGTCGGCGGACCGGGAGTCCAGGGCGCCGGTGGGCTCGTCGGCCAGCACCAGCTCCGGGTCCGTGATCAGGGCCCGGGCCACCGCCGTCCGCTGCTTCTGGCCGCCGGAGACCTCGTAGGGGTATTTGTCCAGCAGGTCCGTGATGCCCAGGCGGGCCGCGATGGGCGATAGCTTCCGCTCCATGGCGGCGTAGTCCTTCCCCGCCAGCACCAGAGGCAAAAAGATGTTGTCCCGCAGGGAAAAGGTGTCCAGCAGATCAAAGTCCTGGAACACAAAGCCCAGGTGGGCCCGGCGGAAGGCTGCCAGGTCCCGCTCCCGGACGGCGGACAGGGGCTGTCCGTTCAGCAGCACCTCCCCGGCGGTGGGGCGGTCCAGGGCCGCCAGGATATTCAGCAGGGTGGTCTTGCCGGAGCCGGACTCCCCCATGATGGCCACGTACTCCCCCGGTTCCACGGAGAATTCCACATCGGCCAGGGCCTGGACCTGATGGCCGCCGAAGCGGTTGGTGTAGATTTTTTGCAGATGCCGTACTTCCAGCAGAGACATATCGATTCCTCCTCTTATTTGTATCATTGTACTGGTGTATTAATTTATTAATACAAATAACACCGCAAGGAGGATTTGTCAAGGGGGTGGGGCAAAAAAAAGAAGACGGAGGGTCGTCCCTCCGTCTTCTCTACGGCGCTTTGTATCTGATTTACTTGGCGTCGGTGATGGTGACGCCCACGCCGCCATCTTCCGTTTTGCCGTACCGGAAGTCATATCCGCCGCCGGAGGCGGTGCCGGTCACCAGGGCATCCCCGTCCAAAAAGGCGGCCAGGGTGCCGTCCTCCAGGCCCGCCAGGGTCTCCTCCAGCTCTGCCACAGTCTTGTCATAGGTCTCCTGAGAGAGGACGCCATCAGCCAGCTGCCGCTTCAGCCGCTCCGTCTCCCCGGCCATGTAGGTTTTGAAGGACTCGGCGGTAAAGGGCTCCAGCTCTCCGTCCGTCTGGGCGGCGGAGCCGCCGATGGTGAGGCGCTTTTCGCCGTCCTCATCCTCGGTTTCGGTAACAGCGGGATCCTCCGACTCCGGCAGGGCGGCCAGCTCCGCATCGGTCATGGGCACATAGTTCATGCCGGTGCCCTCCACGAACGCCTGGGCGGCCTCCGGGTCGGCCAGGCTCTCGTCCAGGGGCAGGGTGAACAGCGCGCCTGTCACACCGTCACGCAGGGAATAGGCGCCGTCCTCCGCCACGGAAAATTCGTTATAGGAGGGCACGAAGCCCTGATACACCGCCAGATACACGGTGTGGCCGGCGAACATCTGGATGTCCTGCGTGTCCAGGGCATAGTAGGCCACGCCGTTTTCCAGGAAAGAGCTGCATCCGCCGCCCAGGGTCCAGCTGTTCACCACCTGGGGGGCATAACCCGCCACCAGGGGACTGACGGCAAAGGTTCCCCCGCCGAGGATGTCGAAATTCTCGTCCGTCAGCGGCGTGCCGTCGGTGCGGGCCACGGACACCACGGCATAGGTGCGGCTGCCGTCGGCGCTGTCGCACCAGCGGGAGATCCCCTCGCCGGACACCAGGCCGCCCAGGGTAATGGTGTAGTCCCCGGACTGCACCGTCTCGTTCAGAATCAGGGCGTCTCCCCCGGCAAAGGCCTGGGCCAGCAGGGGGTCGCTGAGTTCCTCCGCCACCTGGGACGGACTGAGCCACAGCACGGCGGCGGACACGGACACGGCCAGCACGGCCACGGCGGCGGCGACCAGCACCGCCAGTTTCCGGGTTTTCTTGAAATGCATATTCGGTTTCTCCTTTTCCAGTTCACGGGCATGGGTTTGCAGCAGCGCCGCCGTCCGCGCCTGAAAGTCCGTGGAAAAGGAGATTTGGTCAAATGCCTTGCGGTATTCCTCACGGTTCATCAGTCTTCCTCCTTCAGCATCTGCCGCAGCCGCTCCCGGCCACGGGCCAGGCGGGTGCCCACCGTGGGGGCGGGCGCGCCCAGCAGTTTGGCGATCTCTTTGATGGAATACCCCTCGTAATAGTAGAGGTGGATGACCGCGCTGTACTTCTCCGGCAGGGCGCGGACGGCGGATAGGAGCTCCCTTGTCCCCTCCGGCGCGGCGGCCTGGGCCGCCGCCTCCAGGGGGACGTTCCGCTTTTCCGCCGCCCTGCGGATGTCGCTGGCGCGGTGAAGGGTCGTCCGGATGAGCCACGCCTTTTCGTGCTCCGGGTCCCGGAACGCGGGGCGGGCGGTCAGAAGCTTTAAAAAGGTCTCCTGAACCGCATCTTCCGCATCGGCGGCGTCATCCAGGCGGGTGCAGGCCAGCCGCAGCAGCATGGGGCTGTACTCCGTCACAATGCGGCTGATGGTTTCATCGCTAGCAAATGGAACCATGTTCCTCACTCCCTTCACTCTAAACACGAATGAACCGGCCGGTTTTTTTCGGCGGGGCAAAAATTTTCCCGCCGGATGCGGATTGCCTCCTGTAGGGCGCGACCACTGGGCGCGCCGGGTCGTCGCGCCCTACGGCTATCACGAAGCCGTTTCCGCCCTCTGTCCCCGGCATAGCCGGAGCCGCTGTCAAAGCAGCAAAAAGGGATGCCCCCAGGCATCCCTTTCAGGCCGCTGAAAAAGTCCGCTGGGCTTTTTCAGCAACCTGAACAATGCCTCGCTTTTTGGTCTGCTTCGCAGCCCAAAAAGCTCCCTCTTTGCGGGGCAACGGGCTGCTGTCACAGCCCTTTTGCAGGCATTCGATTTAACACGAAGGGGCTCCCGCCCCCTCGTACTCCCCCTGCGAAACGGAACGTTTTTTCTCCAAACAGAGGTTTTTGAAAAGGCTGAAAGGGATGCCCGGGGGCATCCCTTTTTATCACCGCTTTTTCCGTCGGAGGGCCAGACACACGCCGCCCAGCAGAATGGCGAAGTCCGCCAGATTGAACACATACCGCTTCAGGCGCCCCGGCGCTTTGGGGAACTGGATGTAGTCGTATACGCTCCCCCGGCGCAGCCGCTCCAGCAGGTTGCTGAGACCACCGCCCAAAGACAGCCCCACGCCCACAGGACTTCTGCGGCGCTGGGTCCACAGCATCCCCAGGGCGGCAAGGGAGGCCGCCGGCAGAGCCGCTTTTCGGATGGGCAGGCCGAAGGCCGCGCCTCCGTTCCACATGGCCCGTAGGCGGAGGCGGCCCCCGGCGTATTCCGTCTCCCGGCGGCTGGTGCGGTCCAGATACCACCGGGCGGCAGTGCAGGCGGACAGGGCCGCCAGGGCGGTCAAGATCGTCAGCATGGGATCACTTCTCCTCTCTGTCCAGGGCCTTTTCCATGGCGGCCCGGACCGCGCCGTTTTTCTGCCTTTGGTTGTTTTTCCGCAGCGTCTCCGCGATCCGGCCCTGGACCTGCTCCATCTCCTCGTGGAAATTGGAAGCGGACATCCGCAGGGCGCCGTGGCCCAGGATGATGAGCTGCTCCGGGCCGTCGGAAGTGGCCACCTTCACCCGGTGCTGCTTCCCGATCTCGTAGGTGGCCCGCTCGATGTAGGCGTCCGCCGTCTCCGCCTCCTTGGTATAGACCACGTGGATGTTGTGGTACTTCTCCACGGAGCCCAGGCCGCCCTTGACCTTGTAGGCGTCGAACACGGCGATGACCACGCACTTTTGATAGCCCTGGTAGTTGCACAGCAGGTCGCACAGGGCCTTGCGGGCGGCGTCCAGGTTGTCCCGGGCGATGGTCTTCAGCTCGTCCCAGGCGAAGATGATGTTGTAGCCGTCCACCAGCAGGTATTCCGGGCCGGAGGGCCGGAGAGCGATGGGGCGCTTGTCCGCCGGGGCGGCGGGGGCGCGCTTCGGCTCTCTGGGCGGAACAAAGGCGGGGCGCCTGACTGGGCCGTAGGTCCGCTCAAAGATGGCCTGCAGCTCTTTATCCTGCTCAACCGTACCCGCGTAAGTGGTGGTCCGCCGGGTCTGGGGCGTTTCCTCCTGTTCCGGCCCCGGGGCGTGCAGGCGCAGGCCGCTGTCCACATGGGCATGCTGGGGCACCTGGTCCCACTTCACCGTGTAGCCCCCGCCGTGGGCGCAGAACACGGAGTCCGGCGGGTTGTCCACGTCCCGCTCCGGGTCGTAGCCCATGGCCTCGATGACCGCCGCGGCGTCGGCGCAGGGGCGGTAGCCCCCCGGCTGGCACAGCAGGCGGCCCCGGCCCCGGGTGTAGGCGGTGACCTCCCGGGCGTAGTCCCGCAGGGCCGCCACCGGGGCGGAGCCGGTGAGGACGGTCTCGTCGCCGAAGGTCTCCGGCGGAGCGGTCTCCCCGTTCATCCGCTGCAAATCGCCCATGGCCCGGCCCACCTGGTCGGCGGGCAGCTCCAGGCGGAAGTCGTACCAGGGCTCCAGCAGGACGCTCTCCGCCTGCATCAGCCCCTGGCGCACCGCCCGATAGGTGGCCTGGCGGAAGTCGCCGCCCTCGGTGTGCTTGATATGGGCGCGACCCGCCACCAGGGTGATCTTCATATCGGTGATGGGGGAGCCGGTGAGGACCCCCAGATGGGGCTTTTCCCGCAGATGGGTCAGGATCAGGCGCTGCCAGTTGAGATCCAGCATATCCGTCGGGCAGGCCGTTTCAAACCGCAGGCCGCTGCCCCGCTGGCCGGGCTCCAGCAGCAGGTGGACCTCCGCGTAGTGGCGGAGGGGCTCGAAATGGCCGATGCCCTCCACCGCCTCCGCGATGGTCTCCCGATAGCAGATGGCCCCCGTGCCGAAAGACACCTCCATGCCGAAGCGCTCCCGGATCAGGCGCTGGACGATCTCCAGCTGGATCTCGCCCATGAGCTGGATGTGGATTTCCCGGGAGGCCTCGTTCCAGACGATGTGGAGCTGGGGATCCTCCTCTTCCAGCTGCCGCAGCCGCAGCAGGGCCGTGTGGGGGTCCGTGCCGTCGGCCAGCTCCACCTGATAGGTCAAAACCGGCTCTAAAACCGGGCCTGCCCAGGCGGTCTCGAAGCCCAGCCCCTCGCCGGGGACGGTGCGGCTCAGGCCCGTCACCGCCACTACGGAGCCGGCGGGGGCCTCCTCCACCGGGCGGAATTTCGCGCCGGAGTAGACCCGGAGCTGGTCCGCCTTCTCCTCCCAGATCTGCTCCTCCGGCATATCCGGGCGGCGGTTGGTGAGGACGTCCTTCACCCGCAGGGCACCGCCGGTGATCTTCAGATAGGTCAGGCGGGCCCCCTGGCCGTCCCGGGCGATCTTGAACACCCGGGCGCCGAAGTCCGCCGGATAGGACGGCACTGGGGCGTACCATTCCAGGCCCTCCAAAAACGCGTCCACGCCCTCCAGCTTCAGGGCGGAGCCGAAGAAGCAGGGGAACAGTTTCCGCTCCCCGATCATCCGGGAGATGCCGCCGTCGGTGACCTCTCCCGTCTCCAGATACCGCTCCAAAACTTCCTCGTCACAGACGGCGGCTTCCTCCGCCAGCGTCTCCGGCGGGGCGGTGAAGTCCACGCAGCCGCCGTCCAGCTGGCGCTTCAGGGCCGCCAGCAGGACGGGCTTGTCGGCCCCCGCCAGGTCCATTTTGTTGACGAACAAAAACACCGGCACGCCGTACCGCTCCAGCAGCCGCCACAGCGTCCGGGTGTGGCCCTGGACGCCGTCGGTGCCGCTGATGACCAGCACGGCGCAGTCCAGTACCCGGAGGGTCCGCTCCGCCTCGGCGGAGAAGTCCACGTGGCCCGGGGTGTCCAGAAGGGTCACCTCCGTATCCCCCAGGGTGAACACCGCCTGCTTGGAGAAGATGGTGATGCCCCGCTCCCGCTCGATGGCGTCGGTGTCCAGAAAGGCGTCCCGGTGGTCCACCCGGCCCAGGCGGCGGATGGCGCCGCCGCGGTACAGCAGGGCCTCGGACAAGGTGGTCTTGCCGGCGTCCACGTGGGCCAGGATGCCTATACAGATTCGTTTCATATCACAGCAGTCACTTTCATACAGTTCCGGACGGGCCGCCCTTACAGCTGGCGCAGAATCTTTTCAACGGACTGTTCCGCGTTCCGCGCCACCGCCTCCGGGTCGAGGGTGGTATACGCGCCGTCCCGGTACAGGACCCGGCCGTCCACCATGGTCAGGCAGACGTCCGTCCCCTGGGCGGAGAACACCACGTTGTTCACCATGTCGTGGCAGGGGCGCAGATAGGGGCGCTGCCGCAGATCCAGCACGATCAGATCCGCCCGGCTGCCCACCTTCAGCACGCCGCAGTCCTGACGGCCCTGGGCCAGGGCACCGGCCCTGGTGGCCGCGTAAAGGGCCTGCTTCGGCGTGATGGCGGTGGGGTCGCCGGTGCTGGCCTTGAACAGCGTCGCGAACAGCTTGATCTCCTCCAGCATGTTCAGGCTGTTGTTGCTGGCCACGCTGTCCGTGCCCAGCCCCACGCGGACGCCCGCCTCCAGCAGGCGGGGCGCCGGGCAGAAGCCGCTGGCCAGCTTCAGATTGCTGACCGGGCAGCAGGCCGCCGTCACGTCCTTCTCCCGGAGGATGTCAAAGTCGTCCCCCTCCAGCCAGACGCAGTGGGCGGCGGTGACGGGGACGTCGAACACGCCGGCGTCATAGAAATACCGGGCGGGGGTCCTGCCCCCGTGGCGCCGCTTGCAGGCCTCCTGCTCGTCCCGGGTCTCCGAGAGATGGACCTGGAGGTTCAGCCCGTGCTCCTTCGCGATGGCCGCCATGTCCTCCACGACTCTGGGGGTGGAGGTGTATTCCGCGTGGATCGCGGCATCCAGCCGAAACCGCCCGTCTCCCCCGTCTTGATACCGGGGCAGCGCCTCCAGAAGCTCCCGGCCCATGGGCAGCTCCCTAGCCCCCCGGCCGTCGAAGCAGGTCAGGCCCAGGCCGAAGTTCATCTTGACGCCGGAGTCCAGCACGGCGCGGCTGGCGGCGGCAATGTTGAAATACATATCCGTGGTGGACACGATGCCGAAGCGGAGCATCTCCGCCGCCGCCAGCATGACGCCGTTGTAAATGGCCTCTTCATCCAGCTTCGCCTCAAAGGGAAAGATGCGGCGGTTCAGCCAGTCGGAGAGGGCCAGATTCTCCGCGTAGCCCCGCATCAGCGTCATGGCGGAGTGGCTGTGGGTATTGATAAACCCGGTCATCAGCAGGCGGCCCGCGCCGTCGTAGACCTCGCCGAAATCCTCCCGGGGCTTCTCCCGCCCGATATAGGCGATCCTCTGCCCCCTGACGCCCACATAGCACCCCCTGCGGTGCTCCAGCTGCTCATCCAGAATGTCGATATTGGAAAATAACATGGTCTGCCTCACTTTCTGATCAGCGCGGTCTCCGTTTCCAGATCCTCCGCGCAGCGCGGCGTTCCGCCGGTATGCACCCCCAGGCCTCTTCGGATTTCCAGAAGCTCGTTCACCTGGCTCCGGCGCAGGACCTGCGCCGGACGGTCCAGATACCCTAAATTCATCATAACGGACGCACAGCACTCCAGACTCTCCATGCGGTAGTACGCCTGCATGGCGTCCTCTCCCCAGGTCAGCGCGCCGTGATTGGCCAGCAGGACCGCGTGATAGTCCCGGCAGTACGGCGCGACGGAATCCGCCACCGCCTCCGTTCCGGCGGTGGCATATTCGGCCACCGGCACCACGCCCAGGCCAAGGACGGACTCGGTCATCAGTGCCACATCCAGCGGGATGCGGGCGATGGCGAAGGAGGTGGCCGCCACCGGGTGGGCGTGGACCACGCAGCGGACCTCCGGGTTTTCCCGGTAGACCCGCAGATGCATCCTGAGCTCGGAGGAGGGCTTTCCCGTCCCCTCCAGCACGCGGCCCTCCGGGTCCACGCACAGCAGCAATTCCTCTGTCATATAGCCCTTTGAGACGCCTGCGGGCGTCACCCAGATCCGCTCCGGCTCCGTCCGGATGCTGATATTTCCGTCGTTGGCGGACACATACCGCCGCTCGTACATCCGCCGCCCGATCTCCAGGATCAGGGCTTTGGCCTGTGCGTCCGTATCGTGAGCAGCCATGGCCCGTTTTCCCCCATTCTCCATGTTTATTTTGCGAACAGCCGCTGAAAGGCCGGCGCGAAAGGCGGGCGGATCACGCCCCGCTCCGTGATGAAGGCGGTGATCAGCGCCGCGTCCGTCACGTCAAAGGCGGGGTTGTACACCTCCACGCCCTCCGGCGCCATCCGTTTTTCGTACCACAGCTCCGTGACCTCTTCCGCCGCCCGCTGCTCGATCTCGATACTGCCGCCGTCCGGACAGGCCATGTCAACGGTGGAGAGGGGCGCACAGACGTAAAAGGGGATGCCGTAGTGTCTGGCCAGGATGGCCACGCCGGAGGTGCCGATCTTATTGGCGGTGTCGCCGTTGGCCGCCACCCGGTCACAGCCCACCAGCACGGCCCGCACCCAGCCCCGGGCCATGACGGAGGACGCCATATTGTCGCAGATCAGTGTCGTCTCCACGCCGTCGGCCGCCAGCTCATAGGCGGACAGCCGGGCGCCCTGCAGCAGCGGGCGGGTCTCGTCGGTGAACACATGGAAGCGCATCCCCCGCTCCCTGCCCACATGGATGGGCGCCAGGGCGGTGCCATAGCGGGTGGTTGCCAGCTGCCCGGCGTTGCAGTGGGTCAGAATGCCGTCGCCGTCCCGGAGCAGGGTCAGGCCGTTTTCCCCAATGGACCGGCACACGCGGATATCCTCGTCCCGGATCTCCAGGGCCTCGGCCCGCAGCAGGGCCTTCAGCTCCCGGGCGCCGCGGCCCGGATTTTCCCGCACCACGCGGCCCATGCGCTCCAGCGCCCACACCAGGTTGACGGCGGTGGGACGCGCGCCGGCCAGATAGTCCCTGATCCTGAAAAATTCCCGGGCAAAGGGCTCGTAATCCGTGTCCGGCAGCCGCCGGCAGGCCGCATAGATGCCGATGGCCGCCGCCACGCCGATGGCCGGGGCGCCGCGCACCTGCAGGGTGCGGATGGCGCGGTGGATCTCCTCCGCCCCCGACAGCCTTAAAAATACGGTCTCACCGGGCAGCCTGGTCTGGTCGATGATGACCAGTTCGCCGGTGCGCTCGTCCATCGTGACCGTGTCCTGCAGCATGATGTTGGTCCGCTCCATGCAAGCGCCCTCCTGAAAATAAGAGATGCTTTCATTATAGCAAAGCGGGCCTGCGTGTCAAGCCGGCCCGCTTTCCCGCCGCGCCGCTTTTGCGGCCGCGGGAGCCGCAAAAATCATGGAGGGCCGCCGTCTCAGGCGGCCCTCCACCAGGCTGTCGAAAAAGTCCGTTGGACTTTTTCGACAGCCTGAACAATGCCTCGCTTTTTTGTCTGCTTCACAGCCCAAAAAGCTGCCGCGATGCGGCGCAAATGCCTGCTGCCGCAGCCCTTTTGCAGGCATTCGATTCAACACGAGGGGGCTCCCGCCCCCTCGTACTCCCCTTGCGAAACGGAACACTTTTTCTCCAAACAGAGGTCTTTGACAAGCTGATGGAGGGCCGCCGTCTCAGGCGGCCCTCCACAGCCGGTTCTGAAGCTCCTCCGCGGGGCCCACGCCCTGCGCTCACCGCTCCAAAACCGCGGTCAGCGCCAGCAGCGCGCCGTACACCAGGGGCTGGTGCAGAAGATACACCGCCAGGGAGCGGCGGCCCATGGCGCTGACCACCGGCAGGCGGAGGGGCGTGGGCTCCTCCCGCCGCAGGCGGTAAAGGAAATACCCCGTCAGGAACAAAAAAAGCCAGGGGAAGAGGGAAAAATAATCCGTGGAGCGGAAGCCCGCCGGGGGAAAGCCCAGGCAGGCGGTAAAGAGGTTTCGATACAGCCATCCCGGCAGAGCCAGAACGCGGACGCCCTCAAAGCCGAGCCACCCGCTGTTCACGTCCCGCAGCAGCAGAAAGAGCAGGAAGCTCCCCGCCAGGCCCGCCCTGGCGGGAATGCGCCGCAGCAGCGGGTCCAGGGGGATAGTCACGAGGGCCGCCGTGCCCAGCAGGGTCAGCACGCCGCAGAAAATGCCGTCCTCCGGCATCACCAGCAGTGTGACGGCGGAAACCAGCAGCCCGCCGCCGAAGACCGTCAGCCCCCGCCGCAGGTGGCGGCGGCCCAGGAGCCAGCAGTACCCGGAGAGGAGGATGAATGTCCAGCAGATGCTCTGCTGCCAGAGGTAGGCCAGGGTGCCGTGATACCAGGGCCAGTCCAGGCCGAACAGGTAGACCAGGTCCCAGCAGGCGTGATAGGCGATCATACTGACCAGGGTCACACCCCGCAGGGTGTCCAGCTCCGTCCGCCGGGGGCGGGATGAAGAATTTTTCACGGCGGGCCTCCTCTCCGGGTTTCTTTCCGTTCTATCCTATCACAGCGGCGGTGCATTTTCAAGGAAGGGAAAAAGTGCCGCCGCCTGCAGGCGGGCCCTTGCAAAGTTTTGCCGGGTATGGTAAATTGATTAAGTCTATATATCTTGAAACAGGGAGGCGCTTTTATGCCCACCCTGCAAGAAGAAATCAACCGGCGGCGGACGTTTGCCATCATCCTTCCCGGAAAAACCTGACGGTTTTTCCGGGAGCCCTTCTGATCAAACATCCTCGGGCGGAGTGAATCCGCCCTGCGGCAAGATTTTGGCTCCGCCAAAATGCTTGGACGCGCCGCTTGGCGCGGGGTCGATGATGGCCCGATATTTCCCCATTTGGAGGTTTTACAATGCCTACTCTGCAAGAAGAAATCAACCGCCGGCGGACGTTTGCCATCATCTCCCACCCCGACGCCGGCAAAACCACATTGACGGAAAAATTCCTGCTCTACGGCGGCGCCATCGCCCAGGCGGGCGAGGTCAAGGGCAAGCGGGCCCGGGCCGCCACCAGCGACTGGATGGAGATTGAAAAGCAGCGCGGCATCTCCGTCACGTCCTCCGTCATGCAGTTCCAGCACGACGGCTACTGCATCAACATCCTGGACACCCCCGGCCACCAGGACTTCTCCGAGGACACCTACCGCACCCTGATGGCCGCCGACAGCGCCGTCATGGTCATCGACGGCGCCAAGGGCGTGGAGCCCCAGACCCGGAAGCTGTTTAAGGTCTGCGCCCTGCGGCACATCCCCATTTTCACCTTCATCAACAAGATGGACCGGGAGACCCGGGACCCCCTGGACCTGTGCGAGGAGGTGGAGCGGGAGCTGGGCATCGACACCTACGCCGTCAACTGGCCCATCGGCTGCGGCAAGGAGTTCCAGGGCGTCTACGACCGGGAGAAACGCCGCATCCTGTTCTTCGAGGGCGAGGGCCACGCCAAAAAGGCCGCCGTCACCGAGGTGGAGCTGGACGACCCGGCTCTGGAGACCCTGATCGGCCAGCAGAAGGCCGCCGCCCTCCGGGAGGAGGTGGAGCTGCTGGGGGCCGGCCGGGAGTTCGACATGGAGGCCGTGCGCGGCGGCACCCTCTCCCCCGTTTTCTTCGGCTCGGCGTTGACCAACTTCGGCGTGGAGCCGTTTTTGGAGGAGTTCCTCCGCATGACCACCGCGCCCCTGAGCCGGGTGGCGGACTGCGGCGAGATCGACGCCTTCTCCCCGGACTTCTCCGCCTTCGTCTTCAAGATCCAGGCCAACATGAACAAGGCCCACCGGGACCGGCTGGCCTTCATGCGCATCTGCTCCGGCAAGTTCCAGCGGGACACCGAGTATTTCCACGTCCAGAGCGGCAAGAAGCTGCGGCTGAGCCAGCCCCAGCAGATGATGGCCGCCGAGCGGGAGATCGTGGAGGAGGCCTACGCCGGGGACATCATCGGCGTCTTCGACCCGGGCCTGTTCTCCATCGGCGACACCATCACCGTGCCCGGCAAAAAATTCCGCTACTCCGGCATCCCCACCTTCGAGCCGGAGCACTTCATGCGGGTCTCCCCCAAGGACACCATGAAGCGCAAGCAGTTCATCAAGGGCACGGAGCAGATCGCCCAGGAGGGCGCCATCCAGATCTTCAAGATCCCCGGCGCGGGCCTGGAGGAGGTCATCGTGGGCGTGGTGGGCACGCTGCAATTTGACGTGTTCGAGTACCGGATGAAGAGCGAGTACGGCGTGGATCTGTATATGACCGGCCTGCCCTACGACCACCTGCGGCTCATCACCAACTGCCCCTGCAAGCCGGAGGACCTGGTGCTGTGCACCGGCTCCGCCATTCTGGAGGATTTCAAGGACCGCCTGCTGGTGGCCTTCGGCGGCGAGTGGAGCGTGGGCTTTTTGACCAAGCACAACCCCGGGCTGGAGCTGGCGGACTCCCTGTCGGTGTGAGCCATGGCGGAGATCCGGATGTATATTCCCGGAGACGAGACGGCGCTGTCCGTCCTGCTCCGAAGGACCTTGATCGAGGTCAACGCCGCTTACTGCCCCAAGGACGAGATCGACTGGCTCTATAACCGCTACACCCCGGAGACGGTGGCGGAGATCGCCGCCGGGGGCCACACCTATGTGATGACGGAGGACGGCAGGATCGTGGGCACCGGCACGGTGGTGTCCACCGGGGAGCGGGAGTGCGAGATCATCGCCGCGTTCCTCCTGCCGGAGGCCATTGGCCGGGGGCTGGGACGGCAGCTGTTCCAGGCGCTGGAGGATGACCCGCTGTGCGTGGCGGCCCGGCGGATCTGGCTGACCTCCTCGGTGAACGCCCTGGATTTTTATGAGAAGATCGGCTATGTGAATCCCAACGGCTACCGCGTCCGGGGCGACGACGGGATGCTGACCATGGAAAAGCGGAAATAAAAAACAACAGCGGTTTGAGCGTACAGTCTCAAACCGCTGTTTATTCTCTCATGGCGTCGATGAGCCGGGCCAGGGCCTCGGTCTGCCTGTCCGTCAGGCCGTCGGTGTGGAGCACGGCGCTCCCGGCACGGTCCGGGAAGACCAGGGCGTCCACGGAGAAGTCTAGAAGCTCCATCATCTGGAACAGGAGGGGGACAGAGGGATTGCGGCGTCCGCCTTCCATCTGTTGGAGATGTCCGGGCGTGATATCCAAAAGCTCGGAAAGTGTTTCCTGTGTGTAACCTTTTTTCATTCTAGCGGTTCTGATGGCGTTTCCCAAATCCCAAGAACTTATTGGCATATCTTTCAGCACTCCTTTTCTGTATCTTACAGTATACAAAAGGATTTGATTCTATTCTTAAAGTGTGGTATAAACATATCTATAAGATTTTGGGGGGTGAATAAGACGTGGCACAATTTTTCTTCATAACTGTAGTGCTTTTTTATTTCTTTTACATAAGGCCTCAACTAGAAAAAGTTGAAGAGCAAAGAGCAGAGCAAGAACGTCAAAAGCGCGAAGGAAAGCGTTTGCGTGATGAAATAATCAGAAGAGAGATGGAAAAATCAAAAGAAAAAATGCACTCTCATCCTTTGCTGGAAGCTGTAGAAAGCAATCTTATATTGACAATTGATACATATATACAACGTATAAGTGATAAAAAAATCAGTTCCACTTCATCGGATGTCATGTATATTTCTTTCCTAGACACCGCCCTAAAAATTCGTACTACTTATGCTAACGATAAAATCATAACATATTCAGCTTACGGCTATGATCTTTTTAAATCGCAGTATGATTTACAGGCTTTTAAAGAAGTGCTTTATATGGAATTACTTTCCCATTACATCAATGTTCCCATGTTAACATGGAACCCTTCTGAAAGTTCTTTTGATCAACCAACTATGTCAATTGATTTCACGGCGTGTCATCCCAAATTAAAAAACATTTAAAAAGGAGAAAAAGTTATGTCCACTATGCCATCCAGTGAATACAATCGCTACTTAGCCGCCATCAAGGCCGCCAATGATTCGGCGGACAAGGAGTCTCTGCGGCAGATACAAAAATTCCTGATTGCCAGCTACGGCCCCGCCAACGACGATGTGGACTACCTGATCCGCCAGTTCCGCTACAACGTGTGACGCAAAAAGGCCAACCGAAAGCATCCGCTTTCGGGTGGCCTTGCTTTTGATACACTTTTACCGGCGTCCGCCTCTGGCTCCGCCGGAGAAGCCGCCCCGGCTTCCTCCGCCGCCCCGGCCGAAGGAACCTCCCCCGCCGAAGCTGCCCCGGGAACCGCCGGAGCTGCGGCCAAAGGAGCCGCCTCCGCCAAAGCTGCCGCGGCTTCCGCCGGACGGCCTGCTGCCGCCAAAGGAACCGCCGCCGAAGGTGCCGCCGCCAAAGATCCCTCCGCCCCGGGAGCCGCCGCTGCTGCGGGGCGGCGTGGGCGGACGGGTGGAGCCGCCTCTGGGCGGCGGCGGCGCGCCGGGGCCGCTTCTGGGCGGCCTGGGGGGCGGGGGCGGACGGCGCCGCCGGGGCCGGCCCCAGAAGACGGGGTAGTACCGCCGGGTGGGGATCCCCATGCCGGGCATCAGGTAACGGCGGCGGTAACGGCTGTACCGCACCGCGTCCAGGATGATCCAGATGATGAACAGCACCACCAGGAGCATCACCAGATTCCGCGCCAGCATCCCCACGGTGGGGGCCATGTAGCCGCTGTTCTGGGTCTGGTAACCGCCGGCGGTGGAATAGGTCTCCCGGACGGCGGGGATATAGTTCTCCCGGACGGTGACGTCGTAGAACTCCGCCAGCCAGTCGATGTAGGCGTCAAAGGTCTTCTCCACGCCGGCGTCGTAGTCCCCGGCGGCAAAGTCGTCCTCCATGTAGTAGTACAGGATGCTGTTCAGCTGGTCGCCGTAGTCGTACAGGCCGTCGCCGTAGGCCGCGCCGTAGTCGCCCTGCAAACCGTTCTGGGCGATGTCGTCCAGGGCCAGCACCATCACGACACCGTTGTCCCGCTCGGCGGAGCCGACGCCGTACTCATTGCCCAAATCGGCGGCGTAGTCGATGATATCCGTACCGCCGGTGGTGTTCACCGTCACCACCATGATCTGGGCCCCGGTCTGGGCGAACAGGGACGCGTTCACGGCGTCGATGTGCTCCATGGTCCTGTCGGTCAGGACATGGGCGTTGTCGTAGACATAGGTGTAGCTGCCCACGATGGCAGTGGAGGGGGCGCTGGTGTCGTCCGGCTTCCGGGCCTGACCCAGGAAGACCCCCGCTGCGATGGCCAGCACCATCACCAGGGCCGCGACGGAGCGCTTTTGGAAAATTTTCATAGGCATACCCTTTTTGATTCAGAGTGGAGATTGAAGAGTGGAGAGTGAAGATAAAAGATAAGAGATATGAGATAGGAGATATCCCACGCCCGCAGGCCGGTTTTTGCCGGGCGGCGGGGCTATGGAACCCCCGCGCCCGCAGGCGCAGCGGAAGGGGGCTAGGGGAAACCTAGGTTTCCCCAGTTGATTTGCCGGAGGCAAATCAAGAAAATGTAATCATTTTCGCCGGGGCGTGTACCTGGCGAAAATTCCGATACCCCAGGCGCCTTGGGCGCCGGCACCAGTGACCGTGTCACTGGTGGTGGAGGATCTAAAGGGGGAGCCTGCTCCCCCTTTAATTATGCAGCTCCATCAATTTCTGCTTCAGCTCCCCCTCGATGCGGCCCAGCTCGGCTTCCGCCTCCCGGCGCTTCTGGGCGCCCTCCCGCTGGATGTTCAGCACCTCGTCCAGGGTGGAGATCAGCTGCTGGTTGGTGTGCTGGAGGGTCTCGATGTCCACGATGCTGCGCTCCGCCTCCTTGGCGGTCTGGACGGTGCCCATTTTCAGCATGTCCGCGTTCTTTTTCAGCAGCTCGTTGGTCATCTCCGTGACGGCGCTCTGGGCGGCGGTGGCCTGACGGCTGTGCTCCAGGCCCAGGGCCAGCACCATCTGGCTCTTCCACAGGGGGATGGTGTTCACCAGGGAGGACTGGATCTTCTCCACCATCAGCGTGTCGTTGTTCTGCAGCAGGCGGGTCTGGGGGCCCATCTGGATGGAGATCATCCTCGTCAGCTCCAGGTCGTGGAGCTTCTTCTCAAACCGCTCGCACATCTGGACCTTGTCGTTGTAGGCCTGGGCGTCCTCCTGGGCGCCGGACTGCTCCGCCTTGGCCTTCAGGGCGGGCAGCTCGCTGGCCCGGACGTCGGCCAGCTTCTTCTTGCCCGCCAGGATGTACATGGTCAGCTCCTTGTAGTACTTCAGGTTCAGCTCGTACATCTGGTCGAACATCGCCACGTCCTTGAGGAGCGTCACCTGGTGCTGCTCCAGCTCCCGGGCGATCTTGTCCACGTTGCTCTCCACCTTGGAATACTGGGCTTTCATGGTCTCCAGCTTGTTGCCGGTCTTTTTGAACACGCCGAAAAGGCCCTTCTTCTCCTCCTCCTGGCCGAAGCCCTTCAGCTCCACCACCAGCTCGGACAGGGACTTCCCCACCTCCCCCAGGTCCTTGGTGCGGACGGAGGAAAGGGCGTTTTCCGAGAAGGCGGCCACGTTTTTCTGGGCGGCGGCGCCGTACTGGAGGATCATGTTGGAGTCCATAATGTCGATCTTTTTGGAGAATTCCTCCACTGCCTTCTTCTCCGCGTCGGAGAGGAGACGGTCGTCCATCTCCACGGGGGTGACCTCCGGCTTGGCAGGCTCGGGGGCCGGCGTGGCGGGGGTGGCGGGGGCCGTGGGCTCCAGGGTCAGTTCGGGAACGGCTGCCGCCGCGGCGGTGTCCGGGGTCAGGGTCAGCTCGGGCATATTGTTCTCAGTCATGGTTTTCTCCTCCGTTTTTTTATCGGTTCCGTTATCCGCTTCAGCGGTCTCGCAGCGTGTTTTCCGGGCGGTCCGGCTCTTCCCGGGGGCCCTGGACGGCCCGGACGCCGTAGTAGACGGCGGCCAGCAGCCACAGCACGCCGATGAGCAGTCCCAGCTCGTCCGTCCCGCTCTCGCGGAAAAATTGCCCGCACAGGACCGCGACGCCAAGCACGGCGCACAGGACCGCCCATTTGCCGTCCTTGGGGAAGGGCTTCTTTTCTTTCACGAATGCTCCCCCCTCACAGTTCCAGCCGGATATCCCCGCCGTCGGCGGGCTCCGCCTTCAGGGGCTGGTCCGTCAGGCCCTCCCGGGCCATCATGTTCTCCAGCACGGTGATGTCGGTGGAGATGTCCAGGGCCTCGGCGCCGTACAGGGCGTCCAGCTGCTTTTCAAAGGCGGCCACGATGGTGCGCATCATGCCCTCCACCCTGGCCTTGGTGGCGTCCACGTTCTCGCCGGAGATGCCGGCGGCGCTGGCCCGGTCATAGGCGTTCAGCAGCTTCAGCGTGGTGGGCAGGTAATAGTCCATGAAGCGCCGGATCTGGGGCAGCTTTTGGGGATCCCGCTTCACCTCGTCGAAGATCTTCCGGGAGACCTGCTCCAGCCGGACGATGTCGGCGGAGATGCCCTCGTCGGCGATGTTGTCGTCCAGCCGCTTCATCTCGGCGATGGCCAGGCGGCCGTCCTTCAGCATTTTATCCAGTTCGGCGTCGCCGGTGGACTCCTCCTTGGGCTTCTCCGCCGCCTTGGGGGCAGAGGCCTCCGTGCCGCCCACGGCGCCGCCGTTTCTGCACAGGGCGTTCACGGCAAAGAACACCACCGCGGACGCCGCCGCCAGCAGGGCATAGTGGGCGGGGGCGTACAGGGGAAACAGCAGGGCGTAGAGCAGCCACAGCACCGCCACCGCGTAAAACGGGGCCACCGGCTTGCGTGCGTTTGTCTCCATAGACGGTCCTCCTTTTGGCTGCGGGCGCATGCCAGCAAATGATAGGCTCATTATACCCCCGCCGGGGCGGCCCGGTCAAGAAGGCGGGCTGTAAAATACCTGTGAACAGCGGAAAAGGCGGGGGCCCACCCCGCCTTTTCCATCAAATTCCGAAGCGCCCCGTCACCGGGTCCCGCCAGAGGGCCAAGGGGACCGGGCGGAAGGTGCACCAGACGAAGCAGAAAGCCAGCGCCCACAGCGCCGCCAGCCCCAGCACCTGCTGCCATGGCTGGGAGAAGCGCCCCCGGCGGAGCAGGCGGAAGTCCAGGGCAAAGGCCCCCAGATCCGCCAGGAAAAAAACGGCGATATCCGCCCACATCACGTGAAAGCCCAGAACGCCGGTATAGGTGTAGAACAGGACGGGGATCAAAAGCAGGCCCGCCAGGGTGCTGACGGCCCGCACCGCCGGCAGATCCGGGTAGGTCTTCCCCAGGGCGCAGACCTGGACCACGGAAAAGAGGAACATGGGAAAGAACAGCAGCTTCATGTGCTCCCAGGTGGATTCATTGACGGCGGAGAAGGCCGCCGTCAGGACGCTGCCGCCGCTCCACTCGTAGACGAAGTGCAGCAGCGTGCCCGCCAACCCGGTGAACAAAAAGCCGCCCAATTCCCAGAAAAGCAACCGTTTCCGCATAATTTCCTCCCAAACAAGCAAAAAAGAACTGCGGCCGGGGGCCGCAGTTCCAGTTTGTGCGAAGGGTTTCAGATTTATGCGTCCAAATAGATACCATAAGGCCCCAGAAGATCCCGCAGATTCGGCAGGGTCATCTGTCCCGGTGATTCCCGGAGATAGCTCTCCAGTGCATGGCAGAGGGTTTTGGCCTCGTCCTTCGTTCTCCGATCCAGCAGTTTGGACAGATCCCACTGCCATTCCTCCGGCATTTCCAGGATCGCCGCCGGTATCATGGCCTCATGGCTGAGGCCCTCGGTCAGATAGAAGGCGTCCACCAGGCCGGCGATCCGGGCCTCCCCTTCTTCGCCGACCGGCAGCTGGACCGTGACGCCGCCGGTACCCCGGTCGGCACAATACCAGTCCCCCACTCTGTCTCTGCACACATAGACCTGCGTGGCCCAATGCCAATAGCCGTCCGGTTCCTGGTCGTATATCCCCGCGCCGGCATTCCACTGGCTGGTATACAGGGCCGCTTCATCCAGCAGCACCCGGAACACCACGTCAAAGCAGAATTGCTCCGGCTCCCCCAGGTAGGCGTCGTATACGTCCGCCTGCTCCACCTGGACATCCAGGGGCCGCCAGTCCACCCAGGCGGGGACATTGCGGTACTCCTCCGCCGCCTGCTCCGCCAGACGCTCCGCCGCCGCTTCCGGGGGCAGGCTGCCGTCCACGGTGCCGGACCAGACCAGGATGCCTATGGCGTCCTTGGCGATGACAGCCATGTCGTCATAGACCTTTCCTTCAAAGGGCTGTCCCTCCAGCGGGTTCACCGCCCGGGCATAGGTATCCGTTTCGCCCTGCCGCCAGTACACCACGTCGCCGCCGGAACAGCAGCGCAGGGATGTCTGGCCGTTGGCGGAGACGATGGCCAGCAGATTTCCCCGGCCCTCCGCCGCCAGCTGGGCCGTCCAATCCGCCGCGTCCGCCGCCGACCACGCAAAGCTGTCTGCCAGCCGTTCTCCCCGGCTCTCCGTGCTCCGGGCATTGTCCGGGGTGATACGCAGCACAGTCAGGGCGCCGTCCGGCTCCTCCACGGTCACGGTGAAGTTTTTGGTCCCGGCAATGGCGTTGTAGACCGCCGCCGCGTCCGCCGCCAGTTCTTCGCCGTCAGCGGCCCCCTCCGCTTCGGCGCCGGCCGTGTCCGCCGCGCCGCAGCCCGCCATCATAAACGCCGCCAGAAACAGCCAGCACAGCACACGCTTCATCCCGATATCCTCCTTTTTTGATTTTGTAATATCAGGATACCTGATTTCTCCCGCCGCTTCCTGCCAATTTCGCAACAAATAGTAACGATTTGATAACAAAAAGGCGGCGGCAGTCCCACCCCCGCTTCCCCCGCCCCGGCCCTCCGGTCAGGACGGCCGCGTGCGCGGCGCGAAAAATTTTTTGAGAATTGTCAAGAGTAAACGAACACTTTTTTAAAATTTTTTTGGGGGAGGAGGACAGCGGAGGCACATACCCAAACCGTACACAGTCCCCGGTGCCGACTGTGCCTTACGGTGTGCTGTCTGTAAGGGAGGCTTGCCACTGGTCGAAAAGCTCTTGTGGGGTGGCGTAGCCTAAGATTTTGCGGTGCATGCTGTTCATGTAGCGGGCGGCAGCGTCACAGTCCCGCTGTGTGCGGTCTTTCAGACTTTGGCCCTTTGGGAAGAAGCGGCGGATGATGCGGTTGGCATTTTCGTTGGAGCCACGTTCCCAACTGCTGTATGGGTGGCAGTAGTAGACTTCATCGGTCAGGCGCTTCATGGCGGCGTAGTCCTGGAACTCACAGCCGTTGTCTACGGTGATGGTCTGGAACGTGCCTTTGGGATAGTGTCCTGCGGTCTTTGAAAGTGCACTTACAACGGAATTTGCAGTTTTATCTTTGAGCTTCAGGATGATTTCATAGCGGGTCAGACGTTCTGTAAGGACAAGGAGCGTCTGGCCCTTTCCTTTTGCCTTGCCAATGACGGTATCCATTTCCCAATGGCCGGGAAGCTGGCGGGCGCCAATGTGGCCGGGCCTGTGTTCGATGCTGACGCCTTTGGGCGGCTTTACGGCCCGCACTTTGCTGTAGGTGCGCTTCTTTCTGCGGGACTTTATGGGGAGCGCCTTGTTGGTGACGCCGGGGATAAAGCCCTGGTCAATGTAGCGGTACAGGGTGACGGTGGAGACCGTCCATCTGCCTTGGCGCTTCAGGTCTCCGACGATCTGGTCGGGAGATTCGCCGGAGAGGATGCGGTTTGCTATGGCCCGGGCGTAATCATGGTGCTTGTCCAGCTTGACCGGGCAGCCTTTGGCGGTGGCCTGCCACTTAGCGTCATCGTCGGCGATTTGGGCAGAATAGCGTTTCAGGGATTTCCAGGTCTCACCGTCCAGATGGTCATACAGGCCCCGCTGGACTTCGGCATAGATGGAGGACACGGCGAAGCCTGTCTTTTGGGCAATGCGGCGGTAGGAAGCACCAGCGTTGAACAACTTTTCGATTTGGAGGCGGTCAGTCCAGGTCATTCTCTTTTTCTTCTTGCTCATGTCCTTACCCCCTAAAATTGAAGTGCATTTCTCAAATGCCTTATAAATGCGGCAGAGCGTCGGGCCTTATGGCCTGACGCTCTTTTTTCATGCTTTGAGGGTATCACGATTTTCCGGCAGATGTCAAGTTATCGGGAGCATGGAGCCGCCACGGGCGGGGACGGGGCGAACTTTCGCGGCATAACGTCCAGTGTGCGCACTGGACATTATTCCACGTTTCGCCCAGGACGAGGGGAACAGAGTGTCGGCTCTACGAGCCGACGTTTGATTTGCTTATTTTTTTCCGCCCTGTTCTGCCCTTGCCACGGCGAGGGCGAGAACTCAGTGGCCTGAGACGCTTTAGCCCTCGCCAGGACAGCAAGTGTAACAGGGCAGAAAAAAATAAGCAAATCAAAATTGAAAACGGCTCAGGCTCAAATCTAGCGACCTAAGACAGCCGGCCACGGGCCGGAGGGAGTGAGATGGAAGCATCTGCCAAAAAGCGAAAGGAGTATGCGAGATGAAAGAGACAGTCAAGACAAGCAGGACGGCAGGGTATTTGGAGAAGATGTTCCGGGCAATGAACACGGACTTTTTCAACGGGGAGCTGGAAGAACCAATTATTACCATCCAGAGCACACCAAGGGCATACGGACATGTTACGGTCGCCAAGGCATGGCGGCGCAAGGATGATTGGCGGCACGAGCTGAACTTAGGGGCGGAGACGCTGGAGCGGCCTATTGAAGACGTGGCGGCTACCATGCTCCACGAGATGGTGCATCTATACAACATCGCACACGATGTACAGGACTGTTCCCGGGGCGGGATGTACCATAACCGGAAGTTCCGGGACGAAGCGGAGCGGCGGGGGTTGCGGATCGAGCACCATGCAACGTATGGGTGGACGATCACAAGCCCGTCGGACAAGCTCTTGGAGTACATCATCATGCAGGGGTGGACGGAGATTGCCATGAACCGGGGGCGGGGATGGACACCGCCGCCATCCAGCGGTGCCAAGGCCGGAGAGGGCGGAACGGGAACGGACGGCGGCAAGGAGCCGAAGAAGTCCAGCACACGGAAGCTGGTTTGTCCGTGCTGTGGGAACAGCGTCAGGGCGACAAAGGCCGTGCGGATCATGTGCATGGACTGCAACGAGCAGATGACGGAAGTTTGAATTTTTGAAAGTGTAGATTCAAAGCTGGCCTATCGGCTTGACGGGGAGAAAGGGAGAAGTATGAACACTTATGATTTTTACTGCGGGGGACAGATGTGCGGTACGCACACCGCAAGCGAGGATACCTTTGCCGACGCAATGATCGCGTTTAACGAGGTCATGACAACAGCGGCGTTCATCGCGCGGGAGAACCATGGGGCGCCTGTGGAAATCTACATGAATGGATGCTATCTGCGGACAGTTTGAAAGGAGGAGTAAAACATGAAACTAGCCAACGAAGCGGGACAGGTCTGACGTCTCGTCACGTCCTGCGCGGATGCTGCCGTATGGCGACAAGCGCCATACGGCCCATCCGTGATCGTTACCCAGTACTTATCGTTACCGTTTTTTTCGGCATAGAAAGAGGGTTAGCTGAGTGGCGGGAAGCGGGTGGTGCGCACGATACCTTGCTCCATACTCCAGGTTGCTGCTGGGCGCATTTGGCAATTGGGTGCAAGACTCGCCGGACCCGCCGGGAAGATGCGACCAGGACCTCCGGCCCTGGTCGCATAGGCCGAAGTACGTATCCTTGCAGGACGTGAGAGCAACGATTTGGAAGTATGGATCCAATTGGCTGGCCCATCGGCTTGACGGGGAGAAAGGAGCAAAAACATGAAGCTGGTCAACGAAGCGGGACAGGCCGTGTATTACAACGTGGTGGAGAAGCGGGGAGAACTTCGGTATATCGTCCTGGCGGCGAGCGGACAGGTCATCCTGGGGCGGGACAGGCAGAAGCGCAAGAGCCGGACGTTTACGCAGGAGCATCAGGCAAGAGCGTGGCTGGAGCGGAATGGGTATACGACGGCGCTGTACTGACAGGGAAAGACCCCGGAGGGCAACCTCCGGGGTCGATTTTTTGAAAGTGCAGGTTCAAAGGATTTTTCTGCGGGAAAAAACAGGGGTGTTTGCAGGCGAGGGTATCCTGGGATACCCTGGGAGGGAGACGGGGCGCAGAGGGGCTGTCAGGCGGTTTCTGCGGGGGATTCTTCCTGACCCCACAGTGTCCATTCTTTTTTGGGGAGCTCTTCATGATCATAGGTATTGAACATCTTCCAGAGGGGCGGGGAGAAAATGCGCCTGGTGTCCAGGACAGGGACGCCGAAGGAATAGGCGTCAACAATCTGGTGGGTATTGTTGTCGATACCGACCTTGCGGCGGATACGGCGGATGCAGATGCAGAACGGGACAAGGGACTTCTTGACCACATAGAAATTCTGAGCAAGGCGGCGAAGCGTTACGTCCATGTCCTCGTGGGACTGGCTGAACACATCCACGGAGACGCCGTAGTGGCGGTGGAACTTAAACCAATAGATCGCCTTGTCCGGGAAAGACTTATACTTGCGGGAATTGAACTCCACACCAGCTTCATCAATGATAAGCTTTCCATCTTCAATGAGGTATTCGCCGATATCCTTCCGGGCATCCACACGGTAGGTGCCGGAGATGGGGACATTGGAATAGACGTTCATCTTTCGCTTCCAGTGCTTGCCATTTAAAATCCAGTGGGTGAAGCGGCAGGGAAAACGGCGGCACAGCTTGATGACGATGCTTTCCTTTTGAGCCTGTTTGGCGAGGTATGCGGCGAAGGTAGTCTTGCCGGAGCCGGGGACGCCGAAGTAAACATTGAGCTGCAAAGGGTGCTTGGGATTATATGCGTTCTGGAAGGCAGAGCAAAAAAGCACCAGGAAGAAGATATATAAATAGGCCATACGGCAAAACTCCTTTTTTGAAAGTGTAGATTCAAAGACAGGGAGAGAGGGCGGGGCGGGTTTTCACTCCGCCCCGGCCCTCTCTCACTGGGTCAGACATTCATCAGACGGCGCAGGAGGCCGACACCGACACCGGCGAAAGCGACACCGACCGCAAACAGCAGCAGGGGCGTTTCCACGATGGTGGTGGCGAAATCACCGGCCCAACCGGCAACGCCGGTAACGATGGAGCCCAGGGACGTGATCAGGGTAGCCAGAGTAGTAGTACTTTCCATGTTTTTGATTCCTTTCTTTTTTTGAAAAATGTACGTCAAATATGTGTAGGGATGAATCGTGGCCAACGATTTTGGTATGTTAAGGCATGAACTGCCGCAACATCTTGGTAATGCCAATCAGGCAGATAATGGAAAACAGGTAGATCATAGGCTCGGCGGCGAGGAAGTCGGCAACAGCGCCCAGGAGGGCGGTGGTGAAAGAGATCATCAGCTCCATTTCAGGGCACCTCCGATCATGCGCAGGATGCAGTAAAGCGCCAAGGCGAACAGGGTGACGGAGGCCAGCCACTCATAATCGAGACCGGCAAGGCCGGGGACATACTGCTGATAGGTCACAGAGGAACCGTCAGAAAGATAGTCCGTGACGGTTTGCGTACGGGGCTGATACTCGCCGAACAGGGCTGTTATGACGGAGGAAAGCGATTCGGCGTCCTCCAGGGGATAGGCAGAGACAGACGCATCATCATCCAGAGAGTACACAGAGTAAGGGGTAAAAGAGGGAGAGAGCTCCCCGAAAAGGATATCCGGGTCTAAAATGCCCTCATCAAAACCGGGAATACCAGCGGAATCGTCTACAAAGACGTCACTACCGGGATCAGTGGGAACCTGGACATCATCCGCAGAGGGAACGTCAGGGATAGACGGCACATCTTCCACAGGAGGGACAGCGGAGGGAATATCTTCAACCGGGGCCGCAGGAACTTCAGGAGCTTCGGGAACAGTATCCACAGAGGAGCTGCCGGAATTGGAGACAGGCTCCGAGGTATCCACAGCAGGGGCCGAAGGGAGACTTTCCGCAGGGGCGGACGGCCCGGAAGTATCTGCGACAGAACTGCCGGAATCTAAGGCGGAATCGGTTTCATCATCGGCAAAGGCCGGGACGGTGAGAACGCAGAGGATGGACAGGCAGACGAGCAAAGAAAAAATGCGTTTCATGTTATCAACTCCTAATCGTGAAAACCGATACCGCCGTTTTTTGCACGGTTTTCCTTTTGTTCATGGACTTTTTTGTACTGGTTAAGAGATTCGGAGGAAGTGCGGAACTGATCGGCGGCATAGCCGGAATTGGAGCGGAAGCCGGTCACCAGGGACAGCAGGGACAAAGAGAAGCGGATGACAAAGAAGCCAATGGCCAGCTTTGCGGCGGAAATCCCGAAGCCGGGGACTGTCACGCTGGAAAACAGATCCCAGGTGTTCCTGAACAAACAAGTCAGGATTTCTTTCATCTCAGTCATGGCCTGTCCTCCTTTTTGAAAGTGTAGATTCAAAGATTTTTTCTTTGGGAAAAAAGAGCGGCGTTCCGGTCCGGGGGTATCCTGGGATACCCCCGGACGGAGACAGGGCACAGAGGGCCGGGAAAGGGCCTTTACAGCCAGCTTGTAATAAAACTGAAAACAGCGGAAATGATGGAAAGGATAGCCGTCACCAGCTTGACCAGGACAAGGATGATGAGAACAGACAGGAGCACCTGCAAAGGGATGCGGAGCACCAGGGGCACCCAGTCGAGCATCATATTGAAAACAGTCAGCATGGGCGGCACCTCACAGGATAAAGTTACGGATCATGACCAGACCGACGGCCAGGGCGAACAGGAGCGCTATGGTGATACGCAGCGCCAGAGGGAACGCAGACCAGACGATGCCCATGAACGTGAACACGGGCTGGATACCGCTGGCAATTCTCAGGAGTAGGCCCATACATCCACCTCACTTCCGCCAAAGTCATTGGCAAAGTATTCGTTGTCATCACTGAACCAGTTGAACCAGTCCGTCAGGGAATCCACATCAAGGAGGCCGAAAGACCAGCGGGTAAACTGAACAAGCAGGTCTGTGACGGTCACAATGACGTTTTCGACCAGATATTCCAGGCCGGAGGCGAGGCCGTTGACAATGGCGGAAATCAGCTTCTTGAATAGGCTGGCAAGCCAGGAGAACCAGCTTTCGTCCTTGATGTCGATTTCGTCATTCACCTTATATTCCGTACCACAGACAGTGCAACGATACAAGGTGTATCCAACTGAAACTGCTGTGCCATTTTCGTCATACTCTGTTGGCACATATTCGATCATCTCCGGCGTGTGGCCTTTTGGCTCTATCGGCTCCGTATATTGATCTCCACACATGGAACAGGTATAAATACCAATGCCGGATTCCAGGCAAGTGGGCTCCTGATAAATGGAATATTCATAAGCATGACCGATGACCGGGATTTCCTCGACATACTCATTACCGCAGACAGAGCAGGTGTATTTCCGCTCGCCTGGGGTGGTGCAGGTGGCCTCTTTAACGGTCTCGTAGGTGTATGTATGGCCATTCAAAGCACATTCTGACTGGGCTACCCGGACATAGGCGTATTCATCGGATTCCACCAGGGTGCTGCCTGAGTAGTAGTCCAGGGTAAGGAAATCGTCACCGTAGGTGAGCTTGACCTTGTCGATGTCCGATCCGTCCAGGGTGAACGTGCCGGAGGAGAGGTCCAGGGTATAACAGCGGGTGGTGTAGTCGTAGGTCCAGCCGGTGGTTTGATATTGAGCGCCGGTGACGGGCTCTGTGAAGATCAGGGTTTCCTCGTCATAGAGGTTGACATTATAGATGTTGGTGACATCGCCGCCAGCGTCCAGAGTGCCAATGTAGTAGTTGACGGTTTCGGAATTATCCGTGTAGCTGTTGTCCTCGTTGTAGTTGTTGATGGACTGCATGAGGGAGACCGGGCGGGTGGAGGGTTCGGCAACTTGGGAAACATCGCCGTCATAGGAGTAACAGAGGGGATAGTAGTACAAAGACGACAAACTATGCGCTACAGTTGAAATTGCCGTATCAGAAGAACTTCCATAAAGTTTCAAAACTACGGGATATGAGAGATAATAAGTGTAGCCAGCCTTGAATAAATAAGAATAAGAAGAAGGAGTAGTACCAGCACCTAAAGACCAAGAAGAACGACCAGACGGTGAAATGATGTGTAATACAGTACAATAATAGGGAGTAGAACCAGAAGACGATACCGAGCATGGAATCTTACTGCCCATATCACCCCAAGTTGAGGTAAAGTCAGCGATAGGTGTAAAAGGCTTTGTTGTTACCCAGAAAAGAACATCGCCAGGGGCATAGCCGTGATATTTATACAAAAAGGAACCAGAGCCATTAAAAATACCAGGATTAGTAATGGTAGAGCCGGAGACAGAGACAAAGGACGGAGACGAGGAAAAGCTCCAATCATATACGGTTCCACCAGAAGTTGTAAGAGAATAAGACCAATCTGTATAGGGACCCTCAACGGTATCGATTTGATAATAGTAAGTGGTAGAATATTTCGTTGTATGGCTTACAGTCGTGCTATCTAGGGTTGAGACGTAATCAGAGTAGGCGTCTTCGAAGGCGTCACCAGAAAATTTAAAACGGTCTCCACAAGATGTACAAAGTGAAAAGCCTTTTTTAGTGTTAGGATTATAATCCAAAATCTCAGTACCATGGTGCCAACCATCACTAGAAGAAAAACAGACTTCACCAGATAAAGTAGAATTTAAAGCCTTAGACAGCCATTCCAAAGAAATCCCATCATAATCAGGCAAGCCACTACTTTTTATTTGCGCACCATGTACCCAAAAATCCCAAAAATTTGCTACACTAGAAGAAGAAAAGTCCGCAGCAATGCCTAAAGGACACAGCAAAAAAATGGTTGCAATTACCAAAACAAACGATATAATTCGTTTATAGGAAAACACAAAAACACCACCAAGGAGAAAAATATGGATATTTTAATACTAATGCTGCCTATATTAATAATCGTAGCTTTTTATTACGCAATATACAAAGCAATCAAATACATATTCTCAGACCTATTAAATGTATATTTCTCCAAAAAACATCAATATGAAAAGCCTGAAGATACCAGCACCGAAACGGAATTTTACAAAACTGCTGCTGATATCGAAAGCCATCTAAAAAATGAGCAAACACCTACTCAAAAGGCATCTACCAAGAAGCCCTTCACCCAAGCAGACTTTGAACGTTGGAAACAGGATAAGGGCGGTTTTATTGACCTGGATGCACCCATCATATTACCCTGGCAAAGAACCGCCTAAGAGGAAGCTGTGAGAAATCACGGCTTCTTTTTCGTCACCTAAGAAACCAGGAACTTGAACGACCTGAACCGCCTATCAATGACACTCACCCAAAAATCAAATACATGACAGGCTTTACCTTACGGAGCAGAAAGCGGCGGAACGGACCGGGCATGAAAGCAGCTGCTATGGAGATCAGCCCGGCAACGATACCGAGGATTCTATATTTCATGGTCAACACTCCTTTTGAAAGTGTACATTCAAAAATGCTTTTGAAAATGCACTTTCAAAGGAAGCGTTTTTATATTGCCTCTTCCCGTCCGGCTGGAGACCGGCACGGGAAGAGGCGAAGAAAGGGGAGAGAGAATGGCAATTAAGCGGGCTTTTTCCGCAGGAAAAAACAGAGATTTATCACAGCACTGAATACCAGGACAGCCAGGAGAATCAGGGCCAGCAGAACGCCCAGGAGGGGCATCCCTGCATCGAAGCACAGGAGGGCGAGATACAGGTAACCATACAGGAGCAGGGCGGCGGCAACGCCGGAGAGAAGCCAGCGGGAGAACGGGAGGAAACGATCAATCATCGTCCAAATCCTCCGCCGCAAGTACGGCCATGAGCTGCAAACCGCTCAGGGTGGTCAGGCCCCTTTTGAGGAACGACCGCATGAGAAAAGTCATGGCGGTAATCAACTCAAGCGGAGTGCCGGAAAGCGTAACCGACACACTGGGAGAATTCGGAGAACGAACGGCAGAGATACAACAACCATTTTTCGTCATTTTCTTATCCTCACTTACATTGCAAGTTGTTCAGGTTCACGGCGTTCTTCCTGTTCCACTTCATCAGCCCAGCTATGGCGGTCTATGTAGGCTTGTACACCGGGCCATTCCTTTCGTCTGCCAGCTTCCTGGAACTCCACGACTTTGTGGATACGCCGGAAAAAGGCGTTGCGGGATTCACGGTCGATGTTCATGTACTGGCTGTCAGGCGGAAGATTGGTGACGATGAACACTTTTGTGTAACACGCCTGACGGTTGAAATAGCGGCACGGGAGAAGAAGCGGATAGCCGTCCAGATAGTTGAGCATGTCACCGTGTTTCAGGCCGCCCCGGAATTCCTCGAAGATCAAGACATCCTGACCATCGTAGGTGTCAAAGGGGTGCTTGTAGTCCGTGACACGGTAACAATTGACGTAGCCGAACTTGTCCATGATAGAACGGGTCTTGCCGGAGCCTGTCTTGCCGAATATGTACGTCACTTCCAGGTCACGCCAGGAGGAAGCAAACTCAGCATCCCGGTACATGGAGCGGACACGCTCGATTTTGTCGATGTCCTTGTAGGCGCTGGAAACAGCGTCCACAATCTCGACGTTACTTGCGCCGTTCTTGAGCATGTCCACGATCTTATCGGCGTCCCGGCTCTTGCCCTGATGCTCCTGGGGCATTTCGCCTTCTTCCTCGAACGTGTCGGAGAAGTTCACGCCGTCATGGTCTTTGCCGCTGGAATCGGTGTAGTGGTACGAGCCGTCAGGCTGTTTATTGAACTTCTCGCCGTCTTTCAGGACATAGGCCCGGTTTTCGGCACAGGTGCCGTTGGGGCGCTCGCGGTGGAAGTTCGGGAACAGCTTGTTGACACGCTCAGCGGTGCAGGGACTGCGCAGAACAAAGAAAACGTGGGTGTGCCGTGTCTGGCACTCGTCGCCCTCCTCGTCGCACAGGCAGAAGTAAAGCAAGCCTTTGAACTGATGGAGGGCGGCTTTTATGGCTTCATGATCGAAGCTGTGTTCCTGGGGATTGTTGATTGTGATTTGCCACTTTCGACACTGGACACGGGCCATGCCGTCAGCCATATGGACACCACCTTGAAAAAACTACAAAACTACAGAAGTCGGGGGAGGGTAATACTGGGCCTCCCCCGCCCCGTCGGGCTGCGCCCGACGGGGTATCTCCGCAGGGGAAGATGGTGGTGGAATGGCGGACGGACAGAGAGGGTGGTCACGCAGGGTAAGACACCACGGACGCAAGCGGCACTTGGGGCAGTGCCGTGGGCCGTAGTCGGAACATGGATGGTCTACATCCAGATGTGAAAGGCCCATGGGGCATCACCGGGCGGACACGGGAGTAAACTCCACGGGATACCCCCGGTTGTCGAAGTCGACATTGTAGTCGGCACCGACCGTAATGGACTCCAGGGGATGCTCCTTGGGATCCAGAGCCAGCGTCATAGCGGCCAGACCGTCCACACCACGGGCCTTGCCGTTGTAATGGACCTGGACAAAGTCGTAGGGCTTGCCAGTTTTCTTGGCGGTGCCGGACAGGTGGGCCTTACCAATCACTTTGATTTTCATTTCGTTTTTTCTCCTTTGTTTTTGTTAGATACAAGCGGTTCGGCCTGTTCGGTTATAATATTAAATCCACAGCGCGAAAAATTTTTCAAAAAAAGGATTGACATTCCTCTTCCCCCATGGTATAGTGTGCACATGGTTAGTTGAAGCTAACCTGACGATGGCCGAAGGAAACGGCTTCTTTTTTGGCAAGAGAGTTAGTTAAACCTAACCTCAGCGTGCGAAGGAGGAACCATGGAGCGGACGTTTGAAGCGGTTTTGGTGGAGCAGTGCGCGCCGACACTGGCGGGCGTGAAGCCTGCCAGCCTGTTTCGCTGGCAGGGCGGCGAAGCCCGGGACCGCGCCGCCCGCTGGGCCCGGGAGCTGGCGCCCTTTGGTATTGCCATCCGGGTGCTGAAGACCTGCCCCCGGACCGGGGACAGCCTGATCTACCTCTATCGGGCCGCATGGCTGCGGCGGATCCTGACCGACGGGGACAACCGGGGCTTTCTGGAAGCGGCGGGCTACAGCCTGGATCAGGGCTGCGGGGGGCTGCTGGAGCAGCTGTCCCACAGGCTCTGTCTGGAGCGGGAGTTCCCCCATGAGATCGGCCTGTTTTTGGGCTATCCGCTGGAGGATGTGGTGGGCTTTATCCAAAACGGCGGCAGGAATTACACCTGCTGCGGCTGCTGGAAGGCCTACGGCGACCCCGAGGAGGCACGGCGCCGGTTTGCCCGATACCGCCGCTGCACGGAGATCTGCCGGGCCCGGTTCCGCGCCGGAGTCCCCATACGGAAGCTGGTCGCGGCGGCGTGAATCACGATGTATCATCAATATCATATGGAAAGGATATCTGTCTATGAACAAAGTTGCAATTGTCTATTGGAGCGGCACCGGCAACACGGAAAAAATGGCCCTCTGCATCGCGGAAGGCGTCCGGGAGGCCGGCGGAGAAGCCGTTATGCTGGCGCCTGAGGAATTTTCCGCCGCCCGGTTTTCCGAGTTCGGCGCGGTGGCCTTCGGCTGCCCCGCCATGGGCGCCGAGCAGCTGGAGGAAGACGCGGTCGAGCCCATGTTCTCCGGTCTGGAGAGCGCCCTTGCCAGCAAGAAGATCGCTCTGTTCGGCTCCTACGGCTGGGGCGACGGCCAGTGGATGCGGGACTGGTGCGCCCGTGCCGCCGACGCCGGGGCGAACCTCTATGACGAGGCGGGCCTGACGGTCAACGAAGCGCCGGACGCCTCCGCCCAGGAGGACTGCCGGGAGCTGGGCCGCAAGCTGGCCGCCTGGTAACCCTTTCTCTCTCTGATACTTATCTCCTTTTTCCCTCATAAAGGCCCCCGGGCGGTCGTGCCATACCGCCCGGGGGCCGACTCCTTTTTTCATGCGTCCTCGTGCCCGCCCAGCCTGCCGGGGCGGGTATTTTGTTGCCTTTCCCATTTCTTTTTTGCCCCGCGGGTGGTATGATGAAAAAAAATTCAGGGGACGTGCGATAAAACGCCCCCCCGCCGCGTTAATGATATGAACAGGAGGAACGTCATGATCTTCTGCATGACCATGGCGGAGCCGGCGTCCGGGGCCGGGACCGCACTGGAAAACTGCATCGCCCGCATCGCGGGCGGCGACAAGGAGGCGCTGGCACAGCTTTATGAGCAGACCCGCCCCGCCGTCTACGGCTTTGCCCTGTCGATTTTGAAAAACCACCACGACACGGAGGACGTCCTTCACGACGCCTATCTCCAGGTGTGGAACGCCGCGCCCCGCTACTGTCCCCCGGGAAAGGCCATGGCCTGGCTGCTGACCATCGTCCGCAATCTGGCCATGGACCAGCTCCGGCGGCAAAAACAGGCGGAGCCCCTGACCTGGGAGGGCTGGCAGACCCAGCTGGCTCAGGTCCCCGCCGTCTCCGCTGAGGACCGGATGGCCCTGGCGGCCCTGCTGACGGCCCTGGAGGATCAGGAGCGCCAGATCGTCACCCTCCACGCCCTGACGGGGCTGAAGCACCGGGAGATCGCCGCCCTGCTGGGCCTCCCGCTGTCCACTGTTCTCTCCAAATACAGCAGAGCCCTGAAAAAATTAAAACTTGCCTGGAAGGAGGCGGAGCGATAATGCGCGATCAGGAATTGGAACAGCGCCTGCGGACCGCGATGGAACATGCCGCGCCAGACCCGCTGGAGCGCATCCTTGCCTCCTGCGGCACGCAGAAAGGAACTGTGATCCCCATGACCAACAACAAGAAAAAACGCTGGCCCGCCCTGGCGGCGGCCGCCGTTCTGGCGGTGCTGCTGTGCGGCGGCTTCGGCCTCCACGGCTGGCAGACCGCCCACGCCGTGGCCTCCGTGGTGTCCCTGGACGTAAATCCCAGCATCCAGCTGCAGGTGAATCAGAAGGAGCGGGTTCTCTCCGCCCAGGCGCTGAACGAAGACGCCCAGGTGATCCTGGAGGGCATGGACCTGCGGGACGCCCAGCTGAACGTGGCGGTGAACGCCATCGTCGGCTCCCTGCTGCAGCACGGCTATCTGGACCGCCTGTCCTCCGCCATCCTGATCTCCGTGGAGGACAGCGACACCCAGCGGGCCGCCCGCCTGGAGACCGCCCTGACGGCGGAGGTGGACGCCGCCCTGCAGAACGCCTCCGCCGGGGCCGCCGTTCTCAGCCAGGTGGTGACCTATGACGCGGGGCTGGAGCCCCAGGCCCAGGCCAACAGCATCTCCGTGGGCAAGGCGGCCCTGATTCGGCGGGTGCAGGAGCTGAACGGGCAGCTGCCCTTTGCGGATCTGGCAGCCCTCTCCGTGGAGGAGCTGCAGCAGCTGTGGGAGACCGGCGCGCCGGCCCTGCCCATCGGCAGGGACGACGCCGCCTATGCCGCCCAGGAATACGCCGGGCTGCTGGCGGTGGACGCCGTCACCTGGGACGTGGACCCGGAGCTGGACGAGTATCCCGCCCATTATGAAGTGGAGCTGAAAACCGTCTTCGGCGAGTTCGACTACGATGTGGACGCCTACAGCGGCAAAGTGCTGAAAGGCCCCGCCGATGTGCTGGCAGGCCCTGCCGCCGGCAGCGCCGCCGCGGCCCAGCCCGGCGCATCCGCCTCCGCCATCACGGAGGCCAAGGCCCGCTCCATCGCCCTGGCCCACGCCGGCATCCAGGAGTCCGACGCCCTGGGCCTGCGGGTCAAGCAGGACCGGGAGGACGGCCGGCTGGTCTACGACGTGGAATTCCGGGCGGACGGCATTGAGTACGAGTACGAGCTGCTGGCCGCCGACGGCACCATCCTGAAGGCTGAGCGGGACAGAGGGGATGTCTGGATCGCCTCCGGCGGCAGCGCCAACACCGGCGCCGCCCAGACCGCCTCCTATATCGGCGAGGACGCCGCGAAGCAGGCCGCGCTGGCCCACGCCGGCGTCAAGGCGGGCGACACGGCCTATCTCCACTGCTGGATGGAGTATGACGACGGACGGCCGGAGTATTACGAGGTGGAATTCCAGGCGGGAAACACCCAGTATGAATACGAGATCGGCCTGTACGACGGCAGCGTCCTGAAAAGCGGGACGGACGTCCTCAACACCGGGGCCGTCCAGACGGCAGGCGGCTATATCGGCGCGGAGGCCGCCAAGAGCGCCGCCCTCCGCCACGCAGGCGTTGCCGCCGCCGACGCGGTCAAGCTGAAATGCGAGCTGGACGAGGACGACGGCGTGTGGCTGTACGAAGTGGAATTCAAAGTGGGCCAGACGGAGTATGAGTACGAGATCGACGCCGTCACCGGCGCCGTGCTGAAAGCGGAACAGGACATCGACGATTGATGAAATAAGGCCAGCGGCCCCCGGGCCGCTGGCCTTCAGGCTGCCGAAAGGCCTGATTGACTGGAGAAAAGGCGGCAAAAAACAGGGGGAGTACGAGGGGGCGAGAACCCCCTCGTGTTGGATCAAATGCCTGCGGCGGGCTGCGTTAACAGCCCGCCGCGCCGCGAAGCGGCTGATTTTCAGACTGCGGAGCGGCCTGAAAATTGAGGCATTGAAAAGCCTGTCCCCAAAGTCCTTTTCGGACTTTGGGGACAGGCCAAGGCCAGCGGCCCCCGGGCCGCTGGCCTTATTTTACGCTTCACGTTCCGGCATTTCTCCGGGACGGTTCTCCTCCCGGGCCTGCTTCAGATAATCCGTCTCCTCCGTCTTCTTGCTGGGCACAAAGCCCAGGGCCGCCATCTTTTTCTTGCCCTTGCTGCGGGCGTAGAAGAAGCCGGCCACGGAGAACACCACCGCGCCGATGAAGTTCACGAACAGGTCTTTCATGGTATCGATGAGCCCGATATCCAGATATCCGCCCAGGCCCAGGCCCTCGCCGTTGATCACCACATCCTGAATGTTGGGGATCGCCACCACCTTGTTGGAGTTGGTGGTATCCAGCGCCACCGTGTAAATGGCGTGGATGACAGTGTCCTTCTGCATGTCCGTGTGGAAGAACATGTCCATGCCGAATTCAAAGAACTCCCACAGCACGCCGATGGTCATGGAGAAGCAGAAAGCCACCAGCGCCAGGAAAAAGGGGGACAGGTCGAAGGTCAGCCGCTCGTCGTCGTTCAGCAGCAAAACCAGGGAGAAGCCCACCGCGGCGGCCAGAAAGCCGTTGAGGGTGTGGAGCATGGTATCCCAGTTGGGCACCACCACATAAAAGGCGTTGACCTCTCCCAAAATCTCCGCCGCGAAGATAAAGCACAAAATGGTGATCTCCAGAGGCGGCGGAAGCTCGATGCGCAGCTTCACCTGGATCCAGCTGGGGACATACAGCAGCAGGATGGTCAGCACACAGAAGAAGGCGCCCTCAAAGTTCATCAGCATGATCTGGCGCACGAGCGTCACGATTACCAGTATCCGCAGGATATAGAACACGATGAAAGAGCTCCTGTGCTCCCGCAGCTCCTTTTCCATGGCCTGGCGGAAGTTCTTTTTCTCCCGCTGCTTGACCTGTCTCCGTTCGGCTTTCGTTGTCTTCTTCAAAAATATTCTACCTCCTCAGGGGGGGACGGATCCTTTCAGTTCCGGAATATTGGCCATAATATTGTTATGATATCACAAAGCGGCCCCGCTGACAAGCGGGGCCGTTCAGGCTGTCGAAAAAGTCCAATGGACTTTTTCGACAGCCTGAACAGGGCGGTTTTCATGCGCGCTTCTGATCGCAGCAGCACAACAGCGCCGCGATCACGCAGAGCCAAAGTGTCAGATCCATCTGCCCTTCTCGTCCCCCTCAGCTTTTCCGCTTCCCCAGCCGGATGCACTCCAGGATGTAGCTCGCCTGCAGGATGCCCCACAGCAGCAGGACCACGAAGGACGGCAGTATGCCGATGCCGAAGGAGAAATCCAGGACGATCAGCACTACCCACAGCACCAGGCAGGCCATGCCCGTGACCCGGTAGGCCCGATAGGACGCCTGGCCGATCTGCGCCCTCTCCGCCTCGTCGCAGCTCTCCAGCCACTTTTTCTGGAAGTGCATGTCATAGACGCTGCCCCGCTTCTCCGGGTTCATGCGGCGGGTCAGATCCACCGCCCTCTGCTGGAGGAGGGTGACAGCGGCGGCGATCAGCAGGAACACCGCCACGCCGGTCAGCGCGCCGAAGGGGAGCTGGCTGTAGGGAGAGGCGGACAGCAGGAAAAAGTCCAGCACCAGGGCCACGGCGGACAGCAGCAGCACCCAATTCAAACGGTCCTCCGCCCGGTCGATGGGCTCCTCCGCGTCGCCGTCCCAGGCGGCGAACAGCCCCTTGGCCCTCCGGTACTGCCAAAGGGCGGCCAGCAGCAGCGCCAGGCACACTGCCGGGACCAGCCAGGGGATTACCCTGCCGATGAAGGCGTCCGCCGCCTCCGCCACAAAGTCCCCCGCGGAATAGCCCATCCAGCCGGTCAGAAAGCCCAGCACGCCGCCGAACACCGCCGACCCCAGCAGGATCAGCAGAAATTTGGGCAGGGCCTTTCGATTGTCCCTCTTCACATCGTCATGCATGGTTTTCGTCCTCCTCATAGGAAAAAATATCCTCCACACTTACCTGGCAGATCTTCGCGATCTTCAGCGCCAGCGTCACCGACGGGGAGTAGTCCCCCCGCTCGATCTGGCTGATGGTCTGGCGGGAGACCCCTGCCAGGGCCCCCATCTCCTGCTGGTTGACGCCAAGCCTGGCCCGGTACTCCTTCAGCCGGTTATGCAGCGGCATCTGCCTCACGCCTCCTTTGACAACTTTTTAAGTCAAGTTGACAACTATCCTTGTCAATCATAGAATAGCACTGACAAGGATCATTGTCAATAGGAAACGCAAAAAAGCCTCCGAAAATTTTCGGAGGCTTTTGCTCACTGTTTTCGCCGGAAGGGCGGCGGGTCCTCCCGCCACTTGCGGGCGGGCACCTGCTTTTCCGCCAGCCGCCCCTTCACAAAGTCCCGGAACAGGGCGTACAGCACGGAGCAGAGGGGGATAAAGAACAGCATGCCCGCCACGCCCATCAGCTTGCCGCCCAGGGTGACGGCGGCCAGCACCCAGATGGAGGGCAGCCCCACGGAGGAGCCCACCACATGGGGGTAGATCAGGTTCCCCTCGATCTGCTGGAGGACCAGGAAGAGGACAACGAACATCAGCGCCTTCCAGGGGTCCGTGATGGCGATGAGCAGCGCCCCCACGCCGCAGCCGATAAAGGCCCCCACGATGGGGATGAGGGCGGTGAGGGAGATGAGCACGCCCACCAGCAGGGCATAGGGCATCCGGCAGACCGTCATGGCCACCACGAACATCGTGCCCAGGATCACCGCCTCCAGGCACTGGCCGGAGAGAAAGCTGGAAAAGGTGCGGTTCGCCAGCCGCAGCACCTCCAGCGCCCGGTCCGCGCCCCGCACGGGCAGCAGGGCGTACAGCACCTGCCGCCCCTGGCGGGCCAGCTTTTCCTTTTGCAGCAGGATGTAGAAGGAAAACACCAGCCCGATGACGAAGGTGCTGACGCCGCTGACCACACCACCGATCAGCCCGCTGCCGGAGGACAGCAGGCTGCCGCCCCAGGACTGGGCCAGGGCAATGGCCTTCTGGGACAGGGTCTTCCAGTCGATGGACAGGCTGTCCACAATATCCTGGATCTGGGGCAGGTACTGCTCCAGGCCCGTCAGCTGTTCCCGGAGACGGTCAAAGGCCCCGGGGGCCTGGCTGGCAATGGACAGTACGGCATCCTTGACGCCGGGGCCGATGACGCAGGAAGCCAGGGTCAGTACGCCCACCAGCACCACCAGGGTCAGCACCAGCGCCAGCGGGCGGCGCAGGGCGGCGCCCCGCTTTCCGTCCAGGCGCAGATGGCGCTCAATGGCCCGCATGGGCACGTTCAGCACAAAGGCGATAGCCGCCCCCACCAGAAAGGGCGACAGGGTGCCCAGCAGCCAGGCCACCGCCGCGGCCACCACGTCCAGGTGCTGCAAAGCGCAGTAGAATGCCGCGCCGCCGCAGACCACCAGCAAAAGGCTCTTTACCGTCTGTTTATTCCACTCCATAGCTTTCCTTTCCGGCGGCAGCGCCGTCGTTTGCGTCTCTTTCTCAGCCCCTGCGGTACAGCTCCGCCGCGTGGAGGTAGCCCCGGGCGGATTCCCGGTTGCCCTCGATCTCCGCCTCCGTCAGGGGACGGACGACTTTCGCGGGGCTGCCCAGGAGCATGGACCCGGCGGGGGCGTCCATCTTGCCGGTGACCAGCGCCCCGGCGCCCACGATACAGTCGTCGCCGATGCGTGCGCCGTTCAGCACCACCGCGCCCATGCCGATGAGCACATTGTCCCCCACGGTGCAGCCGTGGACGATGGCGTTGTGGCCGATGGTGCAGCCCCGGCCCACCTTCGTCTCCTCGTGCAGCACCGCGCCGTCCTGGATATTGGTGTCCTCGCCCACCGTGATGGCGCCCTCGTCGCCCCGGAGGACGGCGTTGTACCACACGCTGACGCCCTTTCCCAGGGTCACGTCCCCGGCCACCCGGGCGCCCTCGCAGATCAAAACCTCTTCGTCGGAAGCTCTCAGCCTGTAAGCCATGTCTTTCTCTCCTTTTCAAGCGGCGCGGGTCAGATGCCCGGCGCGAAATTGCCGTTCACGAACACGGGGATCTCCCGCCCGTCGTGGGTGGTGCCCACGATGGAGAGGTCCGGCGTGCCCACCATAAAGTCCACATGGGTGATGGAGTCGTTGAGGCCCCGGGCCTTCAGCTCCTCCTTGCTCATCTGCTGGCCGCCCTTCAGGCAGGGGTACGCCTCGCCGAAGGCGATGTGGCAGGCGGCGTTTTCGTCGAACAACGTGTTGTAGAACAAAATCTTCTGGTTGGAGATGGGGCTGTCGTAGGGGACCAGGGCCACCTCGCCGAAGAAGCTGGCCCCCTCGTCCACGGAGATGGCGGCCCGCAGGGCCTCCTCGCCCTTCTCCGCGCGGGCCTCCACGATTTTGCCGTCCTTCACCACGAAGCGGAACTTGTCGATGATGGTGCCGTCGTTCACCAGGGGCATAGCGGAGTACACCACGCCGTTGACGCCGGTCTTCAGGGGGGAGGTGAAGATCTCCTCCGTGGGAATGTTGGCGATATACGCCTGGCCGGACAGGGTCACGTCGTTGCCCGCCTCCCAGATGTGGCCCTCGGGCAGCTCCACCGTCAGGTCGGTGCCCAGGGAGTTGGTGTAGCGCAGGGACTTGAAGTTCAGGGCGTTGAGCTTCTCCATCCGCTCATGGAGGGTGGCCAGATGGGATTCCCACTTCTCCACGGCCTTCCCGTCGCCGCTGATGCGGACGGCGGCAAAGATGGCGTCCCACAGCTTCTCCATGGCCTCGTCCTCCCCCGCGCCGGGGAACACGGTTTTGGCCCAGCTGGGGATGGGGATGGAGGCGATGCACCAGGGGAAGCCGCCGCACATCTGGAGCCGGTCAAAATCCTTCAGTGCCTTGCCGCTGGCCTGCTGGGCCCGAACGATGCGCCCCGAGTCCACGCCCTTGAAATTCTCCGGGTCCGAGGCGGAGATGGCCAGATACGCCGCGCCCTCCAGGGCGTAGTCATTGAAGAAGTGCCGCCGCCACAGGGCTACCTCGTCAAAGATCTCTTCATCGGCGTGGAGGTACTTGATCCGGGCCATGGCGTCGTCGTGCCAGTTCATGACCACCTCCTTGCAGCCGATGGCATAGGCCTCCTCGGCGCACATCCGGGCAAACCATGCGCACTCCACCGGGGAGGAGATCACCAGCCGCTGCCCCTTCTGCACATTCAGGCCCACCCGCACCAGCAGGGCGGCATATTCTTTCAGTTTTTCATCCATCAAAATCAAATCATCCTTTCCCAACAGGCTGTTGTTTAATATGTGTATTTTAGAGCATTTTACCGGCATTGTAAAGAAAAGGCCGTCGGGATTCAAAAAACGTTCACGATTGAAAGGGCCCCGCCGGGGACACCCGGGAAAAATCGTCAAAGATTGTTCACAATGATCTCTGAAGTTATGGTATAATGGCGGCACTTTCTGAAAAATGAACAGCAAGGAGGACCTGTATGAAAGCGAAACGGAAACAGGCCGGCACACTGCTGCTGGCAGGGGCGCTGTGCCTGGCGCTGCTGGGCGGCTGCGCCTCCGGCGGCCAGGCCGAAACCGTGGAGGGCGGCAGTGGGGAGAACACGGAAAACGCGGAGCAGCTCCAGACCATCCTGGCCACGGACCTGGGGGTCAAAAGCGATATGGAGCTGAATTTCCCCTGCCTGGGCCTGGCGGTGGAGGTCTCCGAGAGCCTGGGGCAGCGGATGGACAGCGGCGAGATCCTGTGCCAGGGCAGCGAAAGCACCGGCGATGACGGGATCGACTACGCCTTCCTCTGGTGGGACGTGATCCCCGAGGAAAACCGGGGCGCCGCGTTCACCCTGGACGATGCCGGCCAGGACGCCCTGGAGAAGTGGTTTTTGTCTTTGGAGCGGGTGGGCACCATCGGCGTGTTCCGCACGGAGCTGACCGGCGAGCTGGACGTGCTGACCGGCGGTTCCGCGCATATGAAGCTGGGGGAGAGCGCGGACGGCGCGTATCAATATTACCTCAGCATCCGGGAGGGGGCGGACGAGTCCGCGGCGGAAGAGCTGCGCCAGACCGCGCTGAACAATGTCACCATCACGGACATGGCCCCCTTCAGCGGCGGATCGGCCTTTGACGAGCCTCAGGCGGACGTCTCCTCCCTGGGCCAGTTCACCACCGAGACCATTGCGGGGGAAACCGTGACCCAGGACATCTTCCAGGGCCGCAAGCTGACCCTGGTCAACCTGTTCACCACCTGGTGCACCCCCTGCGTCCAGGAGATCCCCGACCTGGAGGCGCTGAGCCAGGCCATGGCGGACCAGGGTGTCCAGGTGGTGGGCGTGGTGCTGGACGCGGTGGACAGCTCCGGCCGGCGTGACGGGGAGGCCGTGGAAAAAGCCAGGCTCCTGCAGGAGCGCACCGGCGCCGCCTATCCCTTCCTCATTCCCGACGAGACCAATTGGAACGGCCGCCTGGCAGGCATCACCTCCGTGCCGGAGACCTTCTTCGTGGATGAGAACGGCAATATCGTGGGCAATACCTACGTGGGCTCCCGGGACCTGGAGACCTGGACGGAGATCGTGGAGACCGAGCTTGCCGCCCTGGAGGGCGCCGCGTGAGGCGGCGGCTCCCCCGCTGGATCGGCGCCGGCACGGCGGCGCTGGGACTGGCGATGATGGCCTTTGGCATTTACCGGGGCGAAATGGCCGTGGTTTTGGCCAAAGCGGTGAAAATTTGTCTGGAGTGTATTGGAATTGGCTAGAAAGAGCACACAGGCGCCCCGCCACACCGTGCAGGCGCTGTGGGCGCTGCTGACCAACAGCTATTTTCAGGGCTTCGCCCAGGGCAAGATCTACCAGGGCAGGCTGAAAAATCTCTGCGTGCCGGGGCTGAACTGCTATTCCTGCCCCGGCGCGGTGGGGGCGTGCCCCATCGGCGCGCTGCAGGCGGTCATCGGCAGCTGGAATTTCAAATTCGCCTTCTACGTGGCGGGCTTTTTGATGTTCGTGGGGGCGCTGATGGGCCGTTTCGTGTGCGGCTGGCTGTGCCCCTTCGGGCTGGTGCAGGAGCTGCTGCACAAGATCCCCTTCGGGAAGAAGATCAAGACCTTCCGGGGGGACAGGCTGCTGCGCAGGCTGAAGTATGTGATTTTGCTGGTGTTCGTCATTTTGCTGCCGCTGTTCCTGGTGGATATTCTGGGCCAGGGGGCGCCCTGGTTCTGCAAGCTGATCTGCCCGGCGGGCACGCTGGAGGGCGGCGTTCCCCTGGTGCTGCTGAACAAGGCCATGCGGGGGGCCGTGGGCTGGCTGTACGCCTGGAAAAACGCGGTGCTGGCGGCGACCGTCCTGCTGTCCGTTGTCATCTACCGCCCCTTCTGCAAGTACATCTGCCCCCTGGGGGCGGTCTACGCGGTGTTCAACCCCATCTCCGTCTTCCGCTACCGGGTGGATGCGGAGAAGTGCACCCGCTGCGGCGCCTGCGCCAGGGCCTGCCCCATGCAGGCCGATCCGGTGGCCAACGCCAACGACCCCGAGTGCATCCGCTGCGGCAGATGCAAGCAGGCCTGCCCCACCGGCGCGATCCGCTCCGGCTTTCGGGACAAGCGCCCTTGACTTCATGAAAAAGCAGCCCTTCCGCAAAAGCGGAAGGGCTGCTTTTTGCAAAATTCACGCGTCCGCCCGGGAAAACCGGCTCATCAGGGCGCCCAGCAGGCCGCAGGCCACGGCGGGGAGCACCCAGCCGAAGCCCAGGGAGGCCAGCGGCAGCCGAGACAAAAACGCCAGCGGCGCGCCCAGCTCCTCCGCCACCGCCAGCACGCTGGCGGCCAGGGCCCCCAGGGCCGCCAGCCGCACCGTCAGGTCGGACCGGATGTGCCGGTCAAAGAAGGAGAGGGCGATCAGCACCAGGGTGGGCGGATAGACGATGTTCAAAACCGGCGTGGCGATGGAGACGATCTGATCCAGCCCGAAGTTGGAGACCACCGCGCTGAACACGCAGATGACCACCGTCAGCAGGGTGTAGGAGATCCGTCCGCCGGAGAGCCTGGAAAAGTGGGAGGCGGCGGAGCTGACCAGCGCCACGGCGGTGGTGACGCAGGCCAGGGCCACCACCACGGAAAACAGGATCACGCCGGGATACCCCATCAGGTTCCGCACGATGGACACCACCAAAAAGGTCCGCAGCACGGTGAGGTCGAAAAAGGCGGAGGTGGTGACCCCCAGATAGGTCAGCCCCAGATAGACCGCCAGCAGCGCCGCCCCCGCCACGATCCCCGCGCCGGCCACCACCCGGAACTGCTCTTTGGGATCGTCATACCCCTTGTCCCGGGCGCTTTTCAGCACGATGATGCCAAACACCAGCGCCGCCAGCACGTCCAAGGTCTGATAGCCCGCCTCGATGCCCGTGAAGGGCACGTTGTCCACCAGCACCCGGTCCGGCGCCGGCCCGATGGGGTCTATCACGCCCCTGACGATCAGGACCAGCAGGCCGATGAGCAGCGCCGGGGTCAGCACCTTGCCCACGATGTCCACCACGGCGGACTCCTTCAGGCACAGCAGCAGAATCAGCAGGAAGAACAGCGCGGAGAACAGCACCGGGCTGACGCCGGACACCAGCGGGGCCAGAGACATCTCATAGGTGGTGGCCGCCGTCCGGGGGATGGCCAGCATGGGCCCGATGCACAGCACAATGGCGCTCATCAAAAGGGCGGAGGGGATCCGCCCCAGCCGGCCAGTGATGCCCTCGGCCCCGCCGCGGCGGAGGACGGCGAACAGCGCCGCCAGCGCCAGCCCGATGTCCGCAAGGTAGTAGCAGGCGAAGCCCAAAAACCACTCCGCGCCGCAGCTCAGCCCCAGATAGGGCGGGAAAATGACGTTGCCAGCGCCGAAAAACATGGAAAACAGGGCAAATCCGATGACGAAGATATCCTTTCGCGTGTGACGCATGAAAACCACCTTTCCGGGATCGCAGGGACATTGCCGGTTGACAACGCGCGCTGATTGCGTAAAATCTTAATCGTACCCTCAGTGAACAAAGGGCAATACGCCTGCCAGCGGCTAAAATCAACGCTGCCGCCCGGCAACGAGGATAACGCCGTCAGATGCTCAAGATGCCCCGAAAAACCGTGCTGCCCTTTGTTCACTGAGGGTATTATATGGGATATTCCCCGAAAATGTCAATGCGGCGTCTTTTTGCAAAAAAAGCGGGAACTTTTTTCGTCCCGCCGCGTCTAAAGAGGGGATACCCCGGGGCAGTGAGCCGCCCCGGAGAACAAATGAAAAGGAGAAGCGACCATGAGAAAAAGACTGCTGGCCCTGCTGCTGGCCCTGGCCATGACGGCATCCCTGGCCGCCTGCGGCAGCAGGCAGGCCCCCGCGGAGGAAGAGGAGCCGGACATGGAGACGGCGGAGCCGGAACAGGACGCCGGGACAGAGGAGACGGACGGCGGAGAGCCCGCGGACGATGCCATCCAGCCTGACACCGTGGACATCAACGACGGGAAGGCGGACCCGCAGCCGGAGCTCGGCAGCCGCCCCGCTGACCCGGCCGTGAAAGCGGAAGGCGGCAATCTTCCCGCTGACACCGCCCAGAAGCCTCAGAGCCAGCCGGTGCAGAAGCCCGAGACGCTCCCTGCGGAAAAGCCCGTGGACAAACCCGCGGACAGTGAGAGCGCCCCCACAGCGGACCTGGCGGCCTTTTACGAGACCCTGTCCGCCGGGGAGAACTGGCCCGCCATGATGCAGGCGAATGGCGAGGTCCTGGACGCGTTCTACCCCGGGCTCTCCGATATCAGCACCAATCAGTGCGCGGTGTACACCGCCATGATCTCCGCCGCCGTGGGGGAGATCGCCCTGGTGGAGGTGCAGAGCGCCAGTGACGTCCAGAAGGTGAAGGACATCTTCCAGGCCCGCGTTGACTATCAGGTGGGCGACGATGAAAACCCCGGCGGCGCGTGGTATCCCGAGACCATTGAGGGCTGGAAGACCGGCTCCCGCATCGTCTCCAACGGTAATTTCGTGATGCTGGCGGCCCTGAGCGATGGGGCCGACGATGTGGTGAACAGCTTCAACGCCCTGTTCGGCTGAGTGTCTTCAGTATGCGCGGAAAAGGTGGACTTTCTTGCGAAAGTCCACCTTTTCCGCTGTCTTTTTCCTTTTGGCGCCCTCCCGTCCGGGACGCCGCCTTATCGGCCGAGCCCCGGAAAGGGCGGAAATTTTACAGCTTATTCCGCAATGATCGGAAGGAATTCCTGGGTGATGGCGTTAATCATCCCGAGATCCGTGAGCCTTGCGACAGGCACGACAGGCAGCGGCAGGATGGCCATATTGAAGAGCGGGAACGCCACGCCGGTCATGCCCAGCGTCTCCAGGGACGCCTTCAGGCGCTGGCTCTGCGCCGCGATCGTCTCAATGGGGGTGTTGGACATGAGTCCGGCCACCGGGAGCTTCATCTCCGCCAAAATCTCGCCGTCCCGGACGCTGACATAGCCGCCGGCGTTTTCCTTCAGGCGCGCGATCGCCGTAACCGCGTTCTCGGGCTTATCGTAGATCACAACGATATTGTGGCAGTCATGGGCCACCGTGCTGGCAACGGCGCCCTCCCTGATGCCGTAGTCCTTGACGATCGCCTGGCCGATGGTGCCGGTCCCGTAGCGGTTGATGACCGCCGCGTATTTCAAGCTGGGATCGCCGGAAATGTCCAAAAAGCCGTCCTTCACAGGGATATCCGCGGTCCCGAAATCGGTCATGAAGCCCTTGTTCGGATCAAAGACGATGATATTGCAGCGGGCGCTGGTCCGGTCCGCAGGCGCTGCGATCATCAGCTTTTCCGGCGCGGGAACGGGAATGGAAACAGAGTTGATGCCCTCGATCTCGTAGTCCTTGTCCTCGATGACCGCCAGGAGCTTCCCATCCTCCGCCACCAGCTCGCCGCCATAGAAAACGGCCTTCGGCTCAAGATTTGTCAGGGAGTCAAACAGCGCCAGATCCGCGGTATAGCCCGGCGCCACCGCGCCGATCCCCTTGATCCCCGCCTCGCGGGCGGCGTTGATGGTGGCCACTTTGATCGCGTCGATCGGATCAAAGCCGGCCCGGATGGCTTTGTTTGCGATATAGTTCTCGTGCCCGCGCTTCAGGATATCGTCGGATTCCGTGTCGTCCGTTGCAAATGTCACAAGATCTGTATACCGGAAATCCTTGACGCCCCGGATGATGTCGTCGATGTCCTGGGAGATGGAGCTCTCTCTGGCGTCCACATTGATGCCCACCCGGACGCGGTCTCTGGCGTCCTGGGCGCTGATGCACTCGTGGTCGCTCATCGGGCCGCCGCAGGCATAGGCCGAAAGCTCACGCCCATAAATGCAGAACGCATGTCCCTGGGCGAATTTCTCCTCATCAAGGCAGTGCCCCACCAGGGAGACCATTCTCGGCGCGTTGTTCATCACGCCGTAGTAGTCCATAACCTCCGCCAGGCCCGCGACACGGGGGAGCTTGAACAGCTCGGAGATCTCCTCCACGCCAAAGGAGGCGCCGCCGTTCTCCTTGCCGGGCAGGGAGGGAACGCAGGAAGGCGCGAGGATCAGCTGCCGCATGGGCAGATCTTCACTGCACTCATGCATATACCGGACGCCCTTGACGCCGAACACATTGCCGATCTCATGGGGATCGGTGATCACCGTGGTCGTCCCGTGGGGGATCACCGCCTTGGCAAAATAGCGGGGCGTCATCATCGTGCTTTCGATGTGGATGTGGGCGTCAACAAAGCCGGGCGTCAGGAACGCCCCCTTGGCGTCATACTCCTTTACACCCTCCAGCGGAGCCTCCGGCCGGTTGGTTTTATCGGGGTCGCATTGCACATGCGCAATGAAGCCCTCGCAGATCCCCACATCCGCGTCATAGACTTCTCCGGTGAAAACATTGACGACCTGCGCGTTTCGGATCACCAGATCGCACGGAATGCGTCCGATCGCGGCATCCACGAGTCTTTCCCTGTTCTTCGGCTGAATCCTCATACCATGATCCTCCATTTCTTATTCTAAAGGCGCAAAGGTTGCACCTTTAGAATAGCAAAAAGAAAAGGGGTTGTCTACCCCTTTTCCCCTTTTTTTCGTTCAATCGCTGTGATCGACCCGAAACAGGTCGAAATGGATCAATGATGTGTCGAAATACGCCTTTCCCCAGACAACGGGTTCTTCGTGCCGGTCAAAGCCGATGGAATCCAGCAGGAGCACGGAGGCACACCGAAGCCTTGTCCGGTGGCCGAGGGCCTTGTGCATGCTCTCCGCCGTCACAGACTCCACGCGCACCCGGTCGCTCTGGACCTTGCGGCCGGCGCAGCGATCCAGCACCTCGAACGCAAAGCCGTTCTCCCACACTTCTTTTCCGGGCTTTTCCTGAAAAATATCCCGCCGGCACCAGCCCTCCGCCACGATGGCGGGGATCCCGTCGGCGTAGATCCAGTACTCCATGCGCAGCACTGTGTCGCCGGGGGCGATGCGCAGCTTCCGCGCCGCCTCCTCCCCGGCGGGCTCTTCCTCCAGCGCGTATATCTCGTGGCTGGAGGTATGGCCGCAGCGCTCGATAATGCTGCTGAAATCGATCATCTCCTGTAAGTTCACACAGACGGCAAGCGCCTCGGGATTAATAAAGGTCCCCATGCCGTGCTTTCGGAGGATGATCCCCTCAGCCGCCATCTGGCTCAGGACGGGCCGCAGCGTATTCCTGCTGACCCTGAGCTGATCCGCAAGCTCCTGCTCCGGCGGGAGCTTATAGTTTCCCTCCGCGTACTGGGCGGCAATGATATCCAGAAGCTGGCGGCGGATCATGTCTGATATGCTGTTTTTGTCAACCGGCCTGATCTTCACCCTTCCACTCCTTTCAAGCCCGCAAACCTATGAAAAGTACGGTTTCCAAAAACCCTCTGCCGTGACGGGCCTGAACCATTGTAGCATATTAAAAACCGCGCCGCAACTCAAAACCTTTTTGCCTCGGAAACATCAAAGGACGAATGCGGAAATTCAAATTTTCTCTCCAAACTTTTTTAATAATCCCACACAAATTTTGCCTGGGTGTGCTATACTTATTCGCAACAACTATTTTGAGGGTGAGATACATTGCTTCAACAGACCATCCATGTACAGATCCCCTGCGCCCATATGAACGGCGCTGTCACGCGGTTCATTCAAAAAGCCAATTCGTTTTCCAGCCGCATCACTGTATCCTTCGGCAAGAACAATGTCAACGCCAAAAGCCTGCTGGGCCTGCTCTCCATGGATCTCCAGCAGGGCTCGGAGATCACAGTGACCGCCGACGGCGAGGACGCCGCGGAAGCCATCGCGGCCCTGGCGGCCGTTCTGGAACAGAATATCTGACGACAGCCTGAACAATGCCTCGCTTTTTTGTCTGCTTCGCAGCCCAAAAAGCTCCCGCTTCGCGGCGCAACGGGCTGCTGCCGCAGCCCGTTTGCAGGCATTCGATTCAACACGAGGGGGCTCCCGCCCCCTCGTACTCCCCCTGCGAAACGGAATCTTTTTTCTCCAAACAGAGGTTTTTCGACAAGCTGACAGAAGGCCCCTGAGCCGCGGCTCAGGGGCCTTCTGCGCTTTTTATGATCCCGGCGGAAAGCCGCTTCGTCAATTCTCCGGCGGCACCGCCAGCTGAAAGCTCTCCCAGGTGTGTCCCGCCGCTTCGACTTTCGCCCAGGTAAGGCCGGCCCGCTCACATTCCGCCCAGGTCAGATAGCGGAAGTAAAATTCCACCTCCAGATGGCAGGGCAGGATATCCAGGATGATCTGCCTGATCTGCTCAAATTCCGCCGGGATGCCCGCCACCTCCGGGAAGACCACCCGCAGCTTTCCGCCGCCCATCTCCAGCGCCCGGGCCCGGATGCCGCAGCCCCGGATGGTGCGGTCGATGGCCGCCGGGGTCAGGCTGTCGCCGTCGATCTGAAGCAGCGCCGCAATGGCCGCCCGCCGCTCCTCCGCCGTCACCGCGGCGGGACGGCGGGCAAACAGCGTCTCCCGGCGGAGCAGGCCCTCGCCTTCCGCCGTGGCGGTGAGGGACTCCTGCTCCACGCTGTCCAGCCTGCCGCCGGCCGCGTCCAGCGCGCCGCCCAGCGCATAAAGCTCCGCGCCGCTGACGGAGCCGTCCGTCAGGTCATAGACGCCCAGAGGCGCCAGCAGCGCACGCAGGTACTGTTCATACATTTCAGCCCTCCATCTCCGTCACTTGCAGGGCGCCCAGCACAGGCAGAACCGTGTCGTCCGCCGCCAGATCCGCCGCCGGCGCGGAAATGCGGTAGTTCTCCAGCCCCTCCAGAGCATACAGGCGGCTGCCCAGCTCCGCCAGCCGCACCGGCCTGCCCAGCAGCCGGCCGGTAAAGAAATTCGTGATCGTCTGTTCCGCCGCCGCCTTGAGGGCGGTGAAATCCGCGCCCTCTCCGGCAGCCACCGCCACTGTCACATCCACGCTTTTCACCGTGGGGGCCTTTACCTCCACATCCACCGCGATCTCCCGTTTTTCCTGCAGCTCCGCCTGCAGTCCCGCCAGCAGCTCCGCCGAGGGAAGCCCGCCCTCCGCCGCGGCATAGACGTCCACCGTGCCGATCCCCCGCGCCCGCCCGACGGCCTTGGCCGCCGCCACGCCGGGATAGCCCATGGCGGTCTGCTCATACCAGGCCGCGTTGGCCCCGTTGGGCAGCCGCTGATAGCTCTCCAAAATACGGGCGCGGAACGATTCGTCGCCCTCCGCATCCCTGCCGCCGGAAAACGCTTTTGGGTTGGTACAGCCGGTCACCGCCACCGGGCAGGCGGTCAAAATGCATACCGCCTCCGGCACCACATTGCCGGCGGAGCCGCTCTCCAGCGCCTCCGCCGGCGCTTCCGCGAACACCTTCCCCTTCTCCAGCACCACGCTCTCCGTGGTCTGAAAGCGGGTCTCCTCCGCCGTCATGCACACGGTGCCCGCCGGGATGGTCTGGTCCACCGCCGGAGCCGTCTCCACCGTAAAGCGGAGCGTCCCCGCCGCCTTGGCCGCAGGCGTCCGCTTCAGCCCCCGCATGGACCCGTGGTAGTCCAGATAGATCCCCCGGGCCGTCTGGGGAAAGCTCTGATCCAGCACCCAGTCCGCCTGGATGTCCAGAGACTGGATCTCCGCCGCCGCGGCCCACAGGCGCACCGCCAGATCGCAGCCCTCCTCCGGCACGAACCCCGCCCGCTCCGCAAAGGCCGCCAGCATGCTCTGATAGATCTCCTCGATGCCTCTCACCTGTCGTCTCCTCTCATGTCAGAATATCCAGCGACACAGACATCACCTCGTCCCCGTGGGACAGGCCCACCGTCAGCGCCGCCCCGCCGGAGCCCTCTGCCAGCTCCACGCTCTCCACCCGCAGCCCCTTTTCACCCGACAGTGCTTCTGCCACGTACTGCTTGGCCGCCGCCTGCCGCTGGCTGGCGGGCAGCCGCCCCAGCTGCCACAGGCGGCTGCCCAAGTCCTCCCAAAAGGGAAAGGCCCCCCGCCTGGCGGTCAGCCGAAACAGCACCCGCTGCAAAAGCGCCTCCTGTCCGGCCGCCCGGCGCAGCCCGCCCACGCCGTCAGGCACGTAATCTCCGTTCCGCAGGATCAGTTCCATCAAACCACCCCCGCGCCGCACTCACAGGGCTTATAGTAATCGCCGTTCACCGTCAGGCTGCCCTCGACAGCAACCTTGCCCCGCAGCTCCAGGGTACCGTCCTTTTTCAGATAGACGGAATTTTCCCCAGGCCCATACAGAAAGACCTCCCCGGGCTTCATTTCCCGCGGAATGTCCCTCTGCTTCATGCCGGCCACACACTGCTCCTCCCCGCCGGGTCCGCCCTTGATGACCAGCACCGCCGCGCCGTTTTCCGGCAGCCACACATAGCCGCCCGGCCCATAGACCGGCAGCGCCCTGACTTCTCCCCGGGTCACAACGCCCACGCTGTCACCCGCTATGGTGGTCACGCCCAGATCCGCGTCCGTCGTCTGGACAGCCGGCTTCATCTGTTTGGACAGCCACATATTACACACGCTCCTTTAACGTCAATGTCGCCGTGGCGCCATTCCGCACGGAAAACACGTTCTCCGCCTCCGCCACGCGAAATTCCCCGGAAAGGCCCACACGCCCCAGCTCCAGCGCCACCCGGTCCCCCGGAAAGGCCGGAAAGCTCCCCGGCAGCGTCAGCGTCACCGTTTTCTCCTCCTCCCGGGACTTTTCGATCTGATATTCTCCTGTGTACCGCATGGCCGCCCAGGTGCTCTGTCCCGGCGTGTAGATGACCCTGCGGCACTGGCCGCCGTTGTCGATCATCGCCCGGTTTTTGACGGAGTAGGACACATTCCGCGTCTTGTCGATAACCAGCGCCTCCGTCAGAACGCCGTAATGATCCTCCCGCAGGGTGCAGGAGAGCACCGGGTCGCCGTCCCCGATGGTCAAATACGTCCCGCCGCCCCGTTCCGGCGCCGCGATCAGCCGGCCGTCCCGGGCAAACCGGGGCGAAAAGCCGCCGTAGGTCCGGCAGAAGCCCTCCAGCGCCTTCCACTGGCTGGCGCCCGCCGCCACGGTGTAGACACTTCCGGCCCGCACGTCTGCCGTCTCCTGGCAGGAAATGCCGTAGGGCGTCACATGGCGCCGCACGATCTCCGCCAGCGTGGCGTCCTGATAGGTAACGGGCCGGGACTCATTGTCCAGCAGGCGGGCCGCATACCCCCGTCCGCTGACAGCGGCCGTCAGCCCGCCGGACCCAAGCTCCACCGTATATTCGTCCACGATGCCCCGCAGCATGGTCACGCCGTCCACGATACAGGCAAACCCCGCCGCCAGACGCAGGACCGGCGCCATATCCGGCTGATACGCAAAGGTGACGGAATAGCTGTCACAGGGCACCGTTCCCGTGTGGGTCACGTTCCAGCCCAGCAGCTCCGGCAGGTCATAGACATGGTGATCGCTGGTAAAGATCCGTCCCGTCATGGGATGTTCACTCTGTTCCCCGGATAGATCAGATTGGGGTTTTTGATCTGGGGATTGGCCGCGATCAGCGCCGTCAGCGCCACCTGGTGCCGCTTCGCGATGCCCCACAGAGTATCTCCTTTCTTCACGATATAGACGTCCCCATCGCCATTTCCACCTGTCTGGCTCCCGGTCTGGGCCGCGCCGCGCCCGTCGCCGCTCTCTGTCAGGCCGCCGTCGTAGCCGCCCCAGTCCTCCCAGAATTCAAAGCTGTACCGCACATAATCCGGCAGCGGCTCCTCCGTCACTGTCAGTGCCACAAAGTGCGCCCGCTCCGCCTGCCACACAGGATGGACCAGCACCCCCGGCCCCGTCTCCCGGAACACCGCCGCCAGGGCCCGGAACTGCTCGTAAGCGTCCTCCCCCGCGAAGACGCCCTCGCCCCGCAGCACCCGGTAAGCGCTGCCCAGATCCTGGAGCACACACCGGCCAAAGGGCACCGGATGGGCCGCCATCCGCCGCCGGTATTCCACCGTGTAGACCTCGGGGTTGTGGGGCCAGGTGTAATCCTTATACCGCATAGGTGCCAGCTGCACGCCCGCTCCTCCTTTCAATACAGGGAAAATCCCCCGTCGTACCGCCGGGCGTCCCGCTGAAACACCCGGGACAGCTCCCGGGCCTCGGGAGGCGCGCCGCCCGCCGAAAAGCCCGCTGTCTCCCACACCACGGCGGTTTCAGCTCCCGAGACGTCCCTGCCGCCAAACGCACTTCCTCCGCCCGCCGCGCTCCGCGGCGGGCTGGCGCGCCCATACCTTTGCGGCGTTCCGGCTCCGGCGGAGTATTGCCAGAGACCGCCTCTCATTTCTTTCGCCGCGTCCTCCGCCGCTTGCGCGGCCGATCCCGCTGCCTCTGCGGCGGTCCCCGCCGCCCCTCTCCGCTTCGTGTTCCACGGCAGGGCGTCCGCTTCATATTCCGGCGCGGTGGAATACGCGCTCCCCTGTCCGTTCCACGGCACGTAAGCGCCGCCCCCCTCCGTCTCCGGCGCCGTGCCCTCTCCAATCATATCCACGCCCTGCCCGGTCTCTGTTCTCTCCCGCCGGTCCTCCCCGCCTGCCAACAGAGCCGCCAGGACCCGCCGCTGCCGCAGCAGCTCTTCCCGGATGTAATCCATCTCTCAGCCCTCCCGCAGCGTTTCAAAACGCCCCTGGTCAAAGGCCGGATTCTCCACCCCGGCGGCAGGCTGTCCGCCTGCCGCCAGAGCGCGCAGCAGCTCTTCGATCTGCCGCCCCGTCAATTCCTCCAGCACCGCCGTTCCATCCCGGAACACCCGCTCCCCCTGAAAAAAGCAGCTCTCCGCCAGCACCGCCGCGTTGCACAAAAGCGTCCGCTCCAGCGGCTCTTCCGCCGCCGTCCGGCTCTCCCGCCACAGCGCCAGCAGCCGTCCGGCAGTCATCGGCCGCAGCTCGTCGATCTCCCTCATGCCGTGGTCTCGATGCGCCTGGCCGCCACCACGGTGACCTTCTCCGCCACCATGGCGTTGAGCTGCCCCTCCTCCTGGATGGCGCTCCACTGGCAGCCGCTGTAAATGATCTTCCGGTCCGGCTTGCAGATGACCAGGGAGAAGTCCCGCAGATCATAAAAATTGATGCCGTCGGAAACAGCGTCGTCGGTGGCGTACAGCCGGGTCAGCTCCAGGGTGTATTTCCTCTGTCCCTCAATGGTGGCCACCGGCTCGCTCTCGCCAAAGGCCTCCACGCTTTTGGAGGACTTGCTGGCCTTCGCCGTATAGCTCTGCACCACCGCCACTTTTTTGCCCTCCAGCTCCAGATAGATGTCCGCGCTGGTGGGAAATCCCTTCATATCCATACGCATCCTCCCTTACACCGTGATGTGGACCGTCAGATAGATCTGATTCAGCCCGTGGGCCACCGCGAAGCCGAATTCCACGACGCACACCGTGGGATCGTCGGCGGAAGCGCTGACCGTCACCTCTCCGTAGCTCTCAATGATCTCCGCCGCCACCTTTTTCTCCAGCTCCACGATGACCTGGGAACGGATGGCGCTCCTGCCCCGGGCGGTGTTCTTGGCCCGGGCGAACTTGCTCCGCAGCGCCGCGCGCACCGAGGGGATGATATCGTCCACGATCAAAATGGTGGTCAGCTCCCGCCAGGCGGCGTCCGCCGCGCCGCCGGTGGTGGTCCGGGTGGTGATGCCCCGCACCGCCGAAATCACACCGCCCACGCTCTCCAGCGGTGTCACGCCGCCCCGCACCAGCAGGTCAATGTCATTGTCGCTGTAATCGGCGGACAGGCCGCCCAGTCCGCGCAGCTCCGCGCCGTTCAAAGGCAGCGCGGGATCCCGTTCCCCGGCAATGACGCCCGCTGCCGCCGCCGCGGCAAACACGCCGGGAAGCCTCTCCCCCGCCTCATCCAGCGCGTCCGGACCCACCAGCACCACGCGCTCGCTGTTCAGCGCCGCGGCCCGCTCCACCAGCTCCGCCGCGGTGTCGCCGTCGCCGCCCACCACGGCGATGCGCTCCCTTCGGCTGGCGGACGCGGTTTCCACGGCCGTCCGCAGCGCCTGCTGCACAGCCTGGTCCGCGCTGTCGCACACCACGATCTGCACTTCCCGCTGTCCCAAGGCGTCAAACGCCGCCTGGTAGTCCGTGGTTTTGCCGCTGTCCGCCACACGGACCGCCACCACCGTGGCCGCGCCGTTGCTGAACAGCAGCCGCAAAATGGTGCTCATGCCCGGCGCCGTGTCCTCACCGAAGGCCGCCGCGCCAGCCGCGTAGCCGGTCAGCGTGACCGCCTCGCCCACGGTGCCCCGCGCCGCCTTTGCCGCCACGCCCACCGTCTTTCCGCCCCGTCCGGAGGATACCACCGCCGATGCGTCATAGGACGAATAAACGCCCGGTCTCTCATGCTTGTTCTCGCTCAATCCGTGATGACCCCTTTCAAAATAAAGTCCAGGAAGGCCGCGCCATCCTCCTGCGCCTGGGCCGTAAACACCGCGCCGCACCGCAGGACGCCCCGCCGCAGGAACATTCCCGCAGCCTTCTCCCAGGTCAGCGCCTCCCACCGCAGCTCGCCCGGCCGGATGCCCTCCGGCAGTCCGCCCAGCAGCACGTCGGATGCCGTCTCACACCCCCGCTCGCAGTCCGCCGCCCGTTCCGCCCGGACCTCCACGGTGATGTCTCCCTCCAGCTGCTTGCCGTACACTTCCCGCCATGCGCCTGCGGCCCTGTCATAAACCTCTCCCAGGTAATTGCAAAATCCCATGGTCCTGCCCTCCGCCGCGCCGACGGCCACCGCCGCCACCGCGCCTTCGTACCGCTTCGCCCGCTCCGCCGGAAAGGCCGCCAGCGCCTGAAGCCCGGCGTGATCCAGCGCGGATATCACCGCGTCCCGCACCTGTGTCAGTTCCCGCATTCCGCCGCCTCCCTCGCCCGCTCCATCGCCGCCCACCAGTAGAGCGGCTCCTCACCGATGTAATAGGGGCGGCTGCTCCGCACCCGAAACGTAAAGCCGTTCCAAAACAGCAGATCTCCCGGCTCCACTTTTGTCTGGCCCAGATACAGCCAAAGCCGCCCGTCCAGCCATCCAATGCCTGTAAAATCCCCAGGCACCTGCTCGCTCCGTTCCTCCACCGGCTGGCAAAAAGCCCTGCTCAGGACACGCGCTCCGCCCCGCTCCACGGTCACGTTCTGGCCGTACCGCTCCAGGACCGCCCGAACCCAGTCCCTCATCCCGGCACCCCTTTAAAGCTGAAGTCCCCCGGCTCCACATAGGGTGCCATCAGCCGCTCCGCCGCCTGCCGCAGGGCAAGCCCCGCTTCGCCGCGCTCCGCCGCCGTCCCCAGCCGGACGGATACCGCCCCCGCCGTAAAGGACTCCAGCCCGTCGCCGCCCCGGCCCGCCGCCAGATCCGCAGCCGCCGTATAGGCCGCCGCGCAGCAGAAGGCGTCGCCGCAGTCCTCCGCCGTCACACCCGGGCGCAGCCGCAGCCGCCACCGCTCCGCGGCAAGGCCGCACAAAATGTTCAGCAGCGCCTCATCCGCCTGCGGGCCGGCCACCGTCCGCGCCAGCTCCATGATCCGTTCCTCCATGCAAACCGTCTCCTCTCCGCCTTCTTCACCCCGCGGCGGGGCGCCCGCCCCGCCGCGTCCGTCAGCCGCCGTCACACCGTCAGCACCTTGCTGGCCTCGGGAAACAGCTTCGCAAAGCCGGAGATGGAGGTGATGGCCGCCCGCTCCAACTGGCGGTCGATGAGCTTGTCATACTCCACGGTGATCTCGCTGCCGCAGATCTGCTCCAGGGCGCAGCTCCTGTCCAGGCCGATGATGGTGCCGGCAGGCACGGCGGAGGTCCGCAGCAGCTTGGCGCCCAGGGGATTGCTCAGCACACCCGTGCCCTGAAAGTTCAGCCCGGTCAGGGGATTCTGGAACTCCGCCAGCTTCAGCATGGCCAGCATCATGTCGCTGCTGACCAGCAGCGTGTTCATGGTATAGGGGTCGAACTGGCTCCAGAAGTCCAGCAGCGCGCCGTAGGACAGCGTGCCCTTGGTGCCGGAGATGGGCTTGGTGCCCACAGCCAGTTTTTCGGCGGCGTTTCCGTTGCCGTCGCCGTCCTGCAGCACCTTCACGGCGTCCTCCAGATGCATCCGGCCGATGTACGCGCCGATCTGGCGCAGCGTCACGGAAAACAGGTCCAGCCGCTGGAAGCGGATGGCCTCATAGGACGCCACCAGCATCCTGCCCCGCTTGTGCAGCCGCACCAGGTTCTCCTGGGTCTGGATGGTGGTCTGGGGGATCTCCGCGCCCTCCTCCACCCGCAGCAGCCGCTTCTTGTCCTCGCTGGGCACAGAGGCGATGGAGCGGTAATCCATGCCGTCAAAATGGGTCACCGTGGCGGTGATGTCCGGCAGGATGCAGCCCTCCTCCAGACCCTGGCGCACCACCCGGGACACGAACTCCGGAAACAGCACGGCGGAGTCCGTGGTGTGGAAAAACTTCTCCACCCGGTCGGAGCCCGCGCCCTTGACCTTGATGTCAAAGCGCTTCAGCTGGCGCTGAAAGGCATCCAGGCCCTCCAGGGGCGTGCCGCGGTAGTGCTCGCTGGGGTCCAGCTCCTCCAGCGTCTGGGCAAAGGTGCGGCCGCTGCGGCCGTACATCCCCTTCTCCAGCTTGATGTTTTCAAAATGATAAGCCATCTCTCTTCTCCTCCTTACAGTACAAACGTGACCGTTCCAGCGGACTCGTCCACATCCACCACCAGATAGCCGCGGCCGGCGGAAGATGCCTGCACGCTGCCGTCAGCATCGGCGGCCAGGCCGCACCAGCCCAGGCTGGGCGCGGTCCCGGAATAGCCGGCGGTCACCATGCCGCCCAGCGCCACCGCGCAGGCGCCGCCGTCCCTGCCAACGGACAGCACCTGCCCGCAGAAGCCGTCTCCGGCGCCGCAGGCGCTCACCTGGCCATTGCCGCTGATCTTCACCATCTGGCCCTCTTCCACCTGCCCGCAGGCAAATGTGGCGGCCCACTGGCCGATCCCCTCGTAAGAACCTCTCATTTTCGTCCCCCTTTTATGTAGTTGTCCCCGTCAGACAAGGAACACCGTCTCATCGCCCCGCTCCTCCGCGCCTCTCCTGCGCAGCTGGGGCGCCGCCGGAAACCGCTTCGCCGTCCGGGCCTCATAGGCCCGCTTCAGTTCCAGAAGCTCCGGCTCCTCCAGGCGGCCCACCGCCTTGGCAAAGATATTGCCGTCCAGTCCGTCGTCCGCCAGCATGGCAAGGCGCACCACCTCCCGCCGCAGTTCTCCCAGATACTTCCGGCCCAGCGCCGCCTGTTTCCGCAGAAGCGTCGTCTCGCCGTTCTCCTGGCCGAAGCGCTTCAAAACTCCGGCACTGCGCTGGGCGGGCACCGCCACAAAGGACCACTCATAGGCGTCCACAGGGTCCCGCAGTTCCGTAAAGCAAAGCTGGTCTCCATACATCTGTCCCTTCACATGCTGGCAGCTGCCGCTCTCCGCGCCGCAGACAGAGCAGACGCTCCGCCCCATGCTGACGCCCACGCTGACCTCCTTCTTGATCCCGCCCTCGATCTCCGCGATGAGATCCCGGTTTTTCTCTGTCCGCAGCAGATACGCCCACCCTTTCAGCCAGCAGTAGGCATCCCCCGCCGCCGTCACCACGGCGCTCTCCCGTACCACCTCGGTCCGATAGATGCGGGCGGTCTGCCCCTGGGCGGACCACTGGTGGTCAAAAATACCGCTCTTGCCCACAAACAGCTCCCCCAGCCGCTCCAGGGCCGAGGTGTCAAACCGCTCAAAATCCCGGTCCACCTCGTTGTCGCACAGCCGCACGCTGAACGCGTACACCTGCTCCTCCGTCAGCTCTGTCTTGGCAAATTGGTTAATGTGCGCCAATTCCTCCCGAATGTCCATTCCGTCCTCCTTTTTCCCGTTGCAGCGTCTGCATCCTCTGCCGTATCCGCCGCCCTGCCCGCGCGGCGTCCTCTGTAGGAGCGGATATCATCCGCCCCTTTCCTTCCCTCAGGATCATCATGTGGGCTCCCCGCCGTGTTTCCCCGCGGGGCCTTACCGCTTCTCCGCCGCGTCGTTCTCGATTTTCAGCTTCCGCGCCTGCTCCCGATAGAGGGCCGCCTTGGCCTCCTCCACCTGATCCTGCAGATTGATGTCGTCCCATACCACCTCAAACCCGCAGCCGAACCCGTGCATCCGCAGCCACAGCCGGCAGATCCGCTCCACTGCCGGCGTCAGGGTCCTGCGGATGGCCGTGATCTCCGTCGTCAGCAGATCTGCCTGCTGGGCGCTCATCCGCTCTGTGGAATTCCAGCTCAGCCCCAGCATAAAGGGCGGGATGCCGGTCTTGGCCACGATCTGCTCCATGATCTGCCGCACCGGCACCTCACTGTCCAAAATCGGCGCGTCGCCGCCGATGACCCGGATATCCACGCCGCCCACGGCCACAAAGTCCCGCACGCTGCCGCCCCGGGTCTCCCGCATGGCCCGGGACCACTCCTCCGCCAGCTGGCGACTGCGCTCCGCCGCGCTGACGCCGTCGCCGCCCTGGCAGGTAACGGCGAAGCGCACATTGCCGCACCGCTCCCAGTTGACACCGATGGTATTGTAAATTTTCATCAGGATATCCGACAAAAACGGCAGCGACCGCAGCATGGAAACGCCGTAAGGGCTGTCTGTCTCCGGATTCAGCGGCGTGAACAGCAGCAGATCCTGATAGGGCAGCTCCGCCATCTGTCCCCGCTCGTCGGGTCCGCAGATGGTAAAGCGCAGCGGACTTTCCCGCTCCCGGATCTCAATATCCTCCGCCCTGCCGCACAGCAGGGCGGCGATCTCCCTGTTTCCCACAGCGGGCACGATCTCCCCCACCGCCTGGCCGCAGACCAGCAGGGAATCCATATAGGTATCCAGAAAGGCGTTGATGCCGAACTGCCCCCGTCCCACAGCCACTGTCCGCAGGAATTCCCGCAGCTCCCGTTCCGCCTCCTTGTCGCCGCAGGTCGCGGTCACACCGCCCGTCATGCGGATCAGCTTGCAGATGGCGGCGTCCACCACCGGCACCGCCTCCCGGACGGCCCGATAGAGCCCCACCTCGCCCCGCCGCAGCGGCACATATTCGCCCAGCATTCTAAAGGGATGATGCTCCCGGTCCCGCAGCTGTACCGCCGCCGGCGCCGTCTCCTCCCGTTTTTTCAACCACTTCACCCGCAAAACTCCTCTCCCGTCATTTCCAATGCCTGCCGCCAAACGCTCCCTGTCCCGGCAGGCCAAAACGTCCGCCGCCTTCGCTCCAGCCCGCAGGCCTTCGCAGGGGCCGTCTGCCGCCCCGATCCCGATGCATTCTCCGCAGGGCGGGGCGTCCCGCTCCGTCTCCGTCACGGTCCCCGCCAGCGCCGGACAGCCGCCCATCACTCCCGCATACAGCCCGCTCACGGCCGCCGCTCCACCGCCACCGCCGCGAATCCATCCGCCTCCCCGCTGACAAGATCCATGGCGAAATACCGCATCTC
>CANQPD010000017.1 GCA_947625655.1 uncultured Dysosmobacter sp.
AGGTAGGCGGGGTAGCCCTCCTCGCCGGGCATCTCCTCCAGACGGCCGGACATCTCGCGCAGGGCCTCGGCCCAGCGGGAGGTGGAGTCGGCGATGACAGCCACGTCGTAGCCCATGTCGCGGAAGTACTCGGCGATGGTGATGCCGGTGTAAACAGACGCCTCACGGGCGGCCACGGGCATATCGGAGGTGTTGGCGATCAGCACGGTGCGCTTCATCAAAGACTCGCCGGTGCGGGGGTCCTTCAGCTCGGGGAACTCCCGCAGAACGTCGGTCATCTCGTTGCCGCGCTCGCCGCAGCCGATGTAGACCACGATGTCCACGTCGGACCACTTGGCCAGCTGGTGCTGCACCACGGTCTTGCCGGAGCCGAAGGGCCCGGGGACGGCGGCGGTGCCGCCCTTGGCGATGGGGAACATGGTGTCGATGATCCGCTGGCCGGAGCACAGGGGACGCTTAGGCGGATACTTCTTGGTGTAGGGGCGGCCCACACGGACGGGCCACTTCTGGATCATGGTCAGGGGCACTTCTTTGCCGTCGTCGGTCTTCAGGGTGGCGACGGTCTCCGTCACGTTGAAGGAGCCGCTCCTGATGTCGGTGATGGTGCCGCTCATGTTGGGGGGCACCATGATCTTGTGGAGCACCACGGCCGTCTCGGGCACGGTGCCGAGGATATCGCCGCCGGTGACCTTGTCGCCCACCTTGGCGGTGGCGGTGAACTCCCACTTCTTCTCGTGATCCACGGCGGGGACTTCCACGCCGCGGGTGATGCAGGCGCCCACCTTCTCCACGATCTTCTCCAGCGGGCGCTGGATGCCGTCGTAGATGCCCTCGATCATGCCGGGGCCAAGCTCCACGCTCATGGGCGCGCCGGTGGTGACCACCTCGGCGCCGGGGCCCAGGCCGGAGGTCTCCTCATAGACCTGGATGGACGCAGTGTCGCCCTTCATGGTCAGGATCTCGCCGATCAGACGCTGGGGGCCCACACGAACCACGTCGGACATGTTGGCATCCGACAGGCCCGTGGCCACGACCAGCGGTCCGGAAACTTTAACAACTTTACCGCTCAAATCGTATAACCTTCTTTCAGGGTAGATTTGCTTGAAAAGGCAGCCTGATTTCCCCGTGCCCGCGGGCACTCGGGAAAGGGGCCCGGGAAAACCCGCGGTTTTCCCGGTTCTTTTGCGGTCAGCAAAAGAAGAAATTTCAATCGCTCTTGACGGGCCTTAGAGGATGTCCGCGCCCACCGCCCGTTCGATGGCCCGCTGGATATTGCTCTTGCCGATACCCAGGGAGCCCTCCCGGCCGGGTATGAGGATGATGGCGGGCCGCAGCTCGTCCTTATAGCGGGAGAGCACGTCGTCCATATCCTTTGCCAGGCTCTCGGTGAGATAGATCACCGCGCAGTCTGTCTTTGCCAGCTCCCGGACCTTCTCCTTTGCCTCGTCCACAGACGTGACGGGATAGGTGTCCAGTCCCAGAGCGCGGAATCCCATCACGGATTCCCAGTCGCCGATAACGGCGATTTGATACGTTGCAGCCATCACTTCACCGCCTTACACATAGCTGGCCCGGAGCCGGGAGCGGATGACGTCGGCCGGAAGCCCCGTGCTGCGCCCCAGCAGAAGGATGCGCAGATTGGTGTACTCCGTCTCCCGCGCCGCCAGATATCCCAGCAGCGGGGCCTCGCCGAAGGGCACAAACTGGGCCCCCGACAGATAGTCGCCCACCGCGTCGTCGCAGAGCTTCTCGAACCGGGTCAGCGGGCCGCCCCGCAGGGCCTCGGCGCCGGCTTCCGCCGCGGCGTGGAACCGGGTGGGGCCGTACAGCTCCGTCAGGCCGCTGCCGCCATTGGCACTGATCTTCAAGACCGCGTCGGTCTCGATGTCGCCGCCCTCGAACAGGACGCCCTTCAGGAAGTCCGCGTTCTTCCCCATCCGGATGGTCCGGACCAGGGAGCGCAGGTTGGCAGCGTCGATCTGGGCCTTGACGTAGCCGTGGAGGAACGCGCTGCCGGTGGCCTCCGCCACGTCGTCCATGTCACGGTAGCACCAGCGGTCCAGCACGATGTCGCTGAGCTGGGGGTCCCGGGTGGTGTCCAGCACCTCCTTGGCCTCCGCCACAGCGGCGGCCAGACGGACGGGCAGGTTCTCCAGCTCGCCGGACCGCACGGCCTCTTTCAGCTCCGCCGCGCTTACACGGCCCATATCCATCAGCATATGGCCGGCGTCGGCACCCATGGCGTCCGCTTTCAGAATGGCCTTTACGTTGTGATAGTCATATTTCAGCTTGAAAATGTCGATATACCTGGGGTCTGGGACGCTGTCGGCCAGGTCGGCCAGCGTCGCCTCCCGCGCCGCGGACAATGCCGCGTCCATGGCCTCCGGATGGGTGGCATCCAGCTCGGGATAGCCGCACTCCTGGAGGATCTTCACAGCCTCGTCGTCGGTGCGGGCATCCAGCACCTGCTCCATCCGTTCCCGGGTCAGCAGGCCGTTCTCCATGGCCCGGATGCGGGCGGAGATCGCCAGGTAATCGGTGTCTTTGATTTTTTTAGCCAAGACACTTCCTCCTTATGCTCATGCCTCCGGGAACAGCTTTTTCACGACCGCCCCCGCAGTCTCCGCCTTCTGCAGGCGCACCAGGGTCTCGAAGGTGCAGTTGACCTCCACGTTCTTGTCCTTCAAAATGAAGCCGCCCCGGATGGGCTGGGTCTCGGCGGACAGGACCAGCTTCTTGCCGGAGGCCTTGTTGGCCTTCTCAACGGCGGCCTTGCCCACGCGCTCCCGGTCCTCCTTGGAGAATACGGCTTCTTCGCGGCCGCTGGAGGACGCCTGGACCAGCAGGTCGGCCAGCACGGCCGCATACTGTTCGTCCGGCATGGCGCACAGCTTCTCCAGCGCCCGGATGTAGGCCTTCTCGACCATCTCCTGCTTGGCGCCCAGGGTCACCTTGCGCGCCTCCATCTGGGCCGCGCTCACCAGGCGTTCTTCCCGCTCGGCGGCAGCTTTCTCGTTCTTGGCGGCCAGCTCCGCGGCCTCGGCGTCCGCCTGTCCCTGATACTGGGCGGCGATCCGCGCGGCCTCGTCCCTGGCGTCCCCCAGGATGCGGTCGATCTCCGCCTGGGCGTCAGATTCGATGAGCTGCGTGATTTTTTCGATTCCGTTCATAGTTTTGTGTTACCACCTTTCTGATGTGGTAAGGGCATTACAGGGCGTTCATCAGCAGCAGGATGGTAGCCAGCAGGGACAAGATGGCGTAGAACTCCACGATACCGCAGAGGATGATGCCCTTGGTCGCCTCCTCGGGGCGCTTGGCAACGATGTTGATGGACGCGGCGGCCACGCGGCCCTGATAGATGGCGGACAGCCAGCCGCCCAGCGCGATGGGCAGGCAGGAGCAGAAGATGGTCAGGCCCTGGCCCACGGTCAGCTGCTGGATGCCGCTGCCGCCGAACACGCCCATGGTGAACAGCACGAAGAACCAGGCCACCATGCCGTACAGGCCCTGGGTGCCGGGCAGCACCTGCAGGATCAGGCACTTGGAGAAGTTTTCGGGAGCCATGCTGATGACGCCGGTGGCGGCTTCACCCACCATGCCGGTGCCCTTCGCGGAGCCGACGCAGCACAGGCCCACGGCCAGCGCCGCGCCCAGGAATGCCAGACCGATACCACCGAATAATTCAATAAAAGCAGCCATGTTAGTTTTCCTCCTTGATTACATCAACATATTTTGTTTGGATTGCCAGTGGCTTATAGGGCTTGCCGCCCTCTTCATAAAACCGGTTGAAGAACTCCAGGCACTGGAGCCGCAGGTCGTGGACGTAGCAGCCCAGCAGGTTCAGCGCCAGGTTCAGCGCGTTGCCCACCAGGGAGATCAGGATGAAGAACACGATGCCCACCGCGGGGATCATGCCGCCCACCACCGATGCCAGGGTGTTGAACACCTGGGCGATGACGCTGCCCGACAGCATCAGGGCCATCAGGCGCATATAGGAGAGGATGTCGCTGAAGTAGCCGGTGACGCCGTTGTAGACCAGACCGATCAGCTTTGTCACCTTTCCGAAGCCCTTGGCCTCCCGGGTGCCGCCGAAGACCAGCATCAAAAGGCCGATCGCCAGCACCACCGGGACACCGGCCACGGTGCCGATGCCGAAAATCGCCAGCGCCACGCCGGCAATGATGATCCACCAGGTGAACTCGTCAAACAGCGCGTCGATATACTCGCCCCGCCGGAACTTCTTCACCACGCTAACCGCCATGCCGGTAAAGACCTGGATGACGCCCAGGACCAGGGAACCCAGCAGGATAGCCACGGTATCGTCCAGCGGCGTGAACAGGGCCGGCAGCTCCAGCGTGCTGCCGGGATTGATGAGCTTGGCCAGCTGGGGGATGAAATCACCCAGGAAGCCGCCTGTCAGGGCGCCCACCACCAGGGTGCTGATGCCGCACCAGAAGACCAGCTCCATGAAGTTGCGGGTCCCCTCCCGGGGCTTGCTCTTTTTCAGGACGAACAGGGCGCCGGCGATCATCAGGATGCCGTAGGCCATGTCCGCCATCATGATGCCGAAAAACAGGATAAAGAACGGCGCCATCAGCGGGTTCGGATCGATGCCGTTGTAGGCGGGCAGGGAGTACATCTCCGTCACCACGTTCATGCACCGGCTGAACAGATTGTTTTTCAGCTTGACCGGCACGGCGGGGTATTCCTCCTCCGTGGGGTCCGCGGCCTCCCAGGCGCAGCCGCTGCGCTCCAGGAGCTTTTCCACCTCTTTGATGTTTTCCGCCGGCGCCCAGCCCTCAAAGAAGAGGATGGTGCCGTCGGTCAGCAGCCGTTCCGCGTTGGCGTCCTTCGCCGCCTCGGCGTTCAGGCGGTCGGCATACAGCCGCAGCGCGTCCCGCGCCTCGGCGCTCTGCACGATGGCAGCGGTGGCCGTCTCCTGCCCCTTGCGGTTCTCCGCCAGCTGCTGGTCCAGCTTCTGGATGTTCTCCGCAGCCGTGCCGGTGACGTTCTGGAACGTCGTCACGCTGAAGCTGTGGAGCCGGAGGACCTCCTGGACCGCGTCCTCCGCCCTCCGGTGACAGATCACCAGATAGTACTTTTGCTGCTTGTCCGCGTTGATCTCATAGATCTCAGCCGCCGCGTCCGCGGCCGCCAGCTCCGACCGGACGGTGCCGGTATCCGTACTGGCGGGACAGACGCCCAGGCGGAAGGCCGTATGGGCCGTTCCCTCCTGCTCCAGCGGCATGTCCAGCGAGGCCCAGGGCTGCAGCCCCGCTCTGCGGGACAGCAGGCGGCCCTCCTCACTCTGGAGACGGCTCAGCTCCTGTAAAAGGCCGCCGATCCGGGCGCTGGTCTCGCGGGCCTGCTCCACGGTCTTTGCGCTGAGGAACTCCTGTTCCGAGATCGGATGGCGCTGAATAAACATGCCGTCCTTGATCTGGGCGTAGCGCTTGATGGCATCCAGCGCGGTGTTCACATCCGCGATCTCGTTCCGGGTCTCCGCCAAGCGGGAGGTCCCGCGCTTCAAAAGCGCGGCCCAGGCCGGGTCGGCCAGCTTGCCGTCCGGCTCGCTGATCTCCACACAGCCCAGATGCAAAAGGCCCTTCAGCAGTTCATCCCGGCGGTCGGCCATCGCTATCACGCGGAGCTTCTTCATTTTTACAATGGCCATTTCAGTGCTTCACAACCCTTCCGACAATAAACTCTGCGGCCTCCTCCAGGTGCTTGCCGGCCGCCTCCCGCAGTGCGGCGCTCTCCGCTTCCGCGGCGCGGCCGATCTCCGCCGCGCGCCCGGCGGCTTTTTCCTCCGCCTGCCTCAGCAGCTTCTTTCCGTCTTCCGCCGCGCCGGCACGCACCTGCTGTAAGAGCGCAAGTCCATTCCGCTCCGCGTCGGCGACGATCTGTCGTGCCTCCGCTTCGGCGGCTGCCTTGCGCTCCTGGATCTTATTTTCGACCTGCGTGACCTTTTCGATTGCTTCCAGGGACATCCGTTTTTCACCTTCTCTCCTGCAACGCAATTCTTTTGGACATAAGATACACCACTCCACATGACGTCCGGCGCACCGATCCCAGTCCGGCTGTCACTTCCGGCGGAAAATATCTCCCCGCGGCCAGAGTGGCTTTCCACAAGGACAGTATAGAGCACGCCCCTCGCCAATGCAAGAAAATTTTGCATAAAGGCGGTGCTTTCTTCTTTTTGCACAAAGGAGGTCCCGATTTTTTTGCGGATTCAGCGCAAACGTGTGCGTAAATTTTCGTAAACGTGTGCGATATGCGAAAAAATTCCATTTTTCGTTCTATTTTTAACATGCTCAGAAATTTCTATTCTTTCTCTTTGCGAAATTTTGCGAAGATTTTCAAAAACGCTTTTTGCAAACCGCGCTCTGCGCCCTGGCGGATGATCCCCCGCGGGGGCAGAGGGCGGCGGGCCGGCGGTCGGCCGAAATCAATGCCGGCAGCGGTATGATCCCCGGCGGCCGCCGGTCCGGCGGCGGGGATCGTGCCGCCGGACGCCCGGGATCCCCCCAAAACCGTGCCTTCCTCTGTCCGCCGGTGGATGAAAAGGGATCTGTCTTTGCCAGCAAAGACAGATCCCTTTTCTCCACGCATCCTCTATTTACACGCGGCCGTGCTTTTCGCCGCCTTCTTTTTCCGAAGGCGCTTTTTCACCAGGACCGCCAGCAGGAGCGCCGCCGCTGCCGCCGCCAGCGCCGCCGCCAGCAGCAGCCAGTTCCCCTGGGTGGAGCAAACGCAGAATGTCCCGGCGGTGCCGGTCATCGTCAGCAGCAGATAATGGCCGTTGGAAGTGGTTTCCACCGTCTGCCACTGGCCGTCCACCAGCTGCCAGACGGCGGCTCTGCCGCCGCCCCGGTTCAAAAGCCGCAGGGGCACAGCATCGCCCTCCGCCAGATCCGTGCCGGTGAGGGTGACGTCCCAGACATCCATCTGCCGGCCCGCCTTCTCCGCGGCGGGCGGCGTTTGGGCGCTGTCCGCCACCCGCAGGGCCGCGTCTTCGGTAAAGCGGCCCTCCGCCAGGGCCAGCGCCAGCTTGCCGTCCAGCTCCGCGCTTGCCACCAGCGTGACCCAGGGGGTGTAAACAGCCTCCAGGGTGATGTCGGAGCGCAGGCCGGAGGTGTCAAATTCCGGCCACGCGCCATAGCAGCCGTCCACTTCCGGGGGCTCCGGCAGTTCCACCAGGCTCAGGTCCTCCCCATAGTAGAAGGGGATCCGGGCAACGGTATCCCCGTCGGCGGTGAGGGTCAGGGTAAAGGACACGAACTCCGCGGGGATGCCGGGCTGCTGCCGCAGGGTCTCAAATTCCACCGGCTCGGCGATCCCGGCGTAGCTGATGCCGTCAATCCCCGCGACGCCGGTATCCACAAAGCGGTTATTTTTCAGCGTGCCGTCCTCCAGATCGGCATTGCCGGCAATGGCGCCGATGCACTCCGTCCCCTCGTCAATGTTGACGATGGCACAGCAGTCCCACAGCCGCTCTCCCCAGCCCGCGATACCGCCGATGTAGTCCGTGCCGGAGAGGACGCACTTGGCATAGCTGTTCCGTACCGTGGCCTCGTCCTGCCCCACGACGCCGCCCACATAGCTGCCGCTGGTGCTGGCCACATCGCCGTAATTCTGACAGTCCAGGGTCGTGCCCAGTCCCATGTGGCCCACCAGGCCGCCCGCGCAGTCCTTTTTGGCGGTGACGGCGCCCCGGTTGACGCTGCCCTGCAGAACGGCTTTTGTCTCATAGGTGCTGCCCAGGGAGAACCGGGCGATGTCATCCTCGGGATCCAGGTCATATTCGATGGACATGGAGCCGATGACGCCGCCCACATTGCGGTCGCCGTCCACGTCTCCGGTGTTGCGGCAGTCGGCCACCTTACCCTGGCGAGTGGCGGCGATATCCTCGTCGGAGGTGTCCTCGATGATCTCCCGGCGGTCCTCGCCGTCTCCCTCCTGCACCTCCGTCAGGGCGTCCAGCACCACGTTGAACACCGTGTTCAGCTGGCGGCTGACGGCCCGCAGGTCGGCGGACAGCGTATCGCCCGCGCCGCTGACGGCGTCCTGCAGTGCCGTCATCTCATCGGACAGGTCCGAGAGGGAGCCAAACAGGTCGTCGCCCGCGTCCCGGATCTCCTGGCCCAGGGGCCTGAAGGTAATAGGGCCGTCCTCAGTCAAATCAGCTGCCACGTCATGCAGGGTATCAAAGGCGCTCTCCAACCTGCGGCTCAGGCCGGATGCCAGAGACGCCGTGTCGCTGAGCTTTTCCAGCGCGTCGCCCAGCTCGCCGGAGAGGCCGCCGGCCTCCCGCAGGGCGTCCCGCAGGCTCCCTACGGAATCCGTCAGGTGCCCGGCGGCGCCCTTCAGATCCTGCAAAGCGTCCCGGAGCGGCGGCAGCACCGCCTGGAGCCCGCTCCAATCCAATTCCGTGCCGCGGGAGATCGCATACAGGGCCTTGCCCGCGCTTGCCGCAGCGCCGCCCATGGCGGCCATGGCATCGGACAGGCCTTCCAGCGCCGCCTGGATCTCCCCGTCCCCGGGAACGCTGCCGCGCAGCGCCTCCCGCAGGGCGGAGATGGCCTTCCCCGCGGCGGTCAGGGCGCCGCCAAAGGTCTCCGCCGCGCCGGACAGCTCCTCCAGGGCGGCGTTCACCGCCGCTTCGTCCTGGACGATAACGGCATTTTGCAGCGCCTCCAGCGCGTCCCGCAGATCCTGGGCCGCATCCTGCATGGAGCCGCCTGCCAGGCGCAGATCCTCCACGGCGCGCCTGATGTCCGCAGAGGCTTGATCGCCCACATCCGCCGCGCCGCCCAGGGCGTCCAGCGCCTCCGCCAGCTTGTCGGACAGATCCTCCATCCGACCCGAGACGGCGCTGAGATCATCCAGCGCGGGTTCCAGGCCGTCCAGCGCGTCCGTGATGGAGGCGCTGAGGGTATTCAGGGAATCTATGTTGTCATCGATGAAATCGGAGGTGTGATCCAGCAGGACCTTGGAGCTGTCCTTGGCCGCGCCGGCGCACTCGCCGATGGCGGTGAGCCGGTCGGAGACCGCGTCCCCGCTGCTCTCCGCATCGTCTATGGCGCGGTCAATGAGACTTTCCAGCGTGTCCAGTTCTCTCCGCAGCCGCTCCAGTGTGTCGCCGGAGGGGTCCAGCGCCACATACGGCTCCGCCTGGCCCACGATGCCGCCCACATCCTTGCGGCCAAATACCGTGCCGCTGTTGGAGCAGCCGGAAAGATAGCCGGTCTGCCGTCCGGCCACGCCGCCCACGTTGTAGCCCACGTGGGGATAGCCCACCGTGCCGGTATTGGAGCAGCTCTGCACCACGCCGCTGGAATAGCCCGCGATGCCGCCGGTGTCCGTGTGGCTGTCCAGAAAGCTGTCCGGCGCGTCGTTGTTGGAGGGGGCGGTCAATGACTCCAGCGCGCTGCCGGAGGTCAGGGCGTCCAGCCCCGCGGAGGTGTCCGGGTCATTGGTGTTGACGCTGGCGGCGCTTTCACATTTCAGCAAAAGCCCCAGATTCCGACCGGCCACGCCGCCGGTGGCATTCTGGCCCAGAATGCTGCCGGAGACAGAGCATCCGGCGATCTCGCCGGTCTCCTCGTTCCGCCCGGCAATGCCGCCCACGGCGGCGTCACCCTTCACGGCGCCCCGGAAAGAACAGTTTCGGATGGCTCCGGCGTTGACGCCGGCGATGCCGCCCACCGTGGAGCGGCTCCCCTCAGGCGCCACACTGCCGGAGACCTGGAGATCCTGAACCACGGCCCCGGCCTGTATGTAGCGGAACAGGCCCATGCTGGACCCGCCGGCGGTAACGCGCAGGCCCGAGACGGCATGCCCACCGCCCAAAAACGTCCCGCCAAAGGTGGGAATGGGCGTGAAATCCCGGCCGGAAAGGTCGATGTCGGCGGTGAGCCGCACGGTCTTTCCCTGGGACCAGGTATCCAGGGAGCAGCTTTTGGCAAAGTCCAGCAGCTCCTCCGGAGAAGAAATGGTGATCTCCCCGGCGGGAGCGGCCCAGGCCGCGGGCATGGCCAGCCCCGCCAGCAGCCAGAGCGCCAGCAGCAGGCAGGCGGCCTTATTTGCGATCCGTTTCATGCTGAACCGCCTCCTTTCCGTCGGTATCCTGCCTCCGGGGCAGCTTGGGTGGCTCCTGGGGCTGAACGGCCCCAGCCTCCACGGCGGCGTTGATGGTGCCCACCACGGTGCCGCTGAAGTCCGCGTCCACCATGCCGGAGATATAGCCCCGGACGTGGCCGTCCACCCGCATGGCGCCCGCGTGGGCCTGGATGGGCAGATGGGCCTTCAGCGTGAAGGCGGTCTTTTCGATGATGATATCGCCCAGCAGCAGGATCTGGGGCAGGACGCCCATGACCAGGAAAATAGAGATCAGGGTGCCCCGGCCCAGGCACACGCCGATGGAGGAAATAGCCGGGTTGGAGGACAAGAGGCCGATCAGCACGCCGGCGGCGGCCAGGATGGAGCCGGAGGTGATGATGGTGGGGAACGCCTCGTTCAGGGATTCGATGACAGCCTCCTTCAGCGGCATGGTCTGCTTCAGCTCCACATAGCGGTTGGCAATGACGATGGCGTAGTCGATGTTGGCGCCCATCTGGATGGAGCTGACCACCAGGTAGCTGAGGAAGAACAGGTTTTCCCGCATGAGATAGGGAAATGAAAAGTTGATCCAGACGCTGCCCTGGATCACCAAAATCAGCAGCACGGGAAGGCCCGCGGACTTGAAGGTGAACACCAGCACCAGAATGACGAACACAATGGTCAGAATGCTGATGAGCAGATTATCGTTGCTGAAGGAGGAGGACAGGTCGTAATCGCTGGTGGAATTGCCCACCACCAGGTACTCGTCGTAGTACCGGGCCGCCGCGCCGTGGAGGACCTCCAGGAAATCAAAGGTCTCCTGGCTCTCCTCCGGCAGGTTCAGCTGGAGGACCAGCCGGCTGTACCGCTCCCCCTTCAACTGCAGCTGCGCGTCGGAGAGCTGGGTGTGCAGGTCCTCGATATCCGCCGTCATGTCGTCGTCCAGGGTAACGTAGCCCTCCTCCATCTGGTCGTAGACGAAGAGGAACATATCCAGCAGGGGCACCCCATAGCTGTCCACGCCGGACACCAGCTGACCGTAGGTCTCCTGGTTTACGGCGTAGGCCGAGTACAGCAGCCGGGCCATCTCGATGTCCAGATCCGTCAGCTCCGCGAACTGGCGGGGCGTCAGCTTGTCGGTGAGGACATAGCCGTCCATGGCCTCCACATTGGCAAGGCCCAGCACAGAGTCCACCTCCGGCATGGCCTCCAGGTCCCGCAGCAGGCGGCCCTCCCGTTCATAGTCCCCGGCGGGCACCATCATGGCAATGGTGTTGACGCCGCCGAAAGCGCCGTCCACCTTCTGCTGAGCGATCTGGCTCTCGTTCTGGGTAAAGGTGGAGAGGGTGGTCTCTCCAAATACATAAGGGCACTTGTTGGAGAAGATGAAGCCCCCCACCAGCAGCACCGCGAACAGCGGCGGCATGACATACCGGGACTTCACCACCAGCCGGCCCCAGGCGCTGATCTTGGGCACGAAGCTGCGGTGGTGGGTCCTGTCGATCAGGCTGCTGAAACTCATCAGCAGCCCGGGCATCAATGTGAACACGCTGAGCAGGCTCAGCACGATGGCCTTCATCAGCACCAGGCCCAGGTCATAGCCGATGCGGAACTGCATGAAGCACATGGCCCCCAGGCCGGAAAGGGTGGTCAAAGAGCTGCCGGAGATCTCCGGAATGGCCTTGCTCAGGGCAGTGACCACCGCCTCCCGGGCCTCCATCCGCTCCCGCTCCTCGGTGTATCGGTGGCAGAGGATAATGGCATAGTCGATGGCCAGCGCCAGCTGCAGCACCACCGCCACGGAGTTGGAGACGAAGGAGATCTCGCCAAAGATGAAATTGGTGCCCTTGTTCATCAGCGCCGCCATGCCGAAGGTCAGCAGCAGCACGGGGATCTCCATGTAGGTCTGGGAGGTAAACAGCAGCACCAGCAGGATGATGACCACGGCAATGACCATGACCACCTGCATCTCCGCGTCCAGGCTGGCGGAGTCGTCTGAGCCGGTGTCCCCGGTCACGTACACGTCATAGCCGTCCAGCGCCTCTTTTACCTGGGCCAGGGCGTCCAGGCTGACCTGGTCGTCCGCCGTGCCGTCATAGGTGACGGAGAACAGCGCCGCGCCATTGGCATAGTGATCCCCGCTGTCGTCAAATTCCACGGACTTCACCCCCGGCACCCGCTCCAGCTCGGCGGCCAGATCCTCGGCCTGGGCGTAGGCGATGTTGTCCACCATCACCCGGTTGGTGCCGAAGGTGACGAATTCATCCTCCATCACCGTCAGGCCCCGGCGGGTCTCTGTCTCCGCCGGCAGATAGTCGGTGAGCTCGTCGTTCACTGACACCCAGCCGCTGGAGAACACGCAGAAAATAGCCACGCCGATATACAGCAGATAAAACGCCTTGCGCTTATCCACGATAAAGGCGGCGAGTCCCTCCACGGGGCTGCGCTTTTCCTCCCCGTTTTTTTGATTGCTGTTCAAAGAAACTGCTCCTCTCTTTGGGATATAACACATCATTCTTATCATACTCTATTTCCCGCCGCGGCACAACAGACAATTGGCACGCAATGTCAGCAAAACAAACGCTCCGCCGCCCCTTGTTTTTTATGAAAAATGCCAGCGGAAACCCGCTGTGGGAGAAAACATCCGCGCAAGGGGGCCGGCCAATCCGGAAAGCGCGGTGTTCCCGCCAAAAAGGTGCAGGCCCCCAGAGCCTTGCGGAGCAGCCGCCCTTTTTCCGCCGGTCAGCGGCACATGCGCCGTGCTCCTTGTCCCGTTCCCGGGAGATGGGGCCGCGCGGGCCGGCGCTTCCCCCCTTTTTCCGCAAAATTTCCGCCGCCGGAAATTCCGGCGGCGGTTTTTAGTTCGAATTCGGTAATATCAGCTTCAAACGCCCGGCTCCCATGCCTCCCATTCCAAACCGGGGTACCGCTCTCCGGTTTTGGCGAAGTGCAAGACGCACGCGGCGGCAAGTTCCCTGTCCTGCAATGCGTTTCGCTTGCGAACCGGCGTCTGTCCGCCGATATATACGGGGGCTTCCTCCGCACTATCGCACCCCTTGGCGGCGGGCTGATCCATATGCGCTTCCCCCGCCTCGTCCCATGTGTGGAAAGCCAGGGCGGCCCAGCCGTTGTCAATATCCACGGTGAGAAAGGCGCCCCCGTCCTCGCCGTACTCGTCCAGGGACAGGTAAGCGGACAGCTTGCGGCCCGCTTGGATCAGATGGAGCAGCTGATCCACCGCCTCCCGGGTAATGTCCTCCCCGCTGCGGACACAGCCGCCGACGTCCAGGAAACGGACGGCGAGACCGGATGCCGATGCGGACACATTAAGATCGTTCATGCGGTCTCTCCTTTCACGACTGCGCAGTTCTCTTTGCCGGGCATCATTTCAGAAGCTCCCTGGCGTATTCCAGACTGACGTCCATCCTCCGGGCCACGCCCTCTTCGGTCAGGCCGCCGTCCCGGAATCGCTTCGCCACCCTGGACATGGGCTCCCCCACCTCGACGATGTGGCGGTCCGGGTCGTACAGCCGCACCACCCGCTGGCCCCAGCCGTGTTCCAGGGGCGGGCGCACCAGTTCCACCTCCGGGAAAGTCCGCAGGGTCTTTAAAAACGCGTCGAAGTCCTCAGCTTCAAAATAGATTTCCGCGTCGCTCCCGCCGAAGCGGAGAGCCTCCGGTTCCTTTCCCAGGAACGCCGCCCAGACGTCCAGCGTCTGGAGAGCCAGCCCGCCGGTCAGCACCACGTTGGCGCCGAAGTCGTTGACGACCTCCAACCCCAGTACCTTTTGATAAAACGCCAGGGACTTTTTCAAATCCCGCACCGCGAACAGCGTATTCAGCATCCGCATCCCATCACGTCTCCCATTTCTCTCTGACCTGCTCCCACCACTCCACGGCTTTGAATTTCAATACATAGCCCCGGTTCTCCTCAGTAATAAGGCCCACCTGGTCCTGGCTCAGTCCCGCCGCCAGGGCGGAGGCAGGCACGTCCGCCGACGCAGCGGTGCACAGCGGCGGGAACACCACGCACCACCAGTTCTGACCGCCGCCCTCGCCAATGACGATGCGCAGGGCCAGATACTCCCCGGCGGGCAGGGTAAAGCCGTCGTACTCTTTGGTTGGGAAGGTCGTGTCCGTCAGCTCCGCGGTAACGGGATAGTCATAGCCGCAGGCCCGGACCTCCTCCGCCGCGAGGCGCTCCAGTTCCAGCAGACTGCCCCGCAGCAGCCCTTCCGCCTCTCCCCGGTCCGCCGACTGCCGCAGCAGCTCCGCGGCCCGCTCCAGCACCACGTCCCGGACCCGCAGCTTCAGCGCCTGATCCTCTTCGGAATCAGAATTGGCCAGCACATGGAGCCGCACCACCTTGTCCGCCAGATCGTCCTGGGTCCGCAGGGCCAGCGCCCCGGAGGCCAGGAACGCTGCCAGGCCGATCAGCAGGGCAATTTCAATGATTTTCAGCTTATTTCCAGATTTCTCAGAAGTTTTCATGTGATTTCCGTCCTTTTTTATGCAGGCCGTTTCCAGTCTTTGGAAGAATCATGGACGGAAATTTTGGATTTTATTCCCTGATCTCAGAATTTTTTGACCGGCTCCGCCAGGAAGGTCTGAACGTAGTCCTCCTTCAGCGCCCTCGCCGCCTGTTCGGCGGCCTGCCGCTGCCGGAAGACGCCGAACACCGTGGGGCCGGAGCCGCTCATGGCGGCGTTCAGGGCCCCCAGCTCCAGCAAGCGGCCCTTGATGGCGAACACCTCGCGGTACTCCGGCGGCAGGATGTCCTCAAAGACATTCCCCAGGCGTGCCGCCGCACCGTCCAGATCCCCGGCCTCCAGCGCCGCCGCCATGCCGCCGATGTCCGGACGGCGCTTCAGCTCCCCGCCGTCCACCAGGGCAAACAGCGACGGCGTGGGGATGCCGAAGTCCGGCTTGCAGAGGACAAAGAAGCAGTCCGGCAGGGGGCGCAGGTCGGTCAGAAGCTCCCCCCGCCCCTCCGCCAGCGCCGTGCCGCCCCGGACGCAGAAGGGCATGTCGCTGCCCACGGAAAAACCGATGCGCTCCAGCTCTTCACAAGACATCTCCGGGCAGTATGCGTCCCGCAGGATGCGCAGCAGGGCCGCCACGTCGGCGCTGCCGCCGCCCAGGCCCGCATAGGCCGGGGTGCGCTTTTCCAGCGTCACGGACATCCCGGGCATGGAACGGCCAATCGCCGCGAAAAACGCCTCCGCCGCCTGCTGCTCCAGCGTCTTTTTGCCCGCCGGGATGAAATCCCCATCGGTGTGCAGGGCAAACCCCTGCTCCGCCTCCTCCACGGTCACGGCATCGCAGAGGGAGACGGTCTGCATCACCATCCGCATGTCGTGATAGCCGTCCGGCCGGCGGCCCCGGATATCCAGGGCCAGATTCACCTTGGCCGGGGCCTGTTGTGTCATCCGCTTCATCGTCCGCTCCCCCGTTGCACATGGATTGGCTTGATTATATCATATCCATGCCTGTCCGAAAAGCCGGACAGCAAAAGATTTTCCCGCCGCAACCGGGCGGTTGCGGGAAGTTGGTGGACGCAACCGGGGCAACCTGCTACCATGGGGGCATCACGGTAAGGAGGAAAACCATATGTACAGATCTGAGCAGATCCGGGAGGCCCGGGAGCGCCTGGGCATGACCCAGGAAACCCTGGCGGAGGAAATCGGCGTCAGCCGGCAGGCGGTTTCCAAGTGGGAGATGGGGGCCTCGGAACCCAGTTTGGAAAACCTGCAGGCTCTCTCCCAGGTGTTGGGTGTGGAATTTGCCAATGCCCCCGGGGACACCCCCGCGGAAATCAAAAACCCCTGGAAGGGGTGCTGCCTGATTTTAGGCTGCCTCCTGCTGGCGTCCCTGCTGGCCCTGGGCGCCGCTTTGCTGCCGCAGGAGACGCCGGCGGAGGACGCCGGTGCGCCCGGCACCGCCCGGTCTGCCCCGGACGCGCCGGATCAGGACACCCCGTCCATCACCGGCATCGCCTTCTTTGACGCCGAAGGCCGCCCGCTCCGTCCGGACCTGGGGGACGGCTGGCTGCATTTCGAGGCAGGCAGTCAGGTCCTCATGGCGGTCGGCTTTCAGGACGACACCACCGACACGGTCAACGCTGTCTCCCTGTTTCTGACCCCCGCCGGGTCGGAGACCCTCAGCCAGCGGGAACAGCTGGCCGTCCAGGCGGTGGATTCCGGCCGCACCATCGCCCTGTTTCCCCTGACGATGTCCCCGGATATCACGGGACACCTGGATGTCACGCTGGAATGCCCCGGCGCGGAAAACATCACCGAGACCCTGAACGTCGCCGCCGAGGGCTGACGAAAAAACTCTGTTTGGAGAAAAAGAGTACCGTTTCGCAGGGGGAGTACGAGGGGGCGGAAGCCCCTTCGTGTTGAATCGAATGCCTGCAAAAGGGCTGTTATCACAGCCCTTTTGCCCCGCGAAGCGGGAGGCTGCACATCTCTCCGTGCAGTCTGCCGAGGCCCGTTCCTTTGGGCCGAGGCTGCTTTTCGGGCTACAGAGCAGCCCGAAAAGCGAGGCATTGTGAAGCCCGGCAAAAAAATCCAAAGGACTTTTTTGCCGGACTGAGCGGCGCCCCGGGATAAACCCGGGGCGCCGCCTGATGGGGGTGTTCAGAACGACCCTCTCCGCTCCCTGAAATGCCAAACGGCCTCCGCGGCCAGGTAGAGCAGGCTGATCGCCAGCAGAAACAGGATGGGCAGGACCAGCAGCCCGAAAAACGCCATGCTCCCACCCAGGTACAAGGCACTTTGCAGCAGACTTGCCATGATGCGCTCCTTTTCTCCGCTCTCGGTCAATATAACCAAGTCCTCTTTGTATACCTCCGCCTTTCTTGGTTATATTGTATCACGTCCATATGCAAAAGAAAAGCCCGGACTGTGAAAAAATCACAGTCCGGGTCCAGGCTGTCGAAAAAGTCCGCTGGACTTTTTCGACAGCCTGAACAATGCCTCGCTTTTTTGTCTGCTTTGCAGCCCAAAAAGCTACCGCTTCGCGGCGCAACGGGCTGCTGCCGCAGCCCTTTTGCAGGCATTCGATCCAACACGAGGGGGCTCCCGCCCCCTCGTACTCCCCCTGAGAAACGGGACGCTTTTTCTCCAAACAGAGGTTTTCGACAAGCCGGCCCGGACTGTGAAAAAATCACAGTCCGGGCCAAATCTTTATCTTTTCGCTTTATTTGATCCTGCGGGCCTCCACATAGTACCGCTTGTCCTGGGCGTGGCCCATGGAGAAGGTCTTGCGGGGCAGCACGCCGTCGGCCATCACGGTCTTGAACAGCTGCTCCTTGCCCATGGCGGGCAGCTTGAAGCCGATGTTGCCGGGCTTCGCCCCCAGCTCGTCTGTCACCTCGTCGCCGTGGATGTAGTCCACCTCGCCGCCGTGCTCCTTGATGTACGCATCGATGAACGCCTGGAGGGTGCCCACCGCCAGCTGGACCTTGGGGGCAGGGACGGTGAGAAAGCCGGCGCGGCCCGCGCAGGTATAGGCGACGGTGTGGCCCTCGCCCCGGCCCTCGTGGGCGCCGGGATAGAATGCCTTGAAAGCCTCCAGCACCTTCTCCGGCTCCACGCCAAAGAGGACGCGGTGGATGGGCTCGAACTGCAGGGCGTCGTCGTGGTTGTTCACCACCTCCACCAGGGCATACCGGGCGGGCAGACTGGCCCACTCGCTCTCCGGCGTGACCCTCTTTAGGTTCTCGTAGCACTGCTTGGCGGTGGCCAGGGAGTGGTTGCCGTCGCCCACGGCGAACAGCAGCGGCGCGGCATCCTTCATGCCGTACTTCTTCTCCATCTCCGCAGCGCTGCAAAGGCCCTCCAGAGCATCCGCCGCGGCGTCCATCTGGGCCTCCGTCAGCTTCCAGCCCATCAGGTGGCCGCCGCCCTGCTGAAGGTCGAAGTCGTACAGCTTCTCCATGCCGGCGCTCTGGGCGGTCAGGGGCTCGATGACGGTGCGGCCGGGATCGTCGATCAGCAGCATAACGTGGGGCAGCTCAATGGGCGCGTCCTGCCGCACCCGGACCCGGGGCGGGATGCGGGAGAGCACCGTCCCCTCGGTGGCGCGGATCAGGGCGCCGCTGCCGGGGGTGAAATCATACTGGTCCAGATCCACCATGCCGACGAGTCCGTGGCGGACCCTGCCGTCGGACTGGGTGCGTTCAATATAAATGAGGGAGCCGGGCAGTGTCCGGAACACGCCGCCGTCCAGATACCGCTTCATGGAATCGTTGATGCCGGCGATGTGCTCGTCCACATCGGGGTCGTTCAGCCTGGCCTCCGGCAGGATCATCCGCAGCGTGGAAGGCGCATCGCCCACGGTCTCCTCCACCGCCTGCCAGTACTCCGGCTGGGAGGTAAACTGGTCGCAGGCCACCACGGCCCACTTGGTCATGTCCGCATCCCTGGGGAGCAGGATATCGGCGGGGTAGAAGCCCAGCTTCTTGAATTTCTCGTTCATATGGCGTCTCCCTTCAAAATTTTATTTACGGAACTCCTGGATAGTCTTGACAACAATATAAATAATATAAGCGGCAAAGAGGACCAGCGGCGGGGCAATCCAGATGAGCAGCAGCACATCGCCGAATATCTCATTGAAAAACATGGCAAACAGCTCCAAACCAGCCTTCCTCTTTTATCCGTTTTTTTACAGCGCCGCCTTGATGGCCGCCAGCAGGTCGCCGAACTCCTCAAAGGCGGGCAGCTCGGGGTGGTCGGCCTTGATCTTCTCCGTGCTCTTGAACAGGAAGCCTGCCTTGCTGGCCTGGATCATGCCCAGGTCGTTGTAGCTGTCGCCGCTGGCGATGGTCTCATACCCAATGGATTGCAGGGCCTTCACCGTGGTCAGCTTGGACTGGGGACAGCGCATGTTGAAGCCGGTGATCTCGCCGCTCTCCGCCACCTCCAGGGAGTTGCAGAAGATGGTGGGCCAGCCCAGCTTTTCCATCAGGGGCTTGGCGAACTCCTCAAAGGTGTCGCTGAGGATGATGACCTGGGTAAGGGCGCGCAGCTCGTCCAGAAATTCCCTGGCGCCGGGCAGCGGGTCGATCTTTGCAATGGTTGCCTGGATCTCCTTCAGGCCCAGGCCGTGCTCCTTCAAAATGCCCAGCCGCCAGCGCATCAGCTTGTCATAGTCCGGCTCGTCCCGGGTGGTGCGCTTCAGCTCCGGGATGCCGCTGGCCTCCGAGAAGGCAATCCAGATCTCCGGCACCAAAACGCCTTCCATATCCAGACATACAATGTTCATATATCTTCCCCCTATTGCAGCAATCTGCCTGATTTTTATACTATTATACAATACCCCGCCGCCGCTTTCAATCCTATTTTCAAAAACGCGCCGGATAGGTCAACCTTTTCCGCGCATATTTCCCGGCAAAGCGGATATCCTACGGGCATATCCCCTGGTCAAGGTTTGAATGGAGGTTTATCCATGGTAATCGACAAGATCGCGCTGGCACTGGCCATCATCGGCGCTCTGAACTGGGGCGGCATCGGGCTGTTTGGCTTCGATACGGTGGCTTTCCTGTGCGGCGGACAGCTGAGCGCTCTGGCCCGCGTCATCTACGCCCTGGTGGGGCTGGCGGGCCTTTGGTGCATCACCCTGCCGTTCCGCCATGAGGAAGAGACCGGCCAGACCCCTCACATGGCATGAAAAGCAATATGAACAGAGGAGGGACGCCTGACGGCGCCCCTCCTCTGCTCCTTCGGTTATTCCCCGTCCTTCTTTTTCTCCATCAGCTTCCGGTTCTGCTCCAGCAGATGGGCGGACACGATGTCCAGCTGTTCCACTTCGCGGTAATGGTCTGCGAGGCTGTTCTCCTGCATGGAGGCCTCCGCCCCGCCGCGGAACACCAGCTTCAGCAGCACCGGCGTCAAAATCGCGCAGCCCACCACCGTGATGATGACCGGCGTCATCATCGTCTGGCTGAGGACCCCCATGGAGAGCCCCCGGTTGGCGACGATCAGCGCCACCTCGCCGCGGCAGGCCATGCCCGCGCCCACCTGGATGCACTCCTGTCCGCGGAAGCCGCAGAGCTTCGCCCCCAGGCCGCAGCCGATGATCTTGGACAGGATGGCCACCGCCAGCAGCAAAAGGGAAAATACCAGCAGGCTGCCGTTCAGCTCCGGCAGGACCACCTGGATGCCGATGCCCGCGAAAAATACCGGCGTCAGCAGCAGATAGCTCAGCGGCTCGAATTTGGACTGGATATACTTGGCCTTGGGGGTGGCCGCAATGACAAGGCCCGCGGTAAAGGCGCCGATGATATCCGCCACGCCGAAAAATTCCTCGGCGCAATAGGCCAGCAGCAGGCACAGCACAAAGGCCAGCACCGGGTAGCGGCGCAGATTCCTTCCGTCCGCCCTGGAGATCATCCAGCGGAAAAAGCGGACGGCGCCAAAAGCGGCCGCGGCGGCGAACACGAAAAACAGCGCGATCTTCAGCAGCACCACCGGCAGGTCCGTCCCCTGTCCGGCAAAGCTGGTGACGACCGTCAGGGCGATCAGCCCCAGTACATCGTCGATCAGGGCGGCGGCCAGAATGGTGCCGCCCACCTTGGTATCCAGACGGCCCAGCTCCTTCAGGGTCTCCACGGTGATGCTGACGGAAGTGGCCGTCAGTATGGTGCCCAAAAAGACGCATTCCAGCAGATCCGCCCCGGGCAGCCAGCCCGCCGCACCCGCCAGATAGCCGAAGGCAGTGCCCATGGCCAGCGGCACCAGCACGCCGCACAGAGCCACAAAAAAGCCGGCCTTTCCGGCGTCCCGCAGCTCCCGCAGGTCCGTTCCCATTCCGGCGGTGAACAGGATCACGATGACCCCCAGCTCGCTGAGCTGGGTGAGGAATTCCGTCTCCGTCAAAACGTTCAGCATGGCGGGGCCCAGGATCAGACCCGCCAGCAGCGCGCCCACCACCTGGGGCATCTGGAACCTCCGGGTCAGGATCCCCAGGATCTTCGTACTCAACAGGATCAGGGCGAGATCCAGCAGATAATGATAGGACATACAAATCACCTCTTACAAACTGGGCAGCCTCCGGCTGTCCGCAATCGATTACTTTTCTCTTTGAGCCTCTATTGTAGTCCTTTTAAACGGCTTTTCAAGCGCAGAAACCCACAAAAAGCGCCTGTCCCGCTTTTGGGATATTTGGCAAAAAGACCGCCGGCACGCCGGCGGTCTTTCACACGCTCTTCACTTGACAAGCAGCCGCTTGACCAACGCCTCGTCCGGGGTGACGTTCACCGTCTGGCAGGTCTGGTAAACGACCATGCCGGGGCGGGCCCCGGCGGGCTTCTTCACATATTTCACCGGCGTATAATCCACCGGGACGTTTCCGCTCTCCCTGGCGCGGGAATAGTAGGCGGCCAGCTTGGCGGCCTCCACGATGGTGTCGTCGTCCGGCGTCCGTCCCCCGGTGCACAGGATGACGTGGGAGCCGTGGATCTTCTGGGTGTGGAGCCAGAGATCCCGGTGGTCCGCGTCCCTCAGCGTCAGCTTGTCGTTTTGATGATTGTTGCGGCCCACCAGCACCCGGAAGCCGCTGGTGGTGCGGAACTCCCGGGGCTTCGCCGTCCGCTTCAGCTCTTTTTTGCCCTTTCCCTGCTTGCGCAGGAAACCGGCCTCCTTCAGTTCATTGCGGATGTCGATGAAATCCTGCTCCGTCTCGGCGTGCTCGGTCTCCTCCAGCACGCTCTCCAGATACTCCAGATCCCGCCGGGCAATCTCCATCTGCTGCCGGAGATACTTCTCGGCGGTCTTGGCCTTGGTGTAGCGCTTGTAGTATTTGGCGGCGTTCTGCTGGGGCGTCAGCAGCGGGTCCAGCTGGATGGTGACGGATGCGCCGCTCTCGTCATAAAAATTCTCGCAGGTCAGGCTGCTCTGCCCCCGCTCCATCCGGTAGAGGTTGGAGGTGATGAGGTCGCCGCAGACCCGCAGCGCGTCCCGGTCCTGGGTGGCGGCGTAGTCCTTTTCCTGCAGCGCCAGCTTCCGCCGCAGCCGGTCCCGGGCGGTGGCGGCGGTGCGGATGAGATCCGCGCCCCGCTGGCGCACCCGCTCCTGCCGCTCCCGGGCCTCGTAAAAGCTGTCCAGCAGCTCTGAGAAGCTGCCGCAGCGCTCCACCTCCATGGCGGAGCCATACTGGGTGATGGGCAGGCAGGCGAATTCCACCGGGCGGCCCTCCTGCTTCAGGCAGAACGGCGTGAAGCGATTTTCCTGTATCGCGCTGATAAAGCCCTGCATCTCTTCCCAGAAACGGCCGGCAGAGGCCGGATCCAGCGCAAAGATGCGGCTGTCCGTCTCCCCCGTCGTCCGGAAGGCCAGCTCCCGGGCCATCAGGGGGGAGACACCGAAATAATGGTCCAGCAAAAAGGCGTCCAGCTGCCGCTCCGGGTTGGCGGCGGCCAGCTTCTCCCGGAAGCCGTCCTCCGTCTCCTCCGTCACCGGCAGGCGGCCGGCGGAGGCAGGCGGCTCATAGTAAAGCCCCGGCAGCACCTGCCGCGCGGCGGACATGTCCGCGTCCACCCGGCGCATGCAGTCGATGATCCGGCCCTCGCCGTCCAGCAGGATCAGGTTGGAGCGGCGGCCCATGGCCTCCAGCACCAGCGTCCGCTTTCCCGGCTGGCCGAAGTCGTCGGTGATATCCAGCTCCAGCCGCACCAGCCGCTCCAGGGGCGGCTGCACGATGTCCGCCACCCGCGCCCCCACCAGATGCTTGCGCAGCAGCATGCAGAACATGGGCGGCTCCGCCGGGTTGTCCCGGCTGAGCTCCGTCAGCTGGATGCGGGGCGCGTTGGCTCCGGCGTTCAGCAGCAGGCGCTGATTGCCCCGCAGCAGCAGGATCACCTGATCCCGGGCGGGCTGCTGGACCTTGTCGATGCGCAGGCCCAGCAGCCGGGGCCGCAGCTCCCCCACCACCGCCTGTAAACAGATCGCGTCCAGTGCCATCAGTCAGTTTCCTCCATCATCTTGCAGAACAATTCGTTGATGCGGCTCTTCTCGCCCCGCAGGTACAGCCAGCCCAGCAGGGCCTCCAGCGCCGTGGCCTCCCCGTACTGCGCCCGGCTGGCGTGGCCGGGGACGGTGTGGACCTGGGCGTTGCGGCCCCGCTTGAATACGGCCAGCTCCGTCTCCGTCAGCAGCGGCAGGATGCGCTCCGCCTTTTCCGCCTGGGATTCCGCGCACACCAGCCGGATGGTGGCCTGATGCAGTCCCTTTCCGGTGGCCTTGCCGTGGGCGCACAGCCAGCCGCGGACCAGGATCTCAAAGACCGCGTCCCCCATATGGGCCAGACCGATGGAACTGATGGCGCGGAGCTGGTCATCGCTCAGGCGGGGTTCAAAATAGTTTTCCATAGGGTTCTCCTTGTGGTTTTCACGATTTGGAGAAGATTATACCACGGTCCGGGCGGTTTGTCATCCCTCATCGTCCCCTTCCTCTGCGCTTTCAAAGGATTGAAAAGGGTAACAATCCGGTGACAAAGCCGCCAAAGCCCTTGTACGGCCATCCCCCCATATGATACGATGGCTAAAACGTTTCAGGAGGCCCTATGAAACTCCGCTCCAAAATCTATCAGACCTGCTTCCTCTGCTTCCTCCTCTACGCCCTGTTTGGCTGGCTGTACGAGGTCTTTCTGGAGGTCGTCGTCTACCGCTGGGGCTACTCGGACCGGGGTGTCCTGTTTGGTCCCTGGTGCCCGGTCTACGGCGTGGGGGCCATAGCCCTCCTGCTGTGTTTCCGCCCCCTGCTGCGCCGCTGGGAGCCGCCCTGGCTGCGATGGGCAAAGCCGTTTCTTCTGTTTCTCGGCTGCATGGTGGTGGCCACCGCCATCGAGCTGGCCGCCAGCTATCTGCTGGAGGCTCTCACCGGCGCCTGGCCCTGGCAGACCTATGCGGACTATACTGTCAACTTCCAGGGGCGCGTCGCCCTGTCCCCCTCCCTGCGCTTCGGCCTGGGCGGGCTGCTGTTTCTCTATGTCTTGCAGCCCCTGTTTGAGCGCCTGATCGGGAGGCTTTCCGACAGGGGGCGGACGGTCTGCTTCCGCTGCGCTCTGGCGGTGTTTCTGGCAGACTGCTGTGCCACACTGCTCCTCTCCTGACGAAAAGCGCCCCGGGTCCTTTCGGACCCGGGGCGCCGGTTTCATTCGTTTGTAAGAGATCAGCAGCAGGAATTGCTGCCGCAGCCGTTGTTGCAGCCGCAGCCGCCCCAGCCGTTGTTCCCGTTGCCGCAGCAGCACCAAATGATGATCAGCAGAATGATGATCCAGCAGCAGCTGCCGCCGCCAAAGCCGTTATTGCACATATGGGGACCTCCTATGAAATGTTGACCGATCAAATCGGTCTCACCCCATAGTATGCGTTCCCCCTCCGGGGGTGCCTGGGAATTTACAGCCGCCAGCCCGTCACCATAGCCCGGGCCGTCTCCCGCTCTTCACTGGTAAAAACGCCCTTTTCGCGCAAAAGGTCTCCCAGCGTCCGGCTGCCATCCGGCAGCGCCGCGTCCAGCGCGTAATAAGAGATGTACACCAGCTCCGCCCGGAGGAACGTATCCGTCTGCAGCATGGAGACCTCGCCGGCAGTCAGGACCCCGGCGGCCTGGGCGCGGGTCAGCGCATCTGACAGGTCGGTGTTGGCGGAAGAGCTGTATCCCATGGCCCGGAGGACAAATTCCGTATACTGGTAGGCGTTGACGCTCCCGGCGGGCTTGAACTGTGTGGCGCTGTACCCGTTGGTATAGCCCCTGCTGTACGCGTAACCCACATATTTTTCCGCGTCGGAGCCCTTGGCGATGTCCGTAAAGGGTGTGGCGCCGGTCCAGGCCAGGGCCTGCTCCTCCTCCCCCAGGACCCGGATAAACATGATCAGGGCCTGCAGGCGGGTAGGCGCGGCCTCCAGATCGAAGCCCTCGCCGTAGCCTGTCAAGCTGCCCTTGAACAGCCGCATGGCCTTCAGGGCGGAGGCCATGGCGTTATAATCCACCGTGCCGGAGTAGCTGAATGCGGCGTTTCCCTGATAGTCCATGACCGCTGTCTTGCTGGTGACCGTAAAATCCGCGGAGGTATCCTCCGCCACGATATAGCGGTGTCTGGCGCTCAGCGCGGAGCCGCTGGCCGCCACGGTCCCCGTGGTGGCATCCACCACCGCGCCGGAGGCATAGGTGACCTGTCCGCCGCCGGCCAGGAGCATCACGTTGGTGCCGGTGGTCCCCCGCAGCACGTCGTCCTTCTTCAGCCGGGTCTCCGTCCAGGTGGCGGCGGTGCCGGCGGTTGCGGTCCCGGAGCCCTCCGCGCCGTCCAGCAGCGCTTTGTCCGAGATGTCCAGCCGCTCGTCCACGCGGCTTTCCACCTGGCTGGTGAAGGTGCCGTTGAGATAGGACAGCGACGCCAGCGGGTCTCCCGCGCCGCCGGCCGCAAAGGCCCACACGGCGGCGGCCATCAGCATGCAAAGCGGTATCAGGACCGCGATCTTTCTCTTCATAGTCGGGTATGTATCCTTTCGTCAGCCTGGCGGCAGTCTGCCGAGGCGGCGGTTCAGCGGTTGGCGATCCGGTAGCTGAGGGTCAGCAGGCTGTCCGCGAAGTGGATGTTTTCAAATTTCACGTCCGGGTCGGCGCTGGACAGCTCGATATTGGTGAAGTTCCAAAAGCCATGGACGCCCAACTCAATGAGGCGGTCCGCCGTGTCCTGGGCCACGGACTGCGGGATCGTCAGCACCACCACATCCACGCTGTTCTTTCGGATATAACCGTCCAGCACGTGCATGGAATAGACAGGCACCCCGTTGACCACAGAGCCGATAATGGACGGAGAGACGTCAAAAGCGGCGTCCACCGTGAATCCGGCCTGGGAAAACTTGAAATTCTGCAGCAGCGCGCGGCCGAGATTGCCCACGCCGATCATGACCAAATGATGGTCGTTGTCCACGCCCAGGATATGGCCGATCTCAGAGCGCAGCTCCTCCACATTATAGCCGTAGCCCTGCTGCCCAAATTCGCCGAAGCAGCTGAAGTCCTGCCGGATCTGGGACGCGGTAATGTTCATCTCCTGCCCCAGGGAATGCGAAGAGATCCGCACCACGCCGCGGGCACACAGGTCGGTCAGCTGGCGGTAGTACCGGGGCAGCCGCCGGATCACAGCATCTGAAATATTTTCTTTTCTCAAAGCACTCACTCCTAAAAGGGTTTCGTTAAATTATTCTCAATTGTTAGTTTATCTTAAAAATACGCACTTGTCAATTTTTTTAACAATCTTTTTCCTAAATTTTTTTGCTGAAAGTTCTTTACAGCAAAGAAAAAATCTGCTATACTACTTTAGTACGTGTGAGATGCACGTTTTGCAAACGCGCCCGTGGCGCAGTTGGATAGCGCGTCAGACTCCGACGTTTCAGGTCCTATCCGCAGCGAACCGGCGCAACCCCTTGCAATCAGTGGCTTCCAGCCAATGCAGAGGAAAATTTCCTTCGCCGTTGACTACTATTTGACCACTATTTTGAAAAATAGCACTTCCCCACAAGTTCATACCGTTTTGATACGCGCCCGTGGCGCAGTTGGATAGCGCGTCAGACTCCGACTCTGAAGGCCGCTGGTTCGAATCCAGTCGGGCGTACCAACAAAAGGCACTTGCGAAAGTAAGTGCCTTTTGTTTTAATTTAGGCAAAGGAGGTTTCGCCATGGCTCTTGAGAATAAACTGGGACTCACATCCTCTGCTGACCTCGCCCGTGAAGAAGAGCGAATCAGCAAAAAGAAAGCTGTCGAGCTTTTTGAGAAGGGCCTGCTGAATCAGCTGGAGGCCGGAACCTTCTCCTCCCTGCAAGCCATCCACAAATACCTCTTCGAGGAGATTTACGACTTTGCCGGCGAACTCCGCACAGTTAACATCGCCAAGGGCAACTTCCGTTTTGCTCCGGTGATGTACCTGGAAGCAGCGCTTGCGAATATTGAAAAGATGCCGCAGTCCACTTTTGATGAGATCATTGAGAAGTACGTGGAGATGAACATCGCCCACCCCTTCCGTGAAGGCAACGGGCGCAGTACGCGCATCTGGCTGGATCTGCTGCTGAAAGCCGAGTTGCACCAGGTGGTAGACTGGAGCCGCGTGGATAAAGAGGACTATCTGCTGGCCATGGAACGCAGTCCTATCCGGGATACAGAAATCAAGCACATCCTGAAAAATGCACTTACAGACGAAATTGACAGCCGTGAAGTGTATATGAAAGGTATCGACCACAGCTACTACTATGAGGGTTATGCGATCTTCAAGGCCGAGGAACTGTGATTGATCCAATTTTAAGTCTATGAAAACTCCCTTGTAGAACGATCATCTACAAGGGAGTTTTCTGTGGCTTTTTGTACTGCAATTTCACTTTGCAACGCAAATCTATCTTTATTAGATTTCCAGTCCCTTCTGCAAAACTTCGCTGGCTGCTTTTTTGTTCTTGTCGAACGCATGGGTGTAGATGTCCAGCGTGGTGGATGGCTGGCTGTGGCCCAGCAGACCCGCCACCGTGGCTACATCTGTGCCGTTTGCGATCAGCAGACTGGCGTTGGTGTGCCGCAGAGAGTGGACGTTCAGCTTCTCCGGCAGGCCGTTTTTCTTCAGGATCAGCTTCATCCGCCAGGTGAAGGAGTTGGGCGTCATGGGCAGCTGGAGTCCGTGGCGGCGGAACACATAATCGTCCTCCGTCAGTGTTCGGTTCTCATAGGCCTCCGCCTCCCAATCACATTCCTTTCGGTACTCCTTCAGCAGGCTCCCCATCTCCGGGGAGAAGTACACATAGCGGTCGCCCGCAGCGGTCTTGGGTTCCTTCACGATGATCTCCTCACCCGTCACCTTCACCACGTTCCGCTGGATGTGGATGGTGTGCTCCTGGTAGTTGATGTCGCCCCATTTCAGTCCACAGCACTCTCCTCGCCGCATTCCCGTGGCGATGATGAGCTTGAAGTATGTCTCATACTTGATGCTCTCATTTTCCAGCGCCGCGATCAGCTTCTGCGTCGTTTCCTCATCCGCGATCTTTTTCTCTTTCTTCTTTCCAGCGTAGCGATACGTCCGCCATGCCGGGTTATGATCCAGAAAGCCGCCCTCCATGGCATCGGAGAGAATCCCGCACAGACAGGCGTGGACTCCTTCGATGGTACACTCGGAGAGCGGCTTTCCAGTAAATTGGTTTGGAGTTTTGCGAAGCTCCGCATAGAACTTGCGGAAGTGCTCCGGGCGAAGCTCTGTCAGCTTGTACCGGCCCAGGTACGGGAGGAGCCGGTCAATGTCCTGCTTCTCCCGTACCACCGTGGACTTGGCCAGTTTGTTGGGAGCGATGTCCCGGAGCCAGATGTTGATGTAGGCTTCCAGCGTGATGCTCTTGTCCACGGTCTGCGGCGTGTCCTTGCACTCCCGCTCGAACAGGACGGCCTGCTCGTTCAGCCACTTCTCCAACTGCTTCGGCGTCAGGCCCTCCGGTGGGCGGACGGTTTTCTGCCTGGGCTTCCGCCGGTTGCCATCGTAGTCGTAGCCCATGGAGACCACAATCAGGTAGCTGCCATTTCTCTTTCGGATACTTGCCATATCAGTTGACCTCTCTTTCATTTGACCTCTGTACAGTTGAGGCCGGTTTTGCAAGCACAACATACCGAAAGAAAATTCAGAAAGCTACTGTTATTTCTCTGCATTTCAAAGTTCTACGAATCTCACAGATATTTCTCCCGCTTTTGACTACGATAGTGGCATCCCTCTGGCAGAAACAGATTTGTTGCCATTTGAACCGCCGCTTCATTTTTCAATTTCAACTGAGGGTGGCAGTAGGTCCGCTCCAGGAATGAGGTGTCCCCATGCCCGGCCAACTCTGCCACTGTCTGTTTGTCTACGCCGCTGTGAAGCATAGCGGATACGAAATAATGGCGGAGGGTGTGCAGATGAAAGGTTTTTGGAAAGCCATACTCATCGTAGATTTTCCGCAGATGCTTGGTGAAGGTGTCCGGATGGATGAAGCCGCCGGACTGGTTCGTAAAGAGGAAATCCTTGTTTTTTCTCCGCTCTCTTTTCCAGGATTTTTGGAAGTAGTCTTCAAGTACATCTGCCATGATCTCGTCCAAAGCGATTACCCGGCTCCGTCCGTTCTTGGTTGTGCCTTCTGTGATACCTTTTCCCGCCACCATGCTGCGGGAACGGTTCACAGTCAGAGTTCCGCCCTTTCTGGATAACGAGAAGTCTGACCATCTCAATGCACACAACTCGCCCCGACGACAGCCTGTATAGATGGCCAGCAGGTAGTAGAGTCTGTATGGCTCTTTTTCCTTCAAGATTGCCTCCAGCAGCCGGTGGGCTTCTTCATCGGTGGGAATATACTGCTGCACGGTTTCCGCCCTGGGCAGGTCAATCATCCGGGCAGGATTCTTCTCGATGATCTCATTCCGTTTCGCGTCGGACAGCACTGCCGAGACCACGGTCAGATACTTCTGTACGGTCTTTTCCTGAATCATTTTTCCCCGACACTTCCGCTTCCGCAGCTCTACCATCATGTTTTCCAGGGCCACAGGCCGCAGGCGGTTGAGTTTGATAGCACCGATGTAGGGATAGGTCCGTTCCAGCATCCGACGGTAGCTGGCAAGAGTGCTGGGAGCATATTTCGTCTGCCGGTCCAGCCAGCGGAAGGCGTACTCCTCAAACTTCATCTCGCCGTCCTCGCAGTAGCCGCTCTTGACGGTGCGCTCGAACTCTTCAGCTTCGTGGGCCACATACTGCTCGATGCCCCTGCCGCCCACGCTCTGCGGGACGGTGATGGTCCTGGCCCTGCTGATCTTTCTGCCGTCAGGACGGTATCCGTTGCTGACGGTGATTTTATATTTTCTGGTGTTGATTTTCTTAATGCTTGCCATCGTTATCCTCCCATGGTCTGCTGCCAGAGTTCCTGCTCGGCGCAATATTCGTTGCACGATTCCTGTTCCATGATCTCCTGCTCCTCCCGTGTGAGCGCCACCGCAATGCCAGCCACGATACCCAGAGCGGCACCGAAGTTTTCAGCTTCCTCCTGAGCCTGAATGCGCCTTCTTTTTTCTTCGGGGTCTTCGTCATCGTCCATCAGCCCAGCCAATGCCGCAAGACCATACAGACCAGAACGGAGAGGGCCACTGAGGTCACCGCGGTGAAGATGAGAATTTTCCTGAGCTTCGTCTCGAACCGTTCCATCATCTCTTGCCATTCTTCGCGGCTGTCGGAGAGCATCGTGGAGGTTCTGGAAAAACTCTGCTCTCTCACGCTCCCATCCTGTTGCAAGGTCCTGTTGACTTCCCGCATCGTCTGGTTGCTGATCTCCCGGAGCTGCGCTATCTGCTGCTCCTGCATAAACTCCACCTGCTGGCGTGTCGCCAGCTGCCTGATCTGTCGGTACAGCTCCGGTTGGAACTTGACTGCCTGCTCCAGCAGTCCCTTCTCTGCCAGACGCCATTCCTCCGGGATCGCGTAGACCACCGGCTGGTATGGGACCTGCTCCCGTGTCTCCACTGCCTGTCCATTGGCCTGAATCAGCCTGTCCAGAAACGTATTGTTCGGTGTATCGTTCTCGAATTTCGAATTCATGTTCAAAATTTCCTTTCTCATATTTTGGGTGATGCAGACGGTTTCCTCTGCACTTTTTTCCGTTGGGACAGATGAATGTGATCTGCGCCCGCGTATCGGTCCAGATCATTTTGTAGCCCTTGCGCTCCATAAGCGCGATAAAGTCCTCCTTGCTCCGGCTCTTTTTCATGGACTCCCCAATGTGGTACATCAACTGGAACTTCCAGCTCTCGCCCTTCTGTGCCGCGCGCCATTCCCGCGCGGAGAGCTTGGAGCCACCGCCTTCGTAGGGTCTCAGTACGCTCATGCCGTGGGCCATGCACACCTGGTCGCTCACCATGCGCAACTCCTTCAGTGTGTTGGGCGACTGCCGCAGCTTCAGCCCAGTCTCGAAACTGACAGAGTTGAGTACGAAATGAGAATGGACGTGGTCGGTATCACAGTGGGTGGTCACCAGGACTTCCGTCCCCGGCCACGCGCGGGCGGCAAACTCCAGAGCAATTTCATGGGCCTGGCTCGGCGTGATATTTTCTTTTGGAGAGAACGACTGTACATACTGATAGAAATTCGTGCCGTCCATTTTTCGGAACGCCGCCTTGGTCGCCTCGAACTCCACAATGGAATCCACACCGCTGCAGTTGACGCCACTGACAAGGTACCGCTGAGAGAACTCGTCCCAGGTCTTGTCATCCCGCATACAGTATTTCATGACCGCCCGCATGGCACTGATGTGCTGTTTGGATTCCCTGATATAAGTCACGGTCGCCGTGGAGCATCACCCCTTTCCGATGCGGCGAAGCTCCTCATAGATGGCTCTTTGCATATCGAGGACCTCATGAAAGTTGTAGGACTGAAAGGCTCCCGCATTAATCTTCATGGTAATTTGATTCAGGTTGTTGCCGATGCGTTTGAGCTCGGCGATCAGCGGCCGGGTGTCCTCCGCCACATGGATCTCCGTCTGCGTAGACGCCGCCAGAATATAGTCCGTCAGGCTCATGCGTGACTTTTCAGCACGGCGTATGATCTCAGTTCTTTCCTTGGGTGTGAGCCGGACGGTGAGTGTTTGATTTCTTCTTCGTTTTTCACCCATAATGGCCTCCGTTTCTTGTGATATGACAGTGGGTCCGGGCTGCTGCCCGGTTTCTCCCTTTAGGGTCGGGGGCGGCAGGCGGATAGCCAGACGCTCTGCTTGCCCCTCCTAAAGGAGGGAAAACTCCCCCCACCAGGGCTTTTTCAAGATTTCGGCCAAAAGCGGCCCCTGACGGCCTTCCGGCTACTCTGCGGGAGTTTACTCGGCTTTTCCGGAAAAGCCCCGCAAATCGCCAACAAACCGCCTTCAACGGCTTAACCGTCCCGTGACAGCTGTGACGGCTGTGACAGGAAATTTGCCACTGGCGCTGTCTCGGTTTTGCCGTCATTCCCGTCACTGCCGTCACTGTCAAAGCAGAGGATGCTCAGCGTGCGGGAATCCCTGGTACGGCGGACCGCAACGCGGATTCCGTTTTGCTCCAGCTCTCCCGCGTACTTCACCAGCTTCTTGGAGAGGACGCTGGGCAGGATGCTTTCTCCCGTCTGCGCTTCCAACAGTTCGCTCAGCGTCGTGGCCGTTCCCTCGAAGCTATGCAGACCTTTCAGGAATGCAGAGAGGAATGATACCTCCGGGTCAACGGCCGGAGCGTCCTCCTCCATCGGCTCTGTCAGCACCCAGGTGTGGGTGTCCTTTTGAAAGCGGAGCGGCAGCTCCCGGTACTCAATGTCCCGGCCTGTGCAGTACAGCGTGGCCTCGCCGCTGCCCCGCTTGCGCTCCTTCAGAACAAAGCTGGAGTCTGTGGCTCCGCTGATACCTGTGGTCCCGGAGATCATGTTCAGCGGGTCCTCGTCATTCATCTTCCGCAGGTGGTGGATGAGCAGGATGGCGATGCCGCACTCATCCGCCAGCCGTTTCAGCGCCGTGATGTCCCGATAGTCGCTGGCATAGGGGTTGGCGTTCTCACCGGGCTGCCGTACCTTTTGCAGCGTGTCGATAACCACCAGCGCTGTTCCCGGATGCTCCGCCAGGAAGCCCTTGAGTTGATCCTCCAGCCCTCCGCCGATGCTTCCGGCAAGAGTGGCAAAGTGCAGCGTGTCCGATGCGTCCTCTGTGATCTGGAACAGCCGGTTCTGGATACGGGTGAGACTGTCCTCCAGGCAGAGATAGAGTACTGCCCCCTTGGTTGTCGCAAAGTCCCACACGGATTCTCCCTTTGCAACGCAGAGGCAGAGCCACAGCGCCAGCCAGGACTTACCGACTTTCGGAGCGCCCGCCAGGATGTGCAGCCCCTCCGGCAGCAAGCGGTCCACCACGAATTTCGTAGGCGGCAGAACTGTTGTCATCAATGTTTCCGCGTCAATGGTTTTCATGTTGCTGACCATACTTTTCATTCCCTTCTTCTCTTGATAAAGAACCGCTCTCACAAACTGTGGGAGCAGTATCCATGTTGCGTCTTCAGTTCAGCAGTTCCAAAAATTCATCCATGGATCTCACAATCCCCGCATCCCGCATCATCCGGTAGCGGAGCAGATCACAGCTGGTGCGAAAGCTGATCTCCGCGAACTCCAGCATCTTGTCCATGGCGATGAGCTGCTCTTTTGTTTTCAACCGCGTGTTGCATTTTGGCTGGAGCAGATAGGCCCTGACCACATTGGCATTTGGCATATCTGTTTTCAGAAAGTCCTCCATCTCACGAACAACATAGTCGCAGCTTTCCTCATTGGCCTCTTGAATGAACTGCATCAGCACCATATCAAAAAATTGTGTCATCATTTTATTGACCTCTTTTCCTTATTTTTAGGGGCGCATACAGCTGCCTCCCTCGGCTGTATCTCCTTGTGGAAACTGCCCCTCTAACCTTAAGGACACTCGGAAATCACTTGTAAACCGAAAAAAATAAAAAAACTACGGAGCCCTGTCATACGACAGAGCTCCGCAGCTTTTCGTGGAGCTTTTTCAGCCGCTTGGATACCGCCATCCTGGATATTCCAAAAACTTCTCCGACCTGTTCTTCAGTCATATAGCATTTATACCGAAGGTCGATCAATTTCTGTTCCTGGTCATCCAGTTGTTTAACGGCATTACGCAGTTTTTCAAGCCGGAGGTTCTTGATACAGGCATCTTCCACGGGACGTCGAATCGGAACAGCAGAATCAGACACCGTTTCAAACTCACTTTTACTCAGATGTCTCCGATCCTGCCTTGTTTCCGCCTGGTCCCGCTTCCGTTCCTCTTCAAGGTAGTCTGCGACCTCCCTTGACACTAATACTGGCTCCTCATTATAGATAACGACAATGTCGTTCATTCATGCCCTTTCCGCTTTACGCGGGAAGGAACACACCTGCGCTGCCGGCACAGCGTCAAGACTGTGGACGCCCATGGAAAGTTCCCGTCGTACAGGTGGGTTTTGAATGCCCTACGCGGTCCATGAATGTCCGAGGCCACACTCTGGTGTGGACCTCACCGGAAAGCTACAGAATTTGGCTTTCGCCTAAAATCATTATAGTACATCCGTTTGATTTTTCAATCGTTGTACGTCAGTGTTCAAGAAATGTTTACAGATACCAGAGATGATCATTCAGATAAAGACCAACGGACATCTTCTACGTCTTCATCGCCGAGGAGATGTCCCTCGTAGTGTTTAAGCCCGCATGCAAGGTCCAGGCCCAGTTTCAGTCCACAGAGGAAACTGTCCATGGATTGCACATCCATAAAGTGGTCGTAGTCATCTATCAATTTCAGCAGTAATTTGTGTTCCGACTTATCGCCCCAGAGAGCGCACGATTGTTGCGGACAGACAATTTCATCGGATGCACATGGGTATGCCCAAGATACATCGCTTTTGGGAAATATCTACCGCACATGGAAAAGTACCCACCCCATTTTGATGAGGTGGATACTTTTTATGATAAGATATAGTTATTGAAACCGATACCCGCGTTCTTGCAGGGAACTTAGATAACTCATAAAGAACTCGTGCGGGCGAAAAGATTGGCTATGAAATCAATCCACTGCATGGAAGGACGCCACGCGGGTTTGTACATTTGTCCAAACAACATAGCTTTCTATGTTGGGCTTAGGGACAGCTAATGTTCCTTTCAATTTTGTGCCTCCCCTTGTCCGCTATTTGATACCCGGAAGGTATCTTGTATCACATGAAGCCGAGTTCCGAAGCCCTCAGTGGCTTCCACGGGATACCGCAGCTCCACGGCGTACATGGCACTCTGGCCGGAATAGAAGAATACTTCCAGCATGGATTTTCCGTCTGTACTGCCAATGCCGCCCTGCTTTTCTTCAATCAATTGGAAACCTGTGTTTTGCTCTCGTTCCCATTCCTGCGCCTCCACTAAATTCCGATACCCCAAATGGCAAACTGTCAAAGAAACTTCTGGGTTGATGGAAGATGTCCAACGTTTGGTCAGCAGATCATTCGCTGCTCATAGGTGTACATGCGGAACCTCCTGTAGCCTTATTTGGTCCAAGATTTTGTCTGCATCCCCGAATGGCTAATTCCACCTGGCGCTAACATTGTTACAAAAATATCCCGCTACACATCTCTTCTGCGAGTGTAGGGGATACTTTATCTTAATTTAGTGACATAGGCTTTGCCAGATGGGTTCCATTTTCACGCAAAAAACACGCAAAATTCTGTAAAAAGTACGAAAATTTGCGTACGCAAGCGATTGAGACAAAAATTTTGATGAAATATTGTTGCAATTATAAATTGACAGCACAAATGGCCGCGGATTATCATAAAAATAGTTGCAACAACGCAACTAATTTCCGGTGAAGGTCTGAGGGGAGCTTCACCAGAAGTAATCAACCCCACAAGGTAAAAAGGAGGAGCCATGATGAAAAGGACCCCCGCAAAAGCTGTATCGCTGGTATTGGTCCTGGTGATGCTGCTGTCCCTGCTGACGGTGGGAGCCGCTGCCGAGGAAAGCGGCTGGTGGACCGAAGAGGTTTGGGACACAGAAACGCTGGTTTCGCTGGGCGCCAAGCCTCCCGTGTACAACAAGAAAACCGGCTGCTATGAGATCGGAACACCGGAACAGCTGCTGTACCTGTCCGGCGCTTGGAAGTCCGCCGATACCAATGGCGACGGTTATCCCGATGGACCCCGGGACGGCCATTATGTGCTGACGGCAGATTTGGACATGGGCCCGCTGATGGAGAAGATCGGAAAAGCGATCACCGCGGCATCCGGCAAGGAGACCGAGGGCCGTATGGCGCCGCTTTCCGCCAATAAGGCTGAGAACGGTGATAAGACCGACGGTTGGTTCAAGGGCGTGATTGATGGACAGTACCATACGATCTCCAATCTGCGTATTAGCCGTCAGGACGGCAAGTATACCGCCCTGGTGGGCTATATGGGCGATGAAACCTTTACCAGCCCCGTCATCCGGAATCTGGGTTTGGTAGATTTAAAAATCGAGGGCAAAAAGTCCTGCGGCGCTTTCGTGGGCGTCTGTTCCGGCACTGTGGAGAACTGCTTTGCCACCGGTACCATCAAGGCCAAGGAGACCACCGGCGGCCTGGTGGGCAAGTGCGAGGGCGTGCTGCGCAACTGCGTGTCCTACATGAAGGTGAAGGCCAAGACCCTGGTGGGCGGCCTCATCGGCAACACGGAGACCGGCGGCGCCGTGGAGAATTGCTATGTGGGCGGTTCCGTGACGGCGGGTGACGGCAAGGCCTCCGCCGGCGGCGTTACCGGCGCGTTCAGCGCGGCGACCTATCTGAGAAATGTGGCTTCCGTGGTCCATGAAGTCAGCGGCGACGAGGGTATCTCTGACATCGACCGCCTGGCGGGCACGCTGGAGGGCGAGAGCGGCGCCAACATTACCAACAACTACATCTGGGAGGGCGCGGTCCTGAACGGCAACGCGCCTTTGGAGCATCCCAACCGCTCCGTGGCCCAGGCGGTCTCCGCCGGGACCCTGATGGGCAAAGCCCTGTATGAGAAGCAGTTGGGCTGGGACTTCGACAAGACCTGGAGTTGGGTCGGCACCGCCAATCAGGGCTATCCCATGCTGACCGGTTTCGTGAAGGCCGGCAACGCGCCGAACCTGCTGGAGGATATCCAGGAGGACCTGACGGTGGAGCAGCCCGTTCTGCTGATCGACGACCCGGTGGTGAACTGGGTAGCCAAGGGTGAAAAGGCTGTCATCAACGCGCGGCTGGTGCTCCCTGAGGGTGCGAAGGCCGACAGCGTGAAGGTGTTCTACGGGAAAGACAGCGACGGCAGCGCCTTCACCGATTCCGTGGAGATGACCGCCGGAAATAATGGCTATCAGGGCACCCTGCCGCTGAAGGAGCCCGGCAATTATTACTACTACGTGGCCGCCGAGGTGGCCGGCCAGACGATCACGGTTCCCACTGATATCACCTCCGCGCTGCCCCTGGAGCTGGATGACGGCGTGGTGGACGCCTCCCCCAGAGAGATTCTCTGCCAGGTGGGCGAGACCTATCAGGAAGTGGGCTTCAACTGGATCACGGACCCCGCCGTGAAGGATTCCAAGGTCTGGTACCGGGTCAAGGGCGACAGCGCCTGGAGCGTTGTCTTTGGCGAGAGCGTGCTGCACTACCTGACCGAGGGCTGGGAAGAGGTCCAGAGCCACTGGGCCACCGTCACCGGCCTGGCGGCGGAGACCACCTATGAGTACGCGGTGGGCGGCGTCTACGAGGGCAAGGAGGTCCGCAGCGCCATCCACACCTTCACCACCCTGCCCGCCTCCGGCAGCTTTACCTTTATGCAGTACGGCGACCTTCAGGCGGAGGAGCCGGATGGCTATGATCCCTTCCTGAACACCATGGAGCAGTTTGTCTCTACCCTGCCTGTCCAGCCGGACTTCCTGCTGAACACCGGCGACATGGTGGACGCGGGCTACAAGAGCACTCAGTGGGCCAGCTTCTTCGACGTGGCGGAGACCTATATGGCTGACCAACTGAATATCCTGCTCCCGGGCAACCATGAAAACGCCGGCGACCTGCTCTACAAGCAGTACGGCGCCCGGACCAGCCTACCCAATGAGATGGAATACGGCCCGCTGGAGGGCACCGGCTGGTGCGTCATCGGCGATGCCTGCTTCGTCTTTGTCAACACCGATCCTTACTCCGGACAGGAGGGTGCGGATATTGAGGCCGACCGGGCTAGGTTCTTTGAAGAGCAGACCGCGTGGGCCAAGGGAGTTTATGAGGAAGCGGACTGCACCTGGCGGATCATGGCGTCCCACGTGGGCACCTACATCGTCAACTTCGGTGATCCCTCTGAGTATTCCTATATCCCTGATATGTGCGATGAGCTTCAGGTGGACCTGTATATTAACGGCCATGACCATGAGTATATCCGCACCACCACCAAGGATAACGAGATCCGTCCCATCGGCAGCGGCACGACCTACATGACCTGCTCCTCTTTGGGCGAGAAGCTGGACGCTTTCAAGGAAGACACCGCCGCCGGCAAGTTCGCCGTGGTTCATAAGGACGGCGCCGAGGAATCCCAGCAGATCTTCAGCATGGTCACTGTGGACGAGAGCGGCATCCATGTCACCGCTTATCAGCGGGGCGTGGCGGAGGACTGGTCCAAATTCGACGTTATCGACCGCTATGACATCACCACCAGCCTGACCAAGGGCAGCCAGGCACCCGCTGAGCCGGAGAAGCCTGTGGAGCCGGAGAAGCCCGCTGAGCCCGAGAAGCCTGCGGCGGACACCTACACGGTCCAGCCTGGAGACTGCCTGTACCGGATCGCCAAAAAGTTCTACGGAAGCGGCGCGGAATGGGGCCGTCTGTACGAGGCTAACCGGAACATCATCCGGGATCCCGCGTGGATTTATGTGGGCCAGGTTCTGAAGATCCCTGAGAAGTAATATTGTTGACCGCGAAACCGCCGTGTCCTGTTTATATGGGACACGGCGGTCCTTTATATATAATATTAAGAAAACCACTCGCTTGGCGAGTGATACCAAAGAAGCTTATCAGGATTTTATCTCTGTCATGCAGTCCCTTGTGAACGAGTGTGAGCGCCATCTTGGTATCTCAGTAGATGGAGATTTCAAATATCTAATAGCTGGTTTCTATTCCGAGGCAGTTGCCGGAACCTTGATCAATGTGCTTCAGAACAAGGAGACCTATGACCGAGAAGCGGTCACGCGGGATATGGTTTTGATATTCAAATCCTCCATCCCGGCTATTTTGAAAAGCAAAAGTGAGCAAGCATAATTGCCCCTCGTTCCACAAAAAGCCGTTGCCTGCGATTTGCAGGCAACGGCGTCCTTATCGTATATGGAGCTTGTTACATGGGTGCTTTGCTCATTTCGCATTCGTTATTACTGTACCATCACTGTACCGAATCGGCATGGAGCCTCATGCAACTTCAGGGAATTATGCAATCAGGGCATCGGCTCTCAAATGATAGGTTGATTTTTACCTATTTTTGAATATAATAGAGGCAGGAGGAAGGTGTGCATATGAATATTGACAGCAATACCATCGTTTCTGTAACGGAAGCAAATCAAAACTTTTCCCGCGTGACCCGCATTGCCGAAAAGAAAGGCAGTGCTGTTATCTTCAAGAACAATCGTCCCAAATATATGTTGATTGACCTTGAGAACTCTCCTATTATCGACATGAGTGATGACGAGAAAATTGACTTTGTTGCAGCACGCATCCTGAAAAAATATAAGCCTGCATTTCTGGAGTTGGCGAAATGATCAAGTTTTCAAAAGAAAAGGTCCTTTTACTGCATCGGTTGATTGCAGAGGAAACAGGCGGCAGTATCGGTGTTCGGGACGAAGGACTTCTGGAAGCCGCCTTGGAGAACGCCTTTGCCAGCTTTGGAGGAGAGGAGTTCTACCCCTCAAAGGAAGAGAAAGGCGCACGCCTGGGCTATGAGCTCATCTCCAACCACGCATTTGTCGATGGCAACAAGCGAATCGGCATCTATGTGATGCTGACATTTCTGGAAGTCAACGGGATTCGTCTGGAATGTACCAACGAGGAGGTCGCAGAGGTGGGTCTCGCTGTTGCGGCAGGCCAAATGAAATATGAGGCATTGTTGGCTTGGGTCAGGGAGCACAGGATTTGAGAATTTCTGACTACTATTTGACTACTGTTTTGGAAGATACGAAAAAACCCGGGAGCCATTGCGCCGCAACGGCTCCCGGGTTTGCTCTATTTTTCCTCCGGATTTGTGCGAAACCGCTGAAACCCCTGGGGCATCAGCGCTCCAGCGTTGACGGCCTGATAACTCCGACTAGTAGCTCAAATCCGACTAAGCTATAGACCGCAAACCGTTGCGGCGCAAGGGTTTCAGGATTTTGTAATTCTCAAAATTCAAAACTGTACTTATCAGGCGATACCAAAACAACCGATAACGCCATAAAATTTGCGGATTTTTCTGAACGATACCAGGATTGGGCTGAAAGGATAGATCGTAATGGGGTGACAGATATCCTCGATTACTATGAACGAGCAAAATCTTGGTACAAAAGCACTTTAGGCAACTATTCCTCTCTATAACTATTAATATAGATTCTCAAGCTTTTATTGATTATCCGTCTGCTATTATGGTATATTTGATAATAGTAATTTAATTGAGCGGAAGTATTCCGATATAAATTTACTCATTATATAGAGGATAGAGTTTTGCAGGAAATGCTTGCTACCATAACAAATTAGTAGTTGTAAGTTTTAAAAAGCAATGTATAATTTAATAGTGTATTTATTAACTTAGGGGTATCCTATATTTGGAGGTACAGATTATGCATACGATTACCTTGCGTAATTTGGGTCCAATCGAAAATTGCAGTATTTGCTTAAATGAACTGATAGTTTTGACTGGTCCTCAAGCAAACGGAAAAAGTACGGTGGCAAAAGCAGTATATTTCTTTCGAACAATTAAAGACGATATTTTAGACATGATGCTTCGTGGCACTACTGGCGAAAAACCAGAAAAGTGGAAGATTCGTTTAACCAAGAGGCTGAAGGATAAATTCATGCAACTCTTTGGCTCAAGCTATGGAATGTCTAATGATATGGAGGCAAAATACGAATATAGTCCCCAAACATATGTCCGAATTTATTTGAAACCAAACTACAAAGGCACTGGTGGCCCTAATTACGTCACTATTGAATTTAGTCGTAACATTGAAGATTATCTCTTTGATTTAGACTCTCGTGTGTTCACAGACATGACGGCTGCTCAACGAGAGCGTGAAGAAGCCAAATTATCGGAGTTGTTTGCAGACATTTATGAAACTGTTTTTATCCCTGCTGGTCGCAGTATGATCACTTTGCTAACAACACAACTTAATTTTATTTTTACTTCGATGAGCGACAGCCAAAGGCGTAGCATTGACTATTGCACACAACGATATGTTGAACTTATATTGCGGTTGAAGCCAAGCTTTGCAAATGGAATAGATGGTCTTCTATCTGATTATATACACCTAACTCAAAAAGCATTTAATATTGGATTGGCAAAAAAGTGTAGGCAGCTTATTGAGCACATTATCAAAGGCCGATACCAATATGAAAATGGAGAAGAAAAGCTTTACATTGGAGAGAAACAGTCTCCGCAATATGTAAAAATTAATTTTGCATCTTCTGGGCAGCAAGAGACCGTTTGGATTACGAATATTTTGTTCTATTATTTATTAGAAAACAAACCTGTATTCCTAATTGTTGAAGAACCAGAATCACACCTCTACCCCGATTCACAGAAACTGATTGCAGAACTCCTAGCGCTGTTTAAAAGCAATGGAAATACCGAATTGATTACAACGCATAGTCCATTTATTTTAGGAGAAATGAACAACCTTATCTACGCAGATGTGATATGCAACAGAGGCATCGCAGGTGTTGATAACATTATTGATCCGGCAAAGCAACTACCCGCTAAGAAAGTAAGTTCCTATCATGTATGCAGCGGAATACTAGAAGACGCAAAAGATGGCGATAAGGGATTAATTAGAAATGAACTAATCGATGGAGCATCGATTGCTATTACCGATGAATGCGATGCATTGTACGAACTGTCCATGGAGGAGGTTTGATCGATGCTTTCTGGTAGTTGCAAAATCATATTAAATAATCACCCTTCTCGCTGCTCGGAAAAGCAACGCACAATAGTCTCAAAAGATGATCGACATGAATACAGGCACATTGGACATAATGATAGCTGTGGACGTGTCAAACACTATAAAATTGATGGCGAAGTGCTCCCAAAAGGTCAGATTCCAGAGCGATGTGATTTCATGCTATTAACCGATGATACTAATCCCCCCACTGCGTACTTGATTGAGCTAAAAGGTTCCCCAGCGGATGCAGATAAATGTATAGCACAGGTTGAAAGCACAGAGAGGATGTGTAGAGATTCTCTCAAAGGATATCAAATTTTATATCGTTTTGTGTTTGGGAATGGTCACGGTGTATATAGCAGTAAATTCATTAATTGGAGAGATAAACTCCCAAAAGGAAAGCTTATTTCCAAGAGAAATGTGATTGATGACCATTTTTGATTTTTCCCATTGAATATAAGTATTGGTAGGAATAACTTACCAAAGTTTTGATCCCTGTTGCATAGAATAGCAACAATTCAATGCGTATAAATCTATAATTTAGGTCTGCTCTAGCACCACCAACACTTGAGTTAACAGTTTGCAAAGGGTTTGTTGCAAAATCTAAAATGAATGCGAGTAACTATCCCGAAAGGACTGGCTGGAGCAAAACCTAGTTGTTTTGAATTGCTCTGATACGCCTCATAGGCATAAGCGTAAATATACGGCTGTTAAAAAGAAACACTATTAGGGGACGGTTAGTATTTGACTACTGTTTGACTACTATTTTGAAAAATACCTAAGATGACCTGGGAGCCGTTGCGCTACAACGGCTCCCGGGTTTGCTCTATTTTTCCTCTGTATTTGTGCGAAACCACCGAAACCCCTGGGGCATCAGCGCTCCAGCGTTGACGGCCTGATAACTCCGACTCTGAAGGCCGCTGCTTCGAATCCAGTCGGGCGTACCAAATTGAACGCCCCTACCTAATCTGAACAGTTTCCATGAGACTGTCAGATTAAGTGGGGTCGTTTTATGGCTGAAAGCCTTGCCATGACAAGGTTTTCAGCCATTTTCATATCTACGATGGAAATAAAACATGAAAACACAAAAACTTAAAATCGAATCACAAAACCGAAGCTTTCCAGAATCTGAACCCCTATGTGTCATGAACACATGAGACGCCTGCTGGCAATAGGCCCTTATAAGCCCCACTCAAGCCACCGGCTTAGCCGGTGGTTATGGCTGTTTAGAAACTTTGATTTTACCAGAAATCGTAAAAAGGAGAACTATATGTCGGATTTTATGGCGTTTCGCCGTGTCAAAATCCACATATCCCCGACTTTTCAAATTTAGCAGTATCGGTGGAAGTGCGACGATAGAAATAGCTTAGGAAAAGGCAACACCGAAGCCAGTAACCATCTTATAGGGGGACATGTCACCCATTTTACGGGTGGTCATGACTTATTATTTGACTGTAACTTTTTTGCATCGGCTGAGAGTGTAATCCGACAGCTCGTTGCCGATGCCTGGCAACTCCGGAATGGCAATGCGGCCGTTTACCGGCTGGTAGTCGTACTTTGCCAGCTTGCGCACATAGTCCCGCTCCTGGACACAGCAGTGCTCATGGATGAGGAAGTTGGGGAGGACTGCTTCCAAATGGAGTGAGGCCGCCAGACAGAGAGGAGAGCCGGCACAGTGGAGCTGAATGCCGATGTCGTACACACTGGCAAGGTCTGCAATCTTACGGGTCTCTGTGATGCCGCCGCAGTTACCAATATCCGGCTGCAAAACCTGAAGCGCCTGATTCTGGATAAAGGGCAGATAGTCCTTTCTGGAGTACAGCCGCTCACCGGCCGCCAGACGCATACCGGCCTGTTCATCCAGTTTTTTGACAGTGGGATAGAAGGACATGTTGGGCTCTTCCAGATAGGCAATGCGGTATTCGCGGATGCAGTCTGCGATCTGCGCTGCAGAGACGGTATCCGTATAGCCATGGCACTCCGCAATGATGTCTCCATCTCCCATTGCTTCCCGCACGGCGGCCACTCTCGCCTCCACGACCTTTAGGTAAGATTCCGGCAGGATGCCCGTCCGGGCTTTGGCGGACATGGGATAGCCCTGCGCGTCCAGTTCAAAGAAGTCCGCCTTGACAGCGTCATAGCCCTGAGCGACAGCTTCTCTGGCTCGGGCGGCATACTCCTCCGGTGTGACGGCGTCAGACTGCAGCATGCCCCAGCCATAATTGATCTGGCTGGCATAGCAGCGAAGATTGTCATACAGCTTGCCGCCAAGCAGCTTATACACAGGCACATTGAAAACCTTTCCCTTGATATCCCACAGGGCGATATCGATGGCGGAGAACGCGGATTGTACGATGGGACCACCGTTGATAGCGAAGTAGGTGTTTCGATGGAGCTTTTCCAAAATCACCTCATTGTCCAGCGGGTCCAGACCGATGATCTGGCCGCTGAGATCTTTCAGCATACTAAAAGCGGCTGGAGCGCCGGTCATCATCATAACGCTGGCCTCACCGTCGCCGTAAATTCCCTCATCCGTATGGATGCGGCAATAAACAGGACGGCAGCGGGCCCGATTGGCCGGCGCTTCTGCTTCAATAATCATAACATCCACTGCAACAATTTTCATTTTCGCTTCCTCCTGTCCGCTTAAAGCATCTGCCTGCCATCCTGGAACACCAAAAGCGGCCGCTGGTCCATCACGGAAATGTCCTGGTCGGGATTGCCCTCTACCAAGATCAGATCCGCGGCGAGGCCCGGTTTGAGCTCGCCGGTAACGCCTGCCAGCCCCGCGATTTCCGCACTGTATTTCGTCGCCTGCAGCAAAATATCGATATTTTTCATGCCGCAGCGCTCCTGGCGCAAATGGAATTCCTGAGAGAATGCGCCCAGATTTCCGTTGTATAAATCCGTGTCAAAGCCCAGCTTCAGCCCGGCCTGGTAAGCCATACCGATTTTGCTGGAGCAGATATCCAGCATACGGAGCTTGTTCTCCGCCTCCGCCTGGTTTTCCACCGGCCCCTTTGGGGGCGCCAAAACCGCCAGAGTGGGCGTCAGATAGACGCCCTGCATGGTTTCCAGCTGCCCGATGGTAGGTTCGTCGATAAATGTGGCGTGCTCAATGGACCGGACGCCCTCTTCCAAACAGAGCTTAATGGAGGAAAGGGAATGCGCGTGAGCCGCCACATAGGTCCCGGCCATTTCCGCAACCTCCACCATGGCCCGAATCTCTTCTCGGCGCAGAATGGGAAGGGGTTCCCTGCCGATGCTCTGGGAGGCAGAGGCGGAGGCATAGATCTTGATAAAGTCCGCACCCAGCGCCAACTGGTTCCGGGCGGCGAAACGGAATTCGTCCTCCGTGTTGGCAATATCCATGGTCATCATCATAATCCGCCCCAGCTGGTACATGCTCTGCGGCCCCAGAATATAACCGGAGGTCAAAATTTTAGGTCCTTTGACAATGCCTTTTGCTACGGCTTCCCGCATGGCGATGCCAAGACGCAGGGTGCTGCCGCAGTCCCGGATGGTGGTGACACCGTGCTTCGTATAATTCCCGATCCAGCCCATGGCCCGCACCAGGCGATTCATACCGTCCTCCGGGGTTTCTCGGGCACTGGCCAGGGAGATGTGGGCATGCAGGTCAAAAAGACCCGGCAGCAAAGTGTGACGGCCGCAGTCGATCTCGTTACCGCTCATGGGGCGCGCAGGGTCGGCGGGGGCGATTTGCTTGATTTTTCCGTCCGCAACTTCCACATCTGCCAAAGTCAGCGGACACATGCCGGACAGCTCGGGAATCAGTCTGCAGTTTCGCAGCAGCATAGAGGTTCCTCCCTTTTACGCCCCAAACTGGACGTCGTAAGTTTCTTCGGTCAGCCGCACCAGCAAGGAGATGGCCTCATTATAAGGCGTTGGGATGCCAAGTTCCAGCCCTTTCCGGACAACTGCTCCGTTGAGTACATTTTCTTCGGTGGGTTGTCGATGTACAAGGTCCGCCACCATGGACGGATAGTGGTGATAGTCGCTGTTTTGCCTTGGCTGCACGGTGCGGTCCACGATGACGATGTCCTCCGGCGTGATGGAAATACCCAGGCCATTTGCCACGGCGCAGCATTCCTCCACGATTTTTCTGGTGAGTTCCACGCCTGCTTGAGAGGCGGAAACGCCGTCCATGGGGCAGCGGCAGAGGGCGCAAATACCATTCAGGGCGCAGTTGGCAGCCAGCTTGATCCAAAGCCGCCGGTCCAACTCCGGCTTTGGAAAATACTGCATGTTCAGTCCGACGGAGCGCAGTATCTCTGCCATCTCCTCCAGCCGGGAACGCAGGGCTTCGTTTTCCGATGTGACGGCCAGATGCAGATTTTCCGGGGAGGCACTGGACCAGATCTCACCCGGAGCGGGACGGGAGCCGCCGTACTGCACAACGCTATATGCCAGTTGATCCGAGGAAAATACCTCTTTCAAAATATCCACGTTGCCCAATCCATTCTGATTGGACAGGATAATGGTATGGGCATCCGAGACCTGCTGAATGCCCTCCATAGCCGAGCGGGTGGCGTGGCTTTTGGCAGCCAGAACCACAACGTCCGCGGCACCAATGCTTTCAGGGGAACGGACGGCACGGAGGGGCAATACTTTTTCCGCCACCACTTGATTCCGCTCGACCAGCTTGAGGGTTAAACCATGCTTTCGGATGGCCTCGATATTGGCCTGATTATGATCCACCAGCCAAACGTCCTGATCCGCCATCAGCAGCCGGGCGGCCAGACCGCCGCCAATGGGACCGCCGCCAAAAATGACATATCTCATCGCCATGCTCCTTTTGGGCAGTTGACGTGAGGTTGACGATCCGTCAACCTCATGCTAAAATTTGTAATGATTTGAATAAAGTGCGGGGGGAGATTCCTATGGACAAAGAATACGCGCTGGATTTTCTGACGCGAATGGCGTCAGCTATCGCGGAGATGTTTGGCTCCGGCTGTGAGACGCTGATACACGATATGACGAAGCCCAATCATCCCATCATCGTCCTGTTTAACGGCCATGTAAGCGGCCGTCAGGTAGGCTCTGAACAAGATATCTTTGGCACAGACCCCATTCCGGCAGACGAATGTTCTGCGGATGTGCTCCATGCGCAAAACCTGCTGATTGGTTACAAGGACTATGTGAACCACTTGGCTGTGACGCCGCAGGGACATACCATCAAATCCTCCACCATCAACCTGGTGGGAGAGGACTACCACTATGCTCTTGGAATCAACTTCGACTATACCAGCCTCTCCGCCGCGGCGCGAACGATGCTGGAACTGACCAACGTAAAGGAAAATCTGCAAAACGCCATCTATCGCGAAGAGGAAGTACAGTTGGATGGTATCTTCAATAGCTGCCTCCAGTCCATGGGGATGCCCGTGGCCAGCATGAAGAAGCGCGACAGGTTCCATCTGGTAGAACTGCTCTATCAAAAGAAAGCTTTCAACTTCCAAAAATCTGTGGCCTATGTGTCTGAGCGGATGCGGGTCTCCCGTTATACGATTTACAAATATATCCATGAAATTGAGGAGAAAACGGAACAGGCTTAATCAGGAATCCTGGCAGGGCACCGCATTTTGCGGTGCCCCGTTTGTTTTTTACTTCGCAGCGGCCGCATCCTCCCGGGCATAGGCGGCTTCGACCTCTTCCCAGCGGTCGTAGGGTTTCATCATAATGTCAAACAGGTCGATATTTTCTTTTTTGTTCAGCCACTTTCTGCGCCCGATAAAATAACCGTAAGCCAGGATGACCCAGCAGACGATAATAAGAATGTTGGTCACAGACAGTTCCAGGAAGATGGCGTAGCTGGTGATGATGTACATAATGGTAGCAACGATCACCATGACCCGCAGCACTGTGCCGTTCATGTGGAAGAAGTTCCGGCGGAACGTATGAGGATACAGCTTGGGGATGCGGTAGGGCGGGATCATGCGTGCCAGATTGACGAACACAGAGATGGGGGTCAGGCAGGTCATCAGGGTAAAGATGGGCAGGTCAAAGGCACACATGGCCATGGCTGCGAGGGTGTTGACCCACAGGGACACATAAGGGACGCCGTGGCGGTTCCGCTTGTCGAAGCAGCCGGGGAGAATGCGCTCCTGCGCGGACACTGCGTGGATGTGAGAGCTGGACAGCAGCACGGAATTCAAAGTAGTCAGGCAGGCAAACACAGCGCCGCCGATAATAAAGAAGCTGCTGCCAAAAGTACCCATGAAAACCTTGGCAGGCTCTGCCAGAGAGGTCAACTCCTGGTAGGGATAGTTGCCCAGCGTCACGATGGCTACCATAACGCAGATGATAAACACGATGGTAGTGGAGATCACATAGGCCAGAGGGATATTGCGGCGGGGATTTTCGATTTCATTGGTGAAGTTCATCAGGATCTCACCGCCCTGCATGCAGCTGCCCATGATGCCGGAAGCTGCAATCAGCCCCATCAGCGTGGTGTTAGGCCGGATTACCTGCTCAAAGGTCAGATACTCCGCGCTCATGGTGGGCAGTCCCATGACCACATAGACAATCAGCGTACCCACCAGAACGATTACCAGCAGGTCCTGGGCCCGGCCGGTGGCACGGGAACCGAAGGTGGAGACGATGCCAAAAATCAGGACGGCCAGCATGGCGTAGTACTTGGAGGGGAGCCAAGGAGCTACGGAAGAAAAATAGACCGCAAACACAGTGGCCAGTAATGCGATGGTCACGATGTTGTGGAAGCCATTCATCACCTGCAAAAAACCAATATATGGGTTGGTCATCTTCGTAACGTGCATGTAGTTGGCGGAGGGCGCCGGGCAGACATTGCCGGCGGTGACATTGGGAACGAAGCTGACCAGGTTGCGGATAAAGGCGATAACCAGCGCAATGACCAATCCGGTTCCGCAGAGGGCTGCCGCAGAGGGGAAAGAGCCAAACAGTCCCGAGCCGATGATGCACCCGATTCCCATGGTGACAGCCATGAAAATATTCATTTTCTTTTTACTCATAGGGAAAGCCTCCTGATTAGATTATAAGAGCCTGATGGTCCAACTTCTATAGTGAATCCATGTTTTAAGGGATAACGGGAAGTCCTCTGCCTTTTGCCGCCCGGCACAGATATTCCATGGAGCGCTCCAGGCAGTGCCGTGGGGCCGCAGTACACATACGAGCCATACAGGGACGGGAGGCGTTGTACTCGTGCCCCGGACTCAGATGGAGCAGCGCTTCGTTCTCTAAAAACTCTTCCAGTTGGGACTCTGTCATACCGCATCCGCTCCAGTCCGTCCAAAGCAGATACGACCCACCGCTGGGTGCGACTGTCACGAACGGCAGGTGATTGGAAAAGAACTGACGTATGTACCGGATGTTGTCTGTCACATAGTCAACCATGGCGTTTTTCCACAGCGCCCCTCCTTCTGAATAGGCACCCAGCACCGAAGAATAGGCCCAGGGATCGATGCTGCCGTAGTGGTCCGCATTTCGCTGCGCGATGAAGCGATCCGCGAGTCTTTTGTCCGCAATCAGCACATTGGCATGGTTCATACCGGTAAGATTGAATGTTTTCCCCAGGGATGTGCAAACGATGGCGTGAGAGCGGGCCTCTGGGATACTCAGGTAACCGGGACAGGTGCAGTCCATGGTGATATCCGCAAAGATCTCATCGCAATATACCAGAACATCATATCGTTTTGCTAACTGCGCGACCCGGGTCAGTGTTTCACAGTCCCAAACCGTCCCAGTAGGATTCTGCGGATTGCACAGCACCAGGATTTTGCTGTCCGGCCTGGCCATCAGCGCTTCCAGTCCTTCCAGATCCATGGTATATTGCCCATCCCGCCAGAGGAGCCGATTATACAGGGTTTTCCGCCCCAGCCGGGTTGCGGCCTGTTCATACCGGAAATAGATCGGCGGCTGCGTGATGATACTTTCCCCCGGATTTGTCGCCATGCGGATGACCGTGGCCAGCGAGAAGATCGTGCCATGGGTGGGAATGATCCATTCACTGGAAATCTCCAGATTTCTCTGTGTCTGCATCCACCATTTGACGGCATCCCGATACAGCTCGTCACATAGCGTATAACCCGGGAGGCCTGTTTGAGCCCGCTGTATGATGGCTTGCTGTATGCTGGGGGCCATGGGAAAATCCATTTCCGCACCGGCGTAGCTGGGCAGTCCTGCGTCTCTGATTCGTGGTGGGCACATGATATCTTTCATGCTGCCGGATCCAGTACGGTCTACGAGTGTGTCAAAATCAAATTTCATGAAATCACCTCGAATATTCCTTCAGCCCCTGCGGTGACATCCATTGGAAGCTGGTTGACGTCCACTGCGGTCCGAACGTGTCGCCCCGCTTCGCATAGGGATTTTCCCGGACATAAACAGCGCATTTCCAATTTGCCGTACCGGAACGAATATGGCCCCAGAGGGGGAAGCTGTATGTCTGATTCTCGAATCCTTCTTTCGATATGAAAATCTATGTCTTTCTTTTGCTCTTTGATTCTTTGCTCCATTAAAGCAAAAAAACTAAATATTTGTCAATATTTTTTTAATATATTGATTAAAAATCAATAATTGCAATTAAATGCCCCTATTTTACTTTTACAGGCAGGTATCTTTTTGGGCAATACATGACAGCTCAGAAATTCCCACCACCGCTCCGTTTCCGCCTTGCGGCGAAAACTGCGCTCTGGTGGGAATTTCTTCGCTTTCGGCCCCGACCCGCTCCGCTGGGCTCGGGGCCGAAAGTGGGAATATGGGCTGCGGCCCACATATTTTGGGGCAGCGCATGGCAAAAGAATCCCTGGAGCTTCCATGGCTCCAGGGATTCTTCCTTTTGTGCCGCGCCCACTTTAAGGCTTTACTGCCCGCTTGACCGGCGCCGCCCCTGTCCGGCAGCTGCGGCGGCCGGTCTCAAACAGCGCCGCTGACGGCCGATTTCCAGGACATCAAAACGGAGGCCATTGCAGCGCAATGGCCTCCCCTGACTGAGACTGTCCCGCCGCTCTGGCGGGACAGCCCTTTTCATCTATTGAACTGTGATTCCAGGCCCATCCTCCCGCGCCTTCAGCCCCCGCTTCCCAATTCTTTTAAATAATTATAAACCGTGAAACGGGAGATCCTCAGCCGCTCCGCGATATAGGGGACCGCCTTCTGCATCTGAAAAACATTGCGCTCATACAGCATCTGAATGATCCGCATGCGGTCATACTTCCCCATTTTCTCGACCGGGACGCCAACGCTGCCGATGCACTCGTTCATGATTTGATTGATGCTCTGGCGGGAATGGAGCTCCTCCGCCAATTTTGTGGAGGTTGAGATCAGCTTATCCAGCGCGTCCCGCATACCCGCGTACTGGGAAATGTCAAAATTGATACCGAGACCGTAGTGGTAGTTTTCGCTCTTGAAATAAATGGTGGAGGATTTGATCGTTTTTCCCCCGGTCGTCACCACCTGGCAGTTCATGTAATTGGTGCCGGGGTCAATATTTTGAAATGCGTCTTTCGGAACAGGGTCTCCCGTAATATACACACAGTCCCCCTTTTTCCGGCCGGACACATGGCCGTTGTAGATCGCCGCGATAAAGTTCTCATAATGCTCGCAGTCGTGGATCACAGTCTCGCAATTGTAGCCAAAGGTCTCCGAGATCATTTTCGCGATCTCACACAAATGGCTGAACATCTCTGCATTTTCCATACGGCGCTCCACCCCTGGTTAACAGGCTTTAAGGTCTTTTGCATTATACCATCTCCGTGTCGGAAACACAATATTGACTATTTGCACAACAAGTTGTCTGATTTTTCATCAGTTGTATGATAACGTTAGGATTGACAATCCGTTTCTTTATTATTACAATTTGTTTAGATGTTCCTGTTGGCTGATTTCAAGAATTGCATGAAGAAAAGGGGTCAATCAGATGCGTAAAGAAACGATCATGGTGGCGGACGGAAACGAGGCCGCGGCGTATGTGGCCTATGCCTTTACAGAGGTCGCAGCCATCTATCCCATCACCCCCTCCTCCCCTATGGCGGAGAAAACGGACGAGTGGTCCGCCAACGGGCGGAAGAACCTGTTCACCCAGCCGGTCAACCTGGTGGAGATGCAGTCCGAGGCAGGCGCCATCGGCGCGGTCCACGGGGCTTTGGAGGCCGGTTCCCTGGCCACGTCCTTCACCTCCTCCCAGGGCCTGATGCTGATGATCCCCACGATGCACCGCATCAGCGGCACCCGCCAGCCGGCGGTGCTCCATGTGGCCTCCCGCACCGTGGGCACCCATGCCATGTCCATCTTCGGCGATCACAGCGACGTGATGAACTGCCGCCAGACGGGCTTTGCCATGCTGTCCACCGGCAGCGTGCAGGAGGTCATGGATCTGGCCGGCGTGGCCCATCTGTCCGCCATCAAGAGCCGCATCCCCTTCATCCACTTTTTCGACGGCTTCCGCACCTCCCACGAGATCCAGAAGATCCGGGCCATCCCCTACGAGGAATTCGGCAAAATGCTGGACTGGGGCGCTGTCCGCAGCTTCCGGGAGTCGGCGCTGAATCCCTATCACCCCTCCCTGCGGAACACCGTCCAGAATCCGGACGTCTACTTCCAGTTCCGGGAGGCCAACAACCGCTTCTATGACGGCCTGCCGGACATTGTAGAGGATTACATGGGGCAGATCAACGCCGTCACCGGCGAGGATTACCACCTGTTCAACTACTACGGCGCTCCCGACGCCGAGCGGGTCATTGTGGCCATGGGCTCCGTCAGCGGCACCGCCCGGGAGACGGTGGCCTATCTGAACGGCCTGGGCGAAAAGGTCGGCTATCTCCAGGTGCATCTGTTCAATCCGTTCTCCAAGGAGCATTTCCGGGCGGCCCTGCCCAAGACGGTGCAGAAGATCGCCGTCCTGGACCGCTGCAAGGAGATGGGCGCCGCCGGCGACCCCCTGTATCTGGCCGTCTGCGCCGCCTACGCCAACCACCAGGACGCCCCCTATATCTGCGGCGGCCGCTACGGCCTCTCCTCCAAGGACACCACCCCCGCCCAGATCAAGGCGGTGTTCGACCATCTGCTGGACGACGCCCCCTTCTCCGGCTTCACCGTGGGCATCGAGGACGATGTGACCCACCGCTCCCTGCCGGTGGGGCCCAGCCTGCCCCTGGTCCGCAAGAAGATGGTCAGCTGCAAATTCTGGGGCCTGGGCAGCGACGGTACCGTGGGCGCCAACAAGAACTCCATCAAGATCATCGGCAACAACACTGACATGTACACCCAGGCGTACTTTGAGTACGACACCAAGAAGTCCTTCGGCATCACCCGGAGCCACCTCCGCTTCGGCGAGGAACCCATCCTCTCCTCCTATCTGGTGAAGGAGGCGGACTTTGTGGCCTGCCACAACCAGTCCTTCCTGGATAAATACGACATCGTCTCCGAGCTGAAGCCCGGCGGCACCTTCCTGCTGAACTGCCGCTGGACGCCCGAGGAGCTGGAAAAGGAACTGCCCGCCGCCGTCAAGCGGGGGCTGGCGGAAAAGCACGCCAAGCTGTACATCATCGACGCCAACACCATCGCCCGGGGCCTGGGGCTGGGCGACCACGCCAGTATGGTGCTGCAGGCGGCCTTCTTCCGTCTGGCGGACATCATCCCCATTGAAGAGGCCGTTACTTATATGAAAAAGGCTGCGGAAAAGTCCTTCGGCAAGAAGGGCGAAAAGGTGGTTCAGATGAACCTGGCGGCCATCGACCAGGGCGTGGGCCATGTGGTGGAGGTCCCCATTCCGGAGAGCTGGAAGGACTGCGCCGACACGCCCAAGGCGGAAAACGCCAACGAGCCCGACTTCATCCGCAGGATCCTGCGTCCCTGCAACGCCCAGCAGGGCGACAAGCTGCCGGTCTCCACCTTCATCGGCTACGAGGACGGCACCATGCCCCTGGGCACCACCGCCTACGAAAAGCGCGGCATCGCCACCCGCCTCCCCGTCTGGGACAGCGCCGCCTGCATCCAGTGCAACCGCTGCTCCTTCGTCTGCCCCCACGCCGTCATCCGCCCCTACCTGCTGGATGACAAGGAGACGGAAAACGCCCCCGCCGGCTTTGTCAGCGTCCCGGCCAAGGGCGCCAAGGAGTACCGCTTCTCCCTACAGATCAGCGACATGGACTGCACCGGCTGCGGCAGCTGCGTGGCCTCCTGCCCCATGAGCGGCAAGGCCCTGCGGATGGAGCCCGTCACCGGCGAGCTCTCCGTCACCCCCGCCTGGGAATACGGATTGACCCTGACGGACAAGAAGGCCTTCAAGGCCGAGACCGTCAAGGGCAGCCAGTTCCGCCAGCCCCTGTGCGAGTTCTCCGGCGCCTGCGCCGGCTGCGGGGAGACGCCCTACGCCAAGCTCCTGACCCAGCTCTACGGCGACCGGATGTACTGGGCCAACGCCACCGGCTGCTCCCAGGCCTGGGGCGCGGCCATGCCCTCCATCCCCTACACCGTCAGCAAGGAGGGCCGGGGCCCCGCCTGGAGCAACTCCCTCTTTGAAAACAACGCGGAATTCTGCCTGGGCATGTACCTCTCCGTAAAGCAGCAGCGCTATAAGACCCGGGCCTGGATCGAGGAGCTGCGGGGCCTGGTCCCGGAGCTGGAAACCCCCATCGCGGAGTGGCTGGACACCTTCGCGGACGTGAACGCCTCCATGCCCGCGTCGGAAAAGCTGGCCGCCGCGCTGCAGGCTGCGGAGGTCACCGGCCGGGCGGCGGAGCTGAAGACCCTCATCCTGCGTCACCCGGAGCATCTGGCCAAGCAGCCCGTTTGGATGTACGGCGGCGACGGCTGGGCCTATGACATCGGCTTCGGCGGCCTGGATCACGTCATCGCCATGGGCGAGGACATCAACATCCTCGTGGTGGACACGGAGGTCTACTCCAACACCGGCGGCCAGAGCAGCAAGGCGACGCCCCTGGGCGCCGTGGCCCAGTTCCAGGCGGCGGGCAAGAAGACCGGCAAGAAGGACCTGGGCCGGATGATGATGGCCTACGGCAACTGCTATGTGGCCAGCGTGGCCATGGGCGCGGACCCCAACCAGCTGCTCAAGGCCATCACCGAGGCCGAGGCCTATCCCGGCCCCGCCCTGATCATCGCCTACGCTCCCTGCATCAACCACGGCATCAAGGCCGGCATGGATCAGGTCCAGGCGGAGATGAAGCGGGCGGTGGACGCCGGCTACTGGCCGCTGTACCGCTACAATCCCGCCCGCAAGGATCATCCCTTTACACTGGACTCCAAGGCGCCCACCATGGGCTATCAGGAGTTCCTGGAGGGCGAGGTGCGCTACGCCTCCCTGCACAAGACGTTCCCCGAAAACGCGGAAACGCTGTTCTCCCAGGCGGCGCGGGAGGCGCAGGCGCGCTACGAGAGCTATCAGAAGCTGGCGGAGCAGGCATGAGGCGGTTTTGAAAAAAGCGCGGTAATATCTATTTTGTAAAGTAGTTTTACTTTATAGAAAAAGCCCGCTCGGCTCACTGCGGAACAGTGAGTTGAGCGGGCCTTTTTTACCTGTCCGGCGGCGCGGTCACACCCACCAGCGGGGGATCATCAGCAGCTGATAGGCCACCGTCAGGCCGAAGCACAGGGCGCAGAGGTAGATGCCGAAGCGGGCCACGCCAAAGCGGCGGAAGCGGTACAGCAGGTACAGGGCCAACGGCAGGACGGCGTATTTATACAGCACTGCCAGCAGGGGGTTTTGCAGCAGCAGGGCGAAGACGGGGTTCACCTCCCGGGCGGCGCCGATGTACTCCACGGCGTAGAGGGTGTACCACAGGTCGAAGAGGCTGCACAGATAGGTGAAGATCAGCAGGAAGATCAGAAAGCCGCTGGAGGGCTGACGTTTCATAGGCCGGCTCCTTTGTAGGAATGGGATGGGGATATTCTGGACAGGATTTTTGGATTTTAGACATTGCGGGGACGCTCCGGCGTAAGCCGGAGCGTCCCTGTTCCTGGGAATTTGCCTAAACGGTTTGCCAATTACTCGGCAATAGCGGCCACTTCAAGAGGGGCGACCACTTCGGGATCGATGATGACAACGACTTCCTCGGTATCAGCGCTCTCCTCAACAGGCTCCTCAACCTCGATGGGCTCCTCAACCTCGACGGGCTCTTCAACCTCGATGGGCTCTTCAACCTCGACAGGCTCTTCAACCTCGACAGGCTCCTCAATCACGATCTCCTCCTCAGCGGCGGAGGTCAGATTGCAGGCATAGAAGGGAACGGTGTTATATCCGGCATTCGCGCCGGTCATAACATGCTCCTGAATGGTAACGGTGTCACCAGCAGCGGAAGTATAGCCTGCAACGATGATGTTGCTGCACGCGTCATCAGAGCTATACACAGTGCCGTTGAGCGTACCGTTGACCGTCAAAATCGCATCGCCGGGAACAGTGCTCTGGCCATAGGTAAAGCCGGGCAGATAGGCGTCATGGTCATAGACATACAGCTGGCCAACAACATTCAGCGCGCCGCCTTCGTTAACAACGATGGAAGCACCAGGCAGGACTTTGAATTGGTTATTGAATGTGAAGGTGCTGTCGCTGTCCACCACCAGGGCAAGGTTGGATGCAAAGGGGCAGACCAGATCAGCGGAGTTGATGGTAGCAACGGAAAGGCCGGTGGCGGCGCTGAGGGTGATGGCGCCGGTCTGCACCGCGCCGTGGGTGGTCATGGTCAGGGTGCCGTTTGCATAGGTCAGATCCGCAGTGGCTCCGCTGGACAGCTCGAACAGGCACTCGTCAGAATCCGTTCCGATAAGCAGGGTGGTATTATTTGCCACGGACAGGAAGGGCAGCAGCTCGCTGAAATACTTGTCGCCGGCGGAGATGAAGTACTGGCCGTACATCTTGGCGCCGTACACATAGGTGGTATCAACCTGGATGCTTTCCAGCAGATAGCTGTTGATGGGGAACACCGTGTCCATGATGTCCATGGTGGTGCTGCCGCCGCGGTAATCCTTGATCTGGAACAGCTGATAGATGGAAGCGCCATCCTGCGCGTCAATGGAGCCGGAGCCGGTGATATAGCCGCGGGCATACAGGGTGCCGCCGCCCGCAACGGTCAGACCGCCGTTCAGAACCATCTCGCCGCAGGTGCCGGAGGGCAGGCCCTCTTCCTTGGCGGCACAGCCCATGACCTTGGCATTGACGACCAGCTTGCCGCCGTTGGCAACAGTCAGGTCAGCGCCGCTGTCCACGGTCAGGGTCACATAGGCGGAGGTATTCACGGAACCATGACGGTCATAGACATCGGTGGCGCCGGTGTCATCCGCGCTGTAGGGCACCAGCAGGGTAACGCCGCTGGGAACGGTGCAGTCCTCGGTGATCGTGGCGTCGGCAATCAGGCGCACGGTGCCGCTGGAAGTATTGTCCAAAGCAGTCTTTACGGAAGAATACGGTGTTGTTCCAACAAGAGCGACAGCACCGACGTCAAAGGCAATGTTGGACAGTGCAAGCGTCCGTGTTGTCCTGGAAGATACCTTAATTGTGGCGCTGACAGACAGCGTATCACCAGCAGACATAGCAACCGCTACCTTGTTATTCTCATTAACAAAATACGTGCCGTTGCTGTTTTCAAAGTTTGCCGTAAGATAAACGCTGCTCGGCGTAGTATAGTCAAACGTCAGCACGCCGTCCTTTGTGGCGGTGAAAGTCAATGTGCCGCTGGTGGCCGAAGTAGCAGACCTTCCAGAGACCGCAGCAGAATTTGTTCCCACAGTCCAGTCGTTGACAGTTGATACTTCAGATGCAGTTGCGGAAACATTTACTCCGTCTACCGCAAGTGCTGAAACATCCACAGCAGCGGCAGTCGGAACCAGCAGTAATACTGCCAGCATAAGCGAGAGGATACAGGGTAACAGTCGTTTCTTTGTTTTCATGGGTACAACCTCCAAAATAAAATTTTATTCATACACCGAAGTGTTGAATACGATTATCCATTTACGATAAAAGAATAATTTGCAACATGCTCTCCACTGCTGATGATTGTGGCAGGGCTATCAGTAGTGACCGTATTGCCTATCACAGTAACACTGGCGATTACACTTTCTCCGCTCACCACTGTGTTTCCGCTCACTGTAATAGCAGAATCACTTTTATTCTGCAGCAAAGCCTCCACGGCAGCCTGAACAGCACTGCGGAAAGCATCGATAGTAGCCGCCTCGCTTTCACTAAGGCCATCATTATAATCAGCCAAAGTAAATGTGACTTGAATATTAACGGTATCACCAACATTAAGCGTCTGTGAAGTCGTTCCAAAATCCCATTCTTCGCCTTCATCAGTATAAGTGTAATTACCAGAAATTGCAACTGTAGCTACATTGCCGGGTTCATCTTCTCCGTTTCCACTATCAGCAGTTGTTGCCTTGCCGTCCTTATAAACCGTCACAATGATCTTCCCATTGGAATCCTTGCAGACAGTGACCGCCACGGCGTTGGAATCCTCCGTAAGCCTCGCTTTTTCCAGTGCTTGTGCGGTGCTCACATAGGATTTGACCATGGAGAGGGCCTTACCGTCTGTATACAGCCCCGTCCCCTGTCCGCCTTGCTGAGAAAGATTGCCGGAAAAGCTGTCAGAAGACTCATTGATGGCGTTCAGGCACTGAATATAGGCCTTAGCATCGTTTGCGGCCTGGGTATTGCACCAAGCATTATAGCTGGGTTTCTCTTTTATCGCACTGTTAAACTCGGTTACAGCTGTCATTAGAGAACTCAGCCCATTGGCTTTTTGCACAGCAGTAAATTTCTCTGTCAAGGCAGAATTCTCTCCCTCGGCATTGATCACATATTGATATGCTGCCTCGGCCGCCGCGACCTTTGCCGCATAAAACATCATGATATCGCCGGTGGCATCGTAGGCTTCTTCAGTATTATAGTCGTCGGGATCGTTGAATTTCTCAGACGCCTCTTTGATTTCCTCCGGAATAGCGTCCGGATCAAAACCACTGCTCCACCATGCGGCATACTGCTCCGGATCACTCTTGCTGGCAGCATATTGGGCGAGGTACAGTGTGGTCGCATTTGCCACTTCCCGGGAAGTGGTAGCCCCCATGCTTGCCAGATATTTCGCATAATCGCTGTTTGTAGAGCTCAGTACACTTGACAAACGGCTATCAGTAAGAAATTCATCCAAAGAATCCGTGAAAGTCTGGATATCTCCCAACAGCTGCTCCTCTTTTCCGTGGTAGCTGGAAGATACAAGACTCAGCACGCCGTTGACCGCACCCAGCTTCCAGCCGTCATAGGTCAGCGCCAAAGTGCCGTTGTCAGTGCATCCCGTGCCAAAAGACATTTCCAGCGCGTTCTTCAGCTTCGCAACTTCCGCTGCTTCCTGGGTCGCCCCTTCTGCCTTTACCGCCGCCAGCTTGGGATCATCGCCATGCTGCAGTCCTACCACATAGGCCTCGCCTTCCAGGAAATTGGGATCGGCATAGCTTGCCAGGTACATGGAGTAGGCGACATCAGAGATCATCTGCTCGTCCACTCCCTTGTGTGCGGCCTTGATGTACCCCGTGTACGCCACGGTGCCAACGCCGGCCAGGATGCCCAGGATGGCGATGACCACGATCAGCTCGATCAGGGTAAAGCCGCCTGTGCGCTTTTGCTTCGCTACTTTCATAGCATATTCCTCCTTGTTTGTCAAATTTTGCCAGATTCTGTCGGAATCCCGGCTTTTTTGGGGTTTGCTGGGAAATCTATCTTCATCAGCCTGCGGCTGTTGTCTCCTGATTTAAAGTAAGTTTTCCAAGATTGACCTGTCCGGCCTGATAGCGGCGCTGCCGCCTGTCGCTCACCACGCCCGCGCACACCGGGCAGCCGCACTTGCGGCCCCGGCCCCGGGAATAGACCACGGCCTTCCAGACGTGGCCGCTGGGACACTGCCACCACACCTTTTTGTGGCTCCCCACCGTCACCATGTCCGGCGTCAGGGCGCCGTTGAGGTCCGGGTGCCACTGGGCGGCGATCTCCGGTTCCTGGCTGGCCAGGTCGTTGAAGCCGGGCAGCACCTTCCGCCCCGCGCAGTAGGGGCAGCCGCTGCCGCTGCCGGTGCGGGCCATGATCTGGGCCGGCCATCCGTGGCCCTTCTCACAGACCCACCAGACCCGGCGGTTGCTGTATGGGGAGACGCCCTCCGGCGTCAGCGCGCCGTTTTTCTCGTGATCCCACTGGGCGGCCACCTCCGGGAACTGGCTGGCCAGGTCGTTCTCCCCCGGCACCACCTTCCGCCCCGCGCACACGGGACAGCCCACGCCGGTGGAGCGGGACGCGATGCTGGCCTGCCACTCGTGGCCCATGGCGCACTTCCACCAGACCTTCCGCCGGTTGCCGGCCACCACGTCGGCGGGCGTCAGCGGCCCGTTCAGTGTGGGGTGCCACTCCGCCGCCAAAGCTGGATGGGTGGCGGCCAGGTCGTTCTCCCCCGCCAGCACCTGCCGGTGGGCGCAGACGGGACAGCCGCAGCCCTGGGTCCGGGTCTTGATGGCGGAGGACCACTCGTGGCCCTTGGGGCAGCGCCACCAGACCCGCTTGTGGCTTCCGGCGATGACGTCCGACGGGGTCAGCAGGCCGTTTTTCGTGGGGTGCCACTCCGCCGCCAGGGCCGGGTACTGGGTGGCCAGGTCCGTCTCGCCGGGGTTGGGGCGCAGGCCCGCGCAGTAGGGGCAGCCGCTGCCGCCGCCAGCCCGGGTATAGACCGCCGCCTGCCACCGGTGGCCCTTTTCGCACTGCCACCACACTTTGACCTTACTGCCGTAGGAAATGGTCTGGGGCGTCATGCCGCCGTTCTGGTCGGCCAGCCACTGGGCAAGCAGCTCCTCCCGCCCGTTTCGGATACAGTAATCGTGCAGACTTTCGCGCATAAAAAATTCTCCCCTTTCATGTAAAGCGCCGCGCCTTTCGGTGCGGCGCTTTCGCGTTCCTTATTGCTTCCAATTCAATTCGCCATAGCCCAGGATGCAGGGATCGTCCAGAGCATACGACCGGATGGCGACACGGTCGCTGCTGTTGCCCTCGATGGTGTAGACCTTTCCGGCGGGCGCGTCCACATAGAACACCACGCCCACATGGGCCGGGTCACTTCCGCCGGTCCAGTCGAAGAAGATGCAGTCGCCGGGGGTGGGGGCGTAGCCCCGGCCGTGCCAGGTGCCGATGGAGCCGCTTTGGAAGCGCTCCATGCCGTCGTCCACGCTGCAAAAGCGGGGAACGGTATTTAAATAGGCGTCGCCCAGCTGCGCCGCCGCCCAGGAGACGAAGCAGGCGCACCAGGGGGTGTCGGCGTTCCAGCCGGGCTTGCCGGCGCCGTAGCCGCCGATGTACCACTCAGAGAAGTAGCGGTACGGCGCGTCCGCCGGCTGGTTTTGGATCTCGCCGCCGCTGCCGTGCTGGCCCGCCAGGATGTTGAGCAGGGCAAGGCGGCTCTCCCGCTCCGTTGGCGTGGTGACGGCAGGGGCGGGCGCTGGCCCGGCGGGATCGGACCGGGCGGCCTGGGCGTTGGCGGCTGCCGCTTCCGCCACCCGGGAGCGGAAGGTGGTCAGGAAGGCCGCCTCCTCCGCGGGGTCCAGGGTCTCGCCGCTTTCGGGCTGCTTCGGCGGCGCCGTGCGGCAGTAGACGGAGGTTTTGTAGGAGCCTTTTCCGGTTTTCAGGGTGAAGCTGAGAAGCTGGCCGTTCATGGCCGCCGTGGCCTCTTCAAGGCCGTCTATCAGGGTCATGCCGTGGGCGGTGAGTTTCTTCTCTGCATTTGAATACGCCAGAAGTTCACTGCCGCCGGTTCCCGTGATTTTCCAGTCAGCATCCTCCGTTACGCTTTGGATCTCTCCGCCCAGGTTTTCCACCATGGCCAGGATGATGCGGGCCGTCTGCTGGCGCTGGGCGGTGTCGTTGGATTCGCCGGTCATCCGCATGCCCATCAGGAGGAAGGACATGGCCGCCATGGTGACAACGGAACTGCACAGGATCACCAGCAGGAGCTCCACCAGGGTGAAGCCTGCGGTCGAGCGTTTCATGGCGTCACCTCCTCCGACTCGTTTCCCGCTGTGGCGGAGATATCGTAGGATTCGTAGGTGATGGTGCATGAGGTGATTTTATAGGACCATAGTTTCTCTTGATTTGGTTCATCGTCTATCCAATATGGCTCTATTTTTACACTTATGTCAGTTCTGATATCTGCGGCTACAATGACGTCTGCCTCTTTAGAAACAGCGGAGATTACGCAGTGCCATATGGTCTTGCCGTCTTCCTTTGTCCAAGTCTCGTTTTTTTTGATTAATAACCCGGCATCAGCATTGTCAAGAATTTCTTGGAACGCCCCCTTTGCACCATTAAATGCCGTTTCTTCTTTTGGATAATCCTTGCGTTCAGGCAATGCAGCCGCTTCTATTTCTGCGTAAAACCTCTCGATCCGCCCCTCCGCCGTATAGAGCTGCCGCATCCGTTCAACGGACGCCTGCTGGGCTTTCAGGTTCTGCAGACTGTTGGAGCAGGCGGCGGGGACGAGGATGCACAAAATGACGATGACCACCACCACATAGACCAGGACATATCCGCCGTCACGGCGCGTCTTATCCATCGCCGTCACCGCCTTCCTCCCCGCCCTCCGAAGCTTCGGGCGGCGCGGGGCGTATGTAGGTCTCCACCTCCACATCGCCGCTTGTCACCGTTACCTGATATGCGGCGATCGGCTTTTTACTGCCGTCTTCAAGGTCGACGCTTTCTTGGCACGCCTTAATTTCAACGGGTTTCCACTTATCCTTTTGATAAAGACCGATGCCATCAATGTCATCTTTATCGATCCCCTCCGCCATCAGCGTCTCCACGGCGTTGGACACCGCCAGCTGGTCCTCCATCAACTGCTGGCTGCGGGCATTCAGCCGGTGGGACATCACCAGGCTGGCGCCGATGGGAGCCAGCATCAGCCCCAGGACCGTGATGGCCGTCAGGACCTCCACCAGAGAGAAGCCCGCAGTCCCCCCGTTTTTCGCATCTCGCATAGCACCCCTCCTCAGTAGAGAATATTCGGCTTGCCCGTCTGCGGCTTGTTCACGTCCGGCTCCTCATACTCCAGCAGATCCGAGTCCATGATGTAGCACAGCAGGGTCAGGGTGCCTGTGGCCGTGTCGTTTTCCGAGTCGTAATCCACAGTGGCGTACTGGATGGAGGTGATGCGGGAGTCTGTGGCCAGATAGTCGACCATCTCCTTGAAGCCCTGGTACGTCGTCTCGTAATTGACGGTCAGCGTCAGCCCCTCCAGAATGGCGCCGTCGCTGAGCATCCGGACCGGCGCTACCGTGCCGAAGCTGAAGCTGATCTCCGTCTCGAACAGCTCCTCCAGGTAGAGGACGTACATGATCTGATCCTCCTCCCGCAGCTCGGTGGGGAACTTCTCATACAGGGCCAGACGGCTGTCCTCCAGCGCCGCGCTGGCTTCCGGGATCCGCTCCTGCACGTCCGCGTACCGCATGTTCTCCGCGATGCTTGCCTGCAGCGAAATGATCTGGGCCTTCATCTGGCTCTGCTCCGCCTCAAAGTCCTTTTTCTCCCGCAGATAGCCCAGGAAAAAGACGGGCAGAGCCGCCATGATCAGCAGGACGGCCAGCAGGACCTTCCAGCCTTTCGCGATCACTTTCATCCGTCCACCTCCAATTTTGCCGCCTTTTCGTCATAGACCAGGCCCTTGCGCTCCAGCTCCGCCCGGATCAGATCCTCTTTATACTTCAGCGCCACGGTGATGTAGTATTTGTCGTCCAGGGAGTATTCCGCGTTCTCAGAGGGATCGATCGCCGCGCCGGGGCTCCTGTCCGCGCCGTCCAGCAGCGACCAGACCACATCCCAGGTCTCGCCGTCATCCCCGCCGCCCAGCAGGTAGTCCTTGAACCAGTCCTGCATCTGCTGATCCTGGGCGGCGTCCACCCCCGGGATCAGGGAGGGCAGCACCCCGGCGATCCCATCGGCCACATTGTCCCGGCCCGGCATATTGGGCAGCGTGCCGTTGATGATGTCGTCCAGCAGCTCGTCTGTATCGATATCGCCCAGGCCGGCGTTGTCACGCTGCACGCCCATCTCCACGGCCAGGTAATAGGCCAGCCGCTCCGCCAGGGCCGGGTCGTCGGTCATGATGAGCCGCTCCGTCTCCGACAGGGTCTCCCGGTCTCCGGTGATGATATCCAGCATGACCGGCAGGATCTGCTTCATGGCGTCCACATCCCCGTTGAAGGCGCCCATGAAAAGCTCCGAATTGTCCCACAGGTCGTCGGAGATATCGTCAAACAGGATCTCCGTCCCGGCGGGCTTCTTGATGTCCGCCTCAAACACGTCAAAGAAGCGGTACATGGCAATGGGGTCGCTTGTCAGCATCGTCCGCATGGCGGCCCGCCGCTGGGAAAAGCTCGCGTCCTCCAAAAGCTCCTCCAGCGTCCAGTCGGTGGACGGCGTTTTGCCGTACATCGCCTCCAGCATTTCCAGCTGACTGGGGTCCAGCTGGTTCAGGATATTCTCCAGGTCCCTCTGGGTCAGGCTGCCGCCGGTGATGGCCTGCTCCAGCAGCTTCTGGTAATCGGAGGACTGCTGCAGCAGGCCCATCAGTGAGGACAGATCGATCTGGCTGCCCTCCGTGGGGGCGGTCTCCGCCGTCTGCTGCTGGGTGCCGGAGGTCTCCCCCGTGCCGGCAGCTTCCCCTGTTCCGGCGGCCTCCCCCGTGCCGGCGCTCCCGCCCAGGGCCGCCGCCAGGTCCTCCTCGCTGACTCCTGTCAGGGCGGATAGCACCTGCCGGCCGTCCAGGCCGGACCCGTAGGACAGGTTGGAGATGGCGCCCAGCGTGGCATACTGCAGATCCCGCAGGGCGATGATGGTGTAGGCCACATCCTCCTTGGACTCACAGGCCAGCTGAAGGCCCAGCCCCTGGGCGGCGATGCCGATGGTGACCACACGGGCGGTCTTGGGCAGGGTGTCTTCCAGCTCCTCCAGGGCCAGCACCAGGTTGTCGTTGTAGGTGCGCAGGGCGCCGGGGGTGTCCTCCGTCCCGAACAAGGTGTCCCAGTCGTTCTCATAGGACTGATAGGCGGATTCATACTGATGATAGCGGTCGGCGTTTCCGGCAGTTTTCGCCGCCTGCAGCTCCAGGCTTTGGGTGGTGGCCCTCAGCCCGTCCAGCGTGACCTGCCAGTTGGCGCGGGAGCCGAAAGTCAGCAAAAGCGAGGCCGCCAAAAGCGCCCCGCCCACAAGCACCAGGCCATATTGCCACGCCTGGGCCAGCTGACGGCCGGCGCCGCCCCGCTGGTCCATGGCCGGGACACCGAAATCCAATGTGGCGCGGGCCGCGCCGAGACACACGCACCACGCCGGCCCCTGGGCGCAGTCCAGCACCTGGACCGGCAGATCCAAGGTATCCTCCACCGCCTGCAGGAACACGGGATCCTCCGCCAGGGCGCCGCAGACGACGCCGGAAATGCCGCTGTAGCGCCCCGCCTCCATGGAGCTGTAATACTCCAGGACCATCAGGGCCTCGCTCAGCGTGCTTTCCGGATCGGCGGCGCACAGCAAAAGCCGCTGCAGCTTCACCTGCCCCGCCTGGATGAAGGTCATCATCAGGTACTCCCGCTCCGCCAGCAGGCAGAGCCGGGCCTCCGGCGCCTCCTCCGCTTCGGCCGTCTCCGGGGGAGCCATGACGGCGGTGGCGGCCGCGCCCTCTGTCCCGCCGTTCCTTCGGGAGGCGGGGCGCTTTTTCTCCCGGCGCTCCCGATGGGCCCGGCCGCCCTTTGCCGGGGCGGCGAAGTCCGCGCCCATGGCGGCTGCCGCGCTGGCGCCGCAGTAGTCCACTGCCGCAACAGACAAACCACAGCTATTCGCCAGGGCATAATAACCCGCCAGCAGGGTGTTTGGCACCGCCCAGAGCTGGACGGACATCTCCTTTTCGCCCTCCCCGCCGGCGGTCTCTCCGATGGTCTTCCAGACCAGGTGATACTCTCTGGCATCCACCGGGAAATACAGGTCCATGTTGGATTCCAGCAGTTTTTCCATTTTCTTGGGGCTTACCGCCGGGACTGTCACCGTCTCCGGTATGATCTGGGTGGAGCAGACGCTGAACACCGCCCGTTTCCGCCGCCTGTACTCCGGCGCGCTCAGCGCGGTCTTCAGGGTGTCCCGCAGGGCGTCCAGATCCTGGATCATCCCATCCGCCACCGCGCCCTGGGGGGCCGGCAGGGTCATGCAGCGCTGCATCTTCGGCGCGGCGCCCAGGGTCATCAGGGCCACGCGGATCTCGTCCCTGCCCAGCTGGATGACCAGCGCCTTGCCGGATCGTTTTTTCTGTTTCATATCTCTCTCCTTCCCGGACTGTGGAAATGGCACAGCCGTCCCAGGGACGGTTCTGCCCTTTCCACAGGGGAGTTCTTTTACGCGGGGCCGCGGGCGGATGATATCCGCCCCTACGGGGGGATCGTTCCAATCGGTACGCGGCGGGCCGGAGGCGGCGCCTGTGAACCGGATGGGGCGCCCTGCCGCCGGGGGCCGCGGGCGGATGATATCCGCCCCTACGGGGGTGATCGTTCCAATCGGTACGCGGCGGGCCGGAGACGGCGCCTGTTAACCGGATGGGGCGCCCTGCCGCCGGGGGCCGCGGGCGGATGATATCCGCCCCTACGGGGGTGATCGTTCCAATCGG
>CANQPD010000018.1 GCA_947625655.1 uncultured Dysosmobacter sp.
CTATCTACAATCAAGTTAAAAATGAACAGATAGATGGCATTATGATAATAGATAGCCATGATTATGGTGGTCAATATGAACAGAAGGCCATATCCACGGGGTTCAGATTTAATAATTCAGAGGTAGTGTTTCACTTTAGTCATAGTTATTCTGCAAGCGGTAGTCAACCCATTAGAGAAGGTTTCGTTAACGACGACCAAACTTACGCCATAGTCACCGTTACTATCTCATCTACAGGAATACTTACTTATCAATACCACATCTTGGAATAATATAAAAGGGAAAAGAGGTCAGATAAATACTGACCTCTTTTGTGTGATTACATTTACTACTTTTGGTCTGGTTCTTTAACCTTGGCCTTTTGTTTGAAGTAGAACTTGGTTTCTACGAAAAGATAGGGGTATTCCTTATTATCGGGGTCATATACCAAGGTATAATCTACCCCTCTAACGTTAGCTTTCATGTAATGAAACTTTCTCCAAGCTTCATCCTTTAGATTCTTGATTACTTGTTCAAAAGAACGTACAAAACCAACTCTCTTCCTTAAGTACTTCTTTGTTCTACCAACTTCTTGGTAAAACATTTCCTCTACTACTCCACCAGCAGCATAGAACTGACCCGGAGTATAAACTTTTACTGCCATATAGATATTTTTATTAAGGTTCCCAAATATCGAATGTTTGACCTTTAGCTGTAGTTATTCTTAATGAATAATGTTCTCTTACTACTCTTAGCTTAGTAAAGGTTAGGTCATGTTTACGGTATACATATTCCTCTAAGGACAATATCTCATTTTCAATATTACCCTTTAATTGACCACTGAACTTTTGGGTGAATCCCTGAGTAAGATTATTTATCTTACCAGTGAGTTTATCCCGTAAAAGGGAAGGAATATTCCCGTCTATGATTACTTTCTCTATATAAGCATCCCAAACCGGAATGGATTGCTTCTCTTCATCACTGGCTTTCCTTAAAATTACTTCAATGTCGTTTAACTCGAGTATCATTCTTGAAAAGAATTTTGAGGGTTAGTATGAATAATCCAGTTATTACTGCCGGACTAACTGCCCATATAAGGAATAAAACTCCATATCTAACTGGGTTGGAGGCTTTTTTAAGAGGAGTTTCTTCGATTACACTTCTGATAAATAGGCAGAAGATAAATCCGAGGGTGTAGAACACTAAAAGGGTATAACCCAACCAAGCCGGAGCAGGATTAGCAGTCATTAAGATATCAGACATGATATGATTATTATGATGGTGATACAAATTATGAGTGTTTGAATAGTTTCTTTCTTACCTTTGGACCAAGATTCATTACCTTCATATTCCTTGTTTACTCCTTTCAAAGCTTTCCAAGTCATACCTCCACAATATGCAGAGTAACTAATAACGTTTACTGTAATCCAATGTAATAAGAAACGTATCATTTTCCTTCTATTTTTTCGATAATACGACTGATTTTGGCAGCTGCATACCGGATTATATCAGGATTTTTAATCCCTTTCTTGTTGATAGCGGCCAATTTCTCCAAATCATGGTTCAAAGTTCTCTGTGCTACCAGAGTTTTATACTTTTCTTCGTTAAAAACCTCGATTTGATACTTAGAATTGATAGGACGAAGAGTCCGGTCAGTCTTAATACCATTATCAAGGGTGTAAATTCCCTTTTTCCTCTCTTTAATTGCCGTCTTTTCAAAGAAGGCAGGACCTGTTACCAGTAATAAATCACCAACTTTCATGTAGTTTTGATATTAAATTTGCATATTAAAGTAGTCTTTGCAAGACCCTCCGGTATATATTATAAAATTCTATTTTCAATGAATGTACTTGGTTATTTAGATAGCCTTTTTATTACTCTACGTATACATTCATTACCCACCCCAAACTTTTTAGATATGTATCCCGTTGATTTACCCTTATTATGTAACTCCATTATCTCAACTTCTTGTTCTTTAGTCAATTTTGACCAAGGGTTTAAATACCCAAATCTACCTTTACCAGGATTATTCTCGGAGGTAAATAAAGTAGTTAACCTATTTTCCCTTAGTGCTTGTTGAATATTCATTCTCTGTGTACCCCAGTACAAATTACTTACCTTGTTATTCAAAGGGTTATTATCTCTATGGCATACACAGGGATAATTGTGAGGATTAGGGATATAAATCATAGCTACCAACCTAGAAACTGAAAAATGACGATCTACTTTCTTGTCGGCAACGTGAATTCTAATTCTATATGACTTCCTATTACCCTTAGTTACTATTTTAAGCTTTCTTAATTCCCAACCCTGAGTTTTTAATCTATATACTTTACCATCTCTAGTTACATGATATGGTAAGTCAAATACATTAGGTTTCATATATCATCCTTATAAAATATGCAAAAACCAATAGTAATTTTGGGAGTTGATGCAGCTCAAGGAGCATTGTTATTCCCTTTCAAAGAATCCGGTAAAATAGTAGCCAATGTAGAGCCAAGAGCAGTATTTCACTCCAAAAAAGAAGAGCAATGGAAGCTCAATTTCGGGGATATACCCTTTGTAAGGTCTTTAGAGGAGGTAAAAGCTCAAAAAATAGACCTGATACTCGGTTCTCCATCATGTGGACATAGCTCTGTATTCTCATACTCCAGGAAAAAATCCCTCGGTAAACCACGGGAAGATGTCACCCTCAATTTATATCTTTCCAGTATTAAGAAATTCAAACCAGTAGTATTTATGCTGGAGAACCTCCCTAAACTTCTAGATTTTATCCCTATCGGGGAATGGGAGCATAATTTACCCGATTATAAACTTATAGTTCACTGTCACTCCGTTACGGTATTCGGTAATTCCCAACAAAGTAGGAAACGTTTGGTATTGATAGGAGTGAGAAAAGACTCAAAAATCAATCCCCAGATATTTGACCATACTTTTCAGGTTACCAAACCCAAGAATCTGTGTCAACTGAAGAAAGGGGTCAGGAGAGACATAAACTATAGAGAAGCTGACGATAAAAAATTGGCCATGTATCATTATGCAGATAAGTCAAAAACTACTTTGACAGTAGCTCAAGTGAGAAAGCTATGGAGAACTGAGTTCAAAAATGATTACAAATGGCCCATGAGAACTCAAAAGATGAAGACTCTTCCTGGAGTATATAGAAATAGGAAAAAGAGCTACCCATTAACCGTAAGACCTTCATCAAGGCAATTTAATCCCCACGGTAGAATAATGGGACTTGATGAATATAGGGTGATTATGGGTTTTCCCAAATCATTCAAGGTATATTTTGACAATGCTAATCCGACTTATTGGTTGAATAAAGGGAGAAATACCCTAACTAAGGGTGCCGTATATGAGAATTCATTGTGGTTAAAATCCTGTTTACAAAAGGCTGGTCTAATATCAAAATGAATATCCCCTATCGCGTACGTATATGCGCAGTTATTGAGTATTTTTCTTTAGAAAAATACGAAAATAACCTCCAGCTTGCTGGAGTACTTAGCTTTTAAGTATTAGTTTTAAGATTTACTTTCTTTACCCCCCTATAATCCCCCCTAATTGTTTTCATAAACCCTGAACCATGAAAAATGTAATCCTAACCTCGGCCTTCATATTTATGGCCTTAACCATATTTTGGCTATGGAACCGAAATTCTGAATTAAGGCATGACCTTAAAAATTCTATCGAGCAACCTGATACCATTTGGGTTAATAAATCCTTTGTACCAAAGGTTGAATTCCCTAAGATTCAATTACCCAAAATGGTATTTCTCTATCGGATTGATTCTGTTCCTATCGAACGAATTGAATATGTTGATAGAGTAGTTACTATCATTCAGAAGGATTCGACCAAAATTGAATACAATGAGTTATTCCTGACCAATTATCCCAAAGCTCCTAAGTTATTGCAAATACTCTCGAATAAGGATAAGCTATCTATCACTACATTTAATACCGATTGTAAGCTTATTACTGAGGAGTATTCGGTAAACTATTCTCGTTATCAATACAACTACCTGGATAGTAAATTAACTTACAAGAAAACATCCTTCCTAAAAAGATTTAATCCCGTAGTTCAGTATACCCTACGACCAGTACATAACTTCCATGATTTGGATTTTGGCTTGAAATACAATACCAGTAAATTTAATTATGAAGCCGGGTTGAATATCAACTATTATCCTAAGCTTCGGGATAATTTAGGTCTCGATCCTTACTTAAGAATTTCATACAATTTCTGACATGGCAAGAAAGAAGACATTAGTTGAAGATGCGAGTATTACACCTGAACAGCTTAAAACTCTGGTTCGGGTGATGAAAGACCCGTTCTTCTTTTCTACTTTCTGCTACGTGATAAACCCAGTGTTGGGCATGGTAAAGTTCTTGCTCTACCCTTTTCAGAAGGCAGTGCTATACCAATTCATGCTCAACAGGTTCAATATCATCCTAAAGTTTCGTCAGGCTGGTATTACTGAGCTAATCTCTCTCTACTGTCTTTGGTTAGCAATGTATCACCCTAACAAGAAGATAAATATTATCTCAATCAAGGACACCGTAGCAAAGAAGGTACTAAAGAAGATTAAGTTCATGTACAAGAACCTACCCTCATATCTGCAAGAGCCAATTACTAATGGTCGTGCAGGAGAGTTTGGTTCTGTATCAACTATAGAGTTTGCAAACGGTTCAGTTATTGAATCTATACCAACCTCTGACCAAGCTGGTCGTTCTGAATCTTTGTCATTGTTGGTGATTGATGAAGCAGCAATTGTAAGATGGGCTTCAACTATCTGGGCATCAGCCTTCCCTACTCTATCAACTGGTGGTGCTGCTATAGTAAACTCATGTATCACGGGTGACACTCAGATAATAGGTAAAGATGGACCTTTCAGAGTTGATTCTATATGTCCTAAGACCTTTGGTAAGATGGATATATCACATCTTGGGCTGAGAGTATTATCACATACTGGAAAGTGGCAGAGAGTACTTGGTTCTGTAAATAAGGGTGTACTGAAAACTTGGGAAGTTCACAATGAACAAGGTAGGGTTATTAAATGTACTCCAAAACATAAGTTGTATACTCTTGAAGGTTGGTTACCTGTTTCAGAGATAATCAAACGAGATATACCTGCTATCTTCTATCATACTGGTATAAGGGGTTTGGAGCAGAATCCAATAACCCTAAAACCCAAGAAAGAGATATGCAAACCCATACCTGGTTATCCAAACTATGAAGTCTCCAACTGGGGAAGAATCTTCATTGTAAAGAATGGGACGAGGGTAGAGAAGTTACCAAGACCTTGTAATAATAGGGAGAGATACCTAAATATAAGGTTGTGGAATAAGGGTCAAAAGAAAAAGATATGTGTCCACAATCTGGTGGCTAAAGTATTCTTAGGAGAAATTCCAGAAGGATATGTAGTTGACCACATAAACAATAATCCATCGGATAACTATGTAACCAATCTCCAGATAGTTACAGTAGCTGAGAACAGTCAAAAAGCTGCAAAATATTCTTATGGAATGAAGCTTGGGTCTAAACTAAAAGGTGGATTCAACTACGACTTAAGAGTAGTAGCTTACATAAGGTATCGTTATCAAGAGCTTGGTTACTATTATGGAGTGTTGGAGAAGATATCTCAGGAGATTGAGAATAAGTTTGAGGTTAAACTGAATAAGTCTTATATTCAACGTATTGTATCTGGTAAACGTGGTACAAGTATCTATCTTTCTAAGCTGAAAGTAGTTAGAAAGTATTACGATACCATTTATGACATTTGCGTTGAAAACGATGAATCTTACCTCATCAACGAAGACTACGTGTCTCATAACACCCCTTATGGTGTAGGGAACTTCTTCCATAGTACTTGGGTAGATGCCATATCTGGAGGCAACCCATTCAACCCAATCCGATTGTATTGGCAGATGCACCCTGACCGAGATGAGAAATGGTATGAAGAAATGTCTGCTGCTCTTGGTCCCAAGAGAACTGCTCAGGAGATAGATGGTGACTTTCTATCATCAGGTAATACAGTATTTGACTTAGCTGATATTAAAGCTATAGAGGAATGCTTATTCGACTACCCTGTTATCAATACTCGTCTCAAAGGTCAGTATAAAGAGTTCAACGAACCAGACCCGAACAAAGAATACTTTATTGGTGGTGACTGTGCTACTGGTAGAGGTACTGACTACTCTGCTTTCACCTGTATGGATAAAGAAGGAGAAGAGGCTGCAGTATATAAGGGGAGAATACCCCTGAACAAGTATGCCCGACTCCTTGGAGATATTGGAGAGAAGTATAACTTTGCTAAGTTAGCCCCAGAGACTAACGACGTTGGTATGACGGTAACTACCATACTTCAGGATGAGGGATATCCTAATTTATACTTCTATACTAAGCTCTTACGTAAGAAGAGGAAGAACAGACCCGAGGAAGATAAATTCCCTGGATGGTTAACTACAACCAAGAACCGTTCTGTAATCATCGAGAACTTAGAGAAGGATATCCGGGAAGAGAATGTAATTGTAAAAGACCCGTTCTTTGTACAAGAAGCATATACTTTCATCTATGACGGGGCTGGAAGACCAATTGCTCGTGGTAAGCATAGAATGAATAACTCATCTATGGACCTAGATTTGGAAGGTGAAACCTATTCCGATGATGCTATATTCGGTAAAGCCATCACAAATCATATCAGGTCTCACAGTCCATCTGGTACTGTAGTAATTCCTCAGTAAGCATAAATCATTCAATATAACATGAAACTTAATCCTATCAGTTGGTTCACCAGGTCTAAGCCTGTGGAATCTCAGAACAAAGATGAGGGAAAGGGTTCAATAAGTCCGGGCAGAGTTTCTCAACCAGATGATGGTGTGGGGAACTCTGAACTCATTACCACTCTCAATGGTATGACGAACTTAGTTACCCCAACGTTCAGAACAGAACTAATACCTATTATTCGGGACTTGTACAAGATAAACCCGGACGTCAGCATTGCATTGCAGGACATGTTCAAGTTGTCGAATACAGGTCATACTATCGACTTCCCAAACAACACTCCCGAGGAGTCCACCAAGATGAGGGAACATTTAAGGAATGTATCCAAGAGGTGGTCGAAGTATACAGCCGGAATAGATGGGTTGGTAAACAAGTTCATAGTTCAGCTTCTTGTTAGTGGTGCTATATCGGTGGAAGGAGTACCAAACAAGAAGTTAACAGGATTGGAAACCATACTCTTCATTAAACCTGAAACTATAAGGTTTAAGAGAGAGAACAATGGAGTATATCACCCATACCAAAGGAATCCCCGTTTGGTAGATGGTCTCAAGGATTCATTCATACGATTGAATACCGAGACCTATTGTTATGTTGGTATGTACAATGATACCGATGAACCCTATGGGGTACCTCCATTTATGTCGGCTTTGGATTCTATCGCTGGTCAGCATACCATGCGAAAGAATTTCAAACATATCATGGAGGTAATGGGTATGGTTGGTTTCCTTGAAGCTAAGATGGCTAAACCTCCTCGTACTGCTGGAGAAAGTGAAAAAGCCTATGCTGCTCGTTTGGAAAGTACTCTCAGGAAGATGAAGACCAATATCGTTGGTGGTATGTCAGATGGAGTAGTGGTTGGTTACATAGATGACCATGAATTCGAACTGAGGTCAACTTCGGCTTCTATGCAGAATATAAACCTCCCTTGGAATATGAATCAGCAATCCGTGGCAAATGGCCTCGGAGTAAATGGTTCTATCATCGGAGTATCTGCATCACAGAGTGGTACTGAGGGAGGAGCTGGCATACAGCTGTCCAAGATGATATCCCAGTTAAAGAATATCCAAACCTTGGTAATCTTTGTACTGGAGTTCTTTTATTCTCTAGAACTGCGCCTGGCAGGGTTTAACAACAAGGGAATAACTATCAAGTTTGGAACCTCAACTGTTTCAGATGATATTAAGTTACAACAGGCTCGTGAATATCGGGCTCGTGTAAATGTAACCCTGTATAATCAGGGTATCATCAGTCAGGACCAGTTTGCTCGTGATATGGGTTATGAAACTCCGGACCAACCCGAACCAAGAACTCCTGTGGATTCGGATGATTCAGATGGTACGGGAGATTCAGATACTGGTAAGAAGAAAAAGAAACGGGAAGATGACAAAGACAAGTCAGACCGTAGGACCAGGGATAAAACAAACCCTAATCCCAAAAGAAAAGACCAAGACAGTAAACCAAGATAAATTATGTTAATGACTCAGCAGAACACCGATGTAATGGTGTTAAGTGCAGCTCATAGCTTGATGGTATCAGATGTGCCAGAAATAGTTATAGATGCTCACTCTCTCTCCGAAAACTTCTATAAGGGCACTGGCAATTTCAGTGAAGACCCTAAGAAGTCACTGGAAAGGTTTGGTATGTGGGGAGGCACTTTGAATGTCAACCAGTTCATGCCAGAAGTAACTCCAGAAATGTTAAAGCCAAAGGACAGTGACTTTATAGAGCCAATGTTCCGAATGCTTTCTGCCGCAATAGTGGCAAGGAAGTATAACCCCACTGAGTTTCCAGAAGCAGTACTGAAGGAATCAATGCCCTTATTGGTAGGTCAATCAGTTAACCTTGACCATGAGACCGATGTAGCTAATGCTATTGGAGCAGTTAAGTCTGTAGAGTGGCAAGAAGCTTATCAGGATGAAAAGACCGGGATAATTATCCCTGCTGGTATCAACGGTATCATGAAGATAGATGGTCTTTCAAATCCCCGTATAGCTCGTGGTATTCAAATGGACCCTCCGTCAATACATTCTAATTCTGTAACTGTAGAGTTTGCATGGGAACCTTCTCATGCCTTTGAAGATATACGGGAGTTCTATTCCAAACTTGGTACATATACTGAGAATGGAGAGTTGATTCGTAGAGTTGTTACCAAGATTATATCTTATAAAGAGACATCTCTGGTATGGCATGGGGCAGACCCGTTTGCCCAGCTTATCAAAAGCGGTAAGTTAAACAGCCCTGCTTATGCAGGAAGTCAGTACTATTCTTTCTCTGAAGAAAAAGCTGCCGAAGCAAATGACCCAGCAAAGAGGGTATCTATGTTCGACTTCAAGGTTCTTTCTGAAAAAGAGATAAAGTACAATACCACCCAATCTAATAATGAAAAGGGTGCCGGAAAGGGTAACCACAATAACCAAACAAATAAAACAAACATGGACAAAGAATTGCAGCAAGTGCTGGCGAGCCTCTTTGGTGAAAATCTTTTGACCCTTTCTGAAGGTCAGGAAGTTTCGACAGAGCTGGCTCTCACCCAGATTAAAAACCTGGTACAGCAGAATCAGAGCCTCACTGAGGCCGTGGCTTCCAAAGACACTGAGATTCAGACTCTCAAGGAAGAGAAAGCAAATCTCGAGAAGGACGTAGAGTCTTACAAGGAAGCAAAGAAAAACTGGGACGGTCATATCAAATCCTTCCGTGAGGAGACGGTGGCTGCCTACAAGAAAGTTTCCGGCGAGGAGAACGTAGACCAGAACATCCTGGCACTACTGGAGAACGAAGGAACCACCATGGAGACCCTCAGTGCTCTTCGTAAGACTTATGACGCACAGCTGGAAGACAAATTCCCGATGCACTGCAATCATTGCGGTTCTCAGGACGTGGGCAGGGCATCTTCTATCAATCTCGAGGGAGAAGATGAGACGAAGAACGGAGACAAATCCACTCAGGCAGTTGCCCAAGCTCTGGCCGACCGGAAACTCCGAGGAGAAAAGAAATAACAGAGAAAGTAACTCAAATTTCAAATTAAATTATGGCAGACTTACACAAAGTGGGTTCCCGAACCCCGCAGGCTGTGATTTACAAAAGTGAATCGCACAAGCTTCATCAGGCATTCCCGGTAAAGAAAGATGACATCATCGTTCAGGGCCAGCCAGTAAAACTGAATAATGACGGTACCATTTCTCCGTATACCGGAGCAGAGGAAGAAATCTACATCGGTATCGCTATCGGTTACAGTCAGTACCCAGCATATCCACCCTCGGCAGCGGGAGTAGAGGTAACAGTTATGGTACAGGGCTATACTGTTATTCACGGTATAGCAAAAGAGGCTATAGCTACTACTGGTTATGTACAGACCGACGGTACGTTGGATGACAGCGGTATATATCCCAACTACAAGTTGTCGGCGGAGAATGCCGAGACTCCCTTCCTGGCTATAAACACGGCAGAGGAAGGTGAACTGGTACGAATCCTTGCAAAATAACAAGAAAAACACATTTATAACATGGCAGAAAAAACTTTCACTCGGGACCAGTACTTAAAGGAGCTTCCCGAAATCGTAAAGAACATGGATGGCTTCCGACAGGGAAGCAACAAGAGTCTCCCGGTAGACATTCATCTGGGTGATATGCTCCAGGAGAAATATGGCATTACCCAGGAGGATTATTTCAAAGCCGTCGGGTTCAATCCCAAAGTCGACACGATGGAGAATATATACTCCATGCCGAATCCCGAACTTCGTTGGCTCGTTCCGGAGATTGTCCGTGAGGCAATCTATCTGGGAATGCGAGAAGCACCATTCTATCCCAACATCATCGCATCCGACCAGCCTATCAATGGGCTGACGGCAATCATGCCGCTCGTCAACATGTCAGACGCTAACCCTGCACGGGTGAACGAGGCTGAGACCATTCCTCTGGGTACCGTATCTTTCGGCCAGAAGTCGGTCAACCTTTTCAAAATCGGCAAGGGTTTCAAGGTTACCGACGAGGTACGAAGCTACGTATCGATGGACGTAATGGCAATATTCCTTCGTGACTTCGGTGTTCAGCTGGGTTATGCAATGGATGCTCTGGCCATGGATGTCCTCGTAAAGGGCAACAAGCTGGACGGTTCGGAATCGGCTCCGGTTATCGGCGTAGGAGATACCATAAAGGGCATCCAGTATCGTGACCTTCTCCGGGTATGGATTCGGGCATCTCGCTTGGGTCGTCAGTTCCGTACCATTATCGGCGGCGAAGAGCAGGCACTCGACCTTCTCGACCTTCCGGAGTTCAAGCTGCGTTCGTCGGGTACTACCGATGCCCGCCTGAACCTGAAGACCCCGGTTCCCAACTCGGCAGACTTCTACATTCATGGCGGAACTCCGGCAAACGAGGTTATGCTCGTAGACCCGGCAGCAGCTATGATAAAGCTGACTGCAAAACAGCTGATGCTGGAGTCGGAACGTATCGTTTCGAATCAGACCGAGGCTATCTATGCTTCGCTGACGACGGGCTTCTCGAAGATGTATCAGGATGCTTCTATCCTCATCGATGCGACGAAGGAATTCTCTACCAACGGATTCCCCGACTACATGGATGTCGACAAGTACCTGACCGGTATCATCGAGTAACACTCAACAACTCAAACCTGGGGGCGGCTTAATACCGCCCCTTAAATAATTTAACTATGGCAAGTAAACGATATGTAAAACTGAATCCTAAGGCAAGTATCTTCTATGACCAGGCCTCAAAGATTAAGGTTCTCCGCAAAGATGTTGTGGAATTAACCGACAAGCAGTTTAATCTGCGGGTTATCAAAGCAGCCCTGGCAAACGGATATCTCATCGAGACAAAGGCCGAGGAATTCAAGGCACCCAGCTCGAAAGAAAGCTCACCTGCTCCAAAGAAAGAGGTTGACCTGGAAGCAGTTCGGAAGAAGTTCGATGAACTCGTGGAAGCTGAGGAAGCTCCTGAGAAAATCAAAGAACAGTTCAACACCGAGGAGTTGAAGGCTTTGGCTATCTCCTTGGAGATTGAGCCGGAGGAAGGTGATACCAAGCTTGACTTGGTAAATGCTATCCTCGATGAGCTGAAGGACGAAGACGACGAGTAAACTATGAAAGAGGTAGATTTTTTATCTACCGTAGTTGGACTCAATGCAAGGTTTAGGGGATTCGCTGATGAACTACCCCACGACTTTACAGTAACATGGGTATTTGGTGATGGGAAGACAGAATCACACGTTGGTGTGGTAACTGCTTCCCATCTTTATGAAGCTTCTGGTGACTACGTGGTCAAGATGACCATAACTAACAACGTCGGAGGAGTTGCATTATCCAAGACTCAGGTTATTGGGGTTAGTGAAGAGGTAAAGACCCAGTTGCCTGGCAGTATCTACGAGCTGATAGACACTTATATCCCTGAGGATATCTTCGGTAAACTTACGCTTAAAGAGAAGCAACAGTTTATTGAAAAATGGCAGCTATATATTCAGCCGCTAGTAAATCATGAAGTACCTATAGAGGAATTTAATAATGAGTTGTATTACGAAGCTCTAGAAAACCAGCTAATTATGGAATTGGCAGCCTATGATTATATGGTAGTGCAGATTTCATTGATGGTTGGTGCCACTGCAGAATCAGTTAAAGAGAGTAACTCATCCTCTACATCTGAATCCGAGTCTTCAGAGTCAAGCCGGGGTTCAGGTGAGGTTAAGCGAATACAAACAGGTCCAACTGAGGTAGAATTCTTCAACGATACTGACTCTGAATCTAAAACCTCATCAAATGTCATAAAAGCAATGCAACCAGGTGGAGTTATTGATATACTTAAACAAAATCTGTGTATGCTTGCTGAAAGACTTTCCATCTATCTACCCATTTGCCGAACAGTGAAGAAGGTAGTAGTTCCAAAAGTAGTCAACCACCGGAGGCCAGGACCATTAGATGGCCCAGACCCAGGCTTCCCTGTAAAGAGATAGGGTATGGCACGGAGGAAAAGGATTACAAAAGGAGTATGGGACCGATACAAGGCCATTGTAAATGACTTTGTTGAAGTGGATGCAGGTAAACAACCTCTAATCTGGTTAAAGAGATTTGACCAAATTCTGTCCTATGGTGAAGATACTGGTAATAACTACGAACCGTATTTTCTGGACGGCTTAATCCAGTATAACTATATAAGAACATGGCCTTCATTAAAAGAGACCGTCTCGGGTGAACTGGACGGTATCAATATCGTGTTATACGTAACCAAAAGGTCACTGGAAGAGAATGGACATCTAACCAAAGAAGGTTATTGGAACTTTGACTGGGTACAGGATAAGTTCGTAATCAATGGAAAGGTCTATTCACCAACTGGTGATACTCAGGTTGCTCAGGCACATGATGAAGCTTTGCTCTTTTTTGTAGTACTGAAGAGAGAAACTCCAGAAGAAACTAAAAAGATACTCTCCTACATGGAGAACATCGATAGGTACGTAGAGTTAACTAAGTACATCCTTGAGTTAAGCGAAATGAATAACTATGAGGATGAAACTACCGTAAAGACTAATACGACATTCAAAGTTAAACCCAAATAAAAAAAATGGCCGAAGTAAAACCCGAAGTAAAACAGAACGGTATAGTAGTTAATCCATCATCTGGTTCTGGTGATACTACTCTTCAGGTAAAAGCCGAAGTTGCCAATCGTGGTAACCGTGTAGTACAGGTTGCTACCTTTGAAGTAGAGGGTACAGGAGTAGCTGAGAAGAAGCAATTCATTGCTAATCATGTCCCAGCAGCCGAGTTTATCAGGTTTGATAATACTAACCCGGCAGTAGATAAGGATGGTGGTACGATAACCTTAACCGGTGTATCAAACACTACCCAAATCACCTTTTCTAAGGGTACGGGAGATATTATCGGGGCTGATGTTGCAGCTATTAAGTTTACGGCAAACGGTGCTGAAGCTACAAGCGGTGTTGCAATCGCTGGCGACCCAGGTGCTAAAGCCAAGTACATCTTTAGCTTAACTCTGACTGCAGCAGCTAACGAAACCATCAAAGCCCGTACACAACAGATTATTGCTACAGCTAAGGGTGGTCAGAAAGCAACTGCTACTCTCAATCAGACTGCAGGTGACCCATTCATCGAAGTTGCACCGACTGAAGTCGATGTTCCTCAGGATGGTTCGGCAGTACAGGTTATGGTGGACACCAACACTACCTTTACGGTTACTCCCAAGGCATAGGACCAAGGGATTTTGGTATAGAGGGATGGGATATTCCCTCTATATCCCTAATTTAATAATCAGAGTATGGCAAAAGTTAGTATACCATGGGATGACGGCTCCGGAGATAATTTTTATATTGATTATACCGGAATAGAAGGAAGTTCTGAATCCCTGATAACTTCAGACACAAACCTTACTGGAGTAGAGAGAAGGAAGACTTTGGTATTTAGGACTACAACTACCGGAGTAACAACTGCCCAACAAGCTGAGGCTTATCTCACTGTAGTTCAGATGACTGATAGTTTAATTGTAGCCACATTCTCCAATATCGTATCTCTTTATGACGATGTTAGGGCTGGATATAAGCAATAGAATACAAGACGAAAGTAAACAATAAATATAAATATCATGGCAGAATTTCATGAAATAGGTAGTTCTCAGTTTACTGAGGTAACTCCCACTGGTACCGAACAAATTCAGATATCAGCCACACAGAAAACTACCTTGCAGAAGATAGCCAACCTTTTCAAAGGTAAGGCTGACCCTAATAGTTTAGTAATAACTGATTTTAATGATTCAGCCCCCTTTTCTGATGGTACTCAAGATACTAAGGTAAAGTTCTTCGTGGCTAATGCTGCTACTGTAGTAAATGGACCATCTAATACAGGCATAACTTCTGGTAGTTATTACGGTATAGCCATAACTTCTGGTTTAATGCCTACTATGGGACGAGTAGAATATTTACTATGGGTACAAGGCAAGAAAACCTTATTCCGTGGATATAAAGTGTATGTGGGTGGTGCAGTAAGTGCCGGTTCTGGTTGGGAAGAGGTAAGCGGTGGTAGAAGCCTATCAGACTTAAGGATATCGGATTGGTCAGATATAACCAAGTATGGTGATGTCCAAGACCCTTATATCCAAGACGGTGATACTCTAGTAGGTGCTCTAAGGAAGTTACAATGGATGGCAGGTAATAATACTGTTAAAACCTTTGGAGATTCTTCTGGAATAGGTATGATATGGTGGGACGGTGATACTCAGAGTGACTTATTTACTGCATTCTATTTCATGATAGAAACTAGTGAGATATATTTCCTATTCGAGGGTACTTTTAGCGATTTAGGTGACCAAGCTACAGAAGACCAAATCATTGGCTACATTAAAAACAAGGGTAGTGTGGTATATATAGGTACAACCTCTTTGATAAATTATACATCTGGTACAACCACAGTTAGGAATCTAAGAGGTAAAGAGTCTCTTTGGTATACTGGTTCAGAGAATCCCACATTGACCATAGTAGAATCCAGTTTCAATGACTTAGCCCCAACAGCTTCATTTATATGTGCATATAATATAACCCCTATATTTGATACTCAAAGTTCTATTACACCTAGTAAACCTAGTAAACAAAAAGGAGATATTATAAGTGTGAGTATGATACACATGCACCAGAATGCAGCCGATGTAGCACCTATCTCCGGTTATAAGGTGTACACCATACTCTGCCAAGTAGTGGGAAGTGTAAAACATTTCTTTATAAATGTGGCTCCATACAACTAAAACTATAAACCATGAACATTACAAAACTTGGATGGCTATACATTTCCTTGGCCATAGCTTCAGTAATTATCTTCTCCTGCATTTGGAGATGGTTGGACAATGGGTTGGTAGCTTTCTTGCTCATCTTATACCCGATAGTGTATTTCATTGCCGGTTATTTTGTTCACTATCTCAAAGTAAAGGCATCTCTTAAGAAAGAATAGGCAATGTCCAGTATCTTAAAAGAACACCAACATAAAACTAAGTTTGGTAAGTTCCTGCACACTCTGGTACATATTCTTTTGTACATTTGGCAACTACCTCAAAACCTTGCCGGACTTATCTACAAGATAATTCTTAAAGGGGAGAAAAGAATCCTAAAACAAAGAAGCACTGCTTTTTATGTGGCTCCCACAATGAATGGCGGTGTAAGTTTGGGAAACTATATCTTCCTTTCGGAGAAATCTGGATTAAAAGAGCCGGTATATGACCATGAGTTTGGTCATTGTATACAATCCCGAATATTAGGTCCATTATATTTACCTACAGTGGGTCTATGTAGTGGGTTACACTGTATGTTCCATAACAGTGCTAATAACTATTACGACTTCTGGACTGAAAAATGGGCAAACAAGCTCGGGGGAATAGAAGGTTATACGGGTGAGTTCCATTATCATAAGGACGGCATCATAAGGACTGCTTACTCTGAACTGAAAGCTTTTTACGATAAACATTTCTAATGAATGGCAAGGAAGGTCAATATCACACTTCCCAAAGTATCTGACCTTGTACTTCAGGTAAAGCTAAATGGTGAATGGCAAAAGGTAGAAGCCTTGGTCAGTAATCTCGGGCCAAGTATGCAAAGGGGATATGATAAAGCCGTGGGTATATTCTCTCGAAACCTCCTTGCAATCGTAAAGAAGTCATTAACTTTGGGTATACCACCTATGGGTGGAGGAGTAACTTGGCAACCGCTATCTCCAGCTACTATTGAAAGGTGGGGACAACACCCTATTTATAACCTGACTGGCCTTTATTCGAGGTCAGTTGGGTTATATAGGTATAAATCGAGGGTTTTAATAGGATTACCAATCGGAACCAGACGCTCTTCTCAGAAGAAGCTAACACTAAACCAACTAGCCATGATGTTGGAATTCGGTTCCAGCGATGGTAGGATTCCACCCCGGCCCGTATGGGCACCATCTCTTAAAGCCGCTGGTGGTAAGAATAAGCTCAAGCAACTTATCCTAACGGAGATACGTAAAGAACTTCAAAAGTATGGTGTAAGACCCAATCAAGTAAAATGGTAAATTCTCAGGAAATCATAGAGAGGTCCATATATGTGGCTATATTAAACATGGCCATCAAGTTGGGCTACACTATAAACCCAGAAGACTATCTTCCAACTAGTGCAGTAAATGCTGAACGGTTTAAGGAAGATTTGAAAAAGATTACTGATGACAAAGGTTTCTACATCAGTATATTCGGAGTGGGTAACAATCACTCAAAAGGCATAAAAGAAACCCCTCGAATAGTAGTTGATTCCGAAGGATTTTATCCTGGAGATATTGGACTACCGAGACAGATAATAGAGAAAGAAGAGGGCATAGGTTACACTGCAACTGAAGTACCCTATGAAACCCTATCACAATACATGAACATAAGACTGTGTGCTCATTCTGCAGAACACATGAGACTGTTGCATCAGATTATGTTCTGGTCAGTTCCTCAAAGAGGCTACCTAAAACCATACGAAGAACCCAAATTTCTATTCACAGGAAATATATTCCTCCGGATAGTTAATTTTTATAACATGCCGGATTTGGATAATGGGTTGATGGAAAAGGTATACCAATTTGAAGTACAGGATTGCCTCTTAGATGGTAACACTCCTCCAGAGGTAATTACTCCAATAAGAGATATTTCCGTGCTTCTAGAAAATGCCGATTACACTCTGAAGGTTCCCCAAGGAGCCTGACCCACCTATACCTCCAATCGACCCTGGTTCTTACTTGAGGGTACGTGGAGGTGGATTCTTTTTTACTATCATAACCTTAATCAATAATTATATGCCACAGACTCCAAGAGTAAGGTTCAATTTTAAGAACCTGAATGTACAATCAAGTGTACCTCTGTTGGGTGTAATCAATGTAGTAGCCCGTACTACTAAGGGTCCATTCGAAGACCCGAAGGACTTGATTGCAACTCCCTCACAGTTCACTCGCATCTTCGGTTCGGAAATAGTTCCGGATGGTTCGGTATCAAACATCATGAAAGCCCTGGAAATGGGTGCAAAAGTCCGGGTATCACGAGTAGCTGGAGCTGGGGCTACTTATGGTTGGGCAAAGCCTATGTCGGTAACACCGGCTTCTTCTCGGGCAGTTCCTTTGGTATCGGTACCAGACGGTTCTTCGGTTATTTCCATTACTATTTCCGACCCGAATGGGGCTGAGAACAGTCTCTCTATGCACATGGCCATACGTACTAGAGAGGCTGGTTCTCCGGTATTGGATGATACGGGAGTTAATCTCAATCGTCCTTTTTACCTGAAGCTGAATGTATCCACGGAACCAACACTCCGTGCAAGCATCATTCAGTATGGTGGCCGGGATGATATTACCAATATTCCGACTTACGACAGCATGCTAAACGAAATGCTGTTCTTCTCGGCAGTATCTGCAAACACTTTCAAGGGAGTAACCAATCCTTCTATAAATGTAAATACTCTGCAGAATTTCCTGGACAATGCTCCAAACATTACTTTCGAAGCTATTCAGGGAAAAGCCGGAGACGGTCAGGGTACTATGGCAAATCTGGCAACAGGTATTCAGACCATGGAAGATATCATATCCATTCTTCGTCAGTTCTCTAATTGGAACTCGATGATCACGGTGGGTAAGATATCCGAGGATACGGTACAATCCGATGAGATTTCGGAATCTAACGTATATATGGAGTGTACCGAGGGAAATGCTGGTACTACTCCCACGGCAGACGAGTGGATATCTGCTTATCAGGCAAGTAAAGCCTATTATGAGGCATACTCTGTAATCCTTTCTCACATACATCAGCATCTGCCTACGGATTATACCAAGGTATATACCTCTGTAGCTGCCGATGTACACAACATCTTCGAACAGATGTTGTATGTGGAAGTGCCTAAGTATGCTCCTGACACTCGTACCCCAGCAACTCCCGAAGAGACCCTTTCGGCACTGAAGACTCTGGTACAGACCATTGGTGCCAAGAAAGAAGTGGCATATTTCGGAGGTGGTATCAAGTATTACAACGAGAATGGCTCTCTCCAGAAATGCGATGTGCTGGGTTCGGTAGTGGGACTCGATGCCATCTGCGCTTCTACCTACGGTCCCTGGTATTCGTTCTCCGGTATGAACCGGGGTGTAATCGTATCGGCACTCGGTCCGGTGATGAAGAACTTGGGAGGACCTGCTGAAGTGGATACTCTTAACGAGTTCGCTCAGTGGTACATGAACCTGTTCGTAATAAAGAACACCAGGACCCAGGGTCAGCGCACTATGCTCTGGCATGGTTTCACTTCGAACCCAGTAGACGATTCGGAGAAATTCATCTCCATAGTTCGTCTCAATCTCTATCTGAAGAAAAACCTCCGGCCGATTTTAGAGAGCTACATCGAAGAGCCCAATACCTTCGATACGTGGAAACTCATTTATCACGAAGCAAAAGAAATTCTGGATGACCTGCAGACCCGCAATGCCATCACTTCCTATGAGTGGATAGGTGACCAGGATGCCCAGAGTTACGAAGAGCTTCAGATAAACAATGAGGCCGACGTTCGCCAGGGTAAATATCGGGCTCAGCTGAAGTATAAGGAGGTTGTTCCAATGCAGGATATCGAAATGGATGTTATCATCGACATTGCTGTAAACAAGAGCACTGGTGAAGTATCCATCTCTGCCCAGAATAACTAACAAATAAATACGATAAATACTATGGCAGGAGCTAAAGTAAAAAACCCGAGGAAGAAGTTCTTATGGCAAATAATATTTGTCAAGCACCCCATCAACCCCTTCCTCTTTCAGAAGGTAACTGTACCTGAGATAAGTATCGAACAGGTTGCACATGGGGATGTAAACTACGACGTAAAGACCGGCGGCCGAGTATCGGTTGGTAACTTAACTGCATCCAAGTTGGAAACAACCTCTGGTTCAGATACCTGGTTATGGGATTGGCTGATGTCAGTACAGGATATGCTGCTCGGGGGAGGTTTAACCCCAAGTCAGTACAAGGAAACCGTACTTATCAATGAGCTGGCCGAGGATGGAGTATCTATCCTCAACTCCTGGACTTGTACTGGAGTATGGCCTTGCAAGGTAAACGGACAGGACTTAGACCGAATGAGTTCGGACAACACTCTGGAGGATTTGGAGTTCTCAGTAGACACCTGCGAGAAGCTGTAATAGTGAATCACCAAGGGAGAGCTCAGCAATGAACTCTCCCTTTTTCGTATCCAAGACTATATTCAGAAGAATACACTTAACAACTCAACAACATGGAAGACAAAACACTTTATGGTAAGAAACTTACCTTCAAACTCCCCAGTGGTTACGAGGTAACTATAAGGGAACAGAATGGAGAGGATGATGATATCCTTTCTAATCCGGTAGATGCCAAAACCTTCATGAACATATCAAAGTTCATTGCAGGCATTGTAACTGATACTGATATAACAGCAACTCGATTGCTTACCCCCGAAGATGTGCAGAAAATGCCCTCACTCGACAGGTATGCAATCATGGTAAATTCCAGGGTGTTTTCTCTTGGGGAAATACTTGACTTCAGGTATGCTTGGGATGGTCCAGCCGATGGTCAAGTTCGTGAAGTAGACTATGAAATAAACCTTCAGGAAGAGTTCCTTTTCGACTACGGTGTAGTTCCAACTATGGAAGAGATGGAAGCAAAACCTAACGCTATCCCATTCTACCCAGTACCTAAACAAACCTCGGAAATACACTTCACTACTAAAAGTGGAAAGGAGATGTGCTTCGATCTTCTTAATGCAGCTGGAGAGGCTTATGTCTTAAATCTCCCCGCAAGTGAACGTACCAAAAATCAGGAGTTGGTTGCTCGTAATCTAAAACTGAAGGTTGGTGACAACTATGAACCCGTGAAGAACTTCCGGATGTTCAGCCCAAAAGATATGATGGACATAAGGTCTGCTATCAAAGGGTTTGACCCCATATTTCAAGGTACCACTCAAATCGAAGACCCAGAAACGGGACAGAAGATTATGGTACCAGTGATGGCGGTAGATAATTTTTTCTACCCACGGGAGAACTAGAAGATGTATATCTATACATTGTTAAAGCTAATATTAGTATTGACTTTAACACTCTAGCAAAGCTCCCCTGGCGGCGAAGGAAGAAATTTATAGAAGCCGCCGAAGCATATTACAATGCCCTTGAGAAAGAGCTGCCCAAAGGAAAGTAGGGCAGCTCTCTTTTGTTCGATAAATCTGAAACTATATGGCTTTTACAAGTGGTAGTCCTTCTGCAGGACAACTCGAGATAGGTGTGGCCCTTGTCCTTCAAGATAGGTTTTCAAACCAGGCAAGAGAAGCTAGCTCAGTCATCCGAGGTTTACATAGGGATGCTAAGAATGCTGTACAGGCTAACTTAACCGCAGTTCAGTCGTATGCTAATATAGCCAGTGGTGTGGCCAGTTCGATAGTATCAACATTAACCACTACTATCGAAACCGGAGCTGATTTCATAGACATGATGACTTCAGTGGGAGCTATATCTGGAGCTACCGAAAATCAAATGTCTGGGTTATCCGAAACTGCCCAGACATTAGGTTTAAGGACCATGTTCATGTCAAGGGATATAGCTTCAGGTATGAAATACTTGGCAATGGCAGGTAATGATGCAAACCAGATTCAGCAAATGATATCTGGTGCAGCCATGATGGCTAATGCCACGGGCATGGAGTTGGGAGGTAAAGGAGGCACAGCTGACTTACTGACCAATATCATGAGGACCTTCAAATTAGAGGGTCAAAATGCAGCTAATGTAGTTGGAGACCAGCTTACTAAGGCGGCTATGTCATCAAATGTATCCATGGCAGACTTAGCTGAATCTATAAAATACTCAGCTGCATCCATGGTAACTCTGAGACAGCAGTTACCACAAGTAGCTGCCATGATAGGTACTCTGGGTAATGCAGGTATTCAGGGTTCTATGGCAGGTACTTCTATAAGAAACATGGCAGACTACTTGACTCAGTCATTAACCAACCCTAACTTCAAGGGAGCTAAGGCTTTAGCTAGATTAGGACTGAGTAAACAGGATTTTGTGGATGCCAATGGAGATCTCCAAGATTTTGCAGTAATTCTGGAGAAGATTGGTGAAGCTACTCAAGGTTTATCAACTGTAGACCAGAATGCCGTATTCAAGAGTATCTTCGGTGTACGTGGTATGCGTGCTGCAGTTGCAATCATGCGTGATACTGAAGGTTACTTTGACCTGTTAAATAAGATACAAAACAATTCTGCGGGATTTGCTGAAGAGGTAGTAGGGAAACGAATGGAAACCCTTGCAGGTAAAATTGATATTATCCAATCTGCTGCCGAGAACCTTATGACTACTTTCAGTGAAGCCCTGGGTAAGAATCCTATTATAATGGGATTTCTGGATATGCTCGGTTGGGCCATATCTCAGCTTCGTGACCTAATGGCAACTCCATTTGGTCCATGGATAGCGGGATTTGCTGCTATAGCTGCAGTTGGTTTAAAGATAGGTTCTATTTGGATGGGACTGAGAGCACGTTGGTTATTACTGAATGGTGACTCTCAAGTATCCTTCAAAACCATGATAAGGTTAATGATGGGCGGCTGGTCTCAAGCCACTATGTCTGCTCAGGGTTACTTAAACATGGAAAGAGCCATCATAGCTCAAAGGAAGGCTGGTATCGGAGCAAGTGCGGCTACCGTTGCGGGTATGGCTGGATTACCAGGTTATTTCTATAATGGTAATATTCCAGCAAAAATGGGAGCCAATGGTAGATACTATGCTCAAACTGGTAGGGGAGCTTCTGGATGGACTCCAGTACCTGCTGCAATGGTCACTACTACCAATGCGGGTCAGATGACTCGTGGTTTAATGGGTACTGCTGCAGGGGCAGCAGCAGGTGCGGCATCTCGAGGAGCTTTGGCTTCTGTGGGTAGAGGCATACTGGGATTCGGCTCTCGATTACTCGGTTTGTTTGGAGGTCCACTTGGATTAGCCATTACTGGTATATCCATATTTGGACCCATGATATACAGTGCCCTCAAGAATAATCAATCATCACAAGACGAGAATACTAGAGCTACCAATGACTTAGCATCTGCTATCAAAGCTAGTAGAGAAGGTTATAAACAAAAAGATAATCTTCAAGCATTAACCATTCAGGAAATACGATGGTTAGTACAGATGTTAGGATTATATACTGATAAACTCAATAATATAAGTAATCAGGGTACTCACTTAACTATCAATATGGATGGTAAGAAGTTCCTGGAAGAGTACCTTGGTGAAAGAGATTCAGAGATAAATGTAGCTGCTGGAGTAAACTAATAAATCATGGCATCGCTCATAGGAAAACCTTTAGGAAAAGTAGCTCAAGAAGTAGCTGACCTTGAGCAAGGGAGGATATTCCAATCTCCTCTCAATAAAGTATGGAGAGCCCTGATACTCATAAACAGGGCTACTTCTCCAATGGCTAAGGCAGAACCCAATAAGATGGGTAAAGCCCATGACGCAAAGAATCTGCATGTAGCCCGAAAGGGTTCGTTCTCTTTAGCTCAGGCTCAGGACCCTTGGACTCAGAATCGTATAGCTGCTGAAACAGCTGGGGTTTCTCCTGAACAGATTTTGAAGGCTAAGTCCATAGATTATACCGTAGCAAACAAGTTGACTTCCGAACTGATAAAGAACGACATAGTTATTGCTAACCTGAATGTATCACCAGCTGTAAGCTTAGTGATTCAAAACAGGCCAGACAGGTTACGGGTAGAACCAGCTGCTACATGGGCTGCAGTTAAATCCATGGGACGTAACAATCCTTTCTATTTCTATACGGGAGGAGAAGATACTATAGCCTTCGATATATCCTGGTATTCAGTAGATGCAGAACATAGAGATGATGTGGTGAATAAATGTCGATTGCTCGAATCTTGGGCAAGAGCTGATGGTTATTCTGCATCACCTCCTACTTTAAGAATACAGTGGGGTAATTCTGGGTTATTCGAAGACGACCTTTTCATACTGGCTTCAGCTCCATACGAATTAACTCATTTCCAGAATGCAGCTCGTATGAGGAAAAGATATGACCATGACCTCGATACTGGTCAAAGGATAGTAAATACCGTAAGTCAACCTTTCGACCTTAAGCTATTTCCTAACTGTGCAACTCAAACCCTCACCTTCAAAAGGGTAACCAAAAACAACCGAACTTGGGAAGAAATAATCCCCACTAGTAAGTTGCAGTATACGCCTGGAGTAATCTATGATGGTGGGGAAGTAAATTCTCTAGAAAACTCCGATACGGGGAGAGTAGGTACACAAAATTAAATAACTATGGTTACTATCCCAGGAACAAGTCCTTATGAGGACAGTTATGTAATAAAGTTCCCAGACGGGGATGTATCTTTGGAAAGGAATATATCTGCAATATCTTCAGACCATATAATTCATTCGGTACTTGAAGGAGAAACAATCCAAAACATCGCCTTCAAATACTATGGAGATTCTGGAATGTGGGGAGTAATTGCGGATGCCAATGATATTCTCAATCCTTTCGAGGATGTCCATGAGGATATGGAGTTAATCATACCGAATTATGGAGGATAGTAAACCCATTCTCGTAAACGGTAATGGTACTCCATACCTTGCCATATTCGATGGAGCTGGCTCTCCTATTATGGACGAGTTCAATGGCATTCCCATCGGTATGGAAGTCGAGAACTTCAACTACAAGTACACAGAAGGTAAAGGAGACAAAGGTAAGTTTACTATAGTAACTGACTTTGTAGGAATAGTGGACCATCCCTCTTTACAATTCAAGATGCCTTTGAAGATACAGTGGGGATGGATATTCAGTGACAGCTCTTTCAAATCCGGTCCTGTAAGATTGGTCAACATAAAGAGTCATCAGATAGAGTTTACACCAGAGGGAGTAAAGTTTACCATAGAATTTGCTGATGCAAAGATGTTCTTGGAAGCCGAACCTTCAAAATTTGTGGGTAATAAAACCGAGTACTTGGAGGTATTCAAGGAATTAGCCTTGGGTAAGATGCCTTTAATTGTAACGGATTACTCTCAGAAAGCTGGTACAGCTCTGGTAATAACCGATAATCAACCATGTGATGGCAAAACAGAGCAAAGAGAAAAGTAAGCCTTGCTTACCTTGTTATACAAAAATACAAAACTCTGAGGAGATAGACGATGGGTTAGTAGGAGTAAAATTGCTTGAACTAACCCCAGAGAATTTTTCCAAGCCCTCTCAGGACCCTGATAGATATAAGTTAAAGATGATACCGGCCACATTTGCAGAAGGTACTGTAATTGCAGGTTCGGCTACATTCTTAAACAAATACTCTCAGTTAGTGGGTATAGCTAAGGCTATGTCAGGAGGCCCGAATTTTGTAGACACTCGTGATAACAAGATAGAGATACATAATGGAAAGCAGTCAGGTAAAACCGTATTTGCATACACTTATGCCGGTGGAACCGGAGAATTACTCGAGTTTAGGATTCAAACTAAATACGTACAGAGTATAGAAGCTGGTAAAGCTTCAAGTATAGACCCAGATACCAAAACTGTAGAAACAGAGGTAGTTCAATGTATACCTACCAACGATGACCCATGTAAGCCGGATGCTTATGTTAGAAGGAATAAGCCTGAGATACTTATGGAGCCAAGAGATGTTACTCGTATGGCAAAGTTCGAAAGGGCTATAATACCAAGTACCTCTACATGTCGTCAGGTAAACAATTCTTCTAAAAAGCCTCCAGTATATAACTCTGTAACTGATGCTAAACAGAAGATAGCTTCAAATCCCTCATTAACTGAGGATGAAGTTAAAGCTTACAATTCTCAGATAGAAGCCGAGTGGAAAAAGTATCAGGATGAATTAAAAAAGTTTGAAGATGCTATACGTTCAGGTAAAACCGATGTAGAACTTCCACTACCACCAGATGAGGTATCTAACTTTGTCATTCGGAGAAAAGTACTGGTAAAGCTTAATCCCATAGATTATGCTCCTAACAGTAGTACAGCTTACTGGCAGAATAGATGGAGACAAGGTTACAATGCTCTTAAGAAGAGAAGTGATGTGAGCTTAATTATTCAAAGAGCATCAGAAGAAAGACCCTACGGAGATTATCCATACGATCATCCTGGTTCAGATCGTTCTAAGGTATTGGCTGAAATGGAGATAGAGATACAAGTGCCCGGTGTACGAGTAGTATCTGATCCCCTATTTTTAACCATGGGTAGCTTTATGTCCAATGACATTATAGAGTCAGTAAATAGTCAAATTAAGGCTAAAGCTAAGTTTGTGGGTAATCCCAATATGAAGTCTTCTCAGATTATAGAGATAAAGAATGTAGGCCAAAGGTATTCTGATGATTGGTATGCTAAAGAGGTAGAGCATAGCTTTGACACGGGTGGGTATTTTACTGAGGTTACTTTTGAAAAGAAATCTCGTAACTCCATCTTAAATAAGGTCTCTACTTCGGTAAATTTCCAAGAAGTATTTCAGAAAGCTCACGATGTAGCCGAAGAGTCATATACTACGGGTGCTTGGAAAATACCCAGCAGAATAAAATCTGAGGTAGAAAGGTACAGGGCTTCAACCTGGAAGGAAGAAGATAAAGAGAATCCTCAAAGAGCTGGTAGACAAATATTAGTACGTCAGAATCCAGATAACCCCGCTGATTATACCATTGAGGTGGATTCAAGGACTGACTTTCAAGTAGGTAGGAATATAAGTCCAAAAGAACAATGAACATATACGAACTAATTCAACAGAGAGGTATAGAGGCTATTGGAAGGTTCTATTCTACCTACCGAGGTATAGTAATAACTTCTAATGATCCAGACTCTCAAAATAAGGTATGTGTACATCTTCCAAATATTTTAAGAGGTGTAGAAGTATGGGCTTATCCTAAACATCAACAAGGAGGTCCAGGTTCTGGGTTCAAATGGTTGTCTCCTCGTGAAGGTTCTATAGTATATGTAGAATTTGAAAATGGGGACCCAAGACATCCACTCTGGTCTTATCATGGGTGGGCAATCGGAGAGATGCCTCCTGACCTGGACAAACCTTATGTACTTGGGTTTATTACACCCAAAGGCAATAAGATTATACTGGATGAAAGTGAATCGGGAGTATTAACTGCAATAATCCAACAAGATATAATTGTTAAGACTCTAGACGGTAACATAAACGTCGATGCTAATAACATTATAATGCAGGGGGGAGAAGTTGGTATTCCTGAATCCAATTCAGTAGTGGAAAGGTTAAACAAAATCGAGCAAGACCTAAATAAAATAAAGCAGACATTCACTAATTGGGCCCCTAAACCTCAAGACGGAGGCGCTGCTTTGAAAACTGCTGCTGCATCTTGGGCTAGTTCTAAACTGGAAGAGACTAAGGTGGAGGATATTGAAAGTGAAACAATTAAACAACCTAACTGATGGCAAACTATAATCAACTCAACAGTATTGGTAGTGGTGCCTATTTTCCGATAAAGCTTGAACAAGCCCTCGGGAGTGATGGGAAACCAGAATCAGTACAGCTGCCAGATGGAAGAGTAGTACCAAAGATAGGGTGGTATATACTCCGAGGGGATGTTGCTTTAATAAAGCAGAATCTCACAGCTATCCTAACCTATCAGATAGGCCAAAGATTCAGACAAGAAGACTTTGGTTCTCGAACCTGGGAATGTTTGGAAGAACCTAACACAAGTGCTCTCAATCTCATGATTAGAAATTTCGTGAAGGATGGTATAGCAGCCTGGGAACCTCGGATAACGGCATTAAAAGTACTTGCTCTGAAACCGACTAAAGAATCTATAAGACTCCTAATATATTTTAAGGTACAAGATTCCCAAAGGATAGAAGAGTTAAACTTTCAGTATAACTTAAACAACTCAACCACAGATGTCTACTAGCAACCCTTGGCTCACCCCTTTTCAGAGGTCATATAATGACATAAAAGCCAAACTGATTCAATCTCTGAATGAAAGGGTTCCAGAGATAACGGATATGAGTGAAGGTAATATCTTCATCCTTACACTCTCAATATTTGCAGGTATTGCCGAGGTAATACATTACTACATCGACGGTATGGCAAGGGAAGCTTTCCTCCCAACTTGTCGAAGGTATTCATCTCTGTACAAACATGCTAAGCTGGTGGATTATCATATAAAATCAGCCATCCCCTCTTCAGTAGACTTAACTGTTTACATGCAAGATGGAAGTCCTTTCCCCGTAGATATACAAGTACCGCAGAACACCATTTTTAATTCAAAGGATGGTAAACAGTGGATAACTACTCGTAATGTAACTATCGAAAGGGGTACTTATACTTATAAAGTACCAGTAGCTCAAAAGGAGGCTGTGGAGGAAGTAGAACTGGGTACTTATACTTCTCATGACATTATCATAACCTTGGGAGATTTGCCCACGGATAAGAAGTATGTAGAAGGTTCTATGGTACTTACTATTGGTGGAGAAGCTTGGACCTTGGTGGATACTTTTGCTTATTCAGGTCCTGGTGATAAGGTGTACAAGGTAGAACTTGATACTACTCTCACTCCGTACCTGGTATTTGGTGATGGTCAGTTTGGTAGGAAACCAACCATAGGTTCACTCATCAAGGGGCAGTACTATCTTACGTATGGTGCAAACGGTAATATACCGGCAAACCAATTCGACAAAGTTCCAGATGTAATGACCGATGTAACTTCTGGCCTTACTCTAACCAATACTATAGCTGCTACCGGGGGCTCTGACTATGAGGATTTTGATACCCTCAAAGAGCATATACCATTAAGTATTAAGACTCTGGGAGTGGCCATCACCAAAGAAGATTATGAGGCCATAGCCATGTTAATAGATGGAGTAGATAAAGCTTACTGTAACTACATCTGTGGAAAATATGTAGAAGTATATATCACTCCAGATGGTGGTTCAGAAGCAAGCACCGAGCTTATTAACAATGTAAAGCAAAGGATGGAATCTTCTAAGGTGTTAACCACTCGAGTAAGTGTGTATTCTACACATGCAGCCAAGATTTACCTTTCGGCTGAAATTACTGGTAGGAAGTCTTTCAAATCCATAGATATAAGCAACCAGGTAAAGAAAGCATTGTTGGACGCTTATAACTATCAGAACTCTGATATCAATAAACCGGTAAGACAGTCTGACTTGTATGCTCTCATGGATAATCAGCCCATGGTTGATTTCCTTACCATAACCGAGCTGTACTTACTGCCGTACCCGATAGCCATAAATATCAACTCTCAGAATACGGAAGAGATAGTATCAGTGCCCGCACTGAATATCACCTACTTCAAGATGATATCATTTACAACCTCTACTCCGGAATCTGATTTTGAGAATTGTTACATACAGACCGTAATAGAAAACGGCAATGCCTTCTACAAGGTGTATGCTAACAAGGACTTGTCGGGTAATGCTCTATACTCTGGTCAATATGGTAAACCTCTCGAGGTAACTCTGACCAAGTCAAAGTTCAGCATTACTATTAACTTACCGGTTGAAAACGCAAACTACGAAAACGGAACCGTATATCAATTAACTACTCAACCTATGGGAAGCAACGGTAGATTGGTAGACCTGATTCCACACAACTATAATATCCCTACTATCAGTTCGGATAACATAACACTCACAATCAATGAAGTGGTTTAATCCAGCGAAGACATTCTTCAGGGATTACATCTTCAGTAACCTTTTCGACCATTACTATAAATCCAATGATACCTACCAGGATTCAGAAGGCAAAGGTATATTCGAAAGGTTCATAGATGTATGTTCGGGTTATTTCGATACTGAAGTAATGCCAGATATAGATAACTTCATGGAATGTCTGGATGTGGATAAAGCCAATCCTATATTCCTGAATTATCTCTGGGAATACTTTGGGTTCATACCGTATGCCTATGGCGTATTAACTAAGGGAGAACCTTATACAGAGAAGAATCTAGAGAATTGGGTAAAAGAAGATAGGGGTTTTCCTACCGCGGATTACCGGCTAGTTCTAAGATACGCCATATCCTTGTACAAGATACGAGGCACTAGACGGTTTTATGAAATATTAGGCCGTTTTTATGGAGTGACCTTTACTCTCACAGAAGTAGATGAAAGTACCAAAGCATCAGTAGCCCAGGCAATAGGCGATGGTTCTGTAAACTATGATACTATCTCTCGCTTCGATACTCCTTCAGCTACCTACGATACTGAAACGGATTGTTGGGAATGTGTCCCAATGATTCTCACTATTGGTATACCAAAGGGTCAGTGGGACTTTATGGTAATGAAAGACTATGAGATTCAAGAACAACTATTGGAAGAGTGGAAGCTGATGAATCCCGATGCCACTGAAGAAGAGATAGAGGCTGAAAAGGAACAAATACAATCAGAACATCCCTCCGACTATAGTGATAAGGTAAGAGAGACTCTGGTAAATATTGTCAACAAGTACCTACCCGTAAATGTAAAATATTTTGAACCCGAGGACAGTTCTGTTGTATTTGAACAAACTACTGCCGTAATCTATATTGTATATGCTTAACCTCCCTCTAATAACTCTACTATCTTCTTTTGCTCAAGAAGACCCCAAACTTGATCATGTAGTTCAATCTCTAACTAAATCTTCGATTGAACTGGCTGAAGCTGCCTCTAATTATGGGGCACTCAAAGTGATATTCGGTATATTCATGGTAATGGTTTTAGTGATGGTAGTAATGTTTATATATACCATCTGGAACCTAAATAAAAAGGTAACCGTGGTATCAGAATCATCACAACAGGTAAAGGAATTCTTTGATGGAGCTGCTGACTCTACCATAGGTATAACTGAAGCTCAGATACTGATACGTAGGGAATTCAATTGCTTGGGGCACATCCTGAAGTATGCGATACTGCGGATCAGATTTGAGAATCATATAGACAACAAAGAGTCAACTGTAAAGAAGGTAGAGAGCTTGGTGAATAATGAGTATTCCGAACTATGTGGATTACTATCAAACTTCACCTGTAATGGTAAATCTCTGTCAAATATCTTTGAGCCTCAAGATAATGAGGCAATAAAAGATATGGTAATTGAACAGATATATATACCAAAGGACCAATTTACAATTTCTAATATGGACCAATCTGTTGGTATGTATCTAAACGGATTAAAACTAATGTACCTTAAAAAATTATAACATGGCACGAAGATTATTGCCCATCATCGACTTTGCTCATGGGTCAGATGTGGCAGGGAAACAATCTCCAGATGGCAGACACAAGGAATACCTGTGGAGTAGAAAAGTGGGTAAGATGTTAGCAGAATGTCTTAAACGGGAAGGATTCGAAGTAGCATTCACCAATACTAAAGATACCGAAATTGGGCTGTCTAGAAGAAAAGAAATTGCAAATAATTTAGATGCTCCCCGAGGGGGAACTAAGTTTCTGCTATCTCTCCATAACAATGCCGCAGGCATGGGAAATGAGTGGTGCACTGCCCGGGGATTTGAAATATATACCACCAAAGGACAAACCCGTTCGGATTTATTTGCTACAGTAATATTCGAACAACTGCAGGAAGACTTCCCCACTACAGATGGTTATAAACACAGAACAGACCCATCAGATGGTGACCCTGATAAGGAAGCCAATTTCACTGTACTGATGGGCAACAACTACTGGGGAGTACTTCTCGAGTGGTTATTCCAGGATAATCCCGATGACGTGGCTCTACTCGAAGATGACTCAGTGAACCAGAAACTGGTAGAATCCTTAACCAAGGCCTTAATATTCATCGATGAGAACCTCGATAAGTTAAAAATATAACCATGGCACAGAATAATGTAACCGAAGTAGTAAATGGGATAGTACAACCGAGGTTCTACCAAGTCTACGGAGATTTGATAGAATCTAAAGAGATTATGGAACCTCTTGCCATAACGGCTGGTACCGGTCCTATTTGCGGCTTCGACTGGGTAGATACTACCCAACAAGATGTAACCATAACCAGTGTATTCAAGAAGCCGAGTACATTACCTTCGGGAGTGGCTAATATCCTGGGAAGAGCTCGTAGAGTATTTCTTTCAAATAAGGATAATACTGCAGGCCAGGTATTCAATGCCTACACCACTCCTGATGGATTATGTCATATAGCTCCTGATGTACTAACCTTCAATGGAGTACAACCTTCTGGAGGGTGGCCAAATTTGAGTAACCCTCAGAAGCTGGTGGCATTTGCTGTAAAAGCAACTCATACCTATCGTCCCGATGGAAGTGAGAATCCTCCCGGTGTAACTAACTTCACCTGTGGGTGGTTAACTTTTGATGATGTGTATGGTCTTGATGAGATACTTTCTTGGGGTTATGAAAGGATGTTAGAACTCCTGGCTGATTCCGGAATGCCTTTCAATAAGGACATCGACTCTCTCATAGGTATATATCTGGTGGGATGGAGACCTGAGTGGAATAGCCAGACTACGAGCATGAGGTATAAGTCAATCATGGCAGCCATGAACTATACTTTGTGTTTGGTACCTATCCATGGTCAATTCCCTGTAAAGCCATACGGAATGAATCCTTTGGATATTCTTGACCTCAAGGCTAGGGTAAAAGTTCTGGAGGAAAGTACAGTTCCCGGAGATGTTAATGATTTAATGAGTCATGTGAATAACTTAATCTCTTCTCTAGGTCAAGGCATAGAAGTAGTAGTATCTAAGGACTCAGCTTCTTTGGATGGTAATGAGGGTTTTATTTTTACTAAGCTAAATATAAATGGTTCTAACTTTGTTGCAGCTAAACCAGTAACCAAAACCATTAATTATCAGTGGTATGAGTCATCAGATGCTATGGGTATTTTCGTATCTCCCGAGATAGATATAGATAGTAAAACCCAACAGGTACCCACGGACAAATGGGACATAGGCACTGTAAGCTTTAAACCCAATTCAGAGGGGGCCATGAAATATAATCTTGTAGTTCCCCCCCTTGGTAAAGAAACTTGGAAATTAGTGGGTTGTATACTCCCTCAATTATCTGCCTATAGTAATGAGAGTAGATGTGTACCTACTGGGTTCTATCAACTTATGAATCCTGATGCTGCTATCGGATGGAGAGTAGCTATGAATTTGAAAATGTTACACATTAGATTAGGAAGAGTAGAAGTAGCAGAAAGTAGTGATATATCATTTAATACACGTAACACTCCTGACCATTATGCTCGTATAAAAGCTTTCATGGGTACATCTACTTTAACCCTAAGAGTATTAGTATACTTATACAATAAGGGAACTAGTAATGCGAATTTGTCCTATGATTTATCCAAGTTATTTTCTAAGAATTCAAAGATGTCCTGGATGCTATCAGAAATACTGAAGTTAAGGAACAGTTCTGAAAGTATAGTTCGAGTAAGGATGGCTATGCCGTCTACTTTTAAGGCCAGTGATATACAGCCAGAAGTTTTCCCGGATACGGATACTGATTGTGAGTTCTCTAAATATACTTCATGGTTAGAGATAACTGACTCCGTAGCAAAGGTTAAGGCATCAGTGGGTACAGTAACTAAAGCATCTGGTCTGGAAAAATGGGTAGGAATAGCCCATGTGATTACTATACCCATCTATGATAGAACTGGGGAAGAATATGCGAATATATAAACCGAGAGTTATGTGCCTATATTGTAAACTGAACCATAGTTGAGTTGGTTAAGTGGGGCCGGGGTGAGGTTATTGCTAACCTCACTCTGGCCTTTTTCATTGTTTAAGGTCTACTGCAGCTTGTTCTAAAACCCTCTGAATGGTTTTCCTCATCCGGGAAAACATATTAACTGCAAACTTATCCCGAGGTAATTCAAAGTAATCTATAAGATGTAATATAGAAAGCTTGCCATGAGAATCCTTGATACGGGATTCAAACCATTTGGGAGGCTCAAGTTGTATCTGCATAACCAGATACTCATCGGGTGTAAGGTGTTCTTTCATGTACTGATGGAATCTTTGAGACTGTTCCTCCTTTATTCTGGTCTCATCAGAATCATCAAGTAGCTCCTTATTATTGTCAAATAACACTTCGAAAGAAGTTAACTCCTGGTTAAACTCTGCTTGCTTGGTATAAGCATTCCTCAGTAACTTACTTTTATAAGTTTGCAGGGAAGATAAGATAGTTGCTTTCAATCTCTCCTCATCGCATTCATCTTGATATTTATTGAAGACGTACAAGAACTTATCCCAGAAGAAAGAGTTAATTATATCTGGTGTGAGATTAAATCTTCTGGAATCAACTCCTCTCGTCAGTCTACGGATTAAGGGTTTGCAGGTTTTATATAACCTATTAAACAAATCCTCATCATAAGGTTTTAATTCTGTCAAGCGATGTAGTTCACTTCCGTTGTTGCCTTTCATAGTAGTAAAGATTTTTAACAATGCAAATATAAATAATAAAGTAACAACTTGTATGAATTTTATCAAAATTATTTCACCGTCTGTGTTCAAGTATGTTCAAAGATGAGCTTGGAGAACTATATTATCTAGCAGATACTATTGATTATACACTCATGAATATTATATAATATATGAAACAAAATAGGGTAAAGAAAAGGTTAAACTTCTGTGACAAGTTTACGTTCTCTATCGAGTTTCAATTAGAAGTACTTAGGTTTTTGGTACAAGGGAAGGAAGCTCTTCTATATGTTACAAAGATAAAACCTGGGTACTTTACTTTAATTGAACACTCAATAGTAGTAGAGGCCTTGGTAAAATTCGTAAAGAAATATCAACGAATACCAAGTGAGGTCTTAATGGTTGAGCAGGTTAAAACTTTGTTAGAAGGTAAGGATTATGTAGACTTAGTTACCAAGGATGATATCCCTAATATTCATAGTTTAATATCTGAACTTTATAATAAGCCTCTAAAAGATGTAGATATTGTTCTGGAGAACATACACAAGTTTATTGCCTACATTGAATTGAAAGCCTTAAATGAAGGTATGGACTTCTCTGATTACAATTCTTACGAAACCTATCAAGCTAAACTAACTAAGATTCTACAAAGTTCAAAACCACAAAAGAAGGACGAACCTTTGTTAATGGTTAGTGGAACTGCAATGCGACAACTTATGCGAAAGGTTGACCCAGATGTAGTTCCCACTCCATTTTGGCAGTTGAATAGGTTGGGTAATGGAGATGGATATCCCAAGAACTCTCTTTTCGTTTTAATTGACCGTCCCAAACGAAGAAAGACTTTTGCACTTATCAATGTTGCTCGGGGATATCTGGCTATGAAAAAGAATGTTCTTTACATAGATACCGAAAATGGTAAAAACCAGTTAATGGACCGTATGATTCAGTCTACCCTAAATAAAACTAAGAGAGAGATGTTAACTGGTGATTATGATAAGATGGAGCAAAGGCACATGCGTAAATATAAACGTCTTGGTGTAGAGTTTATTGTGGAGCGTGTACCTGCAACCATTGCAGATTGTAATACCATCACTAATCTAGTTAGGAAATTAGAAACAGAGAAGGGTATCAAGGTCCATGTTATCATGATTGACTATGCTGCAAAGTTGGCTTCTATTGCTCGAGATAGGGACGATGTAGAACGTATCAACAATGTATATATAGATATAGATAATATGGGAGATGAGTTGGGACTAGATGCTATTTGGACTGCCCAACATGTTACCAGAGAAGGTGCTAAGCATCAAGAAACCCGATACGAGGATAATGATATAGCATCAGCTATTTCTATAATAAGAAATGCAAAATGCGTCATGGGATTAAATTCTACTCAGGACGAAGAAGAACATAACATCATGAGAATGGAAGTTGTAGTTCAACGTGATGGAGTTCCATCTGGTAGAGTAATGTTTAATATGGACCCAGAAAGACAACGTATGAAGGAGTTCTCTAAAGAGGCCAGAGCAAAATATGATGAGTCCATAGGTAAACAGGTAGATGATTTACTTAAGAAAAAGAAAAGGGTAAGTAATCCCAACGCAGACCCAGAAAAGAGAAGTAAAACCTCAGGTGATATTTAGTTAAACCTTAAATAATTAAAATTGTATGGCACGAGTTATTACTACAGAGCCTCTTAAAATTCAGGAGAGGACTACAGTTTGTAAAAATTGCAATTCTAAGATAGCTTTCAATGAGAAGGAGGTATTCTTGGATTCAAGTTATGGTCCAGAGCATAATGGAGAAGAGTGCATCACTTGCCCTTACTGTCATTATAATATTCATATTGGCGTATTCCAAGCTACTGAACACATGTAGTTATGAATGTAAGATTATTGAAGATATTTCGTAGGAGAGCTTCCAAAGAGATATGTTTAAGAAGGCAACCCGGTAACAGATATCAAGTAGTATGTCCGATTGATGAGAGATATAGCTTGGGAGTATTCTTCCGTGAATGGGTACCTATTAGTTCGGAGAAAGCTTCTATAAGTTGGGATGAAGTTACTCCTAATAATCGGACTCTTGGGTATAGGGATGTTGATAGGTATGGAGTACCTTACAAAAACTCTTTCTTAAGGCTGGACGAAGCTAAAACAGAGTTGGTAAAGATTCGAAGAGGATATATAGTTCATCACTTAGTTCCTGAGTTATGTCAGAAGTTACTCGTCAATAGATAATAATTACCCGGCTATGTTATTCATGGTCGGGTATTTTCGTTTACGATATGAGACTTAACAGCAATATAAAAGGTGTTAAAGTAAAGCCTATACCAAACTATCCAGAATATTTGGCTTCATTCGACGGTAGAGTATATTCCACTAAATTACATAGATGGCTATCTACTAACCCTCATAAGATATTCGGATATTTACAGGTACATCTAAGAAAAAAGACACATAGATTGAATAGGGTTATAGCTACAACTTGGATACCTAATCCCGATAACTTACCATGTGTAGGTCATAAGGATAATAATAGAACTAACAATAGAGTAGAAAATCTATATTGGTGTACTCATAAAGAAAATACTCAACAATGTATAAGAGATGGTAGATTCAAATCCAGAGGTAAAACTCCTTTGAGTATAGAGATTAGACGTAAAATAAAAGCCGAATACTTGAAAGGAAATACCACTCTACAAAAGTTAAGCCGTAAATATGGTAGAGCACATTCAGTTATTAGGAGGATAGTATATGAGACTAAATAACCATACTAAAGGTCGTTTACATGAATATTTTAGATATAAGTTGAAGGCCTTCGATTATCGTAAGGGGTGGATGAAGTCAGACTGTCCCTACTGTGGAAGAGAAAAGAAGTTTGGTATCAACCTTTCAAACAATCGATGTAATTGTTTTAAGTGTGGTGAACATCCTTCTCCTATAAGTTTGGTAATGTATTTGGAGAGTACGGATAGTTTTCAAGAAGTACTATCTGTACTCGAATCAGGAGATTATTCTGGATATGTATTCAAAGAAGAGAAGGTTGAGTTAAAAGGTAAGAAAGAGTTCTTCCTCCCAGAGGGGTTCAAGAACATATCTATGGGCACTTCTCTGTTGGCAAGGTCTGCCAGGAATTACCTTAAGAAAAGAGGATTTAAGATAGAAGAGTTAGCTCGTAAAGGATGGGGATATTGTAACACAGGTAAGTATCTTGGATATATCATTATACCGTTCACGGAGCATGGGCAATTAACTTACTTCAATGCCCGATTATATATGGGCGCTGGTCCCAAATATAACAACCCAGAAGTAGATGTAACGGGTTTGGGAAAGAGTTTTATTATATATAATGCAGATGCTCTAGAAATATACCGAACCGTTTATATTTGTGAGGGTGCAATCAATGCTGAAACTTTGGGAGAGAATGGAATTGCAACCGGAGGTAAGGCAGTTTCAAGATGGCAAGTAAACAAGTTCATCAAGAGTCCGGTAGAGAAGTTTATAATATTGATTGACCCCGATGCTAAAGATAAGGCATTAGACCTGGCCTTCAAGTTGGTGCCATTCAAAAAGGTAAAGGTAGTATTCCTCCCAGATAATGAGGATGTCAATTCACTGGGTAAACAAAGGACTTTAGAATATGTACGAGAGACGACATATCAGACTTATCAAGAACTTTTAACTATAAAATCACAGTTAAAATTATAATGGCACAACGAGAACCTTCTATACATATCTCTAAAACTTTATTCCGTAAATTATGGAATGAGATGGGGGGTAGAGTATCTGAAGAATTCGTAGATGAGTTCTTCACTAAAGCCAGGCAATACTCTTTGGACCATCGTTCAGTGGTAGGAGAGGATAAAAGGGTACAAACTCAAGCTGTTCGTAGAGCTTCAGGAAGTATAGGAGATGCAAACTTATTAGCAGATATCATCTATTCTACTAGAGTCCAACTCAAACACATCGGAGTAACTAAAATAAAGCAAACAGATTTACAATGGGCCTCAGTTAAGGAATTGGTACCTGTTGTAAACGAGTTCTGTCAAAAGTTTGGGTTTGAACCTCGTCAAGGATATATTGAGTTTGTAACAACTGGTATTAAGCTCATGTCTCAAGCAAAGAGGGTTAACTATAACTTCTGTGCTAATTGGTTACATCAGAGAGTTAATTGGATTATGGATGTATACGAAGCAGATAGAGAAGTAAAAGAAGATTCAGCTCCCCAGTATACCAGAGAAATATATGAATATTATACTAAAGAGATTCTTGACAGAATAGGGATTAACAATACTTACGATAAAAACCCTCAAGAGTATGTATGGTTTGTAAGAGCAAGAAAATTAGCCGATGAAGTTGGAGTTGACTATGAAACCTTTGTTCAAGCTCAGTTCTATGCTTTAGAATTCTGTAATGGTATACCTAAGATAGAAGATCTATCTAATGACAAGGCTAGACAAAGAGTTATTAATTATATGGCAAGATTTAATATAGTATCTCGGCCTAAATCGGAACATGTAGATTGGGATGCTTTCAAGAAATAAGGTATGATAACTATAACCATAAAGAACTGCAATGTTTGTGAATTATCTGGCCCTGCTAAGTTCACAAATAAGTTGTATGAAATGTTCCGGATTAAGCATCCGGACGCTTGGCATATAATGATGTATAGCAGGGCAAAGAACTGGGATGGTTACGTAAAATATATCTCGGATTATGGGCAATTCAAAATAGGCCTTCTAAATAAGGTTTATAATGAATGCCGTAAAATGGGACAAAAGGTAAAAATTATAGATAATAGACCATCCATGGGAGTTAAACCAGTAATTCCAACAGTACTGGGGGATAAAGAACTACGGGAAGTACAGAAAGAAGCTCTAGAAAAGATAGTATATAATAAGGTTGGAGATACTCCTTTCCTTATTTGTGCATCTGACTTGGCAGTTAACTTCGGAAAGACTTTGGTGTTCTGTGGATTACATCAGGCTTTCAAGAGGAAATTGAAAACTGTTTTATTGTTGAACAGTGCCGACTTGTTTAAGCAGTTCAAGAAAGAGATTCCAGAACTGTTACCCGGTGAAAAGGTTGCATTCATACAGGGAAGTAAGTGCAATGACTGGGGTAACTTTAATGTGTGCATGGTACAGTCTCTTGCCTCAAATATAAGTAGGTACCAAAAATTCTTATCAGAAATAGATATGGTACTTATAGATGAGGCTGACGTGATAGATAATAAAACATATAAAACAGTAATACAACATCTGTATAACTCTAGAATACGAGTAGGTTTGAGTGGTACCATCTACATGAGTAATCAGAAGAAGAAGTTAATACATAACCTGAATATCATGTCATTTATTGGTGATAAGGTTAACCAGATAAAATTAAGTGATATGATAGAGAAAGGGTATTCTACCCCTATTACTTGCAAGTTGATATATGCTCCCTTTAAGTACTCTAAAGATGTGGATTACCCAACAGAATACAAGGAAGTGATATCAGATAATGTTAAAGCTTGGAAACTATCCCTTGATCGTACCAAGTATAACATTGGTAGAAAGAGATTACCAGCTTTGATAGTATGTAAGTTTATAGGTCATTGTGAAAATCTTTACCGGTATTATGTTAAACATCTCGGGAATCAATACAACATACAATATGTACATCATAATACCAAAGGGCGTGATGAAATTCTACAAGCTTTTAGAGAAGGTAAAATAGATATACTAATAGCTACCACGATTATTTCTAGAGGTCAAAACTTCCCTGAATTAAAATATCTGCAGAATACTGCATCAATGGATTCTAATGAAAAATCCATACAGATATTGGGACGTCTTGCACGAACTCACATGAACAAGAAAAAAGCCTATCTTGACGATCTTCAATTCCCGGGTAATTATCTAAAGAGACATGGTAACCATAGACGAATGTATTATCAGAAAGAAAAATTAAAGGTAATCAGAGTGGAAGGGTAATACGCATATATGCGCACGTATATACCTACACTTATAACTCTATTAGTATTTAGTATACTAAATACTAATAGAGGTTTATATAGCTAAAGCTATATAAACTTATACTTAACTTACTTAGTAAGTATTAACTTAAGCTAAAGCTTAAATGCGCACGCACGTATAATGGTGAACCAGAAAGTTAGTGCATATACTATTCTACATCAATGACACTGAAATACCTATTAACTATCACTTGATATCAAACTATCAAATATATGGCGAAGAAAAAGAAAGACAAACTTAAGGAAGTAAGAAAGGAGTTAGAGACCGGAGATATTCTTGAACCTATAGACATCACCAAACTTGGTTCAGGACAAGATCCCTGTTTCGGTAAACACTATGACCTTTCAACCAAGGAATGTAAGATGTGCGGAGATTCCGAACTCTGTTGTATTAAGTTCACAGCTCTTATGGGTAAGACTCGTAAAGAGCTGGAAGCAGAAACTCAGTTCAAGGATTTGGAACCTTTGGTAGATATAGAAGGTTGTAAAAAGTACTACCGTAAATTGGTAAGAGAAAAACTGGGTAAGAAGGAAATACTCGATAAGCTTCAGAGTAAGTTCGAGTTATCCCGAAAGGAAGCAAGAGACATTTATCGTAAATTCAACAGTAAATAACATGGTACAATTAGAGTTCACAAAGATTAGAGATGTTAAATCCCCAAACCGAGCAAATGATGGGGATGCAGGTCTGGATTTCTACATCCCAAAGTTATACATGGATGATATACTAAAGGTGGGAGAAAAACACGAGAGGGATTTCACTGGTATCAATCGTAGAATGTTCAGCAATGGCAGTCTGAAATTCAGGAGTATAGAAACCGATAGGATATGTGTAGAAATCAGTCCTGGTGGAAGAGTACTAATACCATCCGGAATAAAAGTTCTTATCAATCCCAAGGAATCTATGCTAATGGCAGCAAATAAATCAGGAGTTGCTACTAAAGATGGGTTGACTTTTACTGCCGAGATAGTAGATAGCCCATACACAGGAGAAATGCACATAGGTATTCAGAATGCCTCAAATGAACCCGTGTACATACCTTTATGGGAAGATAAAAAGATAATGCAATTCGTACACGTTCCCATCATACTCTCAACACCGAAAGAGATTACCAATAAGGAGTACGAAGAGAAGGCAAAGAACTGGGGTACAAGAGGAGACAAAGGATTCGGAGCACACGATAACAAGTAAGACCGTGGATAGCAGAGACATTAAAGAAGAACCGGGTATAATTCCCGACCATAAGTATCTCGAAGAGATATATCAAATGCAAAAGAACCTCTTGTCTGGGTATATAGGCATAGAGGGGCTACCACAGTATCCGGTAGACATCAATACAAAGGCTTCTCAAACCCTGTTAAAGGACTTTACTGCAAGGGTTACCGAGGAGTTATCAGAAGGCTATGAGTCCTTCGAAAATGTAATGGACTTATTCGAGGCCAACCATTCAAAATTGGTACAAACCCATGGTGATTGTATAGAGTATACGGAGATACTCAATCACTTACAGAATGCTAATGAAGAGAATGCAGATGCTATCCACTTCTTTATCGAACTTTTGATATATGCCAATATCCAACCCGAGGATATTATGGCATACATGGTGAAGTGGGTAAAGGATAATCGTTGTCCTCAATCAGTAGTAGATTCTCTCAACAAGAACTATGAAGATATCCTGCGTACAGCCATGAATCTCGGGGTAAGGTGGATAATGGACAAGGGAGATATCGGTGTTATCTTCCACAACAATGCCACAGACCTTATCAAGTGGTACGAGAACATGGATTCAGAAACACATCTGGACTATAACACAAAGTTACTCGAGGGAGGTAGATACTTCAATTATGTAGAGTACTCAGTAAACTACCCATACCTGTTATGGAAGATAACCCATCATCTGAACATTGCTCGTAACTTCCTGAAGAATAAACCCTGGAAGCAATCCCAGGTAATGACTCAAGAGTTAAAGTATCAGTCGGAATTAGTGAAGGCCTTCATCTACTTTTGTGGGTATTTGGGATGGATAGGTATGGGTTCAGATGATGTATTCTACATCTATTTCAAGAAGAACCGTATCAATATGTTCCGTCAAAAATCGAAGTATTAGTATGAATTTGGTAAAAGCTAAGAACCCAATAGAAGCTTGGGAAAAGATACTGGAAAATTTCTTAATCAAGAAACCAGACTGGTTTTGTGAGGGAGTTGGTTATAACCTAACCGATTCTCTTTTTACATACGACTTGATGGTAGAAATAGCTGATGCTAAATTCGACCCAGACTTCGACTTCGGTAAGATGTTTGGTTATACAATGACCAAGTGGACTGGGCTGATTACTAACTACCTTGATTTGGATGTGCTTGACCAGGCTAAACTGATGATAAGGAAGTTAGAAGAGAATAAGACAGTAAATAGGAATTATCACATTGGATTCCATTTTGCTGACAATCATGGTAGTGGCAAAGGTTGCTTAGTTGGTGGTATATTCTCTCGTAAGATTGGAGTGGAAAACCCCGAGATAACTGTAATACTACGTTCTTCAGAGATAGTTACAAGGTTACCCATAGATATACTGTTATTCTGTCGTATGGGTCAGTATATTTATGGCCATGATAACTTCTCGTTAAAGTTGGTTATCAAAGCGGCATGGGCAAATGATACTACCATACTGTTATATCAGAATCGCAAGGACATAAAGGAGTTTTTGAAAGAAAACTGTAGTGATGAGGTACGTAGAAAGAAGATACGTAAATCTCTCAAAAAACTTATGACAAGCGATGAAGCAGGTTATAAAACTTATGGTAACAGTTTCAGAGCTTTCAAGGTATTAAGGAGAGATTTGGGGTATAAACAGAAATCTATGTTAGCCTCAGCCTTAGAAATTGGAGATTGGGATGGTATCCCATTACCCGAGGTATGCCCATCTATCCTCAAGCGTAATATGATAAAAAAGACCTACTTAAAGTTTACAGAAAAGTATGGTCTCAAACTAAAGCTTGAGGAAAGTGGGGAAAAGAAAAGGAAGAAGTTAATATCATTCTCTTCTTCAGAGGAAGATGATATGGAAGACGGTGAATTAACTCCTGAAGCCGATGAGTAAGTTCAAGTTAAAGAATAACCTGTTGCAGTTCAAAACAAGTATGAAAGCTTGGGAGGGACTCAACAGGTTATTCCTGTTCAATACCCCCGGTTTGGATATTGAAAGAATTGGTAAAGCACAGTACTTAAATGATTTAGTCATTTATATTAAAGAACCTCTGGTAGACCCCGAATTTGATTTTGGTAGGCACTTCAACTACACTTCGGCTAAATGGAAGTCTCTGGTAGCAAACTATGTGGATGAAAATGGTCTGATTGATTTAAGACAGGAAGTAGTAAAAGCCTTAAACTCAAGGAAGATATTTAACATAGGCTATCAGTTTGACAATAAGCATGCTCATGGTAAGAATTGCTTATTGTCTCTAACTGTATCAAAGAAAGCAGGCATGGATTACCCCATGATAACGGTATTCATGAGGGCATCCGAGGTAACTAAAAGACTTATCTGTGACCTACTACTGATTCAAAGGATAGGAGAATACTTATTCCCCACTGGACATAAATTCCATGTATCAATACACTTCAGTCAGATATTCAATGATGATACGGTATTACTAATGTATCATACTCATGAAGACCTATTAAAGCTTAGTGATAAGCTTGGTATATATGATGGTAACTGGTATGAGCGGTTAAAGTATCTACTTAAAGTAGACCCTGACAAGATAAAGTATAAGGTACATAAAAGAGCATTGAAAGTACTCAGACCCGAATTATTCAAATATCCCAAAACCCTGGCAAAGGATTGTACACTCGGTAGTGAAGACTGGCTACCATTCTAAGATAGGGAAGTCTATTGAATTGCAAATACCAATGCAATGAAAATAGAGGTAAAGAAATCTTCTTACACCAGTAAACTCGGAGGAGATATAGATATAACTTTCTCCACGGATGATGGGTGGTTATTCAATACCGTGGCCAATATCAGTGTAAAGGATTTAAGGCAACTTGAAAGAAAGATAAGGAGGTATCTAAGTGAAGTACGAGAGGAAAGATAAACCCTATTTTGGAGTAAAGATATCCAAGGGTAAATATACTGATAGGAATGGCAGGGACATAGAGTTATCTGTATGTACCAATGCTAATTGTTGGGTAGGTCTTCCCAACATGAATATTCAGGACCTAAAAGAACTACGAAAATCTATAAGAAAATATATTAAAAATCACGAACAATGAGAAGTCATCTAACTTTACCTGGATTTAATGGTAGGTATAGGATATATACTACGGGTAAAGTATGGGACAAACACTTAAAAGTATTTTTAATAGCTAGACCCAATAGTACTGGGTACTTAAGAGTTAGATTATATGATGGTAAAAGGTATTTTATACATAGGTTAGTAGCTTTAACTTACATTCCAAACCCAGATAATTTACCAATAGTTATGCACTTGGACAACGATATACATAACAACCAAGTAATCAACTTAAAGTGGGGTACTGGGTCTGACAATATTAAACAGGCCTTCAGAGATGGGCGTATAAAAACTACATATAAACCTGGTAAAGGTCCAGGACTAAAGGGCGAAAATCATCCTATGTCAAAATTAACTTACAATCAACGTAAGGAGATTGAATCTTTATACAGAACTGGAAAGTACACTATGAGAAAATTATCAATTAGATATAACGTTAGTAGAGTAACTATTGGGAATTGTGTAAAACTATTCAAACAAAGATGATATGAGAATATATTCAAATCCTTACGAATTGATGTCTGAGACGGCAAGAAATTTGTATGAGATGGGTAATGAGGTAAAACCCCGTACCTATCAGAATAAAGTTATCGAAGGTAAAGATGACTTCATTACCAAAGAACTTATATGCGAGCAATACTGTTTGACTCACCTGGAAGACCCGGCCCCTTTATTTGTATTCACCAAATCTAAAGATTGGGCAGAGGCTGAGTTCCAGGAAAGAATACACCCGGGACAAATTAACCCGGGTGAAGCATGGAAATTGCGTCCCGAAATATGGGAAGAGTTCCTGGTAGATGGTAAGTACTTCGACTACACCTATTCGGAGAGAATGAATGAGGTAGTAAGGTATAATGGGATTGTAATGACCAAGTTACAGGCTGTCATAGGTCTGCTCAAGGATGATAATGATACCCGTAAAGCCATACTTAATATCTATGGTGAAGATGGGCAGGTAGAATGTTCTGATGCCGAAAACCTGGATGGTAAGATGCGTATACCATGCTCTATGTATTACGACTTCCTTATCCGGGAGAACGCAAGGGGTGAAAAGCAACTGAATATTTGTTATCACCAAAGGTCATCCGATTTTGTAACTCATTTTGGAAATGATGTATACTTGGCATGGAAACTAATGGAATACGTAGCTAGAGAAGTGGGTATCAAACCTGGTTATCTCTATCATACTATTGATAGTTTGCATAGTTATAAAAAGGACTGGGTAAAACTCAAAACTTCTATCCAGACCGAATTAAGGTAACAAAGAAGGTAACGGTAATTGGTCTTAGTTTCTTTTCTGTCATACCGAGATTAGTAGTAAAGGCCGTTACCTTCAACCGGACCCATAGCTCAGTTGGTTAGAGCAGCGGACTCATAATCCGAAGGTCGGGGGTTCAATCCCCTCTGGGTCCACTTATGAATCTTTACTTTGCGCTGTGGACAACGAGTCCTGATTCATTCCCAGGTACTGGACGGTAGGGATATAGACTGGTACCTAATTTACGGAAGTAGCACAGTCCGGTTAGTGTACTTGCTTTGGGAGCAAGGGGTCGCAGGTTCGAATCCTGTCTTCCGTACAGGGCTATAGCTGGGTTATAACAGGAGATACGACCTCCAGCTAGCAATGGGCAATAAACTGGTACGAGATACCAAAATCCCATAATTAAAGTCGAAGGCTATAGCATTAGGAGATGAGTTACTGTTCTTCGCTCATCTCCCCTTTTTATAAAAGCTCGGATGGTGAAATAGGTAGACACGCCGGACTTAAAATCCTGTGACCAGTAATGGTCGTGCGGGTTCGATTCCCGCTCCGAGTACATGATTTTATAATTCTTATGAAAGGAGACATTATATATAACTTGATAAAACTTCTACAAAATAAAGAAGTTGGTCAGACATTTAGGTATACTTACTTACAAAGTACAGGAGCTAAGACAGCATATTTATATTGGTTATGCTGTCTTCTTTGTAGAGCAGGGTATATAAAAAGAGTAAAGAACGGTATCTTTCAAGTAGTAAAGAATACATCAGACTTAGGGTCATGTAAAAATCTATTCTATACTGCATATAATAAGAATAAACATGGAGTCAAGATATGACATAATCAAAAGTTTCTCACAAGTCAAGCGGCTTGTGAAAGCTTGTTTGAAAACCGGCATAGCTTCCGTCGACTTCGAGACAAATGCAGAAGGTATTTATAATAAAACCTTCAAACCCACAATTTTATCTGTAACCTTTCAAGTTGGTTCTGGTGTATCTATTCCATTATGTCACCACGAATATGAAAACCCTCATTGGAAACGTTGGTTAAAGTATTTTGGTAGAAAGGTGGTTGAGAATCCCAATATAACTAAAGTGGGATGGAATCTGAAGTTTGACCTTCAGATATTCGAGTTGTATGGGATATATGTTAGAGGTACTGTTCTGGATGGAATGCTTATGAAGTATCTTCTAAATGAAGAGAAACCCAATGACCTGAAGTCAATGGTTAGAAGGTATCTACCAGAGCATGGCGATTACGAGAAGGCAGAGAAGTTTGACAAGATACCTTGGGATAAGAAACCCTTGGAACCATTATGCAAGTATGGTTGTCAGGATACCGATTATACTCTTAGGTTAGCTATGTTCTTTGAAAGTAAGCTAATAGAGATTGGCATGTACCCCTTGTTTAGGCATTTGATTATGCCAGCTTCTAGGGTATTGCAGCATGCTGAAAAAACCGGATTATACCTCGATAGGAAATTCAATCAGGAACTGCTTGAATCTTACAAGCCAAAGATTGAACAAGCAACTTCTAATTGCTTGAATCTTCCACGAGTGAAAAAATTCTCTAGATGGCTTGTTCAAGAAAGAATAAGCAAGTACCTTGCATCCATTGAAAGTGAACTTGAAGACCTGGATTATCATAACCCAAAGGACGCACGGAAAATAGCAAGCAGGGAGCAAAAAATATCCAATATCCGAGCAGGTGTATTCACCACTAAAAAAGAATTGGAATTAACCCGAGAAGTAAACTTGGGAAGTACAATTGATTTACCTCTACTGTTGTATTCCGAAAAGGGGTTCAAATTCCCTATCATAAAATATACCAAGGATAAGAAAACTAATCGTGATACCGATAAGCCGAGTACCGATGAGGATACGTTGGTAGAACTTCGATTAACGGTTAAAGACCCTGAAAGTCCCAAAGCAATCTTCCTGGATAATCTTCTCGAGTTGAGAGGGTTAAAGAAAATGTATACAACCTATATTGAGGGATGGCATGATAAAGTTCAGGATGATGATAGAATTCACGGGCAATTCAAAATTATTGGTACTACTTCTGGCCGATTAAGTAGTTCTGAACCTAACCTCCAACAAATACCCAAAACTTCGGTAGATGCTAATATCAAGAAACAGTTGGTAGCTCCCAAAGGGAAACTATACATGGCACTTGACTACTCTCAGGCAGAGTTAAGAATCATGGCACATCTTTCAGGGGATGAGACTTATCTTGAAGCATTTGCCAAGGGACAGGACCCTCACCTTGCTATTGCAGCAAATAAGTATGGTGTATCGTATGAGGAAGCAAACAAAGCTTACAGTGATGAACAACATCCCGATTATAAGCTTTGGAAAAACCGAAGGAAGCAGGCAAAGCAGATATGTTTTGGTATTATCTATGGTATTCAGAAGAAACTGCTTGCAGTTAAACTATCTGACCCGAAAGCTGGTATTATCGTAACCCCTGATGAAGCTCAACAACAGTTGAATGAGTTCTTCCAGGAGCACCCGAAGATTAAGAAGTTCATGATTAACCAGGAGAAGGTCCTGATAAAGCATGGGTATATTAAATCTTTGTTCGGTAGGAAGAGAAGGTTACCCCAGGTATATTCGGATAACGAGCAGGAAGCAGCATACGCAGTACGATTATCGGTTAATATGCCATGTCAATCAGCTGCATCAGATATGAACTTATTCGCTTCAATCCTAAACTATTGGAAAATGAGGCAAGGTAAGTTACCATTTATGCAAGAGACTTGTAATGTTCATGATGCTACCTATTACTTGGTAAGTCCCGAATATGTAAATACCTGGGTAGTATACGAGATTTGGGAAACTTGCCGTAACCCAAATACTAAAGAATACTTCAACTTCCAGATAGACGACGTAAGTATGTCAATGGACTTCGTTATCGGGCGTTCTATGGCAGAGGAACTACCTTTTATTCCTGGATATGATTATAGGAAAATGCTTGAACCAGATTTTAATCCTGATGAGTACTTAGAGGAACATCGTAAGTTCAAAGGTATTGAAATAGAAGATTATCCTAAGTTATATCCAGAAGAGATAGAGAAAAATAAGAGAGAGTTTAGGAAGAGAATGTATGAAAGGTAATATACCAGATTTTGATTGTTACCATGTTACTCGAGAAGGTAATGTGTACTCTAAGTATAGAGATAGAGTTACTTGGAGGAAAATGGCTAAGAGAAAGAAGAACAATGGTTACTTGATAGTAAGCCTAAGAAATAATAAGGGGATTAAGTATACGTTTAATATACATAGGTTGGTAGCTTTAATCTACATTCCAAACCCAGATAATAAACCGTGTGTGGGTCATAAGGATAATAATCGAGAAAATAATAAAGTAGAAAATCTATATTGGTGTACTAACCAAGAGAATACTCAACAATGTATAAGAGACGGTAGATTTAATATACCAAGCCCTAAGTTGAGTGAGGAGTCTATAAATAAGATGATAGAAGATTATGAGAGTGGTATGAGTAACCTACAGATAAAGGTCAAATATGGAATAAGCATTATGACCATGTATAAATACTTCAGTGAAAGAGGTGTTATATGGAAAAAAGGCAAAAGATAGTACGTCTATCCCAGATTAAGAAAAACACACTAAAGATTCTATTTCAAGGGAAAACCTATGAGATTGATTTAGACCAGGAACTCATGATTGATGAGAACCTGGTCAATCAGTCTTTACGTAGAAGTCCATCTAATTATGCTCTATTGGTGATGGTAAGGGATAGGCTTATATATAAAAGGGATAAACTTGAAAAGGCAAAGGACCAAGCCTATAGTAAGGCATGGCTTTACTACAAAGAATCTGGTAATGTAAACAATGACGCAGCAGCTCATAAAGCAGAGAACAACCAAGCTTATCAGGGAGCATTGAAAAGATATATGAAGGCTGAGTACAATGCGAGTAAAATGATAAGTATATGTAAAGCTTACGAATCACGAGAGAATATTTTAAGAACTGTATCAGCAAACTTACGTAAACAACAGTAAATATGTCAAGAATTGAGTTAGACCTTATTTCGGTCAAAGAAGCAAAGGAGTTGAATGGTAAACTGAACGGTTTAGGAACTCCCACAGGAAGTCGAGTACTTATTGTATCCCCAGTAGTAACTGCAGATACCAAAACCAAAGGAGGACTCTATATCCCTCAGGAACATGATAAAGATACAGTACCCCGCAAGGGAGTAGTAATTCAGGTAGGACCCATCACTGATGAACAATGTGAAGAATATCCTGGTCTTCAGGTTGGAGCGGTAGTTACTTACGGTCTGTATGCTGGTAAAGAACTAGATGTAGTAGACCTTCCCAATCAAGTAACAACTATATTATCTCTGAACGAGATACTTTATATCGAAACCAATAAATAAAGCCATGAAAAAGGAAAAAACAACCAAGAAAAAGGGCAGTGTAATGACTACTCGAGAAAAGATGCTTGCCAGGAAGAAGGACCTGGAAAAGCGTAGTGGAGGTGGTGGAATAATCTACCCGAAAGAGGGAACTACCCGAGTACGTATCAAATCCCGTGGTGCAGACGAGGAATTGGGAATCGAGATTATTCAATTCTATCTTGGACCAAAGGAGGGAGGTATTATATCTCCGGCAACTTTCGATGAGCCATGTCCTTTCATGGAGAAGTTCCAGGAGCTTAAAAACTCCGACGACCCAGATGATAAGGCATTAGCATCGAAACTGGTACCGAAGAGAAAGTATCTCATCGGGGTACTAGGGTACAAAGATACCAAGGGTAAGGAAATTGACCCAGACCGGGTAGATAAACCCATGATGGTACCCCGTTCGGTATATCAGGATATTATCGACCTCTACCTCGATGAAGAGGACTGGGGAGATATGACCGACCCCGTAGAGGGATACGATATCAAAATCACCCGTACTGGTACCGGTAAGAATGATACCAGTTATTCGGTATCACCCTGCCAGAAAACCAAGCTGGACAAGAAGTATCGGGGAGAGGTAGACCTGGAGAAAGCAATCCGGGCAAATATCCTTTCCTACGACGAACTCGAGGAGAAGCTGGCTTCATTCCTCAATGAGGGGGATGATGACGATGAGGATGAAAGACCACGTAAGAAGTCCTCTTCCAAAAGCAAGCTAGAGGACAAGAAAAAGAAAAAGGGAAAGAAATATAAGAGTGATATCTAAGATTTTCTAGATATATACCTAAAGTAGGAGTGGGGTATAGTTTATATCCCACTCTTTTCATATTATAAATTACAAGTATGGCAAGAAAACCTAAAGCTACCCGAAAATCGGGTGGCAAAAAGTTTAAGATACCCACACAGAATGAGATACTCAAAAAATACGGGTCATCTCTCCAGTTCAAGGCCAGTACTATAAATCACCATGGACTATGGATTCCATCCACATTCTTTGCTCTCAATTATCAAATGGGTGGTGGTGTACCATTCGGGAAGATAATTGAAATCATGGGAGAAGAATCCTCAGGTAAGTCCCTGATAGCTTACAACTTTGCTTATGCTGCACAACAACTCGGTGGTCATGTAATATGGGTGGATGCAGAACAAGCCTGGATGAATTCATGGGCAGAGGAAAATGGTCTGGACCCCGAACGAGTAACAGTACTGAATGATACCAGAATAGAAACTATTTCAGATGCTATTGCTGATTTAGCCATATACTGGAGGTCAAAGTTAACTAACAATGAGCCTATCATAGTTGTGATAGACTCAATAGCAGCTCTGGATTCTATAGAAGCCATTGATGCAAAGATGGCGGATAGCAAGGCCGAGATGGGAAACCGGGCAAAGCAGATATACAAGATGTTCCGAATAAGGAACGAATTGTTCTATAGACTCGGAGTAACCATGGTATGTATCAATCAGTTGCGCAGTAAACTGGGCGCAGGTTTTGGTCAAGATACCAGTACAACTCCTGGTGGTGCAGCACTCAAGTTTTATGCTTCAATACGATTAGCATTCTACTCAGGTAAAACTCTCAAGATTAAGTATAAGGGTAAGGAAAGACGAGCAGGTAAATATGTAACTGTTCAGATGAAAAAGAATAAGGTATCTCCTCCTCGGGAAACTATATCCAAAGCTCCTATATATTTTAACCCAAAGTATCACGAAGTTGGCTTTGACAGATACTTCTGGTTAGAAGAGTCTTTAGAGGATGCTGGAGTAATAGAGAAGCTCGGTGGTGGAACATATATGTTCGAAGGAAAGAAACTGTGTCGAGGAGAAGAGGCTTTCCATAGGTTAATAGAGGAAGATGGTGAGTTAAGGAAAAAGCTGTTAAAGGCTGCCGGAATAAATACCATAGGAACCACTAAGCGAAAGCTAAAGAAGATTACACGAAACATGTTCCCTGTTGATGCAGACTTAGACTATGAATCTCAAATAGAATCTGAAGATGCAGAAGAAGACGAATACATCCCGGACGAGGGGTAGAAAACCGAGGATGCTTATGGTAGTGGACGGGAGTAATCTTGCTCACCGTTCATACCATAAGTTTAAGAATCTTAAAGCCAACAATGGAGCTGGTACCGGGTTGGTGTATGGGTTCTTAAGAATCCTCGGTTCATACTTAACTCGGTTTAAACCAAGCCATGTAGTAATTACATTCGATACTCATGAGAGCAAAGAGTCTAATTTCCGTAATGGTCTACTCGAGGGTTACAAAGCACATAGGAGTAAGATAAGTATGGATTATGAAGATTTCAATAAACAGCTATCACTGTTGAGAAGGATTCTAAGGTTACTCGGAGTTCAGATGATTATCGATAGAAAAGGCTTGGGATATGAATCTGATGACTACATTGCTTGGTTGGCAATAAACCACCCAGGTAAATCTCTCATAATATCCTCTGACAAAGACTTCTGTCAATTACTCGACAAAAGAGTCAAGATATTCAATCCTAACAAAGATACCCTAATTCTTAGTCAAACTTGTAAGGATATAATGGGTTACTCTGCTGAGGAATGCGTTGACTACCTAATACTTAATGGAGATAAATCGGATGATATACCCGGTTATTATGGTATGGGAGAAGTGAAGACTAAAGCTTTCCTGAAACAATATGGGAGCATAGCAGACTTCATAGATGCAAAAGGAGCAGAATTCAAGGGCATTGAAAGGGACCAGCTAGAAGAATTATACAAGAAGAACAAGTCTCTTATAGACTTGAGAACCGCATTAACTCTTCATCCTATCAAGAAAGTCCCTTGGGTAAAAGGATGTACTAATAATATAAGGAAAGACAGGTTATTCATGGTACTTGACAAGTTTAACTTAAGGTCTTTCAAGATACCCGATTTTTTGGAACCTTTCAAAAAACTACAACATTATGTACAACGGTAGGAAATATCAAATTATGTTCACCGGTGTTTCTGGGGTTGGAAAAACAACCATTGCCAAGGAAGTAGCGGATATGTTAAAGATACCTTTCATATCCGGGTCATATTCGGACTTGGTACCTGAAACAAGAGACATGCCTCATGCTGATATGATTCAGCAAGATGCCAGTACAGTATTTATGCAAGATATGCAGGTACTTAACCTTCGTAACAAAGCTTTTAGAGGAGAAGATAGCTTTGTAACTGACCGGTCATACTTTGATTCGGCAGCATACTTCATCAACAAACTTTCTCACAGGATAGCCGAATGCGACTTAGACCATGCAGTAAACTTATGTCGTATGTTACTGGGTCAACAGTGTACTCACCTAATTTTCATACCTTTCTCAGCAAACTTCTTCAATGAGTGGGTAACAGAAGATAATGGTAAACGAGTATTATCTCGGTATTATCAATTCCAGGTATCGCAGGTAATGTATGGTATACTTGACCTGTGGGGATATAAACCCGACCCAAATATACTCCAGTATGTAAATGGTATACCTAATACCGGTACACTGGAAATCATGGGTTACAAGATAAAAGTCATGATACTGGATGAGATGAACTACGAGAAGAGAAAACACCTTATCAAGAAATTTCTTCAGTTATGAAGGTGATAGGTATAGTATTCTCCGATTTGCACTTAGGGGAATTCTCTAAGTTCAACGAGGATAACAAGAGGACCCTAAGTATTTTCAGGGTCCTCTCTTTGATTAAAGACTTATGTATTAAGTATAAATGCCCGGCATTCTTTTGTGGGGATTTTATGCACCGTCCAGAATATATAAGTACTTCACTTGATGAAATTATAATTGAACAGTTCGAAGAGTTAAATAGGTGCGAGGAATTTAACATCTATGGTATATCTGGAAACCATGACCTACAGAAAAGCAATTCGATAACTAATCAATCTCCATCACACTGGGCAAACTTATGTCGTAGGTATTCGTTCTTACACAATCTGGACTTCTCTTATCATGAGTTTGATAAGTTCAGAGTAGTAGGTATTCCCTATTTAGACCATAACAAGGGGTTAGATGGGTTAATCAAAGCTGAGTTGAAAGAAGCTATGTTAAAGCCAACAATCCTATTATTGCATACTGACTACCCGGGAGCTAAAGATACTGATAATACTGAAGTTGGAACAGTAGAGAATCTGAATGTGAATCTTCTATCTAAGTTCAAGTTAGTATTGATAGGCCATATACATAAACCTCAGAGGCTTGGAAAGAAGATATACATGGTAGGAGCTCCGCTACAACAGAGGAGAACAGACCGCAATTGTAAACTGGGATATTGGAAAATATATGAAGACTTCTCAATGGAATTTAAGCCATTCAAAGGCTTTCCTAAATTTGTGGACGTGTCATCAGAAGATGAAATTAAAGATGATGGTAATTATTATACTGTCATTGCTAGCAAGTCTCGGATTATGGCGGTGGAAGATACTCCGCAAATAACCCGTGAACTTACTAAGAAAACAATGGTAAGGAGATATATGAGGGCAAAAGGTATAAAAGACCAAAATAAAAAGGCCACATTGTTAAAAGTAATCAAGGAAGCAGAATGATACAGTTTGGTAATATTATAATAGAGGGCTTCTGTTCTATATCTCGTTTGGAACTAAACTTAAGCTCAAAGGGGATAACCGTAATTAGAGGGGCAACTGGAGAAGGTAAGACTACAATCTTATCGGCTTTAGTTTGGGGTGCTTACGGTAAGAATCTAAAGGGTAAGTCAGACGTAAATACCTGGGAGAAATATAGACCCAAATCCTATCAGGGAACTAAGGTAGAAATATACTTTGGTAAGAATGGTAAAACTCACAAAATAACCAGATGCCTTAAGTATAAAGGTGAAGTGAATGGAGCCAAGGGTAAAGATAGACTTATATATGAGATAGATGCTGTTGAAGTACAAGAGAAAAGTAAGGGGGAGATACAGGCGCTTATAATCGCTGATTTGGGTATGTCGTATAGCCTTTTTATGAATTCAGTACTATTCGGTCAGGGTATGAAAAGACTGATACAAGAATCTTCTTCAGACAAGAAAGAATTGTTTGAGGAGATTTTTGAGTTGGAATACATATCTAAAGCTAGGGATATTGCTAAGGGCTACTATACAGAAGCTCTGAAAGAGTATCAGAATATCTCTCAAAGATATAGAACATTAGAGGATAAGAAACAGTCCGTTCAAAGGATGGTTGATGACCTAAAGAAACAGGCTAGTACTGTGAAAGATGACATCTCTTCAAAGGTTAAAGTTCTTGAAAAGAGATTATCACTGCTAGCTAAGGCCAAAAAATCAAGTGAGCTTAAGGAGACAGTAACTCAGAAAAACCGAATCGAACAAAGGTTATCAGATGCAAAGGAGAGTCAAAGGGATATTATCAACAAGATAAATGATGCCAAGAAGAAAACCAAGGTATCTCTAGAAGAGTTCATTGAAGGAATAGTAAAGTTATTAAAGAGTGGTGATATTAAGAGCTCTTTGAAACGCCTAATGGAAGTAAAGAAAGCCTTCGGAGATATTGAAAGGTTACAGGGTAAATATTCCAAAATATCCGACAGAATATCTGGTTATCGAGATGAACTGGAAGAACTTAGGGATAAGGAATACGAAGTAAAGAAGATACAAAGAGAGATAGAACAAGTAGAATCAGAAATCAAAAGACTTCTTTCAGAAAAGAAGGTGGGAGTAAACAAAGGGTTAATAACCAAATATAAAACTCAGCTTTCAACCTTAACCAAGAAGTTATCAACCGTGGAAGAGAAAATGGAAAACCAGAAGGAAAAGGTTGATAATTACAAATGGGTAATGGATGACCCTCTGGGGAATAGAGGTATAAAAGCATTCCTATTCGAGAGTTCAATGGATATTCTGAATGAAACACTTGAATCATACTCTGATGTACTTGGGTTCAGTATCTTATTCTATGTAGATATACAGGGAGTTAAGAAGGATTTCAATACTCAGATAATTATGGATGGTATAGAAGTATCATACGAGGAGTTATCGGGTGGTCAGAAACAATTGGTCTGTTTAGCTATGGCCTTTGCTATGAATGAGATGATGACCCAAGCTAAGGGTATAAATATTGCCTTTTTGGACGAGGTATTCGAGAACATAAGTTCTGAATATGTAGAGCTTGTGATAGGACTCATACGTAGGGTTTATAAGGATAAAACCCTATACCTCATATCACACCATGAATCCTTGCCAATTCCAAATGCCAAGGTGCTTACTGTGACCAGAGAAAGGGGCCTTTCACAATACCACTAATGACTATTGGTTACAAAAGATATAGATATGGAGAGTAATATAGCTGGATATCCTAACTATCACGTAACTAAAATTGGTGATGTTTATAGGATAGGTAAAGATAAACCATTATATCAAGGGCTAGCTGGTAGAGAAGGTAAGATTAAATACAAGATAGTAACACTAGTAAATAGGGATGGTCCAAGAAAGTTTAAAGTACATAGGTTAGTAGCCTTAGCTTATATACCTAACCCAGAAAATAAACCCTGTGTATGTCATAAGGATAATAACCCATTGAACAACGTCTCAAGTAATTTATATTGGGGTACTCAAAAAGAGAATCAACAACAAATGTCTATAGATGGACATAGTATAAAAGGAAAGAAGTTATGGGAAGGTAGAAAACACCCCATAAAAGGAAATACAGGACCAAAATCCCCCAACCACAGGTTAACCATAGATAAAGTGAGAAAGATAAGAAAATTACATTCAGATAGTTATACCGGTAAGTATTTAACCGAAAGATTTGGTATAAGTAAAAGTTCGGTAAGTAAAATAATACATTATAGACAATGGCCAGAAGAGTAAATTCAAAAGCAAAAGGCAATAGGTTTGAAAGGGTAGTATGTAAATCATTTCAAAACTGGTCAGGGTATGAATTCTCTAGAACTCCTGCTAGTGGTGGATTGAGGTGGAAGAAAGCAGACAATATATCATCAGATGTAATATGTTCTGACCCAAAACATTCTAAGAAATTCCCATTCAGTATCGAAGTAAAAAACTATCAGGATATTAAGTTCGAACATATACTACTGGGACTTAAGAGCTGTAAAATTATATCCTTTTGGGAACAGGCTACAAAGGATGCTAAACGTGCAGGAAAAATACCCATACTCATCATGCGGTATAATTCTATGCCAAAAGGTGAAGCTTTCTTTATTGTAGAAGCTGGGGAAATAGATTCGTTCCTTATGGAAAATTGTTCAGAACTTTCCCGAATGGAGATAAAAACCCCGAAAGTACATTTAGCCGTGTACATGTTCAAAGAGATTCAGCGATTGGTAACATATTCAGACGTATTCAAATACGCTCGTAAATTGAACAAGTAATATGAAAACCCCCTACGTATACTGTATATTCAGGCTTGACAGGAAATTCTACAAGAGAATCAACTCGGATTTGAAATGTAGGGGGTATAAACATGTGAAAGCCATAGTACCAACCATAAGCGTACTTAAGAAGTCAAGGAAAGGTAAGAATGAGTACGAAGATGTACCATTGTTATTCAACTATGGGTTCATAAAGATGAAGCCAGAAAAAGCTTTTGACCGATACTACTTAAACAAACTAAAGAGAGACATCCCAGGTATACTTTCATTTATGAAGTCTTTGGACTACAGACCAAAAAGAAAAAGGCTTAGAGTAGATAATGCCGAGGACTTTGATGATTATTCAATGGTAGCCACCATAACTAAAGAAGAAGTAAAGAAATATCGCAGAATGTCTAAAGCAAATAAGATATTCTCGGTAAATGATATTACTCGTGTTGCTATTGGAGATTACGTTGTATTAAGGGGATATCCGTTTGAGGGAATACCAGCAATAATACTCGAAAGTAATCTAAATACGAGAAAGATGTTGGTAAAGCTATACCCAGAAATGGATGGTAGTTTAGAGATAGAAGTACCAATGGAGAATGTACTTTATTCAGCATATCATGAATCAGACGAGTATAAAATGTATTCAACCGATTATGATACTGACTTATCTAGAATTCCAGACGGTAGTACCGAAGAGATTCTTATGAACAAACAATACTAACATGGAACGACATCAAGAATTGGCTTGGGACTGTTTGACCGAGCAAGAGAGGGCAAGCCTTATGTTTATACAAGGCAAAGGCCTATCAACTTGGGAAGCTGGAGAAATTCTCAAGATGTCTCATTACAAGTATTTAGAACTAAAGGCTAGAGCTGAGAAGTTCTTCAAACTATTCTCCGATTACTTTGAACTACATTCATCATTAGTAAACCCTCAATCTCCTATAGAGCCAAGGTTCAGGGATTATCTATTCGGGGCCATAGTTAAAAGACTACCCAAGGAGGAAGCTAAGATACACTCAGGAGATTCTTCATGGTTATTGACTTCGATAACCAATCCCCGTATCATAAAGAACATGAAAAGGCTGAAGGAATCAGAGAATAAATGGGACAAAGACCTTTATGCTCTGATTCTTGAGTTTGATAGGTGGAACAACTATCGAATAATGCCTCGGGTATTGCAAGCTCCTACTGCATATAAAAGGAGGTCTACCAAGAAAGATAAGGTGTATCTGTCCTACTTACACAGAATCCCAGACTTCAAGATAAGGCAGTTAATAACCGAGTATTGGAAAAATGGACCCTCAAGTAGGAGATACTTTACAGCCATTGTATCAGAAGAACTCTTCCAAGAAGAGGGTTATGGAGTGATGCCTATTAAACGTGAGGATGATACAATTAAGGCTATAACTGATTTAAGGATATATATATTCGAAAGCCAAACCATTGCAGATACCTTTGGGTTATTGGCAACCCAATATTTTGAAAAAACAGTGGACAGTAAAGGGGGCTTGAAGTTCTGGAAAGAATACAGGGAGGTCATACAGAAAGCTATTAACTACAAATCAATAAATAACATGGACTTTACCTGTGAAACTCTAGATACAGCCTATAAACTACGCAGGAAAAGAACCTTGAGAACGAACTCTTAGAATTTTTATATAATTATTTTGCAACTTCGAGAAATTTAATTATATTTGTATAACGAAATAAGAAAAATAATTTTATACCTATATAAATATGCGCAAAAGTAAGAAAAAGGACAAAAGACCGTTAAAGCTCAATAAGGAGAAGCTAAAGGTCATGGGAAGTGGGTTAGAAAATATGACCTACAAGGACATGAAGAGAAGAGCAGTTGCTCTGGGCATGCCTTTCCCCGATGCTTGTTCAGCCGACTACAATGGACTGGCATCGTGGATTCATCATTCGGATAATAAGCCGGATAATGCTCTCATCGATGAATACGATAAGTGGATGGACCAGCAATTAGAGCTTGCTGGATATCCCAAAGATGACCCGATGAGGAATTATCAACTCAATCTCGGATTCATTGGTGAAGATGCAGTCACTAAACAGAAAAAGACCAAACGGGTAAAGGGGTTGGAAAAACCTAAAAAGCCCAAGAAAGAGAAGGATGACAATGGTCTTTGGAAAGGAACTAAGAAATCCTATGTATTCGAATTAACCTATAAAGGGTTATCAATCGATAGAATCACACGAAGAGTGCAAAAGAGATTCCCAGATGCCAAGGATAAATCTATTCAGCAATGGTATCGGGCAGCACTTCGTAAACAAAAGAAGGAGTAGAGATATATGCCACGAGTCTATAGATTTAAAAATGCAGATGACTTCGAGGAATCCTGTTACAGATTAGGAATTCCATGGGTACCACCTCAGGTTATAAAATTGAACCGAAAGATGAAGCAAGAGTGGCAAAGGAAAGTACTCTGCGGGAAAATCAAGGTTCATAAATATAGGGAAAGGAATAAACGCTTTCTGGATAGATACAGGGAATGTCTAAAAGAAGCTACCAGAATTAACGGGGTAGTAGACCCGGATTCTTTACCTCCCGATGTAAGGGCATACTTCTTGGAAAAGAAGAGGAGGAGAGAATATCACAGAAGATTCGGAAAGGTTATCAAAGAAAGGGACATCAAGATTTACCTTCATAAATGGTATCCGTGGTCTTATAACTACAAGGGAGAACCAGCAGTAGTATTACAGGGATTCTATTCATTGAAGGCCGCTAGAAAAAGGTTTTTAACCTATTATGGCAGGGAGAATCTGAAAGCAGTACACTGGATAAAAGGAAAAACGGCATTAGAGAAGAAGTTTGTTATAGGTCAATCTCTACTTATTGCTGGGAAAAGGAAGAAGCCAATATCTAAGATACTGTTAACCGAAGTATACCGAAACTCGAAGTCTTCAGCCCAGAGGGAATTAGGGAAAAGAATTGCTCGGAAAAAGAGACTCGGATCTCAACAGAAAGAAAAGTACTTTTTGAACTTGGTAGATAAGTTTAATTATGGAACAAAAGAATATAGAACTGTTCTCAAGCCTATTCCGGAAAAGCTTATTAAGCTATCGAAGGCTAAAGAGATTGAGTCCAAAAGAAAGAAGGCTCTTTACGAAGAAGAGTGACTTAACTTGGGACCAATTAAAAGTGGCATTAGCATATAAGGCTATAACTAAACGTTCTGTTATCAGTTCCATAAAATGGACTAAAAGACATTGGTCAGAATATCAAAAGGCAGTACTAAGAAGGTTGGGTGGAATGCCTATGGTGAGAAGAAGACTCGAACAGAAGTTTATTCTCAAAGAACTATTAACTCAGGGATTTGTACCAATATCCCAGTTCAAGATGAAAACCAAAACTGGATGGTATGCCTACATAATAACTAACCAAAAGGTATGCGGAGAACACTATATCTATCCTGAACACTTTGCTCATGATTACCGAGCAAATAAAAAAGGCTATAGATATATAAGTGAAGCTTTTTCAGGGATAGGACAGGAAGGATATACAAGAATCTATTATACAGCATATAAAAATGGTTATGCAAAATGACGGTAGTAAATAAAAGGGAACCAGAAAACCCATGGGATGGAGTAAAACTCATAGTGGGGGTCAAAAGGTATTATACCGAAAATGATAATGCAGTAGATGATACATACACTCAGGAAGGTGAACCTTTTGAAGTAAAAAACCAGAATGAGTTCACTCAAAAAGTAGAAGCTATCAGGGATAAAAATGTATTCCTGAAAGCTATGGCAGTCCAAGAAAACAGAGAGATATATACTCAAAAGTTTATCACGAAACTATAATCAATCAAACATTTTTCAAACACCTTTAATCAATTCAATTATGGCAAAGAAAAAAGCTGCAGCAAAAGAAGTAGAACGTAAGGTTCTCGGTAATGGGGTTATCCTCATCAAATACGATGACGGTTCCTATGCAATCCTGACTCCCATCTCGGCAGAAGACGCCGAGGAAATCTTCGGCGGGGAATCTGAGGATTCTGACGATGAAGACGAAGACGGCGACGAGGATGAAGACTCCGACGAAGACGACGAAGATTCCGATGAGGATGACGAAGACGATGACGATGAGTCAGATGAAGACGAGGATTCTGACGACGAGGACGAAGATGAAGACGA
>CANQPD010000019.1 GCA_947625655.1 uncultured Dysosmobacter sp.
TGCTAATTTGTGCCGAACCTTTGAAACGACCTCCTCGCTTGAGAGCTTTTCAATGTGCTTCATCATGAGGTGGTCTACACCAGCAGTACGACTTCCCGTATTGCGCTTGATATTTCTATATGCCAACCGGATATTCTCCTCTGATAAAATCAGCGGCATTAAATCGGTAAACACAGCTTGCGCCTTGCTTTTGGCATACAAATCATCAAACACTTCCGTTAGGTCATAGTATTCGGCGTGTCTTAGGTGACTGTCTTTCTTTGCTGTTGTCGCAGTAGCCAATGGACATCACTCCTTTGTAGGTAGTGACTTTTTGGTCTTACTCGAACCCATTGTAAATTCATCTTTAGATTGTTGAGATTTTCAACGACTGGTGCCTATCCCTCCACGGCTTGTTATCACCGCTTCACAGGTACTGTGGCACCACTTTCATCACAGGTTAAGCGGCTTATATGTTTCGACCGCAACGCTCCAAATGGGGAGCGCCCATGACTTACGACGTTCCGATAATCCTATCTGTACATATACCCTTAGGTGCCTGCTCTGGGCCTGCAAGCTGGACGCCGCCTGTAACGGCGTATGGTGTTTCATAGTAAAAGCTCTTACTCCACCACACTTGCCTCACAAATTCGTGAGAGGACGCATTTCTACGCTTGAGCGTTTAGAACCTTTACTTCACAGGTTTGTCAGCCAGTTACGGCATACTCACCATAGGTATTTTATAGACCCCCGGCATATAGGCCACACCATCCACCTCTGGACAGCTTTCGTTGCGTTGTTCAACAGCCGCAAGACGGTAGCTCTCTGCCGACTTCACCGGGCTTCAGACACAACCTTTTGAGCTATGCCTGCCGGAGTATCAGGGAAGGCGTTTCAGGGCGTTACCCCGTCATTCCACCTTTTGGATTATCAGTTCTCCTAAGAAGCTTCAATTTTTTTAATTGCAGATATAGATTTCCTACCATTCGAATGGTATAATTTAAATATAATTTTTAACAAAGGGGGATATAAATATGGGTGAGATAGTATACAAAGCGATATGTGATTTTGCCAGTAACTTTGTGCTTCTCTTTGTAATTCTACCACTTGCAATCATTTTCTTTGGCTACTTAATTTATATCCTTATTATGACATTCAAGGAAATCAAGAAGAAATAATCGAAGCTCATAAGTAGGTGTCTTTTTGATGCCTACTTTTTTTTCTTAGTGCCTAACCTTTTCAGTTAGGAACGTCTCACACTATTACTGGTGCTGCAATCAGGGCACTGCGCGAGAAGAAGCGACTAACACAACATCAGCTGGCAGAGAAACTTTGTGTTAGCGACAAGGCTATCTCAAAATGGGAAACAGGAAAAGGATTTCCTGATATTTCATTGATTGAACCTTTAGCTAACATACTACAGGTTTCTCTTCCAGAACTGTTGTCTGGAGAACAAATCATCAATACCAATCGCTCAGCAAATATTTTGAAATCCAATCTTTATGTCTGTCCTATTTGTGGAAATGTTTTTCACTCTACTGGATCGGCCATGATTTCGTGTTGTGGCGTTACACTGCCAGCTTTAGAGGCAGAGCAGGCCGACGAGGAACATCAAATAAAATGCGAAAAAATCGAAGATGAATTTTTCATATCAATGCAGCACCCAATGACCAAAGAACATTATATTTCGTTTGTGGTGTACTGCACCGGAGAAAGATTTGAGTCTGTAAAGCTCTACCCGGAAAGCAGTATCGAAGTGCGCTTTTTCAGCCGAGGTCATGGAACGCTGTATTGGTATTGTAATCATCATGGACTGTTTAAGAAACGAATTTAGGAGGAAACGATGAAGGTAACTGTATTTAACGGAAGTCCCGCCGGGGGCAATAGTGCAACCAATGTCATTGCCAGCGCCTTTTTGAAAGGAGCAATATCAGCCGGAGCAGAAACGGAAAATATATTTTTAAGCGACTATCATATTACCCAGTGTCAGGGGTGCTTTGCCTGCTGGTTTAAGACACCCGGAAAATGTGTTATGCAGGACGATATGGCGAAGCTGCTGCAAAAATATAATGAATCAGATATTGTGTGCTTCGCCACCCCGGTATACACATGGAATATGACCGCACTGCTTAAAAATTTTGTAGACCGTCTGGCACCCTTGAAATCGCCCAAAATTAAGGAAGCAAACGGGAATTTTGATTTACAAGACTCCAAAGCCAAAACCCAAAAGTTTGTAATAATTTCCAATTGCGGTTTTCCTGGTGACAACAATTTTGACGTACTTCGCGCGGCGGTTGCAAGTTGCAATCCTTCTCTTGAAATCTACCGTAATTGCGGCAAACTATTAAAAAGCAAAAAGCCGGAAATTGCCGAAACTGTTGCTCAATGGTTGAATGTAGTAGAACAAGCCGGAAAGGAAATGACTACACAAGGAAAAATCTCAGAGATTACAGCGAAAGATTTGAATATGCCTCTCATGTCCATTACAGATTATGTAGCTTATATTCAAATGGGATAATAGCATTGATAAAAACAGGTGCATATAGCAAACCCAGCCGAGCCAGTCAACGGTCAAGATGAACGGCGCATACGCGCCGCCGTTGACAGCTCCGCCCGCTTTTATAAACTGGATCACCAAATAATCAATGCTTGTCAGAAAGGGCATTAGAACAATGGACACGCAGGCCAAAAAATAACCTGGGCAGCTTGAATGCTACTCAGGTTTTTCTTTTTGTCAGCAGGCTTGTCCAGCTATCGCAGGGGACGCTATGCTTCCCCTGCGCTGGCTGCCGCCAGCTACCCCTTTGTGGACTTGCCGCCCGGGAATGCCTTGGGTTACAAGCTATTTGCGTCCGACAAGTTTACAAAATCCATCTATACTTATCCGGCTTGATGAAGTATAATGATGACAACGAGAAATTGGAATTTTACAGGAGAAAACTATCATGATATTTGAACGAATTACAACTCCGAAACACCCTCTATATATAGATGCAATCAATCTTTACAAAATCAGTTTTCCACCCCATGAACAGCGTGAGGAAACATCGCAAATAGAAATTCTCAGAAACCCTGCGTATCACTTTGATGCAGTTTGTGATGACGGCACATTCGTTGGAGAAATTCTGTACTGGAACATCGACAGCTTTCTTTATATCGAACATTTTTGCGTTCTACCATCCATGCGAAATAAACGCTACGGGCAGAAAATCCTTGCCACCTTGCAGGAGAAACCGCTGATTTTGGAAATCGATCCACCCGTCGACGAAATATCTCAGCGGAGGAAAGGTTTTTATGAACGCTGCGGGTTTGTAGAAAACCCATATCCGCACATTCATCCACCTTACCACAAGGGCAATACAGGTCATGACCTTGTGGTAATGAGTTCCCCAAAAGCCTTGAAGCCAGAAGAATACGAAAGATTTCGTCAGGTGTTGTATGCTTCAGTTATGTTGAATGTATGGCAAGATAAATAATTGCAATTAAATGCTTGTAGACTGGCCGTTTTCAACTTGCCTCAGAATATAAATAAGTTCTTCAAAGATTACGATACCCAGTTTGTCAATCTACCATTATCGGGTCTACCTGACCTGATGTTTCAAAATTGAATACTGCCGCCTACCGGCGGCACCACCAAGCAGGAAATCAGAAACGGTTTCCTGCTTTTCTTTTGCTCAAAATCAACCACAGGAAGGAGGAAGCCATTAATGCCGACTACTGCGGAATCCCTCTCATACTTATCTGCAAAAACATGATAAGGATTCAATACCTTAATTTGGAAATATTTGTTGACCGAAAAAAGTATTGATATTTGCACTTTCAGCAAATGCTTGCGTGCGCAAGCATATTGATGTATAATGCTTTCTGATTGGAGGTATATATCTATGCAACTATTAAAATGGCTTTCCGTAACAGACCGATTTTACAAAATCTATTTGGACAAACAGCTTGCCCCCTATGGAATCAACAACAGTCAATATATGTTCTTAATCAAAATCTGTCGTTCGCCCGGTATTCTACAAGATTCTTTGTTGAATATGTTCTATGTTCATCCAAGCAATATTGTACGGACGGTTGCGACATTGGAAAAGCAGGGAATGATTACACGCTCTCCCAATGATAAGGATAAGCGGACATGTAAATTGTATCCTACAGAAAGAGCATTGTCTATTATTGACGAGATACAGACGATATGCGAAAAGACAGAAGCTCTTTTATTGCAGGGCATGAGCGAATCCGATCAGAATCTTTTTATGGATTTCTTAATACAGGCGGGCAAAAATATCACATCGGAACTCCATATAGAGAGAAAGGGGGAGGAGTTCAATGACTGAAAATCCGCTAGGCTATGAAAAAATTCCAAAGCTGTTGAAAAATTTTGCTGTTCCCAGTATTGTGGCGTCTCTTGTCGGCTCAATCTACAATATTGTGGATCAGATTTTTATTGGTCAAGGGGTCGGTTATTTGGGAAATGCAGCAACCAATGTTGCCTACCCGTTTTCTACCATCTGCCTTGCCATTGCACTACTGGTCGGAATTGGCAGTGCTTCCCGTGTTTCCCTCTGTCTTGGATGCAAAGAGCCGAAAGCTGCCGCCAAAGCAGCGGGAAATGGTATTGTTCTGATGGGAATTTTCGGAATTATTTATTTGCTGGTTGGAGAAACTTTTCTGTCTTTGCTCCTAAAGGCATTTGGGGCAACGACAGATGTATTTCCATATGCAAAGCAGTATGCCAGCATAACATTGATTGGAATGCCGTTTCTCATTGTAACGAATGGTATGAGCAATTTGATTCGAGCAGATGGAAAACCCAAGTATTCAATGGTCTGCATGGTTGTGGGAGCTATTATCAATACCATTCTTGACCCCATTTTTATTTTTGTTTGCGATTGGGGAATTGCCGGCGGAGCTTGGGCAACGGTTATTGGGCAAATTTTTTCTTTCATACTCGCACTCCGTTATCTATGGCGTTTCCAAACAATCCATTTTGAAAAAGAGTCGTTTTTATTTGACATTAAAGAAAGCCTGAAAATTTGCAGCATGGGGATAAGCAGCAGCTCAAATCAGATTGCAGTTACCGTGATTCAAATCATTCAGTACAATTCGTTGACTTATTACGGCGCATTAACAAAATATGGAACGGATATTCCCTTGGCAGCTTGCGGAATTGTTATGAAAACAAATGCCATAATCCTTGCGATTGTTGTAGGAATCTCGCAAGGGACGCAGCCGATTATCGGTTTCAACTATGGAGCAAGGCAATATCATCGGGTACGGGAGGCTTACCTGCTTGCAATAAAGTGGAATCTTGTTGTTTCCACTATTGCTTTTATCGCATTTCAATTTTTCCCGCAATCTATCATTTCACTATTCGGAGACGGGGACGAGCTGTATTTTGAATTTGCTGTTTTGTTCATGCGTACCTATCTTTTCATGGTGTTGGTAAATGGTGTGCAGTTGCTTTCTTCCAGCTTTTTTACCGCAATAGGAAAAGCGTCAAAAGGTGCTCTGTTGGCATTAACAAGGCAGACCTTTTTCTTGATTCCGCTTACCCTGCTGCTCCCGCTTCGTTTCGGAATTATGGGAGTATTGCTAGCGGGGCCTGTTGCTGATTTTTCAGCGTTTGTGCTATCTATTGTGTTAGTGGGAACAGAATTAAGAAAGCAAAAAAATGCAACACATATTAGTCAAATTAGTCCACAGTAAAATGAACGGGCTACATCCGCTATTGACAGCCCCGCCTGTCTTTGCTTTTAGGCAATATCGACCAGTCACAATGCTCTTTGTGGGAGAAAGGAGGAGTTTTCTATGGCTTACACAAAAGCATACAAGGAACACATCATGTATACTTTTAACGGCTTTTGCAAAGTCGTGATACGCTAGGCATGGGCTACAAGTTTGCTTCCGGGGAATGACAACTGAATAACCGCCGCCCAACGGCAGCACCTGAAGCAGTAAGTCTTGAAAAAGATTTGCTGCTTTTTTTGCGCCCATTTTTGTCAGAACAGGCAGCGCGGTGGTGTTTAGAGTGAACAGAAAATTTTTCTGTCTGCCCGGTTGCCATTTTCGGTTTTTCTGTATTACAGAGAATGGAAAAGGTTTTCTCCGGCGTCAGGTAAGAAGTCCCGTGTCTGTCGTCATTTTTGCGAAGACGGGCAGGAACGCCCTTTCCCGGATTATTAGTAGCAGAAAAAGAAAAGCAGCTTGCCAAAACCGGCTCCCGCTGAACGAGTAGTAGGCAAAGGAGAATTTGCAAAAAGCATTTATACAAACCGGGAAAAAGTGGCGGATGGAAGTGAGGGGTAGTTTGCAGTCACGGAGAGCAAGTATCGACCAGTGTACCAAATTTCGCTTTTCGCTCATTTGTCCCCCGGTCAGATACTTGTTGGGGTTGCCACCCCAAACCCGCCTTTTGCGGCTTGCGCCGCTGAAAAAACTTGCCCCAATACTTGTGTTTTAGATAAAAATTGTCCGTTGCAGTTTGAAAGGAGTTGAGCCACCATGCCACACAAAACCTACAACACCCCCAAGCGGAAATGTGTTGTCAAGACCCGTCTGACCGAGGACGAGCGCAGAGCCTTTGAGGACAAATGCGCCGCCCTCTCCATGAGCCAGTCCGAGTATATCCGGCAAGCCGTTTTTTACAGCCGGATTTCTCCTGTTATCCGGGTGACTGCCCACAGCGAAGAAATGCTCACCGCCATATCTTCCCTTGTGGCGCAGTACGGGAAAATCGGCAGCAACCTGAACCAGATCGCCCGGTATCTCAACGAATACGGCGCACCCTACAACGCCCTGTCCAGTGAGGTGAGAGCCGCTGTTTCCGACCTTGCCGCCCTCAAATTCGAGGTGCTGAAAGTGATAGGTGAAGCCTATGGCAACGATCAAGCATATCAGCTCTAAAAATGCCGACTACGGAGCCGCCGAAGCCTATCTCACCTTTGAGCATGACGAGTTTACCATGAAACCCACCCTTGATGAAGCCGGGCGGCTCATTCCCCGGCAGGACTACCGGCTGGACACGCTGAACTGCGGGGAGGAAGATTTTGCCCTGTCATGTATCCGGGCAAATCTGCGGTACGGCAAGAACAGCAAACGGGAGGACATCAAGAGCCACCACTATATCATCAGCTTTGACCCACGGGACGCAGCCGACAATGGCCTGACCGTAGACCGGGCGCAGGCGTTGGGGCTGGCCTACTGCAAAGAGCATTTTCCCGGACACCAAGCCCTTGTCTGTACCCACCCGGACGGGCACAACCATAGCGGCAATATCCATGTGCATATTGTCATCAACAGTCTGCGGATTGCCGAGGTGGAGCGCAAGCCCTACATGGACAGGGCAAGCGACACCAGAGCCGGGGACAAGCACCGCTGTACCGCAGCCGCCATGCGGTATTTCCGCAGCGAAGTCATGGAGATGTGCCACCGGGAGGGGCTTTACCAGATCGACCTCTTGAACGGCAGCCGAAACAAAGTGACCGAGCGTGAATACTGGGCGAAGCGCAAGGGGCAAGCCAAGCTGGACAAGGAAAACGCTGTCCTGCTTGCCGAGGGTATCGCACCCCGACAGACCAAGTTTGAAACCGACAAAGGCCGTTTGCGGCAGACCATACGCCAAGCCCTTGCCACCGCCGCCAGCTTTGACGAGTTTTCCGCTCTCCTGTTGCGGGAGGGCGTGACCGTTAAGGAGAGCCGGGGGCGGCTCAGTTATCTCACGCCGGACAGAACGAAGCCCATCACCGCCCGGAAGCTGGGGACGGACTTCGACAAGGCCGCTGTCCTTGCTGTTTTCCAGCAGAACGCCCATAGAGCAGCCGCAAAGATGCAGGACAGACAGGAACACCAGCCGCAGCTTACTAAGGGCATACAGCGGACAAAACCCGCCCAAATTACCCCGAACCCTGACAGTCCGCAGCGGCTTGTAGATATAGCCGCCAAGCGAGCCGAGGGAAAAGGTATCGGTTATGAGCGTTGGGCAAAAACCTTTAACCTCAAACAGATGGCAAAGACCATGAATTTCCTTTCCGAGCATGGTTTTGCCAGCCCCGAAGAAGTGGACACAGCTTTGGAAGCCGCCATTTCCGGGCAGCACGCCGCCGGAGAAAAGCTGAAAGAACTGGAATCCAGAATCACCGCCAACAAGGAACTCATGCACCAGATCAGCGTTTACCGCAGAACCAAGCCCGCCCATGACGGGCTGAAAACCGCCAAGAAGCCGGAACGATATCAATCTGCTGCCGGATACCGAGCCGGACAGCGGTGACTACACAGGCGAGGACGGTTTGCTGTACTGCGGAAAATGCCACAAGCCCAAAGAAGCCTATTTCCCGGAGGGTAAGGCGCTTTTCGGACTTGACCGCCACCCGGCAGAGTGCGACTGCCAGAGGGCGCAGCGGATTGAGCGTGAAGCCGTCGAACAGCAGCGCAGACACCTTGACACCGTAGAGGACTTGAAACGTCGGGGATTTTCCGATACCGCCATGCGGGACTGGACATTTGAAAACGACAACGGCAGGAACCCCCAGACCGCTGTTGCCTGGTTCTATGCGGAGCATTGGGACACCATGCAGGCCGAAAACATCGGTTATCTCTTTTGGGGCGGTGTGGGAACCGGCAAAAGCTACCTTGCGGGCTGTATCGCAAACGCCCTGATGGAGAAAGAAATCCCCGTCCGCATGACGAACTTTGCCACAATCCTCAATGACCTTGCTGCCAGCTTTGAGGGCAGGAACGAGTACATTTCCCGGCTCTGCCGTTATCCGCTGCTGATTTTGGACGATTTCGGCACGGAGCGTGGAACAGAATATGGGCTGGAACAGGTTTACAGCGTCATTGACAGCCGATACCGCAGCCGCAGGCCGCTGATCGTCACCACCAACCTGACCTTGCAGCAAATCCAAAACCCGCCGGACACCGCCCATGCCCGTATCTATGACCGGCTGCTGGAAATGTGCGTCCCCGTCCGTTTTACGGGCGGCAATTTCCGCAGGGAAACTGCACAGGCCAAGCTGGAACGGCTGAAAAATCTGATGAATGAGTGAAAGGAGTAGCCTATGGCAGATTACGAACAGACCACAAAAACCAATCCCCGCCGCCCCGACTGCGTGACGGAAATCCGCATGGGTAACTCTGTCCTTGTGGTGTCCGGCTTTTTTAAGAAAGACACCACGACCACCGCCGCCGACAAAATGGCGCGGGTACTGGAAGCGGAAGCCGCTGCTACACAGGAGCCGACCTATCCGGTGTGAACCGTGGCATGGAAAAAGCGGCCATGCTTTGACATGGCCGCTTTCGCGTTGGGTTAATACACAACTATCCGATATGGGGATTTTATCCACTAAATGCTTTGACTTATTTTTTGAATTGCTTCTTCCTTTGTTGCAACAAAGAACACATCTTTCCCTTTATTGCTTTCAAAGATAAAGTCTTTCAGCGGCTTGCTGGTGTAATGTGAAAAATCCCCGTATATAGCGATTTTTCCACCGTAATTGATAAACTTTTGAAGAATTTCTCCCGCCAAGCCGCTGCTCAAAATGAAGAAATCTTCAATGATGTTCTTTTTATCCACGACAATATACTTTGTGCCTGCTTCATATTTGGCAGACATAAGCAAATCAAGCGCAGAATCGACATCAGTAATAATCATGCTGTCACTTGATACGGCAACCGCAATTCCGTTGCCACAATCAATTTTTTCAAACTTCATGCCTGTACCTCCTTCAATGAATTGCAGACAAAATCCCGCATTATCGTCGCTGGTAACGCTTTTCGTATTATAGCATGAAGTAAAGGGATTTTCAATTACCGTTTTTCATGATAATCCCTATGAAAAGAACGCTCTTTTTTATAAACTATAAAGAAGCAGATTTTACACTTTTGCCGCTATACAGACAGCCGCCCCATGTGGTATGATAAAAATACGGAATAGTGGGGCTGGCTGTCGGAAACGGAGGATTTTATGTTAAGACAAGCCACCCAAAACCTGATTACCGCCCTTTATCCGAGATTATCCAAAGACGATGAACTGCAAGGAGAGAGCAATTCCATATCGAACCAAAAAAGGATACTCGAAGCCTACGCAAAACAGAACGGCTTTACCAATCTGCGCTGGTACACCGACGACGGTTATTCCGGGGCAAATTTCCAAAGGCCGGGCTTTCAGTCTATGCTTGCAGACATTGAAGCCGGAAAAGTGGGAACCGTTATCGTCAAGGATATGTCAAGGCTGGGGCGAAACTACCTGCAAGTGGGGTTTTACACGGAAATGCTGTTCCCTCAAAAGGGTGTGCGTTTTATCGCTGTCAACGATAATGTGGACAGCGCAAACGGCGGCATGGACAACGATTTTACCCCGCTGCGAAATCTGTTCAACGAATGGCTGGTGAGAGATACGAGCAAGAAAATCAAGGCAGTAAAAAGGTCAAAAGGCATGAGCGGCAAGCCCGTTACCAGCAAGCCGGTTTACGGCTATGTGATGGACGAGGACGAAAACTTCATCATAGACGAGGAAGCCGCCCCGGTGGTACAGCAGATTTACCAGCTTTGCCTTGCCGGGAACGGCCCGACCAAGATTGCCCGTATGCTGACGGAGCAGCAAATCCCCACGCCGGGGACGCTGGAATATCAGCGGACAGGCAGCACCCGCCGTTACCACCCCGGCTATGAGTGCAAGTGGGCGACAAACACCGTCGTGCATATCCTTGAAAATCGGGAGTACACCGGCTGTCTGGTAAACTTCAAGACGGAAAAGCCCTCTTACAAGGTCAAGCACAGCGTAGAGAACCCCATTGAGAAGCAGGCCATTTTTGAGAACCACCATGAGCCGCTGATCGACATGGAAACATGGGAGCGTGTGCAGGAGTTACGCAAGCAGCGCAAACGCCCGAACCGCTATGATGAAGTGGGGCTGTTCTCTGGGATTTTATTCTGCGCCGACTGCGGCCATGTGCTGTATCAGCAGCGGTATCAGAACAAAGACCGCAAGCAGGACTGTTACATCTGCGGCAGCTACAAGAAGCGCACCCGCGACTGTACGGCGCACTTTATCCGCACCGACCTGTTGACCGCCGGTGTCCTGGCAAATCTTCGGCAAGTGACCGAATACGCAGCCAAGCATGAGAGCCGGTTTGTGAAACTGCTTGTCCAGCAGAACGAGATCGGCGGCAAGCGAAAGACCGCCGCAGCCACCAAGCAGCTTGAACAGGCACAGGAACGCATTGCCGAAGTGAGCCGGATTATCAAGCGGCTGTATGAGGACAATGTAAACGGCAAAATCAGCGACGAGCGTTTCATGGAACTGTCGGCTGATTATGAAGCCGAGCAAGCTGAACTGAAAAAGAGAGCCGCAGCCCTGCAAGCTGAACTGGACAAGTCGCAGGCCGCCACCGTCAACGCCGAGAAATTCATGGGCATTGTCCGCAAGCACCTTGCCTTTGAAGAACTGACCCCCACCCTGTTGCGGGAAATGGTAGAGAAAATCGTGGTGCATGAGTGCAGTTACGACGAGAACGGCACCCGCAGGCAGGACATTGAGATTTATTACAGCTTTGTCGGCAAGATTGACTTGCCCGAATAACCGCCCGACCTATCCGACACAATGGCCAAGTGCCGGATAGGAACGGCAAAATTTTTTACACTTCTAATGCTTCTTTATCACACATTAGCAAAGAGCCAGGGCATTAAGCAGCTCATGGCGGGCGGCGGTGTCGTCCTGATCGGTATGCAGCTTATCCCTCTGCTGTCCGGCCTGTTCAGCTAACCCTTACCCGTTGTCCCTTTTTCCAGAAAAGGAGCTGATGTATGGACTTTATCATCGACGCAATCGTTGAATGGCTCAAAGGTTTGCTTGTCGATGGTATCATGGGAAATCTGGATGGCCTTTTCAATAACGTCAATCAGAGCGTTGGCGAGATCGCCACACAGGTAGGCACGACCCCGGCGGACTGGAACGCCGGGGTCTTTTCCATGATACGGCAAATCTCTGAAACCGCCATTCTGCCAATCGCCGGGGTCATCCTCACTTTTGTAATGACCTATGAGCTGATACAAATGCTCATTGACCGCAACAACCTCCATGACGTTGACACATGGATGTTTTTCAAGTGGGTGTTCAAAACCTTTGTGGCGGTAATGATCCTGACGAATACCTTCAATATCGTGCTGGCCGTCTTTGACGTGAGCCAGCACGTCATCCAGCAATCGGCGGGCATTATCCAGAACGGGACAGAGATCACAACGGATGTAATGGACAGTCTGCGGACCGAGCTGGAGGCAATGGAGTTAGGACCCCTGTTTGGCCTCTGGCTCCAGTCATTCCTGATTCAGCTTATAGTAGGCCATACGCGGTGGTGCAATTAGATAGTCAATCTCCAGCCTCGGTGTGGCATTTAATAGAGAAAAAGCAAGACTTGCCAGAAAATCGTTGCCCTGGCGCATCGTAAAGCCGGCCACGGTTGGCCTCCTTAACCCGCTGGACTACCTCAAATAGCCAAGCACGACCAGAGATTCCATAGGCCTTTAAGGACGGAGTAACGGCAAGGCAGATGGTCTTATCGGTACGGCTCTCGTCGGCAACGACCAAGTTGTTGTCCAGAGGATCGAGACCGCTCTCCCGGCATTCGACGGAGGCATAAAAGCTCTTTAGGTCAATTGCGAAATAGAACCTTTGCTTCATGGTAAGACGCCTCCTTGGATTCTCGCTTTTTAACGCAAAACGGCACTTGAAATTGGGTGCAATATTATTTCTCGAGTTCGCTTTCCTCAATAATACCGTAGTCAATCAGGATGTTTTTGCCCGCATAAGGTGGATATACAATTCCTGTCATTTCATAGTCGTACCTCCGAACACGACGAAACTCCTTGACTGGAGCTGGTGCAAAAGCAGCGGTTTTATAACTCGCGTATTCAGGTGTTCCCGCCAGATCATCGGATACCGCATGAATAAGGGCATCCGTCACTGCTTCCAGATTCGTACCATACTCCACAGCAACTAGCTCATGCCTACGAACGTCTTTATCTAGATTTCCAAAAGAACGGTACAACTTGTACTTCATGGAGAAACCCCTTCCTAGCAGCACTTTCGCCACTACCTTAAAAAATCACTTCTATGATTCACCGGCCGCAAATCGTATCCGAGTTCTGTTAGGTGTGCTATTTTTAAGGCGACCAGGTTGATGTCTGTGTCCATTGCCTTGGCGATTTGCTCGGCAGAATATTGATAAGTATAGATGTAGTCCAGCAGCTCCTCGTTGTCTATCAGAATTTCTGCTGCAACAATGTTCGCCTCATACTCTGGCCGTGTGGTCATGTCATACAGCATGAATTCATGTAGGCTGTTTGCCTGTGCCAGCTTTCGATGGAGCCGGTCGTGCCCAAGCTCATGCGCACAGACAATACGAAGCATTCTGTCCCCCAGATCCTTGTTCAAAAATATAAACCGATTGCGTTTAATGACGCGGTACATTCCCTTTAGAGAGCCAAAATCCTCACACAGAAGAACAGAAATTCCCAATTCTCCTGCAATCTGGAAAGGATCGCGTGTTCCGAAGCGGCGCACCAGAGATGTGCCGACTTTGGAGAGCATTTTACTGGTCATGAAGCCCACCTCCGACCTGCGGATGTTCATCATTATTATCTCACAGCTTAGGCCCCACAGATAGGCCTTACTCTACCTGCTGACGATATTTTTTGGGCGTAAATTTCTTATTTCGCTCCTTGGCCATCCAATAGGCATCGTTGAGAGCACGCATCGCACCCTCAAGTGCATCTTCAGAAAGCTGACCGCCGGCAAATAAGCCAGTCACCTCACTGACCAACTCGTCGATGTCTCGCGCCGCTTTTGCGCCACCCTTCTGATATGCTTCCACGGAATAGATACCCGAACTGGTGAGAAGGTAATCTGCGGTTGTACCCAGGACGGTAGCTATATCACCAATTACCTTCATGTTGCCAGGTTTCCTTGAACCTAACTCGTAATTCTGAATCGTTCGCGTTGTTACAGAAACTTTTTCTGCAAGTTCTGCCTGTGTTAATCCAGCTTCAAGTCGCTTTTCTTTCAGACGTTCTTTAAATCCCATAAAGGCACCTCTTTCTTTTTTTGTCATTAATACGAACATTTTTTCGCAATTCAGGATTGACACGAAATCATGTTCTTGATATAATGAAAGCGCAACACGAAACTATGTTCGTATTAAGATATTATCATACGAACAGTTTTTTGTCAATCTAAAGCACGAAAAATTGTTCGTGAAGTAGGCTGGAAAACGGAGAATATTGTAATGAAGGTACAATGCAGAAAAGAGTATGTCTCCGTCAATCTTGATGTAGACCAAAACGGTGGAGTCCATCCTCGTTTTATTCGCTGGACAAATGGCCGTATCTATCAAATTGACCAGCTGAAGTACAAGTGCAGGGCCGCTTCCTCCAGGGTAAGTGGAGGGGGAATCCGATATACTGTCATGATTCACGGTAAGGAAACCTTCCTGTTCAGCGAAGGAAACAAATGGTTCGTCGAAGCAAAGGAGGTAAGTCAATGATTCTTTCTCATCGTCAAATAGAGGATATTGCTGCAGCTATAATTCAGGACTTCAACAAGTTCTTCTACTGTGGCAGCACTGTTTTTGGGGATAAATATGTTCACGCAACACCCATCGACGAATTCGCGCGCGACTACCTCAGGCTAAACGTTCGATTTGCCCGATTGTCTGCAGATGGAAGTATTTGTGGTCTGACCAGCTATGCCGATGCCGAGTACATCGTTGAGGAAATGGGAGTAGTTCGTACCATAGAACTCAAACAAAATCAAATTCTTCTGGACTCCTGCTTTCTGGAGACCGGCAAGGTCAAAAAGCTGTGCGGCAAGCGTCGCTTTACCTTGGCACATGAGTGCGCACATCAAATCCTGTTTCAGATGGAGTCCGAGGAGTCCCAGCAAAAGTGTCGCAAACTCTACTCGGAACGACGGTCCTACTCCCTCCGAGACCTGAAAAGCAGAGAGGACTGGAACGAGTGGCAGGCCAATGCCTTGGGGGCCGCCCTGCTCATGCCCCAGGCGGAGATAGATCGGGCCATGTGGATTTTCGCTCAATGTCGGACCCTGATTAGCTATGAAGGGAGGTTTTCATATGCGGACAAGTTGGCACTTTCACTTCTCTGTCATGCACTTGGCGTGTCCAAGTCTGCCGCCGTGATTCGTCTCCGGCAGCTTGGGTATCTACAAGAGCGTCCGTATGTAGAGTTTGTTGATCCACTGGAGGTGTGGGCATGAGTAAAAATATTCGCATTACAGAGCCTTCCGCAGAAATGTTGAGCAAAATTATCCGGGCACGGGAGGCAATTGCGGCGCAAAAACCGCGATATATCAAATGTCCGTACTGCCAACATAACTCTATCGTCGTATATGAGGACACAAGAGGTCATGTCGAAACAAAGTGCAAAAAGTGCGGAAAGATCACCGTCTTCGATGTTTTGAGCATGAGAAAAATCGTATTTTGCCTTCGTTAGAGGGAGAACGAAATAAAAACTGAATCACATAGCTGAGCTGTGGAGCCGCCTGATAGGTGAAGTCATCCTGATGCCGCATGGACTGAGTCGAAAGACTCTGTTTATCGGCATGGACAGAACGACCACCGTCATGCGGCTCTATTGTTGTCTTGCCTTCCCGCGGCCTCATGCCAGCGGAAAGGACAAGACAATGAGTATCCCGAGGACCCCAGTTGAATTCGATTACGATCTATGGACCACAGCAGAAGGAAAATGCATGGTTCGGATCAAGGCTACCGGTGAGATAACAGAGGTGGAACGCTCCGTCATGCAGGTTCTACGTTCAGAGGAGAAGCGACTCCGGCGCACCTTATCTCCGGAGCAGGGACAATCTAGAGAAGGGAAAGCTGCTCCAACGGTTCTCTCTCTGGATTTGCTTCCCGAAAATGTGACAGACTCTATCTGGTTAGCCGACACCAGAGATTATACGGAAGAAATAGCCACAAAAATGCTGGAGAGAATTCTGCGCGAGAGCCTTACCCCTACCCAATATCGTATTTATCAAGCCTGCATCTTAAACGGGATCAGTTACAAAGCTTATGCCGACCAAATGGGTGTTAGCTATCAGAGTGTCCAGAATGCAATTCGCCTCATTCAAAAAAAAGCCAAAAATATTTTTGACTAATGGTTGTGGTTTTCTTAAACGATGTCCGTTGAAAAGTGAAGGGGTTGTGAAGACGCCTTCATTGCACCTTTTCAACTGAATATCCGGCAGCTAAATAACATCAGCAATGAGCGAGCGATGCGGACAGAGCGCGATGACCACCTGTAGAAGAAAAGCGGACGAAAGGCGCCTTTCTCTTCTATCAATGACGGCCTATAAGGTGCCCAGCGGGTCCTCTGATCCAAAAGCAGGTTTGGCAGCCTGTTTCGCCACGACCTCATCTGCCTATAATGGTACCCCTGTCCAGCCACAGTTTCAAGCAATGGGGACAGCTCGGAGAGATCCTCGGAGGGGTTAGATTCCCGGAGTGCGGTGCCCACCGCAGTTTAGCTGACCGCCCAGCCTGGGGAAGTGGTGTCGAATACAGGCAAAATAAGACATTCAATTGTCTTGATATCAGAAGCAATGGGGGTCACCCATCATGTAGTTGGAAAGCCGAGGCTTCCACAACCAAAGCGGGTGACCCCTATTTTTGTGGTATCAATTCATATTCATAACTGGGAGGGCTCACACTATGATCACCATGTCGCAGACCAAGAGTGCCAATTTTCTGTTTATCGTGGCCGTACTGAAGTCAATGCGGGATGGCGCTATTATCACCCCAGCAGAATATGAACGCGCCAAACGCTACTATCAAAAGCTTACCGGTTCAGACCTTGTAATTGCGGATTAGTTGTTGGGACGGCATCGTCTAAATTGGTCGCCTTGGAACGCCACAGTCTGTTGACTATGTAGAAATTCGTTTGATTTGCATTCTTTCAATCGACTTTATCTCCTTGTTGAATATAATGTTGCTTGAAACTGAAAAGAGGATCGTACCAAAATGTAGTACAATCCAAAGTTCGACCAGAAAGGGGGTCCCGTTGATGCCGCAGGTCAAACTCATCTCGCCCATCACCAGGCAGGAAATCCGCAAAGTTCGAGTCGCCGCCTATTGCCGGGTATCTTCCAATTCGGCTGATCAGCAGAACTCCTACACCAACCAGATTCGGGTATATACCAGCCTCATTCAGAGAAAAAAAGAGTGGGAGCTGGTGGAGATATTCGCTGACGAAGGGCTCTCTGGCATGAACGCACAGAACCGCACCGAATTCCAGCGAATGATCAAGATGTGCGAACAGCACCAAATCGACCTGATCGTCACCAAATCCGTCTCCCGTTTCGCCCGAAACGCCAAGGAGTCTCTGGAATATGTCCGGAAGCTGAAATTGCTCGGCGTGGGGGTGCAGTTTGAGAAAGAGGGAATCTACACCCTGGCCCTCGGAGATGAGATGCTGCTCAATACCTTCTCTGCCATCGCACAGGAGGAGTCTAAGGCAATTTCCCAGAACCAGCGGCTTTCCATCGTGAAGCGGATGCAGTCTGGGGAATATGTGGACAGCAACGCTCCTTACGGCTTCCGGCTGGTGGATAAGGCGCTGGTGGTCTATGAACCGGAGGCGGCCATCGTCCGCATGATGTTCGAAAACTACCTGAGCGGCCAGTCTACATCGGAGATCGCCCGGGATCTCAACAGCCGCGGCATCAAAACCAAAACCGGGAAATCCACCTGGCGCTCCACCAAGGTGGCATACATCCTTGGAAATGAGCGGTATTGCGGCGATTGCAAATATCAGAAAACCTACCGCGACACCACAGTCCCCTTCAAACAGTTCCGAAATCGAGGTCAGGAGGATATGTTCTACGCCTCCATGACCCACGCTCCTCTTATTGACCGAGATACCTTTGACAAGGTCCAGCTCCTCTTGAAAAAGCGTCAGGATGTCTTTGGAAAATCTACAACGCAAAATATCTACCCTCTTACGAGCCGCATTCAGTGTTCTGAGTGCGGCTCGTATTTTCGCAGGAGGCAGGTTTCCGGGACAGTAAAGTGGGGATGCTCCAAACACATTCAGGATCGTACCCAGTGCGGCTCAAACTACTACAGCGAGGAGAGGATCTACGATGCCTTCATCGCCATGGTCAATAAGCTTCGGTTCTCTGAATGCGACATCCTGGGTCAGACTCTACTCCGTCTGGAATCCGCCGAGCTGAAGCGAAAGCAGAAAAACACGGCCGCAAGGGAGATCAGCCGGAACATTGCAGATCTGAACGCCAAGTTGGTGATGGTGGAGCAGCTCCATGCAAAGGGATACCTCAAAGATGAGGTCCATAAAGCTCAGGTGCGGGAGATTAACGACCAACTGCGCCGGCTGAAGCGGGAGCGCCAATGTGAATTCTCCTCGGGCATTACCCATATGATAGAGGAACTGACGCGGCTGAAAAAGCTGCTGGAAGAGCTCGAGGAACCACTGGACCGCTTCGATGAGAAGCTTTTTACTGAGATTGTTCAGGCCATCAGTATCAGCCGCCGAGATGAAATGACAGTCACCCTCATCGGCGGGCTGAGATTCACTGAAATGCTCTGACAGAGAGGAACCTCGCCATGAAGAAGATACGCTATATCCCATACGGTTACACCATGAGAAATGGAAGGACAGTCATCGCACAAGATGAAGCTGCGGTCATCCGCGAGATATTCAGCGCCTACATCAACGGCGCATCCCTCCAAAGTATTGCCGAGCTGCTGACTGAGAGGAAGATCCCCTACAGTGAGAGAACGGACGTGTGGGATAAAGCTCGTATCGCACGAATCATCGGAAACGCCAAATACATTGGCGATGGGGAGTATGACCCGATCATTGAGGAAGAGCAGTATGAGGAAGCGGCTGCCGTGAAAACAGCCCGCCAGCGGAACACCTTCGAAAAAAATCTGGAGGGGATCGACCTGCTTCGGGATCTGGTCCGATGTGCGGAGTGCGGAGCCCCTATGCGGCGAAGGGTGAGCAGTAAGCACCGGATTCGCGAGAGCTGGGATTGCACTAATCCTGATTGCGGTCAGCGCATCCGGATCTCCGATACACACCTGTTGGAAAAGGTGGCAATCCTGATGAACCGCATCATCGCCAATAGCTATCTGCTCATCCCTCGCCCCAAAAAGCGAAAAGAGCTGTCGGCGGAAGCCCAGCGAATCAACCGGGAAATTGATGCCGAACTGGAGCGGGATGACCCCAGCGATGCACTGATTATCGTCAAAACAATCGAAATGGCAGAGCGGCTCTATGCTGAGAGCGATGCCCATCTACAGATTGCTGCATCCATCGCCCGAAAGCGGGTAAGTCTGATGACTCCCCAGGAGGAATTCAGCCCGGCCTACTTTAGTGACATCGCCGCCTACCTGACGCTTGGCAGCGGAGGAAAGGTGATCCTACATACCAAAACCGATGTCGAGATCGGAGATGAAGAAAATGAATGTAACCAAGATACCCAAGAAAACAATATCGGTTATTGAGCCAAAACGCTCCCTGATCGTCAACAGGGAGCAGTATCATCAGCGGCGGGTTGCTGCCTACTGCCGGGTATCCACCGACAGCGAGGAGCAGCTCACATCCTATACCAACCAGAAAAAGGTATATACCGAGATGATTGCCGCTAAGCCCGAATGGGAGTTCGCCGGACTCTACGCAGATGAGGGCATCTCCGGGACACGTGCAGATAAGCGCCCCCAGTTCCAGAAGATGATCAACGACTGCTTGTCTGGGAAAATCGACTATATCATCACGAAATCCGTTTCCCGCTTCGCCCGTAATACAGTGGACTGCCTGGACCATGTCCGAATGCTCAGGGCAAGAGGGATTGGCATCTACTTCGAGGAGCAAAATATAGACACACTGCAAATCGACAGCGAACTCTATCTGGTCATCTACGCAGGGTTCGCACAGTCCGAATCCGAAAGCATCAGCAAGAATGTCACCTGGACTTTTCGTAAGCGATTTCAGGAGGGCAAGCCCATATTCAACTATAAGTGCCTTCTGGGATACCGCAAGGGTGCAGACGGAGAACCGGAGATCGTCCCGGAGGAGGCATCCGTCGTGGAGAGGATCTTCAATATGTACCTGTCAGGTGAAACCATCAACCGGATCTCAACCAAACTCAGAGAAGAAAATCTCCAGATACCAGGAAAACGATTCTCCTTCTCTGCGAGCATGATTAAGGGTATTCTTCGGAATGAACGATACTGCGGTGACAGCATCCTTCAAAAGACGGTCACAATTGACTGTATTGGCAAGGTTCGCCGCAAAAACACAGGTGAGGCACCCATGTACTATGTACAGAATAGCCATGTTGGTATCATTAGCCGAGAGCTCTTTCACAAAACGCAGGAAGAACTCGCCAGGCGGATGAGCCGGGAGCCAAATTCCACCAAAACGGCTACCACAGCCACCGGAAAATACTCCCGGTACGCACTATCCAATGTGATGATCTGCGCCGAATGCGGAAGCCGATATAAGCGCGTGACTTGGACATCCCGAGGGAAAAAGCGAGTTGTCTGGCGGTGCATCAGCCGCTTAGACTATGGAAAGCGCTACTGCAAAACCTCGCTCACGGTAGATGAGACCGCCCTCCACGCCGCTATTGTTCGGGCAATCAACCGATTCAACGAGGAAGACCAGGCCACTTATATGGCACTCATGCGGGCAACCATTGGTGAAGCAATCGGCCTAACCGGAGGCACAGATGAGATCGACCTGCTCCGGCGGAAAATAGATGGGCTGAATCGAAAAATGGTATCTCTTATCAATGAGAGCGCGGAAAGCGGAGAGGGTATCGAGAGTCACGAAGCTGAATTCAAGGAACTTTCCGATACCATTGAACTCCTGCAAGGACGGATTCAGAAATTCGAAGAAGCACTTGCTTCCGATCAGGCGAATGACAGCCGAATCCTTCAACTACAGCAGATCATCGCCGACCGAGCATCCAAAAAGATGGAGTACGACGATACCATCGTCCACCAGATGATCGAATGTGTAAAGGTGTATCCCGACGGGAGACTGGACATTATCTTCGGAGGAGGGTATCTTATCGAAGAACGTCTGGAAAAAGAAAGTTAATAACTTCAAATATAATTGACATAATCGCCGAAATAATATAGTATAATTTATGTTAGGAGGTGATTGTGCATGGCAAAAAAAGCTGCGGTCATCATGCCGCAAACACGGGAGATCCTGGCACAGATGGGTGAGCAGATTCGCCTGGCCCGACTGCGCAGGAAGTTAAGCTTGGAATTGGTAGCAGAGCGTGCCGGGATCAGCCGAGCCACGCTTATATCCATTGAGAAAGGCACCCCTACGGTATCCATCGGCTCCTATGCCGCTGTGTTGCACGCATTAAACAATATGGACAGCAACCTGCTGCTTATTGCAAAAGATGATGAATTCGGCAGGAAACTGCAAGATCTGGCGCTGCCCACCAGACGGCGGGCGCCCAAGAAAGGAGAGTAGCCAATGGCGCAGGACGAAAAGACCATCTATGTATATGAAAATTGGCGTGGAGAGGCACCCACCCTGCTGGGGCGGCTGCGCTGTGGCTTCGTCCGCGGACAGGAGACCTTTTCCTTTGAGTATGATCCGGCCTGGCTGTCATCTGCCGAGAGTTCCTTCTCTCTGGACCCGGATCTGGCCCTCTACCGTGGGCGGCAGTATGTGCCGCTGAACAAGCAGCTCTTTGGCCTGTTTTCCGACTCCTGCCCGGATCGCTGGGGACGCCTGCTGATGAGGCGCAAGGAGGCCATCGATGCCAGAAAAGAAGACCGAAAACCCCGAAAGCTTACGGAGAGCGATTTCCTGTTGGGTGTCTATGACGAATCCCGTATGGGGGCACTGCGGTTCAGCCTGGAAGAAGGGGGCGAATTTCTTTCGAACGATAAAGCGTTTGCGACGCCTCCGTGGGTAAACCTTCGGACGCTGGAAAACGCCTCTATCGCTTTCGAGAACGATGAGAGCGGCCTGAATGAAAAATGGCTACGTGAGCTTCTGGCCCCTGGCTCCTCCTTGGGCGGTGCAAGACCCAAAGCTACGGTGCAGGCCACAGATGGCGCCTTGTGGATCGCCAAGTTCCCTTCCAAGCATGATGAATATAACAGCGGTGCGTGGGAGAAGGTCGTCCATGACCTGGCACGGCTCTGCGGGCTGGATGTTCCGGAATCCAAATTGGAGACGTTCTCCAAGACCGGCAGCACCTTTCTCGTCAAGCGATTTGACCGAAATGGCAGCCGCCGCATCCACTTCGCCTCCGCCATGACCCTGCTGGGCAAGACCGATGGAGCCTCGGCAGCGGACGGAAGCAGCTATCTGGATCTGGCGGCGTTCATCCGGGCCAACGGGGCATCACCCCGGCAGGATCTGGCCGAGCTGTGGAAGCGAATCGTGTTCAGCATGGCGGTATCCAATACTGACGACCACCTGCGCAACCACGGTTTTCTCCTGACACCCACCGGCTGGCGGCTGGCCCCTCTCTATGATGTGAACCCAGTCCCCTCGGGGGACCGGCTTTCCCTCAATGTGAGTGAATATGATAACACCATTGACTTGGATTTGGCGCTGGAGGTAGCCGATTATTTCGGCCTTGCCCCGCAGGAAGCGGAACAGGCTGCAGAGGAGGTCTGCAAAACAGTATCCGGACACTGGGAACGGCTGGCCGGGCAGTATGGTCTCAGCCGAGGAGCGATAGAGTATATGCGCCCTGCCTTTTCCCTTCCATGATAAGATCACAAGCGGACGATTCCTGGTGGAACCGTCCGTTTGCTTATTCTTTGGCGGCTCCCTCAAAAGAGTCCCCGCCCTCATCCTCGTCCATATCCGTATCAATGTCCAGTCCTTCATTGTTCCCCACATTCTTCTCGTAGAGCTTGGTCCATTTGAGCGGATATTTGCATTTGCGGTTATAGGCCAGAAGCATCGCCTCGGCATAGCCCATAGAACCGGGACGTCGTTCCTTGGCTGTTCTCGAAAGCAGCTTGACCGACATTTCCCCTACCTTTTCCTTAAAGGTCTCATCTTTCAGGGCATCGCCGAACGTGTAGACCAATCTGGCGATTCCGTTGAGCATATTGGCGGACAGCGAATTCATATCGCCCTCCCAGGTACCTACGCAGAGTCTGAGTGTTCGATCAAGTACGTGATAACCGAACCGCTCATATATATTTTCAAGCGTGGAGACAGCACAGACAACGCCATAGTTTCTGACCTGGCCAATGGAAAGAGAATAAGACTCTACCAGATCTTTGATCATAAGCTGCTCCTGATTCCCGGCTTCCACATTTGCCATAAACACTTCATAGGGACGGAGCGGTTTGACAAACTTCATCTGGTTGGCGAAGATATCTGCCTCGTGCTCGTAGTTTAGATCATCGTATATCATGCACCAGACTGGCGTTTCACGAGAGCCAGAGGCCAGTGCGACGATCTCCACCGTGTGCTGGCCATTGAAGACATAGTTGACCCCATTTCGACGGCTTACCTTCACAGGGTTGATCTGATATAAATCAAAGTGTGCCGCAGCATTCAGCACATGCTGTTCGGAAATATTTCTCTGGTACTCCTGATTGGATACGAGGTTCTTGATGGGAATCTGTTCGAAGTGAACATTGGGAACAAACATACTATAATCTTCCATTAGGATTCCCCCTCAATTGCACTGAGCATTTCCTGGATTTTTCCTTCTAATTCAGTCAACGCTGCCAAGAGGTTTTGCCTGGCAGCAGGTGAGATTGCTTCCAAATGTGCCATGGACTTTGTCCGGTCGATGGAGCTCATCCAGGAGGGGATCGTAAGAGTAAGTCCAGCAACTTCCGCATCCGGGTCATAGGCGGGCATCGTCTTGATTGCCGGCTGCTCTGCCGCCGCTGTGCCGAGCTTGGCAGAAACGTCGGAATAAAGGCATCGTCTCGATTCACTATAACGAGCGAAAGCATAGGGGTTTTTCCCGATTTTTCTACTAAGTGTTTTCAATTCTTCGGGTCCCATTTCTGATAGAGCAACGATATTTTCGAAAGAAATCTTATATGCCCCGGAAAGAATGTGCGGAACAAGCTCAGGAGCATTTTGTGCGATGGCATCCAATGCCGCACTGTATTTCGCATATTTCTGTACAGTTGCGCCGGACACATGATACTCCCTTCCCAGCCGGGCCGCTGTTCGCCGGCCGCTCTCTTCATCTATTGGGCGGCCTCTCCCCACAGTGATGTTGGGATTCGGACGGTACTGATTATAGCCATTCCTATTTCGCTGTACTTTCTTTTCCGCTTCATATTGTTTCCCAATCAGATATTTCCTGGTTTCTTCTGAGATGTTGCGGCGCCCGAGTTGGTTCGCACAGATCCAGGCGATGGCAGCATCTCTGTTTGGGAAATCCAGCTCCTTGACTCCATAAGGAATGCGCATTTTGTTGCATATTTCATAGCGATTATGGCCGTCGAGAATGGTATCATTCCATGCGATGATATCTTCCCGGCACCCTTCCATGACCAGATTCAGCTCCAGCTGCCGGTATTCCTCCCGGCGAAGTGGACGAATCAAGTTTTTGAATTCCGGATCGATGTTAAGCTGCCTAAATGCTTTCTCTGTCATGTAGCCTCCTGCGTTCCAGCTGTTTCACGGTTTTGAGGGAAAAATATGCGACCCGGTTGATTTGATCGATCTCACCGGTCAGCTGGTAATTAAATCTCAGGTCAAAGCCACCGAGCAGTTCGGAAAAGTTTTTTATAAGGATCGTACTATAGAATTCTATAGACTGCTGGGATGTGCTTGACATCCGAACCTTGTTTGCGGTCCCGCCTGAAATAGGTTTATCCGATCCGAGAACGGCGATATACAGTTCTTCAGGGTTTACCAGGAATTGCACATACGCAGGATTCTTCAAGAGACGAATCGTTTGCCTGTGGATTCGAATCCGGTTTCGCGCAGGGTCCAGCGTTAAGTAAACCTGCAATTGATTTTCATGATTCATGTCCTTGTCCTCCCAAAACGGACTTACGATCAGTATCAGAGGCAGCCTCGTCTGACTGCTCTGATGCAGCAGGAGCGATGTTATCGCGCAACCCATATACAGCATATCCTTCAAAAATGTCTACCTGCATAGATTTCTGGTGTTCCCGGAACGGGAGTCCAAACTGCGTCTTCCAGCCCTCCGGAAACACGGGAGTTCGAGAAGACTTGGGCTTCTGGCCGTCTTTTTGCACCCGCTGATACACTTCGGTCGCTGTGAGATCAAATGCGATGAGCCACTCATCCTTGGCATGGATTATCCGCCCGAGGAGTTTATATCGATAGTCCAGATTCCAGCCCATCAGTGAGAATACTTTGGCGAAAAAAATCTTGCAGGTGATCTGTTTCGGTTTACGTCTGCCGGAGCCGTTGGTGCACCAGGCGCAGGCATCCCGATCTTCCGCCCGGCAGGGACGGATCGCCAAGATCCTGCTCTCTTGATTGACCAGTACCTGCACATAATCAACCTGTGGGAAGCGGTTTAGGCAGGCGGTATTTACATAAAATTTGTAATTGTTAAAAGTTACAGACGGCTCATTAATATGGGCGAAGAACTCACGGCGTACTACTTGGTAGCCATCGTAGTTAAAGTCACCGGCCATCTCCAGGACCTCATCACTACTGCTGTTTACAGGAGAAACTGCCGGTTCCGCTTTTTCTAATTCAGCAGACGGAACAATATCCAAATGCCTGTCCTCCAGGGAACGAAGCATTCCGGCGATTACGCCGCCGGCATTTTCCCGACTTTCTTCGGACATTTAGGATTCCTCCTTCCCGTGCTGACCGAGTTCCTGACAGATATAATCACGCAGCACATCAAATCCTGTCACGCGGAGTTTCTGCCCGGTTTCATACAGTTGGCCCTCCATGCGGATTTTCCAGTCTTCCTCACTCTGATCGCAAACGGGCGGAAAAGACTGTTGGTGGAGGTAATATTGCTTGCCAAAAGAGCCGATCCACTCCTCCGGGACAGCCCGCACCCGTTTGCCGGAGACAGAAAGGGGCTGTACAGGCTCCTTCGCCTGTTCTGTGCTTTTTGAACCGGAAAGCAGGTACGATTTAATAAACGCTTCCGCATCATTGACATCAAAAATATACGCAGATTCAGTTTCGGTTTGAAACAGCGCTCCGGCGATCCGGTATTTTAAATCCGGACTCCAGCCGAATAACTGAAAAAGCGTTTCTACATAGGCCGCACCGGCAATATCCCTGGGCTGATACTTTCCGTCTGACAGCTTGGAAAACACGACTGCGTTGCGGCTGCTTTTCGCCGCTGTACGGACGGCGAACTTCATCTCCACAGGGTTGACCAGCAGCTCCACATGGTTGTCTTTCCCAAAAGACCGAACACATGTGGTGCTGAACTTGATCCTCTTATCTTGAAACAGTACATAGGGACGGTGATAATTGTCAAAGAATTCACTGCGGGCGATTTCAAAGCCTCTCATATCAAAATCTCCCGGAACCAATGTGATGCTCGAGGGCAGGGATGCATCCGTCTGCTGCTCATCGGGTGGATGGATACTGGCGGACGCTTGGTAATAATCCGACGGCTTGAATCCAGCCCAGCGGGGATTGATGGTCACAAACCCTCTGAGCAGACCGCTGTCGATTACCCGCAGCTCCGGGAGGATGGAGCGGTTGCCATACTTGGAGTTGTTCAGAAGATGCTGAACCGCAATGAAATCATCTCTGGAAACGATGCCCTCGTGGTGGTTCCGGTAAAGGCTCTGGGGTCTGTCCCCACGATTCTTTCTGGCCTTGTGGTTCAGATAGTTGGGGGTGAAGGTCTTCCGGGTCAGCACATCCCCGCAATGCCGCTCATTGCGAAGGACCTGGACAATGGAGTTGGATGTCCACTTGACATTCCCCAGATAAGTCTTCCTGCCCAGCTCGGTGAGCGCCGCCGCAATGTCGGAGGTGGAATATCCGTACAAATACATATAGAAAATGAGTTTTACTGTGGGAGCTTCGTCCGGGTTGATGACCAGGTTTCCATCTGCGTCGTGAGAATACCCCAGCAGCTTGGGCGTCAATGGCAGACCTCCGTCCAGCCGCATCCGCAAGGAGGTCTCCATGCTCCGGCTGCGGATGTGGGACTCCTCCTGAGCCATGGTGGCCTGAAAAGAAAGCGCCATCTGGGAATCGTCTTTGAGGGAGAAAATGCACTCACTCTCAAAGAAGACCCCGACGGGACTGGGCAGCTCCGCAAGCATACGAACCATGCTGATACAGTCCACCACATTCCGTGCAAAGCGAGACACGCTTTTGGTAATGATCATATCGATTTTCCCGCTGCGGCAATCGGCGATCATGCTGTTGAACTCGTCCCGATGAGCCAGAGAAGTCCCGCTGATTCCCTCATCTGCATAGATTTTGACCAATGTCCAGTTGGGATGATGCACAACAAAATCCTCATAGTATTTCTTTTGCAGCTCATAGGAGGACGTCTGCTGGACATTGTCCGTGGAGACACGGGCATACACGGCGACCCGCTGCCTTATATCATTGTCGTAATAGTCAATAGGCTTTTTGGCCGGAATGAATTCATAGTTCTCCGGGTCAACTTTTGTGTTGATGCGCCGGCGGACCCGTTCTTTTCGCTCCGCAAGCTGTTTTCGTGTGGCCTTGTCAATCATGCAGCATTTCCCTCCGGGGTTCGTCATCAGGGAGTATCTTCCAACCGGGATTTGGCAAAAAGTACAGGTCGTGTAGATCCTCTTGATAATAGGAAGCCAGCGTATAAATATCCTCCGAAACGAAGTAAACGCCCACTGGCTTTGGGAGTGCCGCCAAGAGGCGCGTACAGAAAGAGAGTTCGGAGAGTTTCTTCGAGATATTGCTTGCTTTCTGGGTAATGATCAGATCGACCTTTTCATCGTAGCAGTCTTGAAGGAGCCTTGACCACTCCGGGGCGCTCTCCATATTGGGCGCAGTGCTGCCCTCGTCCACATAGAAACCGACAAACATCCAGTTTGGGCAGAGAGCCAGTGTGTCAAGAAATTGCTTTTTATGAGCTGAGAGATAGTCCTCATAGCGGGTCTGGTTAAAGTAGCGGATGTATACCGCCACACGGTAATGTGTTTTGGGAAGCGGGCGTTCCCGCTTGATTTCCTTTAACCAGGCACGATGTTCCGCTAAAAGGGTGTTTCGTTCCGTTTCCCTCTCCAGCAGGAAATCAAATGAGGGCATAACTTCCTGCTCTGACTCTCTATTTTGAACGGTCAGATCTGACATATTTGCTCCCCCTGTGTTATTTCTCTTCCAGGCCATTATATAATCTGCAGACTAATAACAAAATCGACCAGAAGTCAACACCTTGACTTCTGGTCGATAGATGAGAAAAAAAGAAGCGAGCCGGCAATTCCAGCTCGCAATTTTTCAGGTATTGTCATCCCGTCTGGCCATAGTGGATTTCAACTCACGAACAATCTTCAGGATGGAATCCAGCTCCTTGGGAGAGCAGTCGGCCAGCAGCTCGTCAAACTCACTCTGGTATAGGCTTCTCACCTCCGGCACATCGGGCCGAAGGAGGGAATCAGCAGATACTTGCAGGGCTTCGATGATTCGGATAAAAGTTTCCAACTTCATGCTCGTCTTGCCTTTTTCGATATTGCTGATATGCGGCAGCGAGATATTGGCCTTCGCTGCAAGATCGGCCTGGCTCATCCGGCGATTGATCCGCGCATCTCGAATACGGGAGCCGACTAACTGGCTCTCGGTCAAATCATGTTCCGTCATCGGCTTCCCCCCTCAAATATATTCTCCAGATTATCTATTTCTAAGAGTATATCAACTTGAGGTGAAATTGATATAAGGCCGAGTTGATGATATAATCTAAACACTATAATAAGACTGCAAATTTTTTTTGGAGGTCTTATTATGAGCCTGAACTACAAAGTCATTGGAAAACACATCCGTGAAGTCCGCCAGCGCAACCACCTTTCGCAAGCGATGCTCTCTGAACTGGTGGATAAAACGCCATCTTACATCAGCTACATAGAGAGCGGAATCAAGAGCATGAGCCTTGACACCTTTGTGCTTATCGCCAATGCCTTGGGAGTATCTCCCGACCGGCTTTTGATGGAGCAAGTCACCAGCACTGAACGGTGCGCCAGCGAAGAAATCGCTCTACTCCTTTCGGATTGCAGTACCTATGAGATGCTGATTCTCCTGGATGTTATAAAATCGTTGAAAGCTTCCTTGAAAGAGCATCAAGGCAGATACGGTAAACCAGACAACTTTGATTTTACCGTCTGAACCTGAGAAAGCAATCAACCGGAAGTCACGAGCATTGACTGCCAGTCGATCTATGCCAGTAAAGCTGGATATATTTTTGGAACAGTGGATATGTTTTTGGAAAGTCCCGGATATGGGGCTTCCGAGTTGGTATAATGAAAAAAGAAAGGTGGAATGACCAATGATCTATTACACAGGTGATATCCACGGAGACCCCTATGAGGTCATACAGTTTTGCGACAGCAAGAAGCTGACAGAGCAGGATACTCTGGTTCTGCTTGGAGATGCAGGAGCGAACTACTACCGAAACCGGCGAGACACAGAGATGAAGAAAGTTCTTACCGCCGTAAAGCCGACGATGCTCTGCATCCACGGCAACCATGAGATCCGACCGGCCAGCCTCCCTTCCTATCGGACGAAGCAGTGGAACGGCGGGACAGTCTGGGTAGAGGAAGCCTTTCCCCGTCTGCTGTTTGCTATGGATGGTGAGATCTTTAATCTGGAAGGTCTCCGACACTTGGTCATCGGCGGAGCTTACAGCGTGGACAAATTCTACCGGCTGGCCAGAGGTTACGGCTGGTGGCCGGATGAGCAGCCTTCCCAGAAGATCAAGGACAAGGTTGTCCAGACACTGGATACCTGCGGGTGGCAGGTAGATACCGTCCTCTCCCACACCTGTCCCTATCCGTATGAGCCGCGGGAAGCCTTTCTTCCGATGATCGACCAGAGTACCGTGGACGACTCTACCGAGAAATGGCTGGAGGAGATCGAGCGGAAACTCAAATACGGCCACTGGTTCTGTGGGCACTGGCATATCGACAAGCATATCGACCGGATGCACTTTCTCTTCCACAGCGTGGAGGCTGCGCCGCAGCTCTTGACGGGAGGGGACACATTATGACAGAGGAAGAAAGACCGGAGGCCAAGGAGCAGGAGGCGTGCTTTGCCGCAATCCGTGAGATCGTCCAGGAGATTTCCCGCCTAATGGACGCTGCATATCAGCAATACAGCCGTTTGGTAGAGCAGGTGTTGAACGGCAGTATCACTGAGGAGCGGGAGATCGAGCGAATCATGGACGGGCTTGTGGACTTCGGAGATGATCCGAGGCTCCTTGAACTGTACAAAACCCTATGCCGCCATGTCTATTACAAATACCCCGCTCTTGTGGGAGAGCACACTGCCCTCTTCCAGCTCCAGTTTGAGGAAACGGAGGATGGGGATACGGATACGGAGGAGGTGAAAACATGAAAGCGCCGGAGATCAAGCACTACATCAACTGGCTGGGTCGGGTGGAATACCGAAACATCAACTGCTCCTTCACCTATGACGAGACATCCTATGCGGCCATCGACCGGATCTTCCACCTTCTCCACCGGCTGGAGCCAGGCCCGGAGAACACAAGCTGGGAACTATGGCTCCGTGCGGAGCGAGGTACCATCGAAGACTTCGGCAGCTTTGAGGAGCTGCGGGAGGACGGCCAGGTGGAGAGCTTTGAGGAGTTTGAAACCTGGTGGCATTCTGAGTTCCCGGAGGAGGCAGCGTGGTTCCACTTTGCCGCCGGCGAGGATCAGGAGATCGGGTATCGGGCAATATTCTTGGGGCATCGGCATGTGCTGGAAGTGGATGGCCGCAGAGAACGTTCCTTCCCCAACGACATCTCCAAATTCACCGCTTGGCTGGAGGAGGCGGTACGGGACGCCGTTCAGATGGTGGAGACCGGCTCTTATCAGGGACTTGTGGAGCGGGAGCTGCCCATCTGGTATCGAACCGGAACCATCCTGCGCCGGGACCTGTGGAGGGTATTCCCTCAGTGGAAAGAGGAGTTCTTCCAGGACTTCTCCCAGCAGGAAATGGAGGAGTTTCTCACCTCGGCGGTGGGGTATCCTTTGGAAAAAAACAAGCGGCTTCCATCCATGACCGCAAACGACTTTTATCGCTTCTGTGCCCTGGGCTATCGGGCTATGGGTTACACCGGAACGGAGAAATCGGAAAAAGAGCAGTACGCCCTCCACGCCGATGGGCGGGACGAGGGACTGTCCAAGCTGGACGGAGATTCCCCCGAAGCTTTTGCACGGTGGCTGAAGGAGCGTCCCCGCACCGGTCACCCCTGGGAGGTATGCCGGGGCGGCAACAGCACCCACATCGACTGCATCGTACACCAAGATGCGCATGGCTACTATCTGGTGGTGGCCGGTCTTGCGGAGACCCGGACGATTGAGGCGGTCCGTTTCTTCCTGGCGCTTTATCGGGCAGGCGTTCCCGTATGCATCCGAAACACAGAGGAACTGAAGGCCCGCCTGACCGGAGCGGAGTCCATCGGCATCGTGCCGGAGGGAGTCTTTCCCGCCTACTGCCACGACAGGTTTCCGGGAGAGAGCATTGTCGATTTTATGAACCTGCCTCGGGAGCGTCAGGATGAACTTGCAAAATACTGCCGATGGCAGCCAATCCCAGTTCCCAGGATGAAGAAGGAGGGTGAAACCCCATGATCTTCTTTACCTCTGACCTGCATCTCGGTCACGAAAACTGCATCCGCCTTTGCAATCGGCCCTTTTCCAGTATCGAGGAGATGGACGAAACTCTCATCGAAAACTGGAACCACAAGGTCACAGGGAAGGATACTGTCTATATCCTCGGCGACCTGATCTACCGCAGCCAAAAGCCGCCGGAGGAATACCTGCGGCGGCTGCGGGGGAAGAAACATCTCATCCTTGGGAATCATGACAGGGGATGGATCAGGAGTTGTCAGACAGAACGATTCTTTGAAAGCGTCAATAACCTGCTGTATGTCGCAGACGGGAAGCGGCAGTACACACTTTGTCACTACCCCATGATGTCTTGGCCTCACATCATGCGCTGCTACATGGTCTTTGGCCACATCCACGGCAATACCGACGCGGATTACTGGCCGCTCATCCAGGCAAACGAGAGAATGCTGAATGCCGGAGTGGATGTCAATCACTTCGAGCCGGTCACCTTTGAGGAGATGGAGGCCAACAATCTTCTGTATAAAGGTCAGTCAAAAGCCGGGCTTGAGGTGCAGCCGTGAGACATAAAAAAGGCTTTTATGAGGTGGCTCCTGTAGCCGGTTTCATCGCACGGCAGGACTGGACGCACACGATGGAACGAGCCGAGCGAAACGGCCTCTCTCTCCAGTCCCGAAAAGGAAGCACCGGGCTGCTGTTCTCCGTGAGAATCCTCGCTCCCATTTTAGATGGAGGGCTGCGGCATATCGTTCTGGCAGCGATCCAGTACAGTCTGGGGCGGCACACTTATATGCCCGGCATAGTCGCGGAATTCACCTGCCGGAACCTGAGCCGTCTGGACGAAGCTACCCGTTTCACCGCTGTGGCAGAGATCCGCGCACATTTAAACCGATATGGAGAACAGGAGCCATATCCTCGATTGTGGCACAGCTTGAGTCGGGTGCTCACATCTGGCAAAATCAAAGAAGACGATAGGAGGAAGGAAAGGATGCCGATTTTACAACCTCTGGAAAGCATGGAACGCTTCTCACGCCAAGCACTGGCAGATGACCTGGACACCGTGCTGGAAAGGATAAGCCGCGAGGACATTGGGCTGGTGATCACCGAGGAAGGCAAAGATGACCTGGTTCTCTGCCCAGCCTCCTGGTTCAACCTTGACTATGTGGATGACTTTTCCTGTGTCATCAACAGCGCCCTCCGCTATGCCATGCGCAGCGAAGATGAGGAGAGTGCGGCGGTCGTCCAGTATCTTCGTCGCCACTACCAGTTGTTCGATGAAAAGACGCTTTCGGTGGCTGTCGCCGATCTGGAGCGGGAACTGAACCAGCCGATAGTGACCCTCAAGCAGCCGCAGGTCTGGAAGGAGCTCCAGGAGCTGTTCCGGCAGCGACTGGACGAGTTGCGGAAGGAATCTTCGGAAGGCGAGGAAACGCACCATGGATGAAAAGCAATATGAGCTCGTGGAAATCCAAGTAGATGCGGAGCTTCTGGAACAGTTGGAAGCGGTAATCGCCCCGATGGGGCTGACGCCAGAAATGTTGGCTGTGAAGTTCTTCGAGTTCTGCGTCGATCCCGCTACTCAGGAGTTGGCCATCTCCTTGCTTCTGAAATGGAAAGCCGAACAGGAAGCGGAGGGGGAGAATCCGGGAGGGGGACTTTAATGCTGTCCAAGGAAACCTTCTGTGAAGCCCTGCGAAAGATCCAAGCGCAAAAGGATCGAGACGAACAGTTCAGTAAGGCACTCACCCTGATGGGAGACGGACATTTCGTATTTGAGGGCGGAGCGCCGCTTCTTGCCGCCTTGCTGGATGTACTGAAGGAAGCGGTCGACGACCAGTACGACTATATCAGCTGGTGGCTTTACGATGCCGCCCCGGACTATGAAGTCTGGACCGATGATGAAAAAACTAAGTGGTGCCTGAAAGAACCGGAAGCCCTGTATGATTTCATCCGGGATGAATGTCAGGGCTGAGTGGTAGCGTCTCCCCAAATTCGTTCAAGGAGGTCAAATCAGATGTCTAAGTGCTGCCTATACTGCCGGGTAGATGGAGCGTCTACGGAAAGCAACTGTCTCGCCATAAACCAGCAGCTCACCGCACTCCGAAGCCTCGCCGGCCAGCTTGGTTTTTCGATTTCCGCAGAGATGCTCCAATATGAGAGCGGCTTGGACGCAAACCGACAGAGCATTCGAACGCTGATCCGTGATGCACGACATGGAGTCTATGACCGTGTGCTGGTGATGAACGGCGACCGTCTGGCTCGTGACGCCGAAGGTTTGGCGGCGATTGGAGAAAAATTGACCGCAGCAGGAGTCCGGGTCTATTGCCCAGATGGCGAAATTGATCTGGCCCCCGCATATTCTCATGGTTATTTCCGGGTGGCAACGATGGAACAGACCATGTGATTGGGAAAAGTTCCCGTCCCACCTCTCTTCCACGGCCAAAGAAAATGCGGTATAATAAAGGAACCACATACACCAGACCGGGAAAGTTGCTCATTCCGGCAGGAAGGAGATGTTGCCATGAGTTCATTAGAGGAAAAGAAAAGTGAGCTTGAGAGGGTCCTTGGGGTATTCCAGAACTACATTGAAGGCTCTGAATTGCTCGATGTGGTCTATTCGAAAAAGTTCGGGTATGTTCTGCTTGGCCTGCCTGCGGCGGATTCCATTGATGACTCCGATGTAACACGACTGGAAGATCCCGAAACATTGGTGAAAGAGGTCTATCAGAATCTCGCATACGACTTTATGGAGCAGGAAGGACACAGCGAGGATTACACGGAAGCCACCAATCTGGAAAAGCGAGCTATGCGGGAATGGATGAAAGAGTACACGGATCAGCTGCCGGAATACAACTACCTGCTGGACGAACTCCTTGGATGACGTGTCCGATGAAGCAGGCGCTTCCCTCAGTCAATCTTTCGACATGGATAAAGCGGACATCTTTTTTGGTCGAACACTAAAATTGACCCTCGGGTGGAAAATCCGCAGCCATCGCAGCAAAACGGCAAAAAAATAATGGGTGAAGACCCGCAAAGCCTTGAAAGTCATGGATTTCCGCAAATATCTCAATTGGTCTTACGCTCCAAAAATCCCTGAAACCGCAACGGTTTCAGGGATTTCCCCTTGTCTCGTTGCAATTTGCATTTGTTTTGCCCGAAGAGTTGTTTCGGTCATTTTCATATTTCAATCCTTCATAAATTTTCCCTTTCAACCGTCAGGCGGATACTGACTGTGCTGTGGTGCCTATTTCCTCATTTGCAGTAAAGTAGGCAACGCCACTAAGTTTGTGATCTTTTCATTTGGAGTTTCCTACTGCCTGCGCTGAAAAAGCAGGAAGAACAATCCCTGCAAATTTAGACCGTTTTTTCGCCCCGTTCAGCCTTGGCGCCGCAGTCAGCTTTTCAATATCCAAATAGCTCGACATCGTTTCAATCGCGCCCCTCTCCACGTCCTCATTCTTGTGAAGGTATTTTCTTGTTGTCTCCATTGAGGAATGTCCCAAAATGCCCTGTACAATGTTAAGCGGCGTCTGCTCTTCCACCAGCCGCGTAGCAAATGTATGCCGCAGCGCATGGGGGTTGACCTTCTTAATCTCACACCGTTTGGAAACCGCCTTCAAGCGAATTTCAAAACTTTTAGGATCAATGTAGGTTCCGGCCCTGGAGGGGAACAATAAATTATTGGGATTGGGCCAGCTTGAGTGTGCCATTGTGAAAATATGGCGCACCAGCAGTTCACACAGTCCGTCAGAAATTGCGATCTCCCGGTTGGAGCTTTTTGTTTTCGGGGTACTCTGAACAACAAGATGGGTTTTCTTTTCCGGGTCGTAGTCCAGAATTTTAATGTTGGGGTTATTCAGAGAGATTGCAACCGTTTTTACCCGGATCAGGTTTTTGTTGACTGTGATGGTCTGTCGTTCCAGATCAACGTCAGAGATATCAAGGGCCAACAGTTCACCAACACGGAGCCCGATAAATAAATCGGTCAGAATAGCAATACGCTGCGTCTCCCGCATGACCTCCCCAATAAAAATCTTCATTTCATCTGGGCTCAGAACACGCATTTCTTTAGAGACAACTTCCGGCCGGTTTGTTTCCAGCGTCGGATTTTCGGCCAGTTTGTACTTTTTCTGTGCGTAGGAAAAAAAGTCCTTCAGCAGCATGTGGTGATTACGGATCGTCTTTGCAGACAATCCTCCCGTCTTTCCATCAGCCCTGGCTCCATTTAGCTGTTTTTTCTGATAGTAGTCCTGCACGACATCTTGTGTGATGGCGTACAGCGGCATCTGTCCAAAAAATGCAGCAAAGTGCGTATTGTAAGTGTCAATGTAGCTGCCGTAGGTAGACGGCTTTCTGGTTGGCGGCGATTTGTACAATTTGAGCCAGCCCAAGAAGGCCGGTTCAAAAAGCTCCTCAGACTCAAGGGAGTGTCCCAGCTTCATAAGCTGTTCCTGGACCTCAAGTTCCCTCTGGGCATGTTGAACTTCCTGCTCCTTGATTTCAGCCTGCTGGGCCAGCCATTCCTCTTTTCGCTGTTTACAAATCGCTTTTGTTCGTCCCTTAAACGATTTTCGCTCGGGTGCGCCATTCGGTTTTCTCCCAACCGTGATCTGGTGTACCCAGGTTTTATCCGGGAGCTGCCAGTAAGAACCTTCACCATTTGAGCGTCTTTTTGTAGCCATAATCAAAACCTCCAATTATTTCAATATAATTGAAGATTTGACCCTAACAGTCTACGACATGCGATTTGGAAAGCCACTCATAAAAAGGCTCCTTGGGAACACGGAGCAGATTGCCAATCCGAATGACAGGAAACGCGTTGCTGTGGATGAGGTTGTAGACAGCATTCCTCCCCAGCTTCAGAATCTTCTGAACTTCCTGAACGGTCAAGGTTTCCGGTAACTGTTCGCTCACTCTGGAAACATCAGCTTTACATTCACTCATGAGTGTTCCTCCTCACACGTCGCATACCGAAAATATGAACTTTTCAAGGTGCCATTGCTAACTCGTGGGGCTATTTTACAATAGCTCTTTGGGATAATCAATAGAACCAGGCGTCCATCGGCAGCTTTATTTTTAATCATCTTTTCCGTTATTTTGCCTACTGGGAATGGTACTATAGTGTTTCACAGGGCATCAAATGCCTCAAAAAAATAGAGATCACCGCATCGTATGACGGCGATCCCTTTTCACTCACATTGACAGTATAGCAGAAATGAATTTTACATACAAGCCCACACCCCTGGCACATTTTCTTTCAGGGTGTTGGCATAAACCTTGCACAAATTATTTCATCTCAGATCAGAGGGCAGTTCAAATTTATATCCGCTGTGGAATACGGTGTGGATGGGATTTCCCGGCCCCATCTTCCGGCGGAACTGACTGATGATGTTGACCGCAGCCGCGCCGCAGTCCTCCGGGAACTCGTGCCACACAGCCTCGTAGATCTGTCCCTGAGTGAATACCCAGCCTGGATGTTGGGCCAGGTAGGCCAGTGTAAAAAATTCCAAATGCGTGAGCTGGAGGAGTTGGCCTTGCCACCGTGCAGTCTGCTTGCGGAGGTGGAGTTCCAATCCCGGAAAGGTCAGGAAGTCAACAACAACATACGCAGAAAAATAACCGTATACCGGTTTACCCATTCATTATATAAACGGGTAAACCGGTATAAAGCTAGAATTGACAACTCAGCACGAGTTTCCAATTCTAACTTATGTCAATCTCTCAGATCAATTAAAAAGTCTTAGTGCTTTTACCCCTCCATCAACACCCCCACGAACGACAGCAAAACTCTGTGTGCGGGATAGTATACATAAAAAAATGTCTTATGGGCCGTTCCCTTCTCTCCGTTATACAAAAACATAAAAGGAATCGCCAATATCATCCAGGCTTGCCCTTGCCAGAAAAAATCGGTAAACGGCCATAGATTACTTACAATCGGCGCACCCAAATAGGACAATACACAAAAAGCCGCAAATACAAGACATTTCCATTTTCCTTTCGAAAAGTAAATGCAGATTCCCATTAGCACAAACATCAGCGAGTATTCAATAAAAAACGTCGGCGGTAAAAATGCAGCCAGCACTTCCCGTTGCAAAGATACAAAACCCACACTTATGGAATGAAAACCAGCCACATCATAAATGGAATAAACTATTTGTGGTAAAAAGGTTGCCATCACACCCGCAACCGTTATGAAAACCCCTTTCATATTTTTTGTTCTTATATATTTCATACCGCACTCAAGCAGGCAGATATAAATTGCGGTATAAGTATATGTAAACAAAATATTCTTTGGCATGCCCATGTAAATCGGTCCGAAAAAAACGAATTCATTCGCCAGAATTGTAAAAGAAATCGTAAAGAGGCTTCCTAATGCACCCGCAATATAGAGTCGGAGAATCAACCTTCTTTTATCTTTTGTATGCCGGACGCTTTCCGTCAACACAAACAGAAATAGCGGTGCTGCAATGCGTCCCAAATCTCTTAATGTCCCATTCTGAACAAGATTCACCCCCGCCGAAAGAATATATTCATTGATATGGTCAATGGTCATAAAGACCAGAGCAATCCATTTTACCTGGTTTGCATTTAACCCTTTAGATAATTGCTTTAACATTCGTTTATTTCCTTTATCTTCCACAAAGTATCCGTCAATAACTAACTCTGCTCAGATGGTTTATACCATCTGAGCAGAGTTAGACTTAATGCGAAATAGTTCCCGTAACCGTCGCTAGAGCTCCGGGAATATTCTTGCGGAAAATAAAATAATATTCATGATCCGTATTCAATCCAGAAATAAGCCGGTTACCCGTAGGAATTACAGGCAAAAACGGCCAGTGATCTGTCTCTGATTCAAAGGTTGTTGTGGTGGCTTGTTTACCCGTTGTTTTGTCCCAACATTCTACAGTCAGATCCGGAAGGTACGGATAAACATCGAATTCATTTTCCCAGGTAAGAACAACACTGTAGCGAAGTTCTCCATCTTCATTTGGCTTAAAGTAACGTGCACTATAAATGGAAACTTCAAATGTACCATCTACAGAATATGATCCTTTGCTTAAATCATAAAATTCGCGTGGCGGTCTAGCATCGCGAGTAATGCCTCTTTCGGTCATTCCAACTTCTTCCGCATTATACATCGTTTCTGCATCTTCCATTGAATCGGTTGGAATTCCATTTTCAGCTGCAAAGGCCGGGACGCACAGTGCCAGGCTCATAGCCAAAGTCAGTATCATGCTAATAATTGATAGCAAGTTTTTCATTTTCATATGCAATTCTCCGTTATAAGAAAATTTTATTTTTTCCGAATAGTCCCAAAAACAATCAATAACTCTTTTCATAGAAATCTTCTAATTTATTGGAACCTTCCTTTTCTCTTCTCTAACTGGCTCAGGGCTGTTTTCCGTCTTTTCCTTTGGCACATTGCTATCTTCAGGTTTACGCTCCTCCTCATTAAACAAGAAGTTGACCGAAACTCCATATAACTCGCTCAAGCCCCGTAAATTTTCTGTAGAAGGCATCCCCCCTCCTGATTCCCATTTAGACACAGCTTGCCGAGACACCTTCACGGCCTCCGCCAATTCTAATTGGGTAAGCCCTTTCTTCTTCCGCAAGCGGACCAGCTTTTCATCCAGCTTCACCAATTTTCACCCCTTAATTTTAAGCAATATCCCATTAAATGTAAACCGTGTGCGGTTTACATTCAGGCAACCCCGGGTTGCCTTACCCGTTTTTCTCACTATTCTTTATTTTTCTGTACTCTGCAAGCTCCTTCTCATGCCCTGCCCTAAACTGCTCCATGAGATCGCCAACCACGTCGCTGATACTTCTCCGCTGCACATAGGCAATCTTCTGGATATCCTCATACAGACTCGGCAGCACCGACAGGCTCACACGCTTCTTGATCTCCCGGGCCTCCTTCTGGCGGCCTCTCCCGCTGCCGGCTGCTGCCGGCGCACCGTCAACGATGCTTCCTACAATCGAACCCCTCCGGCGGATATCTCTATCCTCAAACTTAGCCATTCTCTTTTTCCTTGCTATAACTTTCAAATCCTTCATCATCGCCTTATGGTGATCCATTCTCAATGTAGCGAAAAGCGCAACTGTTCAGGAGGCAAAAAAGGTGCTATGCTCAACTTGTATTTAGGTCAGATTTTGTAGGTCAGATTTTTTACCCAGGGAGGGGCTATTGCGCCCTTTTTGGAGACATGTCAGAACCTAAATACCGATCCTACCACGCACAAAAAACCGCAGTTATCCTCAGCCGGGGGTGACTGCGGCTTTTTTGTGCAGAAAAACAGAAAGGAGCAAGCGACCATGAGTGAAAACCTGTTTAACTTCCCTGGAGGCGGCGACGAGAGCGGAGAGAACCCCTTTGATTTAGGGGGATTTGCAGAATTGACCGGCAGCGACGCCGAAAATCCGTTTGCTGATTTGCTCACAGAGGGGCGGGCAGCAAGCGAGAGCCACCCCGCAGCAGATCCCAATGCAGAGCCGGCATCCCAGGAGCAGGAGGAGGTACCTCAGCCCAAGCAGGCCGGCCAGACGGCGGAGCAAGTTTACCGGCAGGACGCAACGGCATCCCCGGTTTCTGAACCTCCGCAGCCAAAAACACCTTCCATCCCCAAAACAGAGGATGGCGGGACAGACGATGATGATACACCGGAGGAAGATAACCCTCTGATGGCCGCCATCAACCGTCAAGAGGAAAAAAACGCAAAGAAAGCCGCCGAGCCTATCTTTGCCCAGCTCCCCGTATTCTCCTACCATCTCCGCCCGCCATGTGGCGGCGATGGACATTGAGTGCGCTGCAATCGTCGGGGGAACCCTGGCCGCGGAGCGCGTGTGTGCCGTTGAGGTCACGCTTTCCGGCCCTGCTGTCGTTTCCTGCTATCTGGAGGCCGAGTATGTGGAAACACCCAAGCTGACCGTAGGCAAGAGCAGCATCGGCACGCTCCATTCCCCTGATGTCGTCAATCTCCCCGACAAGAAGCGGGGGATCACGAGCGCACTGGTGGCCGGCTTTTTTTGCCGGCTGTGGCTCTCTCTGACCCGCCGCACCCCGGTAGATGCCCCGTATGTCTCCGCCGACAGCCCGGCATTGGACGATGCCGGGAACCAGGTGACGGAGCAGACGCCTGATGATCCCCAGCCCCAGGAGGCCATCCAGAATGAGGCGGTGAACGCCAGCCTGGAGGATGACTTTGAGTTTAAGCGGCTCAAGGCCATGTACTGCCTGCTGAAAGACTGCGGCTACACGCTGCGCCTTTCAAAGCGTGAGGAGCCGGAAACGCTCCTGCCGGAAGGCAGCGCGGATTCCGTTTCCTTCCCCCATGCGGCGTGAATGATGGAGAAAGTCATGATCCGGCAATGCCGGGAGGTGACAGCCAGAGGCGTGACCCATGTGAGGGAACTCTACGCGCAGGGCTACATAAACCAGGACGGGAAATTCCGCCTGGAACGCTGTGTGGGCCGGTATGTCCATAAAACAGCGTCCAGGGAGGTCGAACCTGTTGCTGCGAACCGTGCCGCATAGGCACCAAACCAGAAGGGGACTGTGGCAACCGCAGTCCCCTTCAACCTAAAACCACGGAGGTGACTCTATATGGACTTGCTTGATGATGAGCAGGCCAAAAGCCAAGACACTTCTCAGCGATTTTACACGCTGGAGCAGTTGGGCGACCTTTCCTACGCTACCTATCCGACGAGCTTCGGATCAGGGCGGCAGGACTGCGTGTTCACCAAAAAGCCGCTTGAAGAATAGGAAAGGATGAAGCGCCATGATGAACGATAGGGACAATGATGTGCCGACCAGCGGAGTTCTCCTGGATGTTGAACGGCCAAAAGAGCACCCGCCGTGCTATCTCCCGGAAGAAGATAATCCATATCCATGCTGTAAAGGCCGGATGATGAAAGCCTGTGCTCACTGCTGCCTTTGGGCAGACTATGACCCCTGTGAAGATGAGGCCCGCGTAAATCCGCAGCTCTCGCTGGAGCAGCTGCGGGAAATGGACGGAGATCCCGCTTGGTGGGAGTGCGGCCCGGAGGACAGCGGCTGGGGTATTATTGCCGTAGGCAGCAACGGATTTTGGAAAGGCCGCCCATTCTTTCAGGGGCGGTGGCATGAAGTTGACTTTAAATACGACATTGAACAGCGCGGCATGAAGATTTACCGCCGCCCGCCCCATACGGAGACCTGATAAAGCGCGCCCGCACTTTCCAGGCGAAACGCGCCGAGCAGTATACTGAGTTCAAATCAGAGAGGAGCAGCCCAACATGACCTACCAAGGGAAAGAGGTTTTGACCCTGGATAATTTCGACTATGCTGCCGCAAGACCCGGAGACTATGTGGAGGAGGCCGTAGTGGACGCGGCGATGAACTGTCTGCCGCCCGTCCACATGGGAAGCGCCTGCTCACAAATGGGAGAACCCTTTGATATGCGGCAGGACTCTGCGACCGGAGCATGGAGATCCACCTTTGCCACATTTAAGCGTTGTTTGGATGGTGTCGGCGTTTGGGAGTATTGCGGCCATTGCTTTGCAGGTGAGACTGCAGAACGCGGGACGCCTCCGTGCTATGTGTAAGCACCATTTTAGAAAAAAACCTATCAACACTCCGACCGCGAAAGCGGCCAATAGAAAAACCGGGGGGAGACGCCGCATGGCGTCCCCCTCGGGCCATTTTTATTTCGAGACAGCTACTGCTCTGTTCCATTCTCCTGTAAAAGGGGGGAAAACGCTGGATCATGGACGACACCCAGGCCGAAGGTCCTCCTTTTCTTAATTTCCATTACTTTATAGAGAAAAATGTACTATATCTAACCGCGTCTGGACAGTATTCTTCCGCATATGGTAAAATCGGAAGAACCATAACGAAATGCGTTGTCAGAATGGCAAAAAATGCAGGAGGGCATCTTTTCGGGGGTGGATACCGTGCCATATATCCGCTAAAAAGCATGAGTGCTGCGACAGAGAATATGTGAACTTTTAAATTATATTGTTCGATTTTTTCTGCGCGATCCGGACAGAAAACTGTCAGATACCAGATAAAATTTGCGACAATATAATAATTTATTCGCATCCCAAAGGAAGGTGAAATTACGAGTAGCGTCGTTTCAGGGAAGCGTGTCCTGCTGATCGAGGCGAATCAGATGCAAGCAGAGGATACCCAAGCCATATTGAGAAAAAACGGGATTGAACCCTGTGTTGCTTCGACGATTCAAAGCGCGGTCAGCCAGATGATGATTCGTACCTTTGATGTAGTGGCTCTGGATACAGACACTGAGGATGCTGCCCGCTTGATTGGGCTGCTGCTGGATCTCCGACACGCAAAGAATACCCTGTTGCTCTTGTTCCCGGTAGAAAACTCCAATGCTCGGGCTTCTTTTCTGACTCGTGGATTTGATATGTGCCTGGCCTGCTCCGCCCCCAGAGAATGTGCCGCCGCCATTTGTTCTCTGCTTCGCCGTCCGTCTGCCCATGAATATCCTACCGGGGCCACTCCCCCCGGCCGCATTTTTTACAAAGACCTTACCATAGATCCATTACGGCAGAAAGTGCTGATGAAAAATGCCGAAGTTGTCCTGACAACACTGGAGTTTAAGCTGCTCTATTTTCTGGCCAGCAATCCTTCTATCGTCTTTTCGCGCGAAGTGATCTATGAACGGGTCTGGCGGGAAAACAGTCTTTATGGAACAAAAAGCGTCACCGATCTGATTTGTTCCATCCGAAAGAAGCTGGGGTTATCCCCAGCCGACATTGCGTACATCAAGACAATAAAAGGTGTCGGATACTGTTTTGCCCCGTAATGTCGAAAAAGGGCATATTTCCCCTCCTATAAGAGTTCCGGACAATTCCATAAAAACGCCCATTTTATTCTCTGCCTTTATTCTGTTATTAGCGACAGAAAGCCTTATGTTATGACAGAGACGAAATGTGCGTATTTTACGGAAAGGGCAGGTACTATTATGGGGACAACAGATATCAGAGCGCAAGTCATTGAAGACTTAAAAAGCTACCGCTCACTTCAAAAGAAGATCATCCTGCTGCGCTATGAGCAGGAGCACCCCGCCAGGATCTCAGACAGCGAAGTAATTGACAGTATGGCCCTGTCCCGCCCGGTGATCGACGGGATCAGATCAGCCGGGTATATCTCTGACAAGACCATGCGCATCGCTGCACAGTTCAGGGATAAAAAGGATAGGCTCAATCAGGAGACAACAATGGAGATCGCTCAGGAGCTTCACGCCGTTGAGCGGCAGTTATCTAAGCTGGAGTTCTACGTTTCCCAACTGGAGGAAAAACAGGCCGAGGTTATCCGAAAATACTACTTTGAGGGCAAGACTTGGGGCGAATTACAGCGGGAAATGCACTTGGCGCCCCGCACGCTCATTAAGCGCCGGGATGATGGATTGGACGCGCTTGTATCCATCTATGCGTACTTAGGGCAGGTGGCAAAAGGAGAGAAGCCTGGAAGGTAGCAAATGTGAATATATCAGAAAGGGCGCCAGTCCGACGGGCTGGTGTTCTTCCTATTACTTACATTTTTATTGTTATAAATTTGCTTATATAGTACAATAGAATTATAGAAAACAGAGCATGACCAATGATCGCAGCAGCTAATCAAAGAGGTGACTATGATGTCATGCCGGTGAATATCATGTTGGCCGGGGCTGAACAGGAGTTTTCCCAGACTGGGAAGGAACACCGGCTGAAGGCGATTGTGGCTCCGGTTGTCGGCGAGTATGATTTCATTGTGAGCGACACATTTCCATCCTTGGGGGGCCGACGGCGGCTGTAGAGAAGGTGCAGGCGAACAGGACCGATGATATATTTGACTATGCGGGAAAGTCTGCTGTAATTGATGATTTAGGACTCTTATTGAAAAATAGCAAATGCGTGATGGCAGGTAAAGCGAAGTTTAATCAGGAGGCAGTATTTAAGTCTATTATTGGGCCTGACCGGGAGCTTGGGCTGGAGTCCCTGAAGCAGTCTGCGAAAAAAGAAAAATAAAGATAGAGTGCAGCGGGCTTACTTTCTGGATAGGGATTTAGATAAGGCACTAAGAAAGTAGATGCTGGAGGAGGAGAAAAATCTTACGGAAACCATCAACGAGGTGCTGCGGACAGGTCTGAAAGACTATCTATGAGACTCTATAACAGAATTTACAAAGACATTGTCGGGAGAATGATATTTTTATATTAAGACCTCAAAAAAACCGACTGGCAACCGCCGGTTGCCAGAAAGTAAACCGCGCGCGGTTTACTTTCGTTTCTTATTGAGATAGATTTGGAGGTGTAAGCAATGACTTTAGATAAGAAACTAGTGCGTTTACGAAAAAAAGAAGGATTGTCTCAGGCGGATGTATCGGAAAAGCTGGATGTATCCCGGCAGGCTGTAACGAAATGGGAAACAGGGACGTCCAGGCCATCAACTGAAAATTTGCAGGCTCTGAGTAAGCTTTATAACGTTCCGCTGGAGTATTTGCTTGACGAAAGTGCGGACGAGTTGCCTACTGCGGCTCTAGCGGCTCCGGAAACCCCGGTTGCAGAGAGTGGGCCAGAGCGGGAGGTACAGAAAAAAGGAAGGCAGAGGATTAGGTGGCTTGTAATCGGCGCGGTAGTTTTTGTGCTGTTGGGATGTGTTCTTTCCTGGTATAAAAATAACCAGAAGAATGATATGGATGATTTACATACGCTCCAAAGAGAAGATACTACTTTAGATGAGGTTCCGAAATTTGATTTGAATTGGGATTAGAAGGGAGGCGAAACCAGTGAGGATAAAAAAATATCTTTGTTTAATGTTTGCCTGTCTTGCAATATTCAGTTGTTTTTCTGTTCCTGCGGCTGAAGCTGATATTGGAGAGCGGGTAACAGAAAACGCAGAACCAAGAGCAACAGGTAAATTTGATTTTGAGATTCCTGCAAATACTCTGGCGGAAGCAAGTAGCAGCTTTCCGATGGATTATGGAGAAACCATTACCATCACCGCATCCTACGCTCCTGCATCCGCGAGTATGGACTTCGGGCTGATTGACTCAGACGGGGTATTTTACTCCGTACCAGGAAGTAATGGGAGTATTAACCAGACAATCAGAATAGATCTCAGAGGGACCTATACCTTTGCGGTAAGAAACAACTCCAATTACACTGTGAGTGTTTCTGGGTTCGTAAATTATTAGTTTAATAATGTGTGACACAGAGAAAGGAGAGTCATATGAAAAAGGGAATTATGAAGGAAAGGACGTGTGATGGTATGAAGAAAAGACGTTTTTTTTCTTGCGTATTATTTATTGCACTGGCACTCACGTTAGCCCCTTGTTCACTGGCAGTAGAGGTAGTTCAGACTGAAAATGATAAAGAAATCTATGTTGCTGATTATATGGAGTTCTATAATAATCAGTCTGGATACTATTCTCTTGCAAAGGAAGGATACAGAATTATCATTGATGTTCCTGAAGAATATGAAAATTTAGAGGAGGCTCGTATTGCTGAGCTTGCAGGAGATACTCAAAAGGAAATATTGACTCCATCTGTAGCCAGAGGAACATCATGGCCAACGAAGACTCACGATGTTGTGAAAGATGGGATGTACTACTTTGAGGGATCAACTTCAAGCTATCCGCTATATACAAACTATGCCTTTGTTGGTGACTACGGCTATGTAGCGGGTTTTCATAATCGTAGCAGCACGTATTATTTAACTTATAGGGATATTTATTCTACTCCTGGCTCTCTCTTTAATCCAGGAGAGGTTGAGTATGGTGCGTACAAAAGTATTGGACTGAATCAGACCGTGATTGAGTATTTTACAACGAATTCTACTACACAAAGGCTTTTCTTTGAGTTTTTAGACCCGTGTACATTTAATGGGAGTATCGCACAATTTGACTAAAAAATTAGGAATTGTCTTTGCGGTTTCTGTTGGTATTGTTTTGGTATTTCTATTAGTTGTATCGAATATGCAATGGTATAACGCAGAAGACTATAGATTAAAAATTCCAAATGGATTTCATGTTTCAGTAGATGGTGAGACGGTTTTGTTGTACCGAGTTGAGGAACCTGTTGGGGGAGTGACTCATTATATCGAAAGTATGACTTATGATGATCTTATCATCTTACTTCAAAAAGGTGAAGAATGGGAGTCATATTCTCTGGAGAGCGACCTTTTTTCAGACAAACTGCTATCTTTTGTAAATGTTGATGGAGAGGAATACCACCATTATATTTATCGCTCTTTAAATGGTGGGATATATGATTTATGGTTGAATTCTGGAAAAATTTCAGATGCAGTAGAAACAGAGATAGTGGAGCAATTCAAGTTGGTAGCGTGAACGAAGAGGCAGGGGCAGTGTTCTTTTGGTGGTGACTAACTGCTGTGAATGCGGCGGGTAATCACCACCAGTAACCCCGCGGGAGCGCGCAAAAGCACTTTCATACTGATGCCCCAACGGGGTGGCAGTGTGAAAGTGCTTTTGTTACTTTCTCACCGAGAAAGTAACAAAGAGGTTGCATCGACCGGTCCGGTATGGTAACAGGGGAAACGTGGGCAACGTCGCTGCCAAAATGTCGCTCACGTTATAGTTAAGGGGAAAAGTGGCGATCTCCATGGCGGTTACAACCTCCGGCATGACAGGCCGGGGCAGTATCAGGCACAACAAACAGAAAAACCGCTGGCCGACAACTTTAGGTTACCGGGCAGCGATTCTTTTTATAACTTAGTCCTGCGTTTCCATAGACATATAGGAAACCGCCTGCGGAGTGCTCCCGCCCAATTCACAGAATTGATCAAATCCTTTGCGATGTGCCTTCCAACTCTTGAGATTTCTTGGGCCAGAGACAAATTTTTGGTCTGTTTCGCAAATGACTTTTCCGTTTTTGCGCTCATAGCGCCTCTATTCGTGTTTGTAAAAGAAAAAATCCGACTGGCAACCGGCGGTTGCCAGAAAGTAAGCCGCGCGTGGTTTACTTTTATTTCTTATTGAGATAGATTTGGAGATGTAAGCAATGACTTTAGATAAGAAACTGGTGCGTTTACAAAAAAAGAAGCAAAAACTAAAAGTCAAAAAGGAGAAATAGAAAATGAAAAAGAGGTTGATTAGTCTGTTTTCCGTTTTTTGCATTCTGCTTGCACTGAGCATGCCATCCTTTGCAACAGAAGATGTATCAAATTGCGCAGACATTCAACGTATGCAAGAAGATGAAGAGTATAGGAAATATATTCAAGAGGAATACGATGTTTTTGATATCAGCGAGAGGAATCATGTTGATCCTGAGGAACTGACGGATGCAATTATCAAGGGAATATATTCAGATAAGTTTTCACCATTTTCTGAAATTGAAATTATTGATTCAGAGAATGAGCCAGTAAATGAGTCCGTCCTAGTTCCTCAAACCGAGCATATTTTTAATAACCAAGATTCGACTGCATACGTCGCAACAGGGAATCCAGGAGCAAGTGGTACAATGCCGTGGGTTGGGAGTTGTGCAGTACATAAAGCTAATTCGAATACGACTAAGCCCCTTATTCCTTTTGGTACGATTGTATATTACTTAAATAGAACGGTTTCAATTGGAGGGAAGGACTATAATTCCTTTATTGTCAATGATATTGGAGATGTTGACTATAATCGCTCTCTTTACTGGACAGACGTATTTTTTGGGGATAATACTGCTGAAATTCGTCGTGAGGCGTTAGAATACGGAGTTAAACGAGATGTTCAATTATACTTTATGGATGGTTTGACAGGCTGATAATGAAGCATTTTGTGCAATCCACTATATTTTTAGTTGCGAGTGCAATTATATTATTTATAGTGGTGGGAAGAACTGAAATAGATGAAAATGCCGTTACGCTGAAAGAAGCAATTTACATTGCCGAAATGGATGCTCATGCATGGCAGCCAGATGCAAAGGTCGCCCAGATAATTAGCACTGATGCAGGGGATATTCTGAATGAAAAAAATGGAAATGATGGTAAACGCAGGTGCTGGAATATTCTTTTTGCCGGTGATTCAGAAGAAAAGCAGTATAGTGTCTTTGTTATAAATGGAAAGACTGCCTATAACCAAGAGGTGCAAATGCCTACCTATGCGACGATTGAATTAGATAAAGATGTTTGTATTGACTCAACAGATGCAGTTAATATTGCAAAGAAGTATGGAGTTAAGCCGGTTCCAGAAAGTGATGGATGGGCGGTTGGATATCATTTTGCTTTGCAATATTTAAGGGATATAGAAACGCGGAAACCTCTTTTAGCAATGATGGTTTATGGGGTAACTGACAATGGAAACTTTTGCTACATTGCTATTGATCCAAAAAGCAGAAACGTTGTTTCTTATATGGAGAAGATTGGCTATTCTAGTACAGGGCGTTCGGTTTGGGAGGAGCGATTAGAAAATAAATAGAACAAGGCCGGCACCGCTATCAGCGGTGCCGGTTTTCTTGACAACCTAGGGCGTATACAATACACATTATATAACATAAATAGCAAGTGCGGACAGATAAGCGCTTTCCTGTTCCAATAAACCTGTATAAACAAAAAAACCACTGACCAGCAACCTCGTGTTGCTGGTCAGCGGTTTTGACTTGCTACAATTTACCTATGCTTGCGCTTGCTGAGAATAGAATAGAGTGCAGCGGGCTTACTTTCTGGATAGGGATTTAGATAAGGCACTGAGAAAGAAGGCACTGGAGGAGAAAAATCTTACGGAAACCATCAACGAGGTGCTGCGGACAGGTCTGAAAGACTATCTATGAGACTCTATAACAGAATTTACAAAGACATTGTCGGGAGAATGATATTTTTATATTAAGACCTCAAAAAAACCGACTGGCAACCGCCGGTTGCCAGAAAGTAAACCGCGCGCGGTTTACTTTCGTTTCTTATTGAGATAGATTTGGAGGTGTAAGCAATGACTTTAGATAAGAAACTAGTGCGTTTACGAAAAAAAGAAGGATTGTCTCAGGCGGATGTATCGGAAAAGCTGGATGTATCCCGGCAGGCTGTAACGAAATGGGAAACAGGGACGTCCAGGCCATCAACTGAAAATTTGCAGGCTCTGAGTAAGCTTTATAACGTTCCGCTGGAGTATTTGCTTGACGAAAGTGCGGACGAGTTGCCTACTGCGGCTCTAGCGGCTCCGGAAACCCCGGTTGCAGAGAGTGGGCCAGAGCGGGAGGTACAGAAAAAAGGAAGGCAGAGGATTAGGTGGCTTGTAATCGGCGCGGTAGTTTTTGTGCTGTTGGGATGTGTTCTTTCCTGGTATAAAAATAACCAGAAGAATGATATGGATGATTTACATACGCTCCAAAGAGAAGATACTACTTTAGATGAGGTTCCGAAATTTGATTTGAATTGGGATTAGAAGGGAGGCGAAACCAGTGAGGATAAAAAAATATCTTTGTTTAATGTTTGCCTGTCTTGCAATATTCAGTTGTTTTTCTGTTCCTGCGGCTGAAGCTGATATTGGAGAGCGGGTAACAGAAAACGCAGAACCAAGAGCAACAGGTAAATTTGATTTTGAGATTCCTGCAAATACTCTGGCGGAAGCAAGTAGCAGCTTTCCGATGGATTATGGAGAAACCATTACCATCACCGCATCCTACGCTCCTGCATCCGCGAGTATGGACTTCGGGCTGATTGACTCAGACGGGGTATTTTACTCCGTACCAGGAAGTAATGGGAGTATTAACCAGACAATCAGAATAGATCTCAGAGGGACCTATACCTTTGCGGTAAGAAACAACTCCAATTACACTGTGAGTGTTTCTGGATTTGTGAAATACTGAGGAGGAATAAACTGTGAAAAATATTAACAGCAAAGGAGAATGGTTTATGAAACAGTGTTTTATAATCATAGGGATAGTATCTTTGTCTGCTGGTTTGCTGGCTTTAGTTCTCAATTCTGTGTCCGGAGAGGTAATAAGAACTACACTTTCAAATATATCCCAGTTTACCAATACTGAGATACATGTTCGTGTGGCTATGAGTAACTCAATATTGCTATCTAAGATTTTGATGGGCATTGGAATTTTATTGATTGTTTTTGGGACTGTTTGGAAAAAATAAAATAGTAATTAGGCCCAGAGCGTCTTGGCCGGGAGCTGTCGGGTGGGGACAGAAGCCATTTTAAACTTGATGCGCCTATGTGATGCACGGGCTTGCCGTAGTAATCCTTGTGAACTGGAAAGCGCACCATGGACCCTGCATGAGTAATCCTTTTGAAAGTGCTGGCAAACAAAACGTATCGTGTTCCGCTCCGCTTTCTGATAGTAGCCAGAATACTGTAGATTTTCCCGAATATTTTTCTGCTCATGTATCTGAAAAGCAGTTGTGCGGGCAGATACACTCTTTCCTGTTCCAATAAACCTATATAAACAGAAAAACCGCTGGCCGACAACTTTAGGTTGCCGGGCAGCGGTTCCTTTTATAACTTAGTCCTGCGTTTCCATAGACATATAGGAAACCGCCTGCGGAGTGCTCCCGCCCGATTCACAGAATTGATCGAGTCCTCTGCGATGTGTCCCAGGCTCGTGAGATTTCTTGGGCCAGAGACAACAATTTTTGCCTGCTTCGTAAATAATTTTACCGTTTTTGGCGTTCATAGCGTCTTTGTTCGTGTTTGCATCCGGTATCTTTTGCTACACTACCCGGCCCGCCACAATCTTTTCGGCAATCTGGTCATGGGAGAGCTGGCTGGTGCGGTAGATGCTGGTGCAAAACTCCTGGAGACTGAACTCGAAATCGGCGGACTCCTGATCCAGCAGGATGCCAGTAATCTGAAATCCTTTCGCCGCCTGTTTCTGCTTCAGATGCTCCAGGAAACTGCTGGGAAGGGCGCACGCGCCATCTGTGACAAACACCATATCGGCATTTTCAAAGCCCTCCTGCTCCATGAGCCGTAGGGCCTCCCGCAGCGGCGTTTCATAGTCGGTATTTCCGTTTAAGAATGTCTCGGCGCAGTGAAGGACATTCTCACGGGTGTATTGCCCCGGCAGAAAGAAATCTGTTTGGAAATGGCCTGTGCCGGCAAAATGGATTACGGCAAAGCGGCGCTGATCCCGCATGGCAATATCCAGCAGCGCCAGAGCGACCGCCTTGCACCAGGGCGCTTGTCCTTCCGCAGAACCTGACTCGTCCAACATACAGATGATGTCGCCGCTCCCTTTGCAGATGGGCTCCCGGCGCTGGTACTGTTTGAGTGTTTTCCGCTGGAGTTTACGCAGAAACAGCGGTAAAGTCTCCGGCATGGACAGCATAACAAACTCCGAGGCGATTGCCCGATTGATGTCGCCGCCCAGTTCCAGGCTGTATTTCTCGCCACGGCCATAGGCATAGCCGTTTTTCCGCTTGCCGTCCATCAGTTCTTTCAGGCGCCCCAGGTAACGGGCGACCTCCAGAAGCACGCTGCTCTGGCTGACACGGGCGGCCAGCTCCATATCCGCCGCCCTCTGCTCCGGATCGTTGCAGTCGGGGCCATAGCCCCAGGCCATGATCGCCGAGGCTACGCCCTCTGCTTTTTTTGCCGCCGCCTTTGCAGCGGCAGCGACACAGGCGGAGATGGCATCTTTGTTCTGGAGCATCTGGTCACGCACCATGCGCCCCACAGCGTCGGCCTGGTTGACCTGGCTCTGGGCGCGGTTGGCGGCCTTGACCACCTGCTGCTCTAAATCAGGGAGCTGCCCGGGACCGGCCTTTGCGGCCTGCTTCATCAGCTTTTGAAGCGCCTCCAGGCTTTCGTCCCGTCTCTGCTCCAGCCGCTCCAGCGTGTTTAGGGCTTTTTTCTCACCGCCGGCCTTTTCCAACAAGTCGTCAAGCTGACCAGCCACCTGGCTGATAAATTCACCGGCGGCCTCGTAGGACGGAATCTGACGGCCCTCACAGGCGGACTTGATGGCAGGGTAGTCCTCGCCGCCCATCACCTCGTCCAGAATAGGCGCGTTGAAGCGGCGGGCCTGCTCGGAAACGGCGGTATCCGGTTGCTTGCGCACATTCAGAGAATAAAAACTCTGATAGATGTCGCGGCTCAAAGAAGGAAAGGTAGAGAGTTTTTCACCGCAGGTTTTCTCCACGGTGTCCAGGTTATCGTCGCCGCGGCGCAGATCACGGTAAACCGCGTCTTCCAGCTTTGTGGCTTTCAAAATCCGGTGAGAACCGGCACTTCCCCGCTGAAACGTCTGGGCTGCCTGTGCCAGAGGCGATCCAAGCACATCGCTCAAAGAGCGAAAGTACCGTCGGACGCCTTGAAAATTTCATCGAGAAAGACGATATGGCTGTCCGGCAGCTTGCCCTTTGTGATCATGCGCGGCTCACCGCTGTGCAGTTCGGAAAGGGCCTTCCGATACCGCTCCATCTCTGTGGTCAACTGCTCCAGATGAAGGCCGAGATCCGTGTCTCCACGGTGGTAGCTTTGCATCTGGGCTTCCAGCTCCCGCCGCATTTCCTGGTAGCACTGATCCTGCTCCAGAATGTCCGACGGCACGCCGCCGGGAATAAGGCTGGACAGATCCAGCCTTCCAAACAGAACATCCTCGTCCGCCTGTTTGGACATCAGCCGTTCAAACTGTCTGGCGTCGGTGATGCCGGCGCGGAACAGGTTGATCACGGCGCTCTTGGCCTGGCCGGTATCACCCAGGATAAAAACATTTTTCTTTGTCAGCAGAGCAATGGCGATGATCTCAATGAGCTCGTCCCGCTCCGCCACCTGGCCCCGGACTTCCTCCATCCGGGCAAGCATTTTATCTCTTAATGTTAGGTTCATGCGGTTTCCTCCTCTAATGTCTCCATATCCGAAGCTGGTTTGGCGTTGGCATCAGAAAATGGACTGGAATCAGCGCGCCGGCGGCAAGCAGGGCGGAAATTCCCTGATGCTGCCATGCAAAGGCCGCAGCATCAAGCGCCACGATCCGGTGGCAGGCCCTTGCCCACGCTGGAAGCTGTGCGCCGATGTAAGCCTGAGCTTCCTCGTAGGTGCGGAATTTTCTGGCATGGGGCAGCGTGTCATAGCCTATGGCATCCGGCAAACCGCCCATTTCTCCATGTTCGGCGTAGTAAAGATCGCCGTTGTCCCGAATGTTTTGAATCAAATACAGATAATTTTTCATTGAACAACCTTCCAACAGAAGTTCAGGATCACAGACGCAGGCAAAGAACGGAACTTCTCCTGCCTGTCCGGTGAGAGTACACTGTAAATCTGACAAACGATGTTTGCTGTGGTGGCGTCCAGCCATATCCAGCCTTCCTTTTCCGCATTCTCAAATGGGAGCAGATCGTATTGGGCGGGATGGCCTTCCTGTGGGCGTATCATACACAGTCCCTTTTCACATACCCTCTCGCAGCATTCCAAAAAAGTCATGGCGCAAACCCCATTTCTTTCCGAATGGCGGCAAAGGCATCTCCTGTGTCGCGGCAGTAGCCGCCGTGGTAGCCTCCGTTTTTAAAAATATACTGGTGCAGACATTCCTCGCTGCTTTTGTGGACAGCCAGATGGAAGGTCAGAACAGGATAGTCATGGGAGACAATGCGAAACAGGTTTTGGGGCTGCCTTCCAGGGGCAAAAAAGTGGTAACGCCGCTCTCCAGGCACACGCTTGACCTGCATATTCTGTAAATCTCCCGATGACTCCCAATAATCTGGACACCAAAGATGTCCGGCAGTATCAAAGCCGCGGCGCTGAACATCCTCCGGTACGGGAAACAGGGCGTGGAATGAATACCGCGGCCCCGTCGTTTCCGGGCGGTCGGCCCATTGAGGGCCGTATCCACTTCGGAAGGTTTTGTCAAAGGCGTTCAAAAACGCGGAATCACCAGTAACGCACAGAAGGCACTCTATAAGAGCGGCCATTATGTACCACTCCCTTCTGTTTTGTCACTTTGCCTTCCGCTTGCCTGACCGTTCTTAAAGATCTGGGCCGCTTTTCGTACCTGCTCGGCATGGAGTTCCTTTGTCGGAGTATAGCGGTGAATGTTTTCGTTGACATACTGAGTGGTGTGATACATCAGTACGCCGCATAGCTGACCCATCAGCCGGCTGGCCTCGGCATCGCTGCACAGCGTCTTGAAAGACCCGATAGAACACCTGTCTTTGCCTGAATCGTCAAAGTTCCCCACAATGGACAAATCAACAAAAATTCCTTCACAGCCAAAGCTTATGCTGGCAACTGCGGAAAAGGAGTAGTCTGTCAAATAGGTATCATCCTCTGAGGGTAAGCATTTCTTCTTGGTGGGGAGATAATAGTCCAGAATAGGCTCGATCTCCCGGAGGTCGCCGCTGGCCCTGGCACGATCCAGAACGGCGTGGAACAAAGTGCTCTTTCGGTCCCGCCGGGGAGCAGTATATGGGTCTTCGCTATGAGTGCGGCAAATCCACTCTTCCACAGCAAGCTGGTCGTCTTCATGGAACAGGAGGAGAAACTGAGCGTTTTTCTCGCCGCGCTTTAGGTCATCCTGCTCCATATACCAGTGGGTGCGCATGGGCAGTCTTGAGCGATACGCACCGTTGCTGAATCTGGTATCAAAGGGGCGGTAGGTTTCCATCAGCTGGTAGATGTGGGCAAAGAGCGCGTCGCCAGTGAGATCGCCGGGGATTAGAACGCCGATCTTGGCTGGCCGCCAACCACAGTGGAGACACCGGCCGGTCAGATAGAAGACCATTCGGCGAGGTTCTGCTTGATTGAAAGATTCATATTCCAGCTCCCAACCGGTTGGGATAAAGTTGTTGGAGCAATGCTCCGGCACCGCTGAGCATCCATCCCAATGGGTGTCAGCACAGGTGCATCCGGGGTGTTCATTCATAGTCGTTCTCCTTCAGCAGTCCGCTATTCCGCAAGCGTTTTTCCACCGCCTGGGGTGTCCCATAGCTCTCCAGTAAAGAGTGCCGCTCCCATCGTTGGGGAAACGGTGTGTCAAATGCGGCGTTGCGGAAATATACTTTTTCAAATACCTTGATGGTGTGTCCATCTGTGAAGATGGCAATTTTACAGGGGCGTTGTGCATTCCAGGGATAAAGCCGTCCAAGATTTTATAAAGCCTCATGCGCGGCTTTCCTCCACAGGCGTGGGGAGATTTAGTCATGACAGCCCGCTTTCCCCGGTTTTTCAAAACCGATCATTTTCGCAGGAATAACGGTCATGCTGTTGTAGTAGTAGAAAAACTGGGGATTCAGCCCGTTGTCGATCTCAATGAGCTCGCCGGGTTTCAGCGAGGCATCGCCCAGAACATCTTCAACAGGCTCCTCCATGACTGCGGCGTAAAACTGTGCCGCACTCATGCCAAGGGGAATTTCCTTGCGGAACTGATAGCGATAGGCTGGGGGATAGCACCAGTTCTGCTTTTTCGGATCAATGGAGAGCCAGGCTTTGCGCTCCATCATTTCCTGAAAATCATCTTTGAAACCGTAAATGCGGCAGACAGGCGGGTTCAGACGGAGAGGACACCACTCCGGCGGTTTTCGCTTAAGATCCTTACGCTGGAATCGTCTACCGTTTTTTCTGCCGGCCTTCATACAGTACGGCAACACCTCCTACGAGGAGGTTTATGGAGCCAGATACAACTATGGCGGGACAAATGCGGTGGATTTTCTTGATCCGCTGGCAGATGGCGCGCCGTCTGTCAGCGTGGGTGGTGGTTCCACGCTGGAATATGGGATCAACAGCGGAGCCAGCAGTGCATTCCCGGACAGTACGGGAAGCGGTCTTCCCGTTCAATGGACTGAGCTTCCTACTACACAGGTTTCTCAGTTTACCGCTGTCAGCCAGGTCGAGCGTTCCGATGGGAGCATTGGAACATTGATTATCCCTCAGCTCGGTATCCGCTACAAAGCGTTCGATGGCACCGATTCAGCTGCGATGAAAAAGGGCGTGGGACACTTCCCCACTACCAGCGCGTGGGATGGCAACATCGGCCTTTGCGGTCATAACCGCGGCTCCAGCTATAACATCGGCTCCATTAAAGACCTCAAGGTTGGAGACACCATCCGCTATGAGACCAGCGAAGGTACCAGGACTTATTCCGTCAGCTATGTCGGCATTATCGACTGGACAGACTGGAGCTATCTCAACGCTACATCGGACAACCGCATTACGATCATCACTTGTCTGGCGGATCAGCCATCCAAGAGAGTTTGCGTTCAGGCTGTCGAAGTCGGTTCATAAAAATTTTACGCAACAGCATTTCCGCAACAATTTTGGTGAAAAAGACCCAAAGTGCAAAAAATCAGAACTTATTGCAAATGTTCTAAAATAACGAAAAAGGCGTTCTAAAAAACACTTTGACAAGGCCATAGATGCTGTATTATGCTCAAATTACTCCGGAGGAAGATTTCAGCAGGAAGTGGTTTTATGGTACAGCATTTCGGCTTTGGGAAAGAGAATATCGCCGTTCACATCCGTATGGATATCACCATCGGCCTTCCTGCTGAGATGGCAGAAGAATTGGAGCGGTTCGGCATTTGTGAGCTTGACCGGTGTACTTACGATGAACGAAGCCGCTCTATGACTGCAAGCGTATTGACCACACTATATATTCGTGTAAACTCCAAAGGAGAAACTTATGGTTCTCTGCTGATGGCTAAAACAACTGCAGAATATCCTGATTTGATTGCCGCCGTCGGTACCGAAGGACAAAGTGGATACCTGCGTCGCGATGATCTGATTGCTGCGGATGATCGCTGCGGCGATACTCGCTATGGGGGTAAGATTATCCACCTGTATGATTTGGACGGAAAGGTTATTGGTAGCTTTAACGTTGAGTTTTCTCACACCGACACTGCGGAAAATGACATGGCAACTGTTCGGGAACGGCTGGCAGCCGGAAGTACAGAAGAGCAGGAACTGATGGCCTTGGCAGATGACGTCTTGGTAGACGGCAATTACCCGGTGAATGCCAAGGGGCAGACTTATGGCCCCAGTATTCTGCGGGATCTGCTGGGATATTCTCCTGATTTGACTCCGGCCGTCAACGACGATGGGCTTGCCGGCTATGTCCGCTGCGTGAAGGAGCTTCCCATCAGCGCGGAAGAAATGGCGATTCTCAACGCCGCCACCTCCGAGCCCCTGTACGACAGGGACGGCAATGTAATTGGCACATTGGGATGGTATTCTGAAGAGCCTGTGCAGGTAATCGGAAAGACTATTACCGAAGTGCGGTCCGAACTTGCAAGCGGTCAGCAGAGCAAATAATTTCCCCCCACTCACCTATCAAAACGTCACCCTCTCAATTGCGCAACGCTCTGGAAGATGCTGCCGAATACGACCGGATGTACAGCCAAATGGAGTCGCGCGCCATCTCTGTTTACAATTCTAATAAGGGTGTCGTTTATTTTCTAAGTGCGAATAAATTTTGATACAGATTGCAAAGCAGTATGAGGTACAGTTTCCATCTGTACCTCATACTGGAAACTATGTATAAATGGAGGCAACAATGAAAAAGTTGGTAAGTATTATCTTGGCCTTGGCTATGTGCATGGTGCTGTGTGTATCTGGTAGCGCCACAGATATCCCCAACGCCGACGGATATCTGGATATTATCTGGGATATTGATGCAGAAGGAAACAAAATTCCCATCATCGTAGACGAGATTGATGATGGATCACACGATGACGAAACAGCGGTTCCTCTCGGAGCGGCTTATGTCATGTTTACTATGAAACTGGAAGCCATGAAACACAGTCTGCATACTAAAGATGATAGTTATTTTACGAAAAATAATTTGACCCGGGGAAATTTACTGATTCAGGGGATGATTAACAGCGATAACGTCGATGGAATCGTGGGCCTCGCCTACTATGACGACGGATTTCATCCTGCCAACTCGTATCTCAATATCGTTGAATGTGGGCAGTACTTTGAATTTAGCTATCCTCAGTCAAGCTTTAGTCCGCATTACTACTATTATGGATATGCGCAGAGCAGGGACCCAGGCACTGCTCCCTACTCTGGCACTATCCACTACTGCAACTCGGACTGGTAAATAGTAGCAATGAAATTTTTTACAACTGGTCATAAGCGTAGATTCATTATCGTTGTTGCGCTTGTGGGGGTGGTACTCTTAATCGCAGGTTATCTCCGAAAGGATGCCACGCCGATATCTGTGCCGGACAATATTCCGCAGGACGTATATGAATTCTTGATTTCTTACCTCGAAACGCGCAAAAATGACCCGGATAGTTCAGTTTCCTATTGTCACTTTGAGGAAGAATTTGAAAAAGACGCTTATATACACTCCTACATAGAAATTGTCGAATACGATATTTTGGACGCATCCGCTGTTTCCGAAAATCTATACGCTTTCAATGTCCATATGGAAAGAGCAGATGCAGAATTTTCAAGAGACTACTACGTCTTTGTCGGGAAAATCGACAATCAGCTCTATCTGATGAATAATGTCTACAACATTCCTGAAGATATGCGAGCCGCCATAAACGATGATGACTTTTCCATGTATACTTACGGAGGACAACTCATCTCAAGCAGTGATCTCCTTCAATAGTGTGAATTGATGCGGGCGCACTTTTTCCAACAGGCTCTAATTACAGGCACATTGGGTCATAGTTAAAATTCGGATGAAATGGAAAACGGCCCCCGCTCAAATGAGCGGGGGCCGTTTTCTGCCCAACCAGTTTCTATGGCTGCTATTATAAAAAACAAAGCAGGGGCGTTCATGAGTAACACTCCCCAAAAACAGTTTCTGTGCTTTAGAAAAGCATAGGTTTTCAGATTTTTCCCATACATGGCCATCACAAAAATACTATCATCCTCTTTGTAGCGAAAAGCGCAACTGTTCAGGAAATAAAAAAGGTGCTATGCTCAACTTGTATTTAGGTCAGATTTTGTAGGTCAGATTTTTTACCCAGGGAGGGGCTATTGCGCCCTTTTTGGAGACATGTCAGAACCTAAATACCGATCCTACCACGCACAAAAACCGCAGTTATCCTCAGCTGGGGGTGACTGCGGCTTTTTTTGTGCAGAAAACAGAAAGGAGCAAGCACATGAATGAACGCAAGCAAACTGATGAAGGTCACCTACTACGACCCCAAAAATCAGATCCGCCTCCTATGCTACGCCGACACGGTGGTATGGGACGACAAGCCCGTCCCGACCCTGATCGCCCTGCGGTTTGGCGGATACCCCGAGCGCGTGCAAGGATTGGCAGATGCCATCCATGGCGGAGCTACCATCGAAATCGAGGATGGTAAGGACACCTATTCCTTAAAAACGCTTGTCCGGCAATATCGTCGGGAACTCAGCCACGACGGCGTATACGCCGAGGCCACTCTCATTGCAGACGATGACGGACAGAATGCCAAGCAAAACGACAAAGAAAAAAGCGGTTCGGAGGGCAAAGCCGCAGAGACAGGCGAAGAGGACGATCAGTTCAAACTGGATCTGCCGCCGAGAAACACCTATATTTTCTGCACCCCGGGGGATCGCCGGGAACTATTTGACGCGGTAGACCAAAAGACCGCCGTTCCCATGATCCCGGAGTATCAGGAGTATGTCCTCACCGAACTGAAGAAGCGGAATAGACCACCTCATGATGAAGCACATTGAAAAGCTCTCAAGCGAGGAGGTCGTTTCAAAGGTTCGGCACAAATTAGCA
>CANQPD010000020.1 GCA_947625655.1 uncultured Dysosmobacter sp.
GTGAGGGTCCACCCGTTCCCATTCCGAACACGGTAGTTAAGCTCACTTCTGCCGACAATACTTGGCTGGTGACGGCCCGGGAAAATAGGTAACGCCAACACAGGTCTTGGTTCAATCGAGCTGGGGCCTGAAATATTCCTCCATAGCTCAGTCGGTAGAGCACGCGGCTGTTAACCGCGGTGTCGTTGGTTCGAGTCCAACTGGGGGAGCCAGAGTATTGCCGCCACTTGGCGTGGCGGCAATACTTCTCTAAAACGCCACGGGCCTTTAGCTCAGTTGGTTAGAGCAGTCGGCTCATAACCGATCGGTCCCGGGTTCGAGTCCCCGAAGGCCCACCATTATGGTTGTTCGCCTGAAGGGATACCTCAAGCGAGATAGGGGTATAGCTCAGCTGGTAGAGCAGCGGTCTCCAAAACCGCGTGCCGAGGGTTCGAATCCTTCTGCCCCTGCCATAAAAATCTCCAAAACCCCGATATTTCGGGGTTTTTTTCTGCCTTGTGAGCATTTTATGCTGAAGAGGCTGCGGGTAATGCCGGAATGATGCCTGAACCGTAGTATCGGGCGTCGTCTGTTTTGACGGTTTTCGTCTGCTGCTGCATCAAATCAGCATCCAAAACGCTCCTCTGGCTGGCAGCTGCCAGCCGGAGGAGCGCTTTTTGTGGAGTTCAAAGCTCGAATCCGGCGGCGATTCCGGCCAGACGGGCAGCCTCTTTTTATGTTGCGGAGTCCCGCACCCTCCCGGCCAGTCGGGCGGGGAGCCTGGGGGCCTGACGCGGCGGCGCGTCCCACTTGCCGGAGGCGGTTTTCACCCTGCTCGCCTTTTTCCCTGCCGCCACGCTGGGATACCGTGCATCCTGCCGGACATTCTGGCGCATGCCTGCTCAAGGATGTGCAAACGGCAGAGGCGCGGAATATCAAAACTTACGGATAACCGGAGGGAAAAGGTCAGACAGCTTTTGACGGAAGGAAACTTGATTTGATGCGGCAAATGTAGTAAAATCCACCACTGAGCAAGGACGCTTGGACACCAGGAAGGTGATCCGGCGTCCTTTTTTGCTTGGGAAAAGGGAAGCTCCGCAAGAACCTGCCACCCCCGCAAACGCGCCTGATATATAACATTTTCCCCAAAGTATCGACCGCATGTCCCGATTCCGCCTGCGTTCTGCCGGGAGATACCCCGCGGTTTTGCTCCTGAAGGGCGAGCGGACGGGCTAAAAAACATCGGCCGGAAGCAGAGAGGACATACCGCTTTGGACTGTTCAGGAGGACCGGCGGGATCATGTGGGGATTTGTACATTTCCCGTCAAAACGGCTGCCGGGCCGCGCGGATCTCAGCCTTCCGTGAAGCGTTCAAATGCGCAAAGCTCTGGAAGTTGTCTGACCTCTCTTGTATGCATTGAAAAATTTCGGCCAAATCGATACACTTACAGCTATGAAAGCTGTATGCATTTAAATGTGGGAGGAAAAAGAGCGATGAGTAAAGAGACCATGACCATTGCATATGAAGGCGGCCATGAGGTCAGGCTGGCGGATCTGCCCGAGCGAGAGGTGCAGCTGCTGCGCAGGGTCATTGAGATCTGCCGCGAGGCCAAGGAGGCCGGCAACTATCCTTTCGGCTGCCTGCTGGCCGACAGGGACGGCAACATCCTGATGGAGCAGGGCAACTGTGAAAACGAACACAAGGGCGACTGCACCGGCCACGCCGAGACGGAGCTGATGCGCCGGGCATCTCAGAAGTACACCAAGGAAGAGATGTGGAATCTGACCATGTACAACTGCGGAGAGCCCTGCGCGATGTGCGCCGGGGCCATCTATTGGGGCAACCTGGGCCGCCTGGTTTATATCGGGCGGGAGTCCACGCTGAAGGAATACACCGGTGACGACCTGCGCAATCCCACCCTGGCGCTGCCCTGCCGGGCGGTATTTGCCTGCGGCCAAAAACCGGACATGGAGATCATTGGGCCCGTGCCCGAGCTGGAGGATGAACTGATGGAGCTGCACAAGGGCTTCTGGCATCCCTCCAGCGAGAATGGCGCGAAATGAACGCATCTTGCAGCGGTTTGCCGCTGTTGAAGTGATCCAACTGCAAGAGATCAAAAATGAGGAGAGATTACATATGAAAAGACTGTTTGCACTGATCCTGACGCTGACTCTGGCGCTGTCTCTGGCTGGCTGCGGTTCCGCCGGCTCCTCCGACGGTGCCGGTGAATCCGGTACTTCCGGCGAAGAGAGCGGCGATCCCATCCGGGTAGCCTGCATCCTGTCCGGCCCGATCAGCGATATGAGCTGGAACTACACCGCGCACCAGGGCCTGCTGAAGATGGAGGCCATGGGCGCCGAGATCGCCTATCAGGAGAATGTGGAGAACTCCGCGCTGCCGGACTGCATCAATACCTACGCCAGCGATGGCTATGACATGATCATCCTGAGCACCAATTCCTACGAGGAGGCCTCCCTGCCCATCACGAAGGACTATCCTGACACCACGTTTATTATCATCAACGGGCAGACAACGGAGGGCAATGTCACCAGTTATCAGGTCGCTGACGAGGACCAGGGCTTTATGCAGGGCGTCATCTGCGCCGCGCTGAGCCAGACCGGTAAGGTGGGTTTTGTGGGCGCCATGGAGATCACCCCCATCCTGAACGGGCGCACCGGCTTTGAGCAGGGCGCCAAGTATATCAACGAGTCCGTGGAAGTGAACGCTGTTATGACCGGCAGCTTTACCGATGTGGCCGCCGCGAAGGAGACCGCGAAAGCGATGATCGACGCCGGTGTGGATGCCATCGCCCCCATGTGCGACAATGCCGCCCTGGGCGTGGACGAGGCCGCTGAGGAAGGCGGCATTTACGCCGCGGCCTCCGGCGAGGGCCAGGAGACCGTCGCGCCCAACGCAGTGGTCTGTGCCGTCAACAAGGATACCTCCATCGTCTACGAGAAGGTCTTCCAGGACTATCTGGACGGCAAGCTGACCGGGGATACCGGCGTTGTGAAGCTGGGTGCCGCCGACGGGGTGGTGTACCTGTCTGACTGGTATGATGCGGGCAGCGGCATCAGCGACGAGGTCAAGGCGCAGATTTCCGCCGCGTATGAGGCTCTGGCTTCCGGCGAAATCTCCGTTGAGCTGGGCTGAATCCAATAACTGAGGAAGGAGCACAGCGTCCAATGGCACCGCTGTGCTCCTTTTTTCACCATGCAACCGATGTGAAAACCGCGCTGTGCGCGGAGAGGAGGACCCATGAAGGGCAGACAACCACAACTGCAGAGCGGACGGCTGTTCGACAAGGTATATTTTCCGGCCATGTCCATCTGCGCATCCTTTCTCATCGCAGGCATCGTGTTTGCGCTGCTGGGGTTTGACCCGGTAACGGCTTTCGGCGGCCTGCTGAGCGGCTCCCTGGGCAGCCTGAGCGCCTGGGGCGAGACCTTGAACAAGGCGGTGCCCGTGGCGCTGACAGGCCTGAGCTATGCCATCGCCCAGCGCTGCGGCGTGGTAAACCTGGGCGCCGAGGGCCAGGTCTATATCGGCGCCCTGTGCGCCGTTCTGGCGGGCACGGAGCTTGAAATGCCCGCGCCGCTGCACATTCCCGTGACGCTGCTGGCGGCCTTTTTGGGCGGCGCGCTGTTCGGCACCCTGCCCGCCGTTATGAAGAACCGCTTCGGCGCCAGTGAGCTGATCACCACTATCATGTTCAACTATGTGGCGCTGTACTTTGTCCACTATATGATCGCCGGCCCCATCAAGGATCTGGACAGCGGCAGCAATTTCGCCCAGTCCAAGCAGATGCTGGAGTCGGCCCAGCTGCCCCGGCTTCTGGCGGGCACCAGGCTTCACGCGGGACTGATCGTGGCCGCGGCGGCGCTGGTGTTCTATCAGTTCTTCCTGTTCCACACCACCCGGGGCTATGAAATGCGGGTGATCGGCCTGAACCGCACCACCGGCGAGTGCGCCGGTATGAATCCCAGGACCAATACCCTGCTGTCCATGTTTTTGGCGGGCGGCTTTGCGGGCCTTGGAGGGGCCTGCGAGCTCATGGGCGTGCAGCTTCGCATCATGGAAAACGCCTTTAACGGCTTTGGCTTTGACGGCGTGGCCGTGGCTCTGCTGGGCGGCAACGCCGCCGGCGGCATTGCGCTGTCCAGCCTGCTGTTTGGCGCGCTGAAGAGCGGCGCTACCAAAATGCAGATGCGGAGCGGTGTTCCCACCGCCACCATTTATATGCTGCAGGGGCTCATTATCCTCTTTGTGGTGGGCAAGCGGTTGTTTGATTACCGCCGGCTTCACAAAAAGCCCCGCAGGCATCCGGCAAAGGAGGACGTGTGATATGGAGAATCTGACCAGTTTCCTCTCCTCCCTCATCCGCATGTCCACGCCGCTGCTGATCGCCGGCCTGGGGCTGGTGTTCAGCGCCAATGCCGGCATCGTGAACATCGGCACCGAGGGCTTTATGCTCCTGGGCGCGCTGATGGGCTGCGCGGGCTCCTACTGGACCGGCTCCGCCCTGTGCGGCGCGCTGATCGCCATGGCGGCCACCATGGTGTTCTCCGCCGTATTCGCGTTCTTTACGCTGAACATGCGGGCGGACCAGACGGTGGTGGGCGCCGCCATCAACATTTTTGCCAGCGGCCTGACCATTACGCTGAACCGCATTATTTTCGATACCACCGGCGGCGTGCCGGTCATTGCCACCTACGGTCCCATGCCCATTCCCGGGCTCAGCAGCCTGCCGGCGGTGGGCGTGCTGTTCAACCAGTCTGTGGTGTGCTATCTGGCGTTTTTGGCGGTGCCCGTGGTGTGGTACATTATGAAAAAAACCCATGTGGGACTGGAGGTCCGCTCCGTTGGCGAAAATCCCCGGGCCAGCGATACCCTGGGCATCAACGTGCTCAGGACCCGCTGGTGGACGATATTGCTGCAGGGGCTGCTCTCCGGCCTGGCGGGCTCCTACATGTCCATGGGACAGCTGAGCTTTTTCACAGAGGGCATGGTCTCTGGCAAGGGCTACATGGCGCTGGCGGTAGTAGTGCTGGGCTGTTACTCTCCGGTGGGCGTTCTGGGCGCGTCCCTGATTTTCGGCGCCGGCATGGCGCTGCAGTACCGTCTCCAGGCGGCCAACACCGGCGTTCCCTATCAGATCATCACGATGCTGCCCTACGTCATCACGCTGGTGGCGGTGTGCGGCTTTATCCGCAAGTCGCGGTCTCCCGCCGCCACAGGCGTGGCCTACACGAAAGAATAAAGGAGGGCGCAGGATGGCATATCTGGAATTGAAGCATGTCACAAAGCGCTTCGGCACTGTGGTGGCCAACGACGATGTGAGCCTCTGCGTGGAAAGAGGCCAGATCCACGCTCTGCTGGGGGAAAACGGAGCGGGGAAGTCCACGCTGATGAACATTCTCTATGGACTGTACGCCCCCACGGAGGGGGAGGTCTGGCTGGACGGCCAGCGGCTGGACATCCGGGACCCCAAACAGGCCATTGCCGCGGGCATCGGGATGGTGCACCAGCATTTCATGCTGATCCCCGCCCTGACGGTCATTGAAAATGTCATGCTGGGCTACAAGGAGATCAGCCGCTTCCGGCTGAATCTGCACCAGGCCGCCCAGCGGTTTACCGCTTTGGCGGAGAAGTTCAACATGCCCATCTCCCCCTGGGAGAAGGTGGAGGATCTGACCATCGGCCAGCAGCAGCGGCTGGAGATCCTGAAGGCGCTGTTCCGCAATTCCAAGCTGCTGATTCTGGATGAGCCCACCGCCGTGCTGACGCCCCAGGAGACGGCGACCCTCTTTGAGCTGCTCCGCCAGTTGACGGCTGACGGCCTGACCATTATCTTCATCACCCACAAGCTGGGGGAGGTCATGGACATCTGCGACCAGTGCACCGTTCTGCGGCAGGGCCGGGTGGCGGCCGCGAACCTCGCCATCTCCGATATCCACAGCCATGAGGAACTGGCGGCTCTGATGGTGGGCAGGTCCATCGACCTGGTGACGCATAAAACCGAGGCGCGTCCCGGCAAGCCGGTGCTGGAGGTGCGGGATCTGCGCTACACGGACCAGGAAAATGTCTCCCGTCTGAACGGCCTGAGCTTTCAGGTCCGCGCGGGAGAGATCGTGGGCGTGGCCGGCGTGGACGGCAACGGCCAGTCCGAGCTGGTCCGCTGCATCACCGGACTGCTGAAACCGGAGAGCGGCGCTGTTGCCCTGGAGGGGGTGGACGTCACCGGGAGGCGGCCCAAGGAGATCCTGGAGCACGGCGTGGCCCATATCCCTGAGGACCGGTATAAAATGGCGATGGTGAAGGAGCTCTCCATCAACGAGAACCTGATCCTCATGAGCTATGATAAAGAACCCTATTCCAAACACGGTATTCTGCAGTGGAAGGAGATCACCCGGCTGAACGAGGCCCTTTGCCAAAAGTACGAGGTAAAGACCCCCGGTGTCCACGAACTGGCAGGCCGCCTGTCCGGCGGCAACCAGCAGAAATTTGTGGTGGGGCGGGAACTGGACCGGGCCGCCAAGCTGATTATCGCGGTTTATCCGGACCGGGGCCTGGACATCGGCACCACGAAATACATCCAAAGCCGGCTGGTGGAAGAGCGGGACCGCGGCGCCGCGGTGCTGCTGCTGTCCACGGAGCTGGATGAGATCCTGGAGCTGTCTGACACAGTTCTGGTGCTGTACCAGGGGCGTATTATGGCGCGGCTTCCCCAGAAAGATGCAAAACGGGAAACCGTCGGCCTGCTGATGGCCGGCGTGCAGGATGACGAAACCGCCGGAAAGGAAGGAGAGACGATATGCTGACTGAACGTATGAAGACGCTGATCCGTGAAATGCCCAAAGGCGAGAACCACATCCACATTGAGGGCTCCATCCCCGCCCGCACGGCGCTGAAGCTGTCCAAACGCAACGGGGTGGCCCTGCCCTTTGACTCCGAGGCCGGCATGAAGGACTTTATGGTCGCGCGGCTCACCTGCAGTTTCGCCGCGAGCTGCTTTTCTGACAGCATCCTTGTGCTGACCGATAAATTCATCCGCCCGATCAAGTCCAGCAGCGCCTGCCTGACTTCACTGTGCAGATCCTGCTCCGGGGTCTCTTTGCCCATAGTTCACCTCAATCATATCAGATATCTTTCTGCCGTTTTCCTCTAAAATACCACAGGAAAGACCGGATACGCAAGAAGGTATGCTGTCAGCCACAGGCGGTCACGGCTCCAGATGCGGCTCAAGATCCCGCAGAAGCTGCTTTTTTGTGAGCACCGTATCCGCGTGTCCCAGCACACAGCGCTCAAAGTCAAGGCCCCGGAGCAGCTCCACATAGGGGCGGAGCTTGACCGGATTGTACGGCAGCGCCGCGATCGTGTCCTGCAGCAGCTCCGGATGTGCGGGATCATACGCCCAGTCAAGGGTCATCAACTCCTTGCCTGAGGCATCGCTGACAAAGAGGATCTTTTCCTCAGGCACAAAAAACATCAAATGGTCATCGCTGTGGGGGCCGCCGCAATAGAGGATCTCCACAGTCACTCCGCCCAGGTCCACGGCCGTGTCGCCTGTGATCTCAATATCAGACGGCACCACCGTGATCCTGCTGGGATCCGGATATTCCATCAGCTTGCTGTAATAGCCGAACTCGACGTCGATTTTTTTGTCCAGCCTCTCCCGCATGGCCTCCCGCGTCCACGAAAACCCGCTCTCCCGCCTGAGAAATTGATTGCACTTATCGGAGGCCAGGGTCAGCCCGTGGACATAGGGCGCGCCATAGGAGTGATCCCAGTGATAGTGAGAAATCCCTGTCAAAGCCGGAAGCGGAAGCCCCTGCCCGCGGAGCGCGGCATAAAACGCGTTTACATGGTCTTCCGATGCGCCGGCATCCACCGCGAAAGCGTATTTCCCGCCGCGGATATATCCCAGCGCGGGGCGGTCAGACCGATGTTCCGGCTCCATATACCAGACCTTTTTGCTTAAAGAACGAAGCATGGCATCCCCCTGAAAGCCGCACGATTTCCGGCGAAAAGAATGCGGAAAATCAACTTGGTTACTGAGAATCTTATCATTGCGAAAAAACGGATGCAAGTATCGCGGTTGGGAAAGCGGTCTGACCTTTTGGGACGCCCGCCGCGGGGGAACAGGCAGTACCAGCCGCGGCGCGCCGCATGAGGGGCACCCCTCCCGGGCGCGGCTTCCCGCTTGTGAGTGACACCGAAGATTTCCGCGAAAAAGGCCGTGAATTTTAAAATTCACGGCCTTTTTTTCGCGGGATGAAAAGCCCGGCGCGGACGCGCCGGGCTTTCACGGTCAGGATCCTGGCTCTGATTTGGGCAGGGCGCTCATGCTGTGAAGGCTGACGCCCAGGGGGGACAGGTTGTGCAGCATGGCCGAGGCGGCCGGCTGCAGCACCCCCGCCGCGCCCAGGCCGATCAGCGCCCCGTTGAAGCCGATGACAAAGCGGTAGTTGGCCTGGATGCGGCTCATAAGCGCCATGGCCAGCTGCCGCAGCCGCACCAGCTCCCACAGGCTGTCGGCGGCGATGGTGATGTCGGCGATCTCCCGGGCGATGGCCGCCCCGTCGCTGACGGCGATGCCGGCGTCCGCCTCGGACAGGGCCGGGGCGTCGTTGATGCCGTCTCCCACCATGAGGACGGTGCGGCCCTCCCGCCGCAGGGCGGCCACATACTCCGCCTTGTCCGCCGGCAGCACCCCGGCCCGGAAGGCGTTCACCCCCAGCTGGGCCGCAATGGCGGCGGCGGTGCGGGGGTTGTCCCCGGTGAGCATGACGGCGTTTTTCACCCCCAGGCCCCGCAGGGCGGCGAGGGCGTCTTTTGCCTCCTCCCGCAGGGGGTCGGAGATGCAGATGACGGCGGAAAGCACCCCGTCGATGGACAAATAGAGCTGGGAGAACTCCGGGGGCAGGGCGTCAAACTTTTCCCGCTCATCCTCCGGGATGACGCACTTTTCATCCTCGAAGATGAAGTGGGCGCTGCCGATGCGCAGCTGCTCGTCTCCCACCGAGCTGGCGATGCCGTGGGCCACCAGGTACTCCACTTTGGCGTGGCGCTCCTCGTGGTGCAGCCCGCGGCGGCGGGCCTCCTCCACCACCGCGTTGGCCATGGAGTGGGGGAAGTGTTCCTCCAGACAGGCGGCCAGACGCAGCATCTCCATCTCGTCCCTGCCGTTGAAGGGCACGATCCTGACCACCCGGGGGCAGGCGTGGGTAAGGGTCCCCGTCTTGTCGAAGACGACGGTGTCCGCCTTTGCCACGGCCTCCAGAAACCTGCCGCCCTTGACGGTGATGTGCTCACGCCCCGCCTCCCGCATGGCGGAGAGCACCGCCAGCGGCATGGCCAGCTTCAGGGCACAGGAAAAATCCACCATGAGCACCGACAGGGCCCGGGACACATTCCGGGTCAGGGCCAGACTCAGCAGGCTGCCGGCAAAGGTATAGGGCACCAGCTTGTCGGCCAGACCGGACGCCTTGGCCTCGGCGGCGGACTTCATCTGCTCGGAGCGCTGGATCATCTCCACGATCTGGTCGTACCGGCCCTGTCCGGAGGCCTGGCGCACCTCGAAGACGCATGCGCCCTCTTCCACCACGGTGCCTGCGTACACGGCGCCGCCGGGCCGCTTGACCACGGGGACGGACTCGCCGGTGAGGGAGGCCTGGTTGACGGCGAGCTCTCCCTCCGCTACCACGCCGTCCAGGGGGATGACGCTCCCCGCCCGGACGACCACCCGGTCGCCGGACTTCACCTGTCCAATGGGGGTGAGCACCTCTCCGGCCCCCGTCTTCAGCCACACCCGGTCCACATGGAGGGACAGGCTCTCCGCCAGGTCGGCCACGGATTTCTTGCGGGTCCAGTCCTCCAGCAGCTCGCCGAGCTCCAGCAGGAACATGACGGTGCCGGCGGTGCCGAAGTCCCGGCGGCAGACGGAAATGCCGATGGACAGGGCGTCCAGCAGCTCCACCTTGATCTGCCGCCGCGCCAGGCAGCGAAGGCCCCTGCGGAGGAAGGGCACCATGTGCCAGACCACGCGGGCGATCCGCAGCGGCTCCGGCAGGAAGAGGGCGGCGGCCGCCTTTGCCGCCGTCTTTCTCACCAGCTTTTCCTGAAACTCCCGGTTGAGGGTGCGGGTGCTGTGGCCGGACAGGGTGACAGAGGCTTCCGCCCCGGCCCAGGTGAACGCGCCGAGGGCGGCGAGGACGGCCTCCCGCTCCCCCTGATACGTGAGGATCACACAGCCGGTGCGCTCGTGGACCGCGGCCTCCCGGGTCCAGGGCTGGCTCTTCAGCCAGGTTTCCAGCAGATCCGCCTGACGGAGGGTCATGGATTTCTGACGGAGCCGCAGGCGCATCCGGCCCCGGCTCTCATGTACGATGGTTGCTCTCATATGGGTACTCCTTCCCATGAAAAAGGGAGCCGCACTCCGGCTCCCTTCCGCGTTTTTTTCAGGCCTCCTGGCCCTCCACCTGGGTCTCAACCTGGGCCTCGGCCTCCTTGGCGGCCCGGGCCTCGTTGATGTCCTTGGCGGAGGCCAGAATGTCGGCGGCGTTCTCCTGAACGGATGTAACGGTCTCCATCACGCTGTCCTTCACCCGCAGGCCGGCGGCGGTGATGTGGGTGTAGGCCTTTTGGGCGTCCTTGCTGGTGAGCAGCTTCACACCGGCGGAGCCGAACAGCGCGCCGCCGGCAAAGCAGGCCAGCCTGATATAATGCTTCATCATCGTGATCGTTCCTTTCAATGGCTGATTATTTGTGTTTGCGGCCTGTAATCATGGCCAGGATCATGCAGATCATGGCGCCCCAGGCCCAAAAGCGATGTTGTTTCATCCGGCTCTCCTCCTGTCCGAAAACAAGCCTGTTCCTTTGCGTATCCCAATACTATACCAGATGAAAGCCCCCATGTATCACCGAAACAGACGGCTTTGTGCCGGTTCAGACATTTTTTCGGTACTTGGCCGGCGTCATGCCGTACTGCCGGCGAAAGGCGGCGGTAAACTGGCTGGCGCTGCCATATCCCACCGACTGGGCCACGCCCAGCACACTGAGGGACGACTCCCGCAGCAGCTGCGCCGCCCACTCCATGCGCCGCTGCCGCAGCCAGGTGTGGACCGGCAGGCCGTACAGACGGCGGAAACCCTCTTTGAATGCCGTGGCGGAGAGACAGGCATGGCGGCTCAGGGTGGGAATGGTCAGGGGGTCGGCCAGATGCTCCTCCATGTAACGGCGGGTCTCCGCCAGGCTCCGCGCCGTCTCCCGATCCGGCGCCGGGGCCTTGGACACCGCCGGCGCCTGCCCCTCCGGGGCGGAGAGCAGATAGAGCAGCTCCGCCAGCTTCCACACGCACCAGCGCGCCCACTCGCCCCGGGGCAGACGATCCAGGCCGGCAAAGGCCGCCTGGGTCCAGTCCGTGGGCCCCTCCACGGCGCAGCCGTCCCGGACAGCCGCCCATCGCCGGGCCTGTTCCGTGTTCCAAGAGAGATTTCCCAAGAGGGCGCCCGGGGCCTCCGGGCCGTCCCCGGCCCCGTGGGCGTCCACCGTCACAAGGACCCCCGCCAGAGGCGCGTCAGCCCTGGCACCGGCCAGGCCGGAAAGGCCGGCGAGAAGCAGCGCCTGCCGGGGGCCCGCCGTCAAAACCGATCCGTCCAGCCGGGTCAGCGTCACCGACCCGCCCGTGCAGAACAGGGCCTCGAACCGCAGGGGCTCCAGTAGAAGCGGCAGGGGAAGGGAGCCCTGTTCCAGGGAGAACAGGCAGGCCCGGACCCCGGGCATCACCTGGATCCACTCCCCCAGGCCCGCCAGGAATTTCGCCAGCATGTGCCGCCTCCTCTCTCTGCCTGTCTGCCGTTCGGCCGCTTACCGGCCGAACAGTCCCTTCTTCTCCCAGGGCTCTTTCCGGATCTCTCCCGCGTCATAGCCGGCGGCCTGGATGGCGTCCCGCAAGGCCGCCTCGTCCAGCTCCGTCTCCGAGAGCACCACAGTCTCCTTTTTGCTCCGGGACGAGGTGACTTTCTTCACCGGAAAGGCTTTGCGCACCGCGTCGTTCACATGGCTCTCGCACATGCCGCACATCATGCCGTCCACCCGCGCCGTATATTTCCACATATTCTGCTGCCTCCGTCACTTTTTCAGGTACTGACCGCCGGGCGGTTTCCCGTCGGAAAACTGCCCGGCCCGCCCCGCTCGTACAGCCGCGCGGGAGTGGGTTAGCTTTGTCTAACTACCGGGTATTATAGAGCCGCTCCCACCTGTTTGTCAAGGGGGGCGCGGGGTTTCCGATCAATATGCGCCGTTATTTTCCGCCGCTGCCCATGGGGGGATCCGCGGCAGCTTGTCAAAAAATCTCTGTTTGGAGAAAAAGAATTCTGTTTCGCGGGGGGAGTACGAGGGGGCGGGAGCCCCCTCGTGTTGGATCGAATGGCTGCAAACGGGCTGCGGCAGCAGCCCGTTGCGCCGCGAAGCAGACAAAAAAGCGAGGCATTGTTGAGGCTGTTGAAAAAGTCCGCTGGACTTTTTCAACAGCCTGAGGCCCCCTGCCCTGGCAGGGGGCCTTTTCCATTGGCTCCGGCGGCGCCGGGGCACGGATGAACGGGGGAGAATGAGATGCTGAAAGACCTGATACAGCTGGAATTCATCATGGTGCTTCTGACCGCCGCGGGTGTTTGCCTGCGGCGGAGGGGGGTGATCACGGACGGGGGACGGGACTGTCTGACAGACCTGATGACCATACTGATCCTTCCGTGCAGCATTTTTCTTTCCTTTGTGGGAAACACGGACATGGAGGCGCTGAAAAGCTCTTTGCTGACAGTCGCCATCAGCGTGGCGGCGATGCTATGCACGGCGGTGCTGGGCATCATTGCCATGGTCACGGGGATTCGGAGCTGGGCGCCCTTTTGGTGGCGGTGAGCACGATCCTGTCCGCCGTAACCATCCCCCATGGTTTATATTTTTGCAGTGACAGGCCTGTATGCGCCGGCGGCGAATCAAGCGGAAGGGATCCCCCCGATCCCGTTCCCATGGGAACGGGATCTTCTCTCAATCTATTCTTGATATAAGGAGGGCCGTCATGGCCGCGAAAGAGACCGCCGTGATCGAGCCCCACGCTCTGGCCGCCGCGCTGGATCAGGGGCTGGAGGCATACAAATTTCTATATATCGCCGCTCCCGCCGGCTGGGGCAAGGCCACGGCGGTGCGCTGGCACTTCCGCCTCCGCCGCTGCACCTATGTCAGCTTGTGGGACGAGGACGCCCTGGAGCGGGCGGAAAAGGACGCCTCGGGGCTGCTGCTTCTGGACGACTGCCATGTGCTGTCCGATCAGCCGGAGCGCCGGGAGCGACTGTTTGAGCTGCTGAAAAAGCGCCCGGCGGGCAGCCATGCCGTGCTCCTCAGCCGCGCTGCCCTTCCCGGCAGGCTGCTGCCCCTCCAGCTCAGCGGCCTGCTGGCCACCGTGCCGGAGGAGGCCCTTGCCCTGGGGGCGGAGGACGCGGCAGGCCTGGCGGCGGCCTTTGGGCTGGAGCTGTCCCGGGAGGAGGTGCTGCGCCTGGTGCGGGAGAGCCGGGGGCATCCCCTGTCCCTGAAGCTGGTCTGCATAAAGCTCTCCCAGGGCGCGCCCCTGAACTCCGACACCCTGCGGGCCGTGTCCGCCCAGATGTTCGGCTATCTGGACCGGCAGCTTTCCGACTACTGGGGCGGCAGGCTGTACCGGCTGGTGCAGGCCGTCTCCTTCTTTGACAGCTTCACCCTGGGGCTGGCCGGGTGCTCACCGGAGACAATCAGGTGGAGCGGTCCCTGGACCGGCTGCTTCAAATCAGCAGCTTTCTCAACGTGGAAAACGGCGTCTACACCATCCGCTACCCCGCCTACCGGGACTACCTGCGCCGCAGGGCGGAGGCCGACTGGAGCGCCCGGGAGAAAAGCGCCCTGTACGCCACCGCCGGCATGTACTACCAGCTGACCGGTGACCTGCCCGCCGCCCTGGACTGCTACGCCAGGGACGGCAACTACGCCAAGGTCTCCGAGCTGCTGGCGGAGCACTCCCGGCTCAACCCCGGCCACGGCTCCTATTACCGGCTGCGAAACTATTACCGCCAGCTGCCGGAAAAGGAGATCCTGGCCTCCCCGGCGCTGATGAGCGGCATGAGCATCCTGTGCTCCCTGACCTTTGACGCGGAGGGTTCCGAGCGGTGGTATGCCGCCCTGAAGGACTACGCCGACAGCATGAGCCGCCGTGCCTGCGATTATCAGGAGGTCCGGGGGATGGTCCGGTATCTGGACATCGCCCTGCCCCACCGGGGGAGCAGGGGGATCGGCGAGATCCTCCTGGCCCTGTTCCGGCAGGGCGGCAGGCCCCGTCTGCCGGAATTCTCCGTTACCAGCAACCTTCCCAGCGTCCTCCGGGGCGGCAAGGATTTTTCCCAATGGGTGCCCAAGGACCGTGAGATGTACCGGCTGCTGGCCGTGCCCGTGGGTCTGCTGCTGGGCCCCATGGGAGTGGGCCTGCCGGATGTGGCCCTGGCCGAGAGCCGGTACGAAAAGGGGGAGGACGTCAGCGACGCCTATCTGACCCTGACTTCCTGTCAGGCTGAGATCCGGCGCAAGGGCACGCCGGAGGCGGAATTCGCCCTGAACGCTTTGCTTGCCAACTGCCTGGTGGACCGGGGCGGCCTGGACCGGGCCGTGGAGGACATGTCCGCCTTCCGCGCCCGGATGGAGGAGGCGGGGCAGAAGCAGCTCCTGCCCAACCTGGACGCCCTGCTGTGCCGCTTCTCCCTGCTCACCGGCGGAGAACAGGCCCACCGATGGTTCACCGAGGAGGCCCCGGACGAAAACGACTTCTTCATCATGGAGCGTTACCGCTATCTGACCAAGGCGCGGTGCTATCTCCAGCGGGGAAAGTATCTGCCCGCCCTGGCCCTGCTGGGCCGCCTGCTGGACTACTTCACCCAGTATGAGCGGACGCTGGACAGAATTGAAACCCTGATTTTGCTGGCCGTCTGCCGCTATCGGATGGAGGCCGCCGACTGGCGGGAGCACCTGACAGCGGCGGTGGAGCTGGCCTATCCCTGCGGCTACATCACCGTGTTTGCCCACGAGGGGGCGGCGCTGCTGCCCCTGCTGCGGGAGTGGGAGTGGCCGCCGCCTGACACGGAGCAGACGGAGGAGGAAAAGCGGGCCCGGAGAAAATACCTGTCCCGGCTGAAAACGGCGGTGACGGCCTTTGCCGCCCGGTATTCCGACTATCTGGCCGCTGCCGGGCCCTCCGTCCTCCAGTCCCTGCGGAAAAAGGAGCTGGAGGTGCTGCGGCTGATCTGCCAGGGCAAGACCAGCGAGGAGATCCAGTCCATCCTGAATATCTCCAAGAGCACCATGAAAACCCACATCCGCCGGCTGTATCAGGTTTTGGAGGTCAACAGCCGGGCAAGCGCCCAGGCCGAAGCCAAGCGGCTGGGGCTGGTATAGAAGGAGGAAGCATCATGAAAAAACGAATTTTGAGCCTTGTCACCGCGCTGGTATTGTGCCTTTCCGTGCTCCCGGCGGGGGCGCTGGCACTGGAGACGGAGGAACATGCCGCCCGTGTGACCGTGGGAGAAACCGTCACCGAATATACCGATATCGCTGAAGCCTTCCGGGCCGCCAGCGGACAGACCGCCACCATCACCCTGCTGGCGGAGAAAATTGCGGTCAGCGACAGTTTGACGGTCAATGACGCGAATAGCAAGATCACCCTTGAACTGAATGGAAAGCAACTGCGAAATGCGGGGAATACTGCTTTAGACAGAGGTGTGATCGCAATTTCTGCCGGCGAGCTGATTGTTCAGGATAGCACTGAAAAATGCGAAGGATGGGTCAGGGCAACCAACGGGAGGCCGATTGACCTGACAGGCGGCAGCCTGACGGTGAAGAGTGGAAAAGTGATGGCAAGCGATTGTATTGGCGCCGAAAACGGTGCCAAAGTGACCGTAGACAGCGGGACAGTCATAGGCGGCACCGGAATCAAAGCGCATAACAGCACCGTTGTTATAAACGGCGGTGTGGTTTTGGGCACCCCTGGTGTGGGCATTTATGCGTATTTTGGCGCCTCAGTGACCGTCACAGGCGGCTTTATCAAGAGTTCACAGAGCACTTGTTTCTATAATTATAATTCTTCGATTACCATTTCCGATGGCTTTATCAGCAGCGAAAGCGACGAACTGGATATACCGGTTGAAGGTAGCGGGACCGGGACCGTTTCCATCTCCGGCGGCTGGTTCAGCAAGCCAGTGGCCGAGAAACACTGCGCGGAGGGGTATGCCCCCACGACGGAGCCTCAAACGGTGAAGGGCAGCCCGGTGGAGGACGCAAATTGGTATACAGTGGAACAGCTCCCCACCGGCACCGTGACCTTTCACACCAACGGCGGTTCCGAAGTGGGCAGCCAGACGGTCATCCATGGCAATCCCGCCGTGGAACCGGAAGTTCCCACCCGCGCCGGTTATGCCTTTGATGGCTGGTACACGGACGAAGCATGTACAAATAAGTATACCTTTGATACGGAAGTCGCAGGGGATCTGAGCCTCTACGCAAAGTGGACGGAGATCCATTACACCGTGACCGTGGCAGAGAGCGAACACGGCACGGCCTCTGCCTCCGCTGGAACTGCGGCAATGGGAACGGAAGTCACCCTGACCGCCGCGGCGGACAGCGGCTACCAATTTAAGGAGTGGCAGGTGACCTCCGGCGAGGCTGCCGTGCCGGTGGAGGGAAATGTGTTTACCATGCCCGCCGGAAATGTGACCGTTCAAGCGGTCTTTGAGGCGGTCCCGAGCCGCCCGAGCCAGTCCGGCGGCGGAGGCGGCGGTTCCGGCACTTACCCCGTCACCGTGGAGGATGCCCGCCACGGCACCGTCAAGACCGACCGTACCCAGGCCGGCAGCGGAAACACCGTGACCATCACCGTCACCCCGGACGAGGGCTATGAGCTGGATGACCTGACCGTCGCCGACAGCCGGGGAAATGAACTGGCCCTGACCGACAAGGGAAACGGCAGGTACACCTTCCGGATGCCCGGCGGCAGGGTCACGGTGGAGGCGGTGTTCACGGCTGTGGAGAGCGGGCATGAGTGCCTCTCCCTGGCCTTTACTGATCTGGACGTCACCGCCTGGTATCACGAGGCCGTGGACTATGCCCTGGAAAACGGCTTGATGGGCGGCTACGGCAGCGGCCTGTTCGCCCCCAACAAATCCCTGTCCCGGGCCATGCTGTGCCAGATCCTCTACAACCTGGAGGACCGGCCCGCCGCCGGGCAGAGCGCCTTTGACGATGTGGCGGCGGACGCGTGGTGCGCCGGCGCGGTGGCCTGGGCTAACGCCAACGGCATCGTGGGCGGCTACGGCGACGGGCGCTTCGGCCCCAGCGATCCCATTACCCGGGAGCAGCTGGCCGCCATCCTGTGGCGCTATGCCCGGTACAAGGGCTATGACACCGCCCAGGGCGGCATGGCCGTCCGGGAGTTCTCCGACTATGAATCCATTTCCGGTTACGCCGTGGACGCCATGACCTGGGCGGTCAACACCGGGGTGGTTGGCGGCTACGGGGATCAGACCCTCCGGCCCCAGAACGGCGCCACCCGCGCGCAGGCGGCGCAGATGCTGATGAACTTTTTGAGATCCGTGGGTTAACGCGGGAATCACGCCGCATAAGCAGTGATCAGGCCGGCCGGAGAGGAGCGCCCTTTCCGGCCGGCCTTTGCGCGGAAAAGCAAAGCCTCCCAAAAACTTCCGCGCGCCGCGTCATCGGACAATTCTCCGCGCCCGCCCCGGTGCCGCTGTTCTCTCAGGCCCTGTCCGCCCGGCGGACGCCATACAGATAGCCGTGCATGTTCCTTCTTGGTTTTGCAGTGGGAGGGGGGCTGTAAAAATCGGCCGGAGCAGCCTGCCCCGGCTGTCCAATTCGATTTTAAAATCTGCCAATCAAAATTCATTCAAAAAAATTTCAAACAGGGATTGACAAAAAGCATAGGAGGGGGTATAATCTCTACTGTTCTGTGCGTCGGGTGTGCTGCTTTCAGCGGACAACGGCATGGAAAAGCCGGATGAAAGATCTGCGCGAACCGTCAAATGCTTGGGACAAGCGGAAGGTGTTGTGAGGAAACATCTGTCACGGCCGGTTTAAGGCCATGTGCCTGGGGCCTGTGTTCTCTTGTTTCTGCCATAAAAGTCTTTACAACCTCGGTTGAGTGTGCTATAATGCTCGAGTGTCAAGCTCCCAAATGGCCCGGTAGTTCAGTTGGTTAGAACGCTAGCCTGTCACGCTAGAGGTCGACGGTTCGAGCCCGTTCCGGGTCGCCATTTATGCTGCTGTAGCTCAGTCGGTAGAGCGCATCCTTGGTAAGGATGAGGTCGGCGGTTCGAATCCGCCCAGCAGCTCCAGAAAATCCCCGAAATCATGCGATTTCGGGGATTTTTCTTACTTTTTCGGCCGAAACGGTGTGGGTCAAAATGTGGGTCAACCGCCTGACCCACACCGTGACCCACACGTAGAAATGTGTGGAAAGGTTTAGAAAGCACAGGGCAGGAAGTTCCGCCTTCCTGCCCTGTATTTTTTGCTCTTTTGTGCTCACATGACCTGCTCCATGAAGTTGCCCATGGTTTCCGCTGCTTCGTCCTGCTTCTGTCTGGTGGCGTGGGTGTAGGTGCGGAGGGTGAATCCGGCGTCGTAGTGGCCCAACATACTGGATACCGTCTTGATATCCACGCCGTTTTGCAGTGCCAGGGTTGCAAAGGTATGGCGGAGGTCGTGAAATCTGATGTGTCCCAGCCCGGCATCCTTTAGAATCTTCTTGTGAAGGTTGACCACGGAATCCGGGTAGTACATTTCGCCAGTGATAGGGGAGGGGAACATATAGGGATTCTCCGCAAGTGCCCGCATATTTTCCACAGCGTCATCCCGCTCCGCCAGCGATGAGTATTCATCCTGAACGTCTATTCGCAGCGTCCAGAAGTCGCAGGACGTATTTTCATTTTCGCCCACCTCATCGATCTGGCACTGATCCAGGGTATCATCCTCGAAGGTGATCTCTCCCAGCCGGATGGTTTCCGCTTCCTGGATGACCGCGTTCTTGATTTGGCGGAACGCCTTTTGCCGGGACAGCGGCGGGCGGTGCCGCTCCTTCTCGGAGTAGAAATCCTCCACCTGACTTTGTAGCTCCCACCACTTTTCGTAGCACTCGGCCACGGTCGGGAGCTGCTCCATCTGATTCACGATCTCATCCACCAGCGCCTTCTGCTTCTTCGGAAGGTAGCCGTAGGACTTCTTCCCCTTGACCGTTTCCAGTTGAAGTGCCAGTTCCTGCATGAGTCGCTCCGCCTCCGGGTGGTCGCAGATCCTGTTTCGCATCTGCTGGACCAACTCCCGCATGGCATGCCGCGCTTCCCGTACCAGCTGGTCACGGGAAACAGTTTTCTGTTCATAGAGGTGCAGCATCTCCTGTTGGAAGATATCGTTGGTGAGCTTGGATTTGATTTGCCGGATGCCGTCCTGAGACAGATACGCCTGATTAGGTTTTACAGACCATGCCATCATGTGCACATGGGGATGGTCGCCCTCATCATGGAAGGCTGCGTACCAACGGAAGTCCTGGGGCGGGATATTCATAGCGGCGGCGATGTCGTTGCGGTGGGTGCGGAGAAGATTTCTCCACGCCCCGGCATTGTCATAGCCCAGCCGCTCCGCGTCCTCTCGCTTCAGGGAGATAATGTGCGTCCACACGTTACCTGTGTAGTTCTCCAGTTCCGCCATGGCCTTGGCCAGCTCCACACCATCTTTGTCACCGAAGAGACCATGGGAACCCAGCCGCTCCGCTCTCGGCCGCGTCGCGATGTACTTCATGTAGCCATCCGATTTCTGAACGTCACTCCAGTTTTCCTCCAACGCCTGAGAGATGAACGCCGAGGCATTGGCCTTGGTGGGATGCTCCTGATAGTCACCGTACTCATCCAACTCCTTTGCGGCAGGAAAATCCTTCACCAGTTTTGCAATGAGCTGCTCCTGCTTTCTTGTTGGCGGACGGTCATCCTGAATCAACTCTACCCGCTCACGGGTGGCGATGTATCGCATGTAGCCGCCTGCCGAGTTGCCGCCTCCGCACTTGATGTACGGACTTTTGACGATCAGCCTTGCCATCCGTCATCGTCCTCCCAGGATTCCCGCACCCGTTTTTCGAACGAGATGCGGCCATTGGTCTGCTTCACATTTCGGACGCTCTCCGCGCGACGGCGGCGCAGGTCTTCCTCGCTGAACTGAAAGCTGTCGGCGATGATCCCGGAGAGCATATCCAACTCCACTGCCTGCTTGTAGACCAGCGACGCCATTTTGCTTTCCATCTGTCCCACCCGGCCGTCCAGGTAAGACTGGATGGAGGTCGGAAGGAACAGACCAGCGTCGTTGGCGCTGAGATAGTCCAGGTAGAAATCGATGGCCCGCTCAATGAATCCGGTGATGCTGCGGCTGCCGTCTTCCTGATACCGCTTCTCCAAAATCGCCCTTTTCTCTGGAGTGAGATAGAGGGCGAATTTTTCTTTCTTGCTCAAAATGAGCTCCTTTCCGGGGCATGACCCCTACTTTTTTCTTGTGGGTGTAGGCTTTCGGGGATAACGACCGCAGAAGTGATATCACCCTTTCGATTTTGACCCCACTTTGGAACGCCCCGAAAACCCCCGTAACTGCCCGCACTGCGGGCAGAAGTGGCCGAACAGGGCGTCGCGCTTGACGCCTGTTCTTTATCCTGCTTCGACTTTCGTCCTTCGTCAGCTCTCAAAAGGCGGCCCAAATCCGCTCGAATAGGCCTGGCCGGTGTCTGATCCCGCAGCTCCCGCCAAAGCCGCACACAGCGGCTCACAGGGGCGAACACGGCCTTGTTTTTCGCAGCTCCTCCGCTACCCGCTGGCGCTCCGTTACCTCCTCCAGTTTCACCATCTGCCGCTCGTAGGAATGGTTGATGGCTTCCTGGATCGACAGGATAGTGTAGCAGTTGTTGCCGTTCTTCTTCATCCCCTGGCGGTCGAAATAGCTGGTGTGCTCTACTGTGATAAACTGCCTGTCCATAAGCTTGGCGATGTGCTTCATCACCGTGTTCACGGACAGCCCCACAGCGGTGGAGATGGTTTTGTAACTGGGATGGCACTGATGGCTGCTGCGGTCTTCACAGTAGAGCAGGTAGGCGTAGACGGTGATCGCGCCGTGCCCCAGGTCCAGAGAAAAGATTTCGTTAGGGAGGGAGAAAAACTTTCCTGTGCGCTTGTGCGTGAACACTGGAACCATCTGCGGCGAGATTAGATCTCGCTTGATCAGAGTATCCATCTGCTTTTGCGCCATGTCCGGGCCCATGTGGAGCAGCGCTGCGATCTCGTCCACACTCGGCAACGCATCACCCTTATGGTGGCAGTTGAGATAGCAGAGGTAGGCGAGGATACTGAAGGCGGGAGGCGGAAGCTTCAGCCCCCAAATTTGGTTGGGCAGTGAGAACCGATACGTTCTCGCGTCTCTCTGATAGGTGAGCGCAGTCATTCGCGGACACCTCCTTCCGTGTGCTTGGTGACCCATTGGATGAACGCTTCCTTGGGAACCACCATCCTACTGCCGACATTCAGCACCGGAAAGTCCGGCTCATGCATCAGCTCATAGCTGGTGGAGGACGATACCCCCAGCACCTTCGCCACCATATCGGCGTTGAGGAACAGAGGCAGGTCGTCGTAGGAGTTGTACTGTGATTGTTTCATTTTCGATTTCTCCTTTGCAAAAAGTAAGGGCATCAGTGGCGACGCTGATGCCCTTCTGCTTGTATTGTGTCGGAGATTTTGATAAGATAATAAAAAGCCGGGACGAATTATTTTTCAGGGGGGACAATTTATTCCGGGGGGAGGCGAGCGCATGGACGGGGATATCGTTTTCTATATCCATGGGGATACGATCGAGTACGGTGGGGAATTATTTTCTGCCGGCGAACTGACAGCAGACATTTTGAACCTGTCATTGGAGGACTATCAGGGCATCCAGAAAAACGTCCGGCGCATGAAGGACCTTACGGAGCAGTACGAGAGAACCCAGGACCGGGAATTTTGGCGGAAACTCAACTACCAGTTCATGGCTCTGCGTACGCGGATGATGGAGTTCCGGGTATTTCAGATCCTGCTTCGGGATGACAGCAAATTTTTCAACGAGGCCCGGCAGTACACCGAGTATCGTTCCTCGCTGCCGGAAGAAGATCTGGACTATGAGGATTTTTCCGCTGATCAATGGGTAGACATGGCGGAGCAGGTGGAGACAACCGGCCAGATCCCGGTCCCGCTTTTGATTTTCCCCGGAGGACGGAAAACAAAGTGGCTCTATTATCGAAAGCAGATGAATCGTTACGAACGCTATTTGGGCGATGTTGCGTGTTTCAATCCTACCATCCATAACTTCATCCACTTTCTCATCTCCAAGCTGGAGCATAACTCTCCGGAGAACTATGCCGCATCCCTCTATCAGCTCTACAACGATGAGCGGTTGGTTGAGAAGCTGATCGTCAATCCCAGAAGCCTGGAGCAGCCGTTTTATCAGAAATATGACCACTGTGTTGTGAGTTATGTGCCGCGGGAGCTGCCGGACAAGCGCTTCGCCATTTGTCAGGAGCACACCACTGACAGTTTGCAGATGTTGCTGAAGGCGGATTACATGACGGCTCTGAATGCCGGACATAACATTCGCCAGTGTGTTGTCTGCGAAAAATATTTTCTGGTGAAGGGCGGCGCTCATGCACTGTATTGCGAGGGGGCCTGTCCTCATGCGCCGCAGTATACTTGCCGGCAGTTCGGGACCTACGAAGTGCAGAAGGAACTGGCCGGGGATGTGCCGAAGATCCAAGCGAAGCTCACTGCCTTTGAACGGATACGGAAGGATCAGAAGCGGGACATTATCACGGCGGAGGAAGCACGGCGGCTGAAGGACACGGTCCGGGATATGCTGTTCAATGCGCTCAAAGAGGCAGATGTCTCCACTGAGGACTTTGAGCTGTCCATTTCCAGTGAGAGACTTTACCCATACTGCGGTGTTACCCGGAAGGCAAAACCCAGAGGACGCCCACGAAAGGGCGGTGGGGACGCATGATTGACCAGGAGTTGCTGGACCATATCACGCGGGGAGACCAGACCGCGCTGACGGAACTGTGCGATGGACATGCTGAATTGATTCGGAAACGTGCGCTGTGGATCGCCCGGCAATACAACTGCCTGCGTCCCAGCAATCGTGGAGGCTGGAGCGACTACACGAAAGAAACGCTCTCCGAACTGGAGAGCGTTGGGATGCTGGCATTGATCGAATGCGCCAGGAATGGCGTCTACGATAGCTCCAAGGGAACCTTCGGGACCTACATCGTGCCATTTCTGGACGGAGCGATGCGGCGGCACCTGGAATCCAGTATGGGGACCCTTTCCCTGGACCGGGACAGCATGGGGCTGGTACGCAAGGCGCAGATGCTCTATCACCGGGATGGGAAAGAGATGAGCGAAATTTCAGAGGAGTTGGGTGTTCCTTTAGCGGAAGTAGCCAGGGCGGTAGCCTATCCCACGCATTTCTTCTCAGTCTATGATTTGCCGATCCGTGAGGAGGACGGAGATATTTTTGAATACCTCATGTCTGATCGGTTGTCTGTATCTGCGGAGGAAATCGCCCTTGGGGTACTTACGATGAAGTCTCTGCATGAGCAGTTCCAAAACCTATCCAAGCGGGAGCAGGATATTCTGGGTCGGAGCTTTGGCGTTTTTGGTTACACAAAAACGGATCTGCGGGAGATCGCAATCCGAAACAGACTGCGGGAAGACGGCGTGGAGAAGGCGAAAAAACAGGCGCTGAAAAAGCTACGGGAGCGGTGCCTGGACAGCACAGCCTGGAAGCTTCGCAAGGCCAGACGCATGGTGGATCGTGCGGCTTCGTTGGAGCAGTTGGTCTGAGTAATGAGTAGAGGAATGGTCCTCTTTGTTAACAGCGTTGCATTTTTGGAAAGGAATCGGTAGAAAAGATTTATTCATACTTATCTTGTACAGAGACTTTTGAAAAGCTGAGTGCGGCATCCGATTTGTGGATGCCGCACTTCATCATTTTTTGAAGATTATGCAGCGGGCTGTGTCAAAACGATCGCGTTGACCGCCTCAACCAGTTCCACCACATCGGAGCGGCTGATCTTCGCAAAAGGCTGGCCATCCACAGCAGCGAGACAATCGCTGCCATCATAGCGGTAAAGCGTGATCTCCATGGTCGGATAAGTCTCATTGTCCAGATAGACCGTCAGACTGATTTCCTCTTTGCCAGATGGCATTTCATCTGTAAAGCTGTCGGCGTATTCCGCGTTCAGATTTTCCAGTGCATCCTGGAGATCTGCGATGTCCAACTCTTCCTCCTGATACTTCCAGACCCGGTCATCGTCCTTGCCGTCGGCAGAGATGATATAGTCATTGCCTTCCAAAGAGATAAGGAAAAGGATCCAGGAATTATTTTCGATTATGCCTATATGTCACAAGGGGGGGCAGCTGATTTTGTGACCGAGGACACCGAAGTCCTTTCGGTGACGGTGAATGGTTTGGAGGGCCAACTCTTTTTGGCAGAGGACTGGGAAAATACAAGAAGTACCCTAACTTGGATTGATGCTGAAAAAAACCTTCAATTTACGTTAATGGCTGCTCTCAGAGAAAATGATATATTGCATATTGCTGAGAGTGTGTCTTTGGCCGAATTACCAAAATAAAATTAGTTTTAATTATTTTGTGAGATTAGTAACCCCTTCTGCATTTATTCAGTAGAAACAGACAAGTCCTGCTAAAAATGTTGGAGAGGGGTGGATTTTTCGAAAAGACGTATACTCACATTTGATGCTTTGACAATATGAAAGGAGAAAATCAATGAAGCGACTGAAAACGATGCGAAGAACTACAGCGATGATGTTGGCTGCGGCAATGGTTTGTGCAACCGCTGCGTTTGCCACCAGCTATGAGTCTGACTACGCTGATGTTACCGCAGGAAGCAAGGCCTATACGCCCCAATACCATCCGTCTCTCCATCGGCACTGAACACATCGACGATATCATCGCCGATCTGGAAAAGGGCTTTGCCGCCGTGAGGGTGTGAGAGTTCCTTCGGTTACCGCGGCTGGGCGGTACAGCGGGGCATCCATTTCGTACGGATGCCCCGCTGTTGCTTAGGGGAAGCGCAAAAAGGGAAAATGATTCTCCAAAAATATTCTTGACATTGGTACCTAGCAGTGGTAAAATGAGCCCGATTTCGAGGTTAGCCATGTCTAACCTAATTTTTTGACGGGAAAGTTAGCGGGAACTAACTTTAGGGGGGCGAAGATATGATGCCGCTGACAATGGCAAAACGGGGGATACTGTGACCGTCCGCAAGATTTCGGGCAAGGACGAAGTGCGCCGGCATCTGGCGGAGCTGGGTTTTGTGGTGGACAGCGACGTGACGGTGGTGAATGAGATCGCGGGAAATCTGATCGTGCAGGTGAAGAACAGCCGGATCGCACTGGATAAGGCTATGGCAAACCGTATTATGATTTGAGGAGGAGAGCGAATATGAAAACATTGAAGGATGTGAAGGTGGGCGAGACCGTCACTGTGGTGAAGCTCCGCGGCGAAGGCCCGGTAAAGCGCCGCATCATGGACATGGGCATTACCAAGGGGGTGGAGATATTCGTCCGCAAGGTGGCGCCCTTGGGCGACCCCATGGAATTGAATGTCCGCGGCTATGAATTGTCTGTCCGCAAGGCGGATGCGGAGATAATAGAGATCCAGTAAAACCGGGGCGGTGCAAGGCCGCCTATGATTCAGTACATAAGTTAGTTATAACTAACATTTTGAAAGGAGAGCGCTATGGAACGCAAGATCGCACTGGCGGGCAACCCGAACTGCGGCAAGACCACGTTGTTCAACGCCCTGACCGGCTCCAACCAATATGTGGGCAACTGGCCCGGCGTTACGGTTGAAAAGAAGGAAGGCAGACTGAAAAACCACAAGGATGTGGTCATTCAGGATCTGCCCGGCATCTATTCCCTGTCCCCGTACACTCTGGAGGAAGTAGTGGCGCGGAGCTATCTGGTGAAGGAAAAGCCCGATGCCATTCTGAACATCGTGGACGGTACCAATATCGAGCGAAACCTCTATCTCACCACGCAGCTTATCGAGCTGGGACTGCCCGTTGTGGTGGCTGTCAACATGATTGACCTGGTGCGCAAAAACGGCGATACCGTTGACCTTGGTAAGCTGGGCGCGGCTCTGGGGTGTGAGGTCGTGGAGATGAGCGCCCTGAAAGGCGAGGGCGGCATGGAGGCCGCTGAAAAGGCGGTGGCTCTGGCAAAGAGTCATCAGGCAGCTGAGCTGCCCCATGTGTTCACCGGTAGTGTGGAACACGCCATTGCCCACATTGAGGAGTCCATCCAGGGCAAGGTGGACGAGGATTATCTCCGCTGGTACGCCATCAAGCTCTTTGAGCGGGATGAAAAAGTGCTGGCAGATTTGAAACTGGACAAGGTCTTGACGGAGCATCTGGAGAGCCATATCGCCGACTGCGAAAAAGAGCTGGACGACGATGCCGAGAGCATCATCACCAACCAGCGGTATTCCTACATCAACGGCGTGGTGAGCAAGGCAGTGAAGAAAAAGGCCGCCAAGCACAGCCTGTCCACCTCCGACAAGATCGACCAGATCGTCACCAACCGCATCCTGGCTCTGCCCATCTTCGCGGCGGTCATGTTCTGCATATACGCCATCGCCATGGGCGGCTGGCCCATTTCCATCGGCACCGCCGCCACTGACTGGGCCAACGACGTGCTGTTCGGCGAGATCGTTCCCGGCGCGGTGGACGGCATCCTGGCGGCGCTGCATGTGGCCGAGGGCGGCGTGCTGTACAGTCTGATCCAGGATGGAATCGTGGCCGGCGTCGGTGCGGTGCTGGGCTTCGTACCCCAGATGCTGGTGCTGTTTTTCCTGCTGGCCATCGTGGAGGACATCGGCTACATGGCTCGTGTCGCTTTTATCATGGATCGAATTTTCCGCCGCTTCGGCCTCTCCGGCAAGAGCTTTATCCCCATGCTGGTGGCCACCGGCTGCGGCGTCCCCGGCGTCATGGCCTCCCGTACCATCGAACAGGACCGTGACCGGAAGATGACGGTCATGACCACCTGCTTCATCCCCTGCGGCGCCAAGCTGCCCATTATCGGCCTGATTGCCGGCGCCATCTTCGGCGGCTCCGCCTGGGTCGCCACCTCCTGCTACTTCATCGGCGTGGCCTCCGTCATCATCTCCGGCATTATGCTGAAGAAGTTCAAGGCCTTTGCCGGGGAGCCCGCCCCCTTCGTCATGGAGCTGCCCGCCTACCATGTGCCCTCCGCCGGAAACGTGCTGCGGGCTACCTGGGAGCGGGGCTGGAGCTTCATCAAGCGAGCCGGTACCATCATTCTGCTGAGCTCCATCGTGATCTGGTTCCTCCAGGGCTTCGGCTTCGAGGGCGGCGCCTTCGGCATGGTGGAGGAGCAGGACAACTCCCTGCTGGCCGCCATCGGCAGCGCGCTGTGCTTCATCTTCGCTCCTCTGGGCTTCGGCAACTGGCGCGCCACCGTGGCTACCATCACCGGCCTGGTGGCCAAGGAGGAGGTGGTCAACACCTTCGGCATCCTGTATCACTTCGGCGGCGAGCTCAGTGAGGCCGGCGACGAGATCTGGTCCCTGGTGGCCGCGGACTACACCGCCGTCTCCGCTTACAGCTTCATGATCTTCAACCTGCTGTGCGCCCCCTGCTTCGCGGCCATGGGCGCCATCAAGCGGGAGATGAACAACGTCAAGTGGACGCTGGGCGCCATCGGCTACATGTGCCTGTGGGCCTATGTACTGGCTCTGATCGTCTATCAGCTCGGCGGCCTGATCACCGGCGAGGTGGCTTTTGGCATCGGCACCGTGGTGGCCGCGGCACTGGTAGCCGCTATCATCTACCTGCTGTTCCGCAAGGGCTATCAGCCTGACAAGGACACCCGTCATCTGACTTCTGTGGCCGCTGCCGCCGCGAAATAAAGAAAAGGAGGACATGACGATGCCTGGTATATGGGGAAATCTGATTGTGATCGCGGTGCTGGCCGTCGTTGTGGCTCTGGCCGTCCGTTCCCTGTGGAAGTCTCATAAAGAGGGCGGTCATTGCAACGGAGACTGCGGCTCCTGCGGCGGATGCTGTGGAAGCTGCCACTCCAAATAAGAAACAACAAAAAAGGGAGGACATGGGCGGAAAAGAACTGCCTATGTCTTCCCTATGCTTAAAAAAGACAGGAGCCAGATGGAATTACGGAGATCATATCTGAGGTATTTACTGGCAATCTATGAACTGACCCGGAGCCAACTGGACATCGGCATCGTGGATATTGCAAAGGCCATGGATTGCTCAAAAGCATCCGTCACCAATATGATGTCCAATCTGATGGACATGAAGCTGCTGGTGAGGGAACGGTATGGAAAGGTTTATTTGACGGATACCGGCTTTATCATTGGAAAGGATCTGTCCCGCGCGGCCGCGGAGTTGAAAACAAGGCTTCCGGCTCTGCGGCTGGAGTTGACGGATGAGGAGGCATCGGCGCTGGCACATGAGCTGGTTTTGCTGCTGCCGGAGTACAGTGTGAAGGCGTTGGCCGGAAAATGCCGGAAAAATAGCAGGTGCACCGACTGAGGCCGGCCTTGCCATGTTTTGAATATGGAAAATGCCGCTCCGCTGCATTGCAGCGGAGCGGCGGTCTTTTATGGCTATTTCGACCCGCGCGAACGGCGTTTAAAGTGGATGCGTTCCGTATGCTCTCCTTACAAAATCCATGCCGTCGGCGCGGCTCAATGCTTGGGCTGGAGCAGCCGCCAAAGGGTGGTGCGGCTGATGCCCAGCCGTTTGGCGGCGGCGGTCTGGTTTCCGCCGGATTCCTCCACCACCCGCCGTGCCACGTCCTGGCTGATCTCGTCCAATGTCCGGTTGAGATTCAGAGGGGCGGCGGCGTTTTCCGCGCCGGGAGAAAAGGCTCCCACATGACGCTCCTTCCGCAGAGCCTGACGGACATTTTCCGCTGTAATGAGAGAGCCGCTGGCGGTAACGGCCAGTTCCCCGATGACCCGGCGGAATTGGGTGTAATTATGCGGCCATTGGAAGTTTTGAAGCAAGGCGATGGCTTCCGGATCCGCCCCCATGATCTGCCGGGGCAGGTCCACGTTCAGATGGCTGAGAGACAGGTTTACCAGAGTCGGGATACGCTCTGCCATCTGCCGCAGAGGAGGAAGGTAGAGGGACAGGCAGCAGAGTTTATCCATGAACAGGGAGCCCACATCCGAGGTGTATTCCCCGGGCTGGCAGACGCAGGAAAAGATGACCCGGTTTCGGCGGCACACATCCATTTCAGAGAGAACGGCCAGCAGCTGCTGGCGCCGTTCCTGGGACAGAGCGTCGATGCTGGCGAAATACAGGGTGTTGCCCTGATCCGCCAGGGGAGAGTTGTGGTGCTCCAGCAGAAAGGCCCAGCTTTTGTCGTTCAGAAGGCTGCAGTTGATGGATACCAGTGGCGCGTTTCTGAGAGGACCCCGCATATAGAGAACGCTGACAATGGACTCCTTGCCGGTGCCGTCCTCGCCGGTGACCATCACGGGCGCTGTACTTTGGCTGATGTGCTCAATGTCCTGCTGGTAGTCGCTGATGGTTCCGGCGAAGCTGAAGATACTGCTGTAAAAGGCGTTCTCCGCCTCCGGCCGGGTGGAAAAGCGGATCCCCACCTGATTGGGCGAAAGCGGCGTTTTCCGGGCGTCAAAGAAGAAGGCGATATAAGTAAAGCTGCCGGCGGTGATGCGCCTTGCCCGGATAGAGTACAGCATTCCGCCCAAGTTTCTCGTGATCCGCCGCTCTGCCTCCGCACTGGACTCCGGCAGCTCCCGGCGCAGCAGCTCCAGCAGCTCCGGCTTGGGGTTGTCCAGAGTGGAAAGAAAGAGGTTGCCCTCCTGGTCAAAGACGATGGTCTGGCTGATCTGCCCCTGGATCAATTCCCGGAAAAACCGGTTCTCATCCCGCAGGCGCTGTTGGCTTTGGCACAGCAGCAGCGCCTGGTCAAAGGCCTTTCGGATGCTGTCCACACCGGAGGTAATGAGGAAGGAATTCAGCCCCAGCCGCTTGGCGGTGGTGTTGGCGATCATATCGCAGAGGATGAAATCGTAGCTGTTTTCCTGAAGGCGGCGCAGAGTGGGTTCCACGGCATCGGCAGATTCAAAGGTATAGATATCCATGTCATAGTGCATCAGATTGCACAGCGTTCTGGCACTGCTGGTGCAGTTGTCGAAGGCCACCATGGCGGTTTTGCCGGCAGGCTCGTCCGCAAGCTTCAGGGCGCAGAGAATGTCGTATATGGAGACGTCGATCCCGATAACCGGCAGAGCGAGATTCTTCCGCAGCATTTTTGCGGTGTTGCCCCGGGAAATGACCACATCGTAATCCCCGTGGAAATTCTTCCTGGCGATTTCAAGGCCTTCTTCCATATCGCCCACGAACAGTGTCAGATCAATTTGCGGATAGTCGGCCACTACACTGGCCATCAGTGTTTTCATGCCCTCGTAAGGCGCGATGCCGAGAACGCGAATGCGATTGCTCATAAAGACCTGCCTCCTGCGTTTCAATTTTAAACATATTATACCAAACGCACAAAAGTATGGCAAGGTTTTTTCTGTATGTTTCAAAAATAAACAATAATGCAAACAAAAAAGATTGCCAACCCCAATTGGACTCTATACAATAAGTCCAAAGAAACGCAGGCCATGTTAAAAACTTGAAAAATGAAAAACATATCTTAATGGTATGTTTCAAAAATGAACGATTGAGGGACGGACAGATGGTAAAGCTGCTCATCATTGCGGACGACTTTACAGGTGCGCTGGATACCGGCGTACAGTTCGCGGCCAGAGGCGCGGCTACCCGTGTTGTAACAGATTTGGCTTATGATTTCAATCGGGCGGAGGCGGAAGTTCTGGTGATGGTGGCGGAGACCCGGCACCTGGCACCGGAGGATGCCTACCGCATGGTATACAGCACGGTTCGCAGCGCCAGATCGGCGGGGATATCTTACATATATAAAAAGACGGATTCCGCGCTGCGGGGCAACATCGGCAGTGAGCTGGCGGCGGTGCTGGACGCCGCGGAGGCGGACAGCATTGCTTTCCTGCCCGCCTTCCCCAAAATGAGAAGGACGACCCAAAACGGCATCCACTATGTGGACGGGATCCCGGTGGCGGAAAGCGTATTCGGGAAAGATCCCTTTGAGCCGGTCAGGGATTCCTCTGTGGCGGAGATCCTCCGGAAACAAACAGAGAAGCCGGTGGTGCTCCACCGTTTGGAGGAACCGGCTGTCCCTGCCGTTCCCGGCATTCAGGTGTATGACGCCTGTACGGACGAAGACCTGGCTCGCATCGGCGGAGAGCTGGGAGCTGAGAGACTGCACCTTTCCGCAGGCTGCGCGGGCTTTGCCGCGGCGCTGGCCGACATTCTGGAATTGAACGGCTCCGAGCCGCAGGTGCCCATCCTGCCGGACTCCTTCTTCGTGGCCTGCGGCAGTGTAAATCCCGTGACGCTGCGGCAGATGCGCAGGGCGGAGCAGGACGGCTTCATCCACATCCATCTGGAGCCGGTGCAGAAGCTGGAACCGGGCTGGCTGGAAAGCGAGGACTGCGGCAGGAAGATCCGAATCTGGCTGGAACAGGCACGGAGCAGCGGCCGCTGCATTCTGGATGTCAATGATCCCTTGGGACTGGATGATACGGAGATCTACGCAAAGGCGCACGGCCTGACCACCGAGGATCTGCGGATCCGCATTTCCGCACAGCTGGCTCATCTGATGAAGCGGCTTCTGGACGGAGGACTGAATGCCACCATCCTCTGCACCGGCGGCGACACGCTTCTGGCGCTGATGCGGACGGTGGGCGTGGCGGCGCTGACACCGGTACGGGAGCTGGATACCGGTACGGTGCTCACCAATTTTGTTTACGGGGAAAAGACCTATCACATTATTTCAAAATCCGGCGGCTTTGGGGAGCCTGAGCTGTTCTGCAGGCTGGCTGCTCTGGTGGGAGCCGGAAATCATAAGGAGGACGCAGTATGCTGACCAAATACAATCTGAAAATGCCTCACGCCGTTTTCAGCGGCGAGGACGCACTGGACAAGATCACCGATATTCTGGAAAAGAACCAGGTAAAGCACCTGGCGATCTTCACCGACAAGGGCATTGAGGGCGCCGGCCTGCTGGACTTCCCCATGGCTCGCGTCAAGGCCTCCGGCGTGGCCTACACGGTTCTGGACGATCTGCCCGCCGAGCCCTCTTACATGGAGGCGCAGAAGCTGGTGGATCAGTGCAAGGAATACGGCGCCGACTTCATCATGGCTGTGGGCGGCGGCAGTGTGCAGGATACCGCGAAGCTGGCCTCCATCCTGATGACCGACGAGTACGGCATCAAGGAACTGCTGGACACTCCGGGCCGCGCCAAGAAGTGCATCAAGACCCTGATGATCCCCACTACCGCCGGCACCGGCTCCGAGGCTACCCCCAACGCCATCGTGGCTGTACCCGAGAAGCAGCTCAAGGTGGGTATCGTCAATACCAACATGATCGCCGACTATGTTATTCTGGACGCCGTCATGATCAAGAAGCTGCCCCGCAAGATCGCCGCCGCTACCGGCGTGGACGCCCTGGCGCACGCCATTGAGTGCTGGACAAGCAATAAGGCCAACCCCTTCAGTGATATCTTCGCCATGCAGGCGCTGGACATGATCCTGAACAATATCGAGCGCGCCTGCGATGACCCCGAGGCCATGGACGCCAAGAACAAGATGCAGATCGCCAGCTTCTACGCCGGCGTGGCCATCACCGCCTCCGGCACCACCGCTGTCCATGCCCTGAGCTATCCCTTAGGCGGCAAGTACCACATCGCCCACGGCGTGTCCAACGCCATCCTGCTGGCGCCTGTCATGCGGTTCAACGAGCCCGCCTGCCGGGAGCGTCTGGCCGAGGCCTATGACCGCTGCCTCCGCGGCGACGCCAAGACTGTGGAGGAAAAGAGCGCGGCTGTCATCGCCAAGCTGGAGGGCATTGTGAAGCACCTGGACATCCCCACCAGCCTCACCGAGTTCGGCGTGCCCAAGGAGGATCTGGAAGCACTGGTCGCCTCTGGCATGGAGGTCACCCGCCTGCTGGTGAACAATATGCGGGAGGTTACCCCCGACGATGCCCGCCGTATCTATCAGGAAGTTCTGTAAACCGAGTTTGATAAGGAGAAAGCTGATATGAAGAACGTTGCCATCAAAGGTATCATTCCTCCCGTTGTCACCCCCATGAACGCTGATGAGAGCGTGAACATCCCCGAGCTCCGCAACCAGATCGAGCGTCAGATCGCCGGCGGAGTCCATGGTATTTTCCCCTTCGGCACCAACGGCGAGGGCTACATCCTGAGCCTGAAGGAGAAGGAGGAGGTTCTGGAGGCCACCATCGACCAGGTGAAGGGACGCATTCCCGTGTATGCCGGCACCGGCTGCATCTCCACCCGCGATACCATCTATATGAGCAAGCGCGCCGAGGAGATGGGCGCGGACGTCCTGTCCATCATCACCCCCAGCTTTGCCCTGGCCAGCCAGAAGGAGCTGTATGACCACTACTGCGAGGTGGCCAAGCATGTGAACATTCCCATCGTGCTGTACAACATTCCCGCCCGTACCGGCAACAAGCTGCTGCCTGAGACGGTCGCCAAGCTGGCCCGGGACGTGGACGTCATCATGGGCGCCAAGGATTCCAGCGGAGATATCGAGAACCTGAAGGCCTACATCCGGGAGACCCGGGAGCTGGATAAGGACTTTGCCGTGCTGGCCGGAAACGACGGCAACATCCTGACCTGCCTGAAGGAAGGCGGCGCCGGCGGCGTGGCCGGCCGCGCCAACCTGTATCCCAAGACCATCGCCTCCATCTATAACTACTTTGTGGCAGGCGATCTGGAGAAGGCGCAGGAGGCACAGGACGCCGTGGCTACCCTGTCCCGCGTGTTCAAGTTCGGCAACCCCAATACCATCATCAAGAAGGCCGTCAACCTGCTGGGCTATCCCGTGGGCGACTGCCGCAAGCCCTTCAACTATCTGTGCGATGAAGGCATCGAGGAGCTGAAGGCTGTTCTGAAAGAAAACGAAGAAAAGGGTCTGTGCTGAGAGCGGCCTTTCTTTCAAGACATTTAAGGAGGAGTACATATGAACAAACCCATTCTCGGCATCTCCATGGGCGACCCCTTCGGCAACGGACCGGAAATCACGGTCAAGGCTCTGTCCGACAAGAGCACCTATGACCGCTGCCGTCCTGTTGTCATCGGTGATGTCAGCTCTATGGAGTATGCCGCCAAGGTGGCCAAGAAGGTCTCCGGTATCGACATGAAGATCCGTCCCATCAAGGCCATCAGCGAGGCTGCGTATGAGTACGGCGTCATTGATGTGTACGATATGGGCATCGTCAAGGCCGGCGATATCCCCAACGACCCCGAGGATCCCAAGCCCTTCGGCCTGGGTGCCACCGCTCTGGGCGGCGAAGCCGCGTTCCAGTATGTGGTGAAGGTCATCGAGCTGGCCATGGCCGGCGAGGTGGATGCCACCATCACCAACGCCCTGAGCAAGGAGGCCATCAACATGGCCGGCCATCATTACTCCGGCCACACCGAGATCTATGCCGATTATACCCACACCAGCAAGTACACCATGATGCTGGCTCATGAGGATCTGCGCGTGGTTCACGTCTCCACCCATGTTTCCCTGCGGGAAGCCTGCGACCGGGTGAAGAAGGATCGGGTGCTGGATGTCATCCGCATCGCAAACGAAGGCTGCAAGGCCATCGGCATCAAGGAGCCCAAGCTGGCTGTCGCCGGTCTGAATCCCCACTGCGGTGAGAACGGTATGTTCGGCACCGAGGAGATCGAGGAGATCCAGCCCGCCATCGACCAGGCCATGGCCGAGGGCATCAACATCGTGGAAAAGAAGCCCACCCCTCCCGACACGGTCTTCTCCAAGGCGCTGGGCGGCTGGTATGACATTGTGGTCGTCATGTACCACGATCAGGGTCATATTCCCCTGAAGGTCAAGGGTTTTGTGTACAACAAGGCCGAGGGACACTGGGATGCCGTGGCCGGCGTCAACGTGACGCTGGGTCTGCCCATCATCCGCGCCTCCGTGGATCACGGCACCGGCTTCGGCCATGCCGGCGACGGCCACGCCAACGGGCTGAGCCTGGTCAACGCCATGGATTACGGTATCCGCATGGCCAACGCCAAGGCTGAGAACTGAAACCACCCGTCTTTAACCGGCTTGGCCGGAGAAAGAAATATCCACCAACCAATTATTTTGAAGGGAGAACTAACATGAAAAAAGTATTTGCAATGATCCTTGCACTGGTCATGTCTCTGTCCCTCGTTGCCTGCGGCGGCGGCAAGACCGAGACCCCTGCCAGCACCGACAAGCCTGCCGAGAGCACTGAACCCGCTGGAGCCGACTTCTCCGGCGAGACCCTGGTGTTCTCCTCTGACGCTGTTGGTTCCGCTACCTACAACATCATCGTTGAGATGAGCAAGTATCTGGAGAACGACGGCGGCTTCGGCCTGGTTGACGTGCAGCCCACCAGCCCCGGCGGCATGGGCGCCCCCTATCTGTTCGCTGACGGCAGCGTGGATCTGGCCTTCGTTAACGCCGCTCCCGCCAAGTGGGCCCGCGAAGAGGGCACTCTGGGTAAGGCTCCCACCAGCGGCTACGCTGCTGTGATCGGCGGCCTGACCGCGGTTTGCTACATCAACTGCATCTCCAACTCCTTCCTGAACAAGTACGGCGTTTCCACCATCGAGGAGATCTTTGAGCAGAAGCTGCCCCTGCGCATCGGCTGCTCCCCCGCCGGCTCCATGGACGCCCAGGGCGCTTACCTGCTGCTGGAGTACTTCGGCGTGACCGAGGAAGACCTGAACAGCTGGGGCGGTTCCATCACCAACCAGTCCGGCTCTGAGAACGAGGCCGCTCTGCAGGACGGCAAGATCGACTTCTACATCGACCACACCTCCTCCAGCTCCTCCACCATGGCTGAGATCGCCACTACCTGCGACGTTACCTTCCTGCAGTGGGGCGACGATCTGATCAACTGGTTCGTGACCGAGAAGGGCTTCCAGCGCATCACCGTTCCCGCTGACTCCTTCAAGGGTCAGACCAACGAGCTGGTTCTGCCCGGCTCTCCCGACTCCCTGTTCTGCAAAGAGGGTCTGAGCGAGGAAGTCGTCTATCAGATCACCAAGACCCTGTGCGAGAACCGCGACAACCTGGTTGCCACTTACAATTCTCTGTCTCCCTGGGATGTCAAGACCTGCATGGATTCCGAGAAGCTCGGCGGCAACACCCTGCATCCCGGTGCTGAGAAGTACTATCGTGAGATGGGTTACATGAAGTAATCCTGACAAGAAAGGAACTCTGCTGCAAAGGTAAGGCGGACGCCGGACCGGCGTCCGCCTTCTTACAGGAGGAAGATTCATGAGTATTTTTAAGAAAAAGAGCGGCGACGCCGCTGTGGCCGGAAAGAGCGACCTTGACGCCAAGGCCGCCGCACTGGCAAGCGAGCCCGATGAGGACTCCAAAATCGCCAGGATGCTGAAGAACATGCCTAAGTGGCGCTATTGGTCTTTGGCTATCCTCGCCCTGGCTATGACTGCTTTCCAGCTGTATATCAAGCTGTACAAGCCCCTGCAGCCGTGGGCACAGATCCCCCTGCACCTGTGCTTCGCACTGGTTATCGTGTTCCTGTTCAATCCCATGGCGGAAAAATGCAAAAACAAAGAGAGTAAGCTGCGGAATCTGTGGTGGATCTACGATATCTTCCTGATCGGCAGCACCCTTGTGATTTGCTGGTACTTCCTGAGCAATGCCAATGCGCTGAATATGCGCGTCCTCAGCGTGGATCCCATGACGACTCTGGACAAGACGGTGGCAGTGCTGCTGCTGATCGTTGTGATGGAGGCTGTGCGCCGCATGGTCTCTCTGGCGCTGTTCTTTGTCTTGATCTTCTTTATGGCCTATGCGTTCTTCGGCCAGTATATCAGCGGCATCTTCCGGTTCGCCGGCATGTCCTTCGGCCAGTTCTGCGAGACCCTGATGCTGGGTCAGAACGGCATTTTCGGTTCTCCCCTGTCCACCTCCATGGGCACACTGTTCTACTTCATGGTCTTTGGCGCGTTCTTCTCCAACTGCGGCGGCGGCGGTGTTCTGATCGACGCCGGCATGAAGCTCAGCGACAAGACTGCCGGCGGCCCCGCCAAGGCGGCTGTCATTTCCTCCGGCCTGCTGGGCATGATCTCCGGCTCTGCCGTTGCCAACGTGTCCACCACCGGCGTTTTGACCATCCCCCTGATGAAGAAGGCCGGCTATACTCCCGAAGAGGCCGGCGCTGTTGAGTCCGTGGCCTCCACCGGCGGCCAGATCATGCCTCCCATCATGGGCGCCGGCGCGTTCATCATGGCTGAGATGATCGGCGTGAAGTACATGGATATCGCCACAGCCGCCATTATCCCGGCTCTGGCTTATTTCGGCGCTGCGTTCATTCTGGTTCACCTGTTGGCCAAGAAGAAGCAGATGCATGCGGGTGACAACGGCCTGAAGTATGAGGGCGAGCCCATTCTGCCCCGCATTTACCGCCTGTTCCCCATCATTCTGCTGGTCATCATGATCTTTGCCGGTATGTCCATGCCCCGTGCCGCCATTTACTGCACGGTGTTGTCCATCGTTATCTGCATGATCTCCAAGGATACCCGCATGACTCCCAAGCAGCTTCTCCAGACTCTGATGGAGGGCGTCCGTCAGGCTTGCAACGTTGCCATTCCCACCGCCGCCTGCGGTATCATGATCGGCATCGTGGTTCGCTCCGGCGTGGCTGTCAAGGTCGCCAAGCTCATCGGCACCTCCGGCAACAACAGCCTGCTGCTGGCTCTGCTGGTGGCCGCCGTTGGCTGCCTGCTGCTGGGCATGGCTCTGCCCACCGTGGCTGCCTACCTGATCGCCAACACCCTGTTCTGCTCCGCCATTCAGGCTCTGGGTATTGAGGCTCTGGTGGCCAATATGTTCATCTTCTACTTCGGCGTTGTGGCTCAGATCACTCCTCCCGTGTGCCTGGCTTCCTTCACCGCTGCCGGTATTGCCAATGCCAGCGCGTGGAAGACCGGCTGGAAGGCGTTCTTCTTCGCCATCACTGCCTTTATCGCACCCTTCATGTTCGTGTACCGTCCCTCTATCCTGCTGATCGGTACTGTGGGTGAGGTCGTTATCTCCTGCCTGATGACCGCCTGCGCCACCTTCTTCCTGGCTTCCGGCGTTGCAGGTTACATGGGCAAGAATCTGAATGCTGTGGAACGGATCCTGTTCTTCGCCGCGGCTTTGATGTTCATCCTGCCCGGCGCTATGATGGACTTCGCCGGTCTGGCTTTGGGTGTGGCGCTGGTGCTCTGGTGCCTGATCTACTCCAAGCGTCACAAGGCTGCCGCCGTCTGATCATCACGGATGATTCAGAATACAGGCAGCGCGTTTTCGGCGCGCTATCCCATACTGCCGGGATTGACTCCCGACGGCGCTGTATATGAAAATTCCGTCATGGGGACCGTGGAGGCAATGCTGCCTCCCGGTCCCTATGCCACAGCTCACGCTCCCGCCCTGCTGGAGCTGGATAACGGCGACCTGCTGTGCGCCTGGTTCGCCGGTTCCTACGAGGGCAGCGCCGATGTCAGCGTGATCTGCTCCAGGCTGCCGAAGGGAGCGGGACGCTGGAGCGAGCCGGTTCCCATTTCCGCAGACCCCCACCGCAGCGAGCAGAACCCCTCCTTGTTTTTGACTCCAAACGGCGAGATCTGGGCGATGTACACCGCGCAGCTGGATCGCGTTGAGGGCAAAGACAATATGCAGTTCACCTCTGTGGTGCGCTGCCAGCGAAGCGTGGACGGCGGTTTGACCTGGGGAGCCTTTGATGTGGTTTTTCCAGAGGAGGGTACCTTCTGCCGCCAGCCCATCCGGATTTTGTCCAACGGGCGCTGGATTTTCGGCACATGGATCTGCACGGACAGCGCTTCCGGCCTGGCGGGAGACCCTTCTGCGTTCCGCATCTCCGACGACCGGGGAAAAACCTGGCGCCGCGTGGATATGCCGGACAGCCATGGCCGGGTGCATCCCAACGTGGTGGAGCTGGAACCGGGGCATCTGGCTGCTTTTATGCGCAGCCGGGCGGCGGATTTCATTTACCGCAGTGAATCGTTTGACTACGGCGATACATGGTCTGTCCCTGTCCCCACACCGCTGCCCAACAACAATTCCAGCATCAGCGCCGTGAAGCTGTCCAGCGGCCGGGTGGCTGTCGCTTACAATCCCACCTGTACTCCGGAACCCAAGGCGGACGAGGCCGCGTGGCCGGGTTTGCGGTGTCCGGTGGCTGTGGCACTGTCTGAGGATGGCGGCCTGACCTTCCCGCTGATCCGGTATATGGAACTGGGAGAGGGATATGTGGGCGCTGAGAACGCCACAAACAACCGCCAGTATGAATACCCGTATCTGATGCAGGGCAAAGACGGAATGCTGCATCTGGCCTATGCCTATCAGACACGCCGGGGCGTAAAGTGGATGACCTTCTCCGAGGAAGATGTCATCGGTAAGAAAAGAGAGACGGTAGGCGTCTATAATCCCACCGCCGCCCAGACCCACTGGAATCACCATTGACACAAGAGATCCCTCCCGCAGAGGGAAAGAAACGAGGAAGCATATGGAAAACAAGTTTGAATTGGTTCATGTAGGCGTCAACACCGCCAGCCCTGAGGAAGCGCTGAAGCTGGCGGAGCTGCTGAGCGTGATGTTCAACCTGACGCCCCGCCATGGCCAGAAGTCTGAATTTGCCGGAAACTACTTCGAGTGCATGAAAGCCCCCTTCCTTGGAACGAACGGCCATATCGCCATGCAGACTGAGGATCTGGAGGCGGCTGTGGAGGAGCTGAAGGGCAAAGGGTTCTCCTTCAATATGAACACCGCTGCCTATACCGAGGCGGGCAAGCTGAAAAACGTCTATCTGGACGGAGAGTTTGGCGGCTTTGCCATTCACATTCTGCAAAAATAAGCGGCAGACCATGGCCTCGCAAAAGAACCGCGGCATTGCCCTGCTGGTGGTATCGTCCTTCTGCTTTGCGCTGATGAGCGCGTTTGTCCGCCTGGCGGGGGATCTTCCCTTTTTTCAAAAGGTGCTGTTCCGCAATGCGGTTTCCATGGTAACGGCCGGAACGGTAATACTGACCCGGCATATCCCCGTCCGGGTGCCGAAGGATTGTACGGTTCCGCTGTTCTTTCGGATCGCCTGCGGTACGATCGCCGTATTCTGCAACTACTATGCTATTGACCATCTGATGCTGGCCAATTCCAATTCTCTCAGCAAGCTCAGCCCTTTTTTCACCATCCTGTTCGCCGCGCTGTTTCTGGGCGAGCGGGTCAGCCGGGTGCAGCTGGGCTGCATTGCGCTGGCTCTGACCGGAAGTATGTTTCTGATCTTTCCGGATCTGGGGACGCTGGGCTTTTCCGCCGCTGTCGGACTGCTGGGCGGCGTTATGTCCGGCGGCACGCATGTGGCACTCCGGGCTTTGCGGCGCAGCAGTGAAATCGACAGCTCGACGATCGTATTGATCTTCTCGGCTGTGTCCACACTGATCGTGCTGATACCCTGCGTGCTGTGCTGGACGCCGATGACCGGGCGTCAGACGGTGTGTCTGCTGCTGGCGGGCTCCTCCTGCGCCGTGGCGCAGTATGCACTGACCAACGCCTACCGCTATGCGCCGCCCAAGGATATTTCGATCTATGACAGCACGCAGATCCTGTTTTCGGGATTGCTTGGGTATCTCCTGTTCCGGCAGGTTCCAGGCCTTACCAGCTGGATCGCCTATCTGCTCATTCTAGCGGCGTCGCTTCTGCTGTTCCTGCATTATCGGAGGGAAGGACGGTAAAAGGAGTATGCTCCGGAATGAAAGCAGCGGGGATTTTTCGGACAGCCATGAAAAAGACAAAAGCAGGCGCGGTTTATTGAACCGCGCCTGCTGCTGTTTAAAAAATCAAATCAAGCGGTGATACCCAGCCACCAGACCACGAATTCGTCGCTGCCCATTCCGAACAGCTCACTTTTGGTGCGCTGCCCGGAGGCCACGGCGATGAGCGCTTCAAAGATCTCCTCGCCCACCTGCTCCAGCGAGCGGCTGCCGTCAATGACCGTTCCGGCGTTCAGATCCATGTCGTCCTCCTGCCGCTCAAACAGCGGTGTGTTGGAGGCGATCTTCAGCGTGGGGAAATGCTGGCTGCCGTAGCAGGAGCCGCGTCCGGTGGTAAAGGCGCACAGGTTACAGCCTCCGGCAAACATGGCCGCAGCGGATATCGGGTCATAGGAGGGGGAATTCATGATGATGAGGCCGGAGCCGCTCACCGGCTCCGCGTAGCCCACCACATCGTTCAAAGGAGAGCTTCCGCCCTTTTTGGCGCTGCCCAAAGCCTTTTCCAGCACATTGGTGATACCGCCGGCATTGTTGCCCGGCGTGACCTTGCCGTTGATCTGGCTGTCACGTCCCTTGCAGTAGTCCATCCACCAGTGCATCACATCGATCAGCTTCTGCGCGACTTCCGGGGAGCGTGCCCGGCGAACAAGAGCGCCTTCCGCGCCCAGAAGCTCTGTCGGCTCCGTCAGTACCGCGGTGCCTCCGTTTTTGACCAGCAGATCCACGGCACGGCCGAGAGCCGGATTGGCGGAGGAGCCGGAGAAGGAGTCGGAACCGCCGCAGTCGAGGCCGACCTTGAGATGACTGACAGACACAGGCTGGCGGCGGCACTGCTCCGCCAGGGGAAGCATTGCCTCCACCATGGCAATACCCTGAGCAACAGCCTTGCGGGAGCCGCCCTCCTCCTGAATGACCAGCCGTCCCAGCATGGGGCCGGGCGTCAGGCCGCCCTCCTGAAAGAAGGCGTCGATATTGTTGGACTCACACCCAAGGGCGCATACCACTGCTCCCGCTATGTTGGGATTTTTGATATGACCGCTCAGTACCCTTCGCAAAAAGACCATGGGATCGCCCGTTTTTTCCAGACCGCAGCCGGACGAGGTGATGAGGGGGATCACGGCGTCCACATGGGGATATGCGGCCATAACGTTCTGTGTAAAGTGGGACGCGATCTTCCGGGCCACCGTGGCGGCGCAGTTGCTGCACACGATGACGCCGATACAGTTCCGGGTGCCGACCTGTCCGTCAGGACGCACATATCCAAGGAAGGTGCGCTGTTCCTCGGGCGGAAGCACCTCCACCGGGTGGTAGTCCTGGCAGAAATGATACTCCCCGGACACGGCGTCGAAGTAAATGGTATCGTTATGCATATGGGTTCCGGCATCCACGTCCCGGGAGGCGTAGCCGATGACGGTGTTGTATTTCCGAACGGGCTCGCCGCGGGAGATCGCCCGGGAGGCGACCTTGTGGCCGATGGGGATGTCCGCTTTGACCGTGATGTTTTCCTCCGGGATAAAAGTCCCGGCAGCTATGGGCTGACGAGCCACTACGATGTTATCCGCCGGATCCAGACGGATCACGGGGGACTTCCGGGAGCTTTCCATAAGACCAGGGACTCCTCTCTGCGTTACATATATTGGCGGAGCTTTTCAATGTGCGCGTCGATGCGCTTCATTTCTTCCTCGGTGATCGGCTCCGTGGGCTGGCAGACACGCTTGTCCACGAAACCAAGGGTGCTCATGGCATACTTAGTGGAAGCGGTCTGGCTCTTTGCCATGGGATAGAGCTTGCAGATCTCGTCCACAATGGCGCCCCACTTCATGGCGCTCTCGATGTCGCCCGCCTTGCCGTACTCATACAGCTTGAGGTGAGCCTGGGGGAACAGCGGCGCGAGAGACGGAATGTAGCCGTCGGCGCCCATCAGCATACTGGGCACGGCCAGATTGGTGGCGCCCTGATGGACAAGGAAGTCAGTGCCCCGGAAGTAGTTCAGCAGCTTGATGAAATTGGGGAAATTGCCGGAGGTATCCTTTACGCCGATGACCTTGTCGATCTTGGAGATCTTGATAATGGTATCAGCCGTCAGATTCTGACCGGTAAAGGTCGGGATGTTGTAGATCATCAGGTTGGCGTTGGTATTTTTGCTGATCTCCTCAAAGTGGCGAACCGTCTCCTCCTGCGTGGCGTGGCGGGCGTAGAAAACAGGCGTGACGACGGCGGTGGCGCCGCCCATCTCCTCCAGCCGCTGCACGTTCTCGATAACGCGCTGAGTGCTGGAGTCCATGCAGCCGGCAATGACAGGCACCCGGCCGGCGCATTCATCCAGCGCGATCTGGATGGCGCGATCCCGCTGCGCCTGCGTCAAGGACATGCATTCGCCGTTGGAGCCGCAGACAAAGATGCCGTGGATGCCGTGGTCGATGCAGTGGTTGATGAGCCTGCGCAGGCCGGCTTCGTCGACCTTTTCGTTCTCGTCGATGGGGGTAATGATAGGCGGAATGACGCCAATGATCTCCTTGCTCATAAGTAACACGCTCCTGATATATTTTTTGGCCGATGCGGCCAGCAGATATTTGCCTTTCTGATCTTCAGTATACTGTTCGCGGGGAGAAAAGTATTTCCACAAAACAGCGAAGCATTTGCACTTTTCACGGGTCGGACGGATGACTGAGGCGCAAGCCCCCGGCGAATGAAAATATGATGGAAAAGGCACTGATACCTGTGAAAAAGATAAATACAAAATTTGCGGATATCTGCTATACTGAACTTGAAACATCCGGCTTCCGCGGGAGGCCATGAAAAGCCGTGAGGAGGAAATGACGATGGATTTTGTCAAGAGAGAGGAGATCAAGCGCAATGATCTTCCGGGCAGGACTGTGCAGAACGCGGTTGGACGAAACAGTGCTGTGGACAGCGAGAAGATGACGGTGAGCTTTTGCCGGTACAGCGCCGAGAACGGCCCCATGGCGCCTCATAACCATGCGGAGGAGTCCGTCGTGGTGCTGGACTGCGACCGCGCCTTTGTCCGCTGGGGCTCCGACCCGGACACGCTGGAGCACACGGTCTACCTGAAAAAGGGGGATCTGATGCATTTCCCGGAGCTGGAGTGGCATGTGTTCGGCTATGACGAAGGCGGCTTTCTGGACGCCCTGTGCATCTACGGACAGGTGGCCAATATCCGCCCCGAGGAGATCCAAAGAGAAAACCGCTGAAGGGAGGAAATGCCCATGGAAAGTGTATCCATTATGCCCGCCTCCCTGGCTATGCAGATCCCCCTGCCGGACGAAGGGGTGACCGCGCGGATGCTGGCAAAGGCCAGAGAAGACTTCAAACGGAAGATCGTGGTACTGGACGATGATCCTACCGGTGTGCAGACCGTTCACGACCTGCCGGTCTATACGGACTGGCGCCGCGAGACGCTGGAAAAGGGTCTGGCGGAGGAGGGAACCATGTTCTTCGTGCTGACCAATTCCCGAGGCTTCAGCCGCCGGGAGACAGAGCGCGCCCACCGGGAGATCGCGGAAAATCTGCTGGCGGCGTCGGAAAAGACAGGAGTACCGTTTTTGCTGGTGAGCCGGGGAGATTCCACCCTGCGCGGCCACTATCCGCTGGAGACGCAGACCCTGCGGCAGACGCTGGAGGAGGGATCCTCCGTCCGGTATGACGGCGAGATCATCATGCCCTACTTTAAAGAGGGCGGCAGGCTGACCATCGGCAACGTCCATTATGTACAGACCGCGGATCAGCTGATCCCCGCCGGCATGACGGAGTTCGCCCGGGATACCACCTTTGCCTACAATGCCTCGAACCTGCTGGACTGGTGCGAGGAGCGGACAGAGGGGCGCTATACCGCGGCGGATATGACGGCGATCTCGCTGGAAGAGCTTCGCGCTCCGGACTGTGACGCGATCGTCAAAAAGCTGATGGCGGTGAACGGCTTCGGCAAGGTCATTGTCAACGCGGCGGAGGACAGGGATGTGGAGGTTTTCACAGCCGCGCTGCTGGAGGCGGTCAAGCAGGGAAAGGAATTTTTGATCCGCTGTGCCGCCGGATTGGTACGGGTGCTTGGAAATGTGGAGCACCGCCCGCTTTTGAAGCGGGAGGAGCTGCGGGACAAGGACACCGGCATGGGCGGACTTGTGGTGGTAGGTTCCCATGTGAAAAAGACGACGGAGCAGCTGGAATGCCTTCTGGCGGCGGGGCTGGAGCTGTACCCCATCTGCTTTGACGCCGAGAGCGCCTTTGCCCCCGGAGGGCTGGAAGCAGAGCGGGATCGGGTGCTGATGGAAACGGAACAGGCGCTGCGCCAGGGAAAAACAGCGGTGGTCTACACCAGCCGCCGGGTTCTGCGCACACGGGAAAACGACGCGCAGGGAAATCTCGACCTCAGCGTTCGGATATCGGAAGCTTTGACCTCCGTGGTCGGAAAACTGACGGTTCGCCCCGGCTTTTTGATCGCCAAGGGCGGCATTACATCCAGCGATGTGGGGATCAGGGCGTTGGGCGTGCAGCGGGCATGGGTCATGGGGCAGGTGGCTCCCGGCGTGCCGGTGTGGCGCACGGGAGAGAAGAGCAAATTCCCCGGTTTGTCCTATGTGATCTTCCCGGGAAACGTAGGCGGTGTCACCACACTGCGGGATATCGTCTCTATGTTGCTGATGCCGTAGGAGGGATATATGCGCAATAATGTGGAGGTTCACAGGGTCGTAAAGAATGTCAAGCAGCGGGGACAGTATATCGAACCCCACAGCCACACCTTTTTCCACTACATTTACTCACTGCGGGGGCACACATGGGTCACGGCGGATGGGACGGTTTACAAAACAGAGCCGGGAAGCCTTGTCCTCCTGCCGCCGGGAGTTACCCACGATATTGTCAGCAAGGATACCTCCTGCTGCCTGGACTTGAAGTTCTCCTGCTCGGAGCAGCTGACATCCCGGCTCACGGAGCTGCCCCGCTATATTCGGGCGGTGGGACAGCGGGAAAATGACCTTATCAGAAATGTTTTTGAAGAAGCGGTGGGGCAGGAGCCGGACTATGATGAGGTCATCAACATCCGGCTGTATGAGCTGCTGATCCTTCTGCTCCGGAAAAAGGACGGCGGAGAGACGCCGTGGCTGCTGGTGGGACACAGCGAAACGGCGCGTTCCAACGAGAATATCCGCCGTGTGCTCCAGACCGTAGAGGAGGAATTGGAGCATCCCATCAAGGTATCGGAGCTTGCCAGACAGTGCGGATACAGCGAAAATTACTTCCGCCAGATCTTCCGGGAATGTGTGGGACTCAGCCCCAACGCCTATATCAACCAGCGCAAGCTCTCAAAGGCCAAGGAGCTGATGCTGTATTCGGAGCTGAATATCTCTCAGATCGCCGAGTCCCTTGGATACCAGAGCATTCATTATTTCAGCCGCCTGTTCAAAAAGGTGGTGGGCATCGCGCCGACGGACTATGTCAGCCGGGTTAAGGATAACCGCCCCATCAATGTGCTGCACAACGCCAATACGCCGGAGGGTGAATTTGAGATACCGGTGCGGGATACCTTTGACGGAGAATAAAAACACGGGGAAAGGAAAACGGCATGAAGGCAAATCTTGAGGGAAAAGTGGCCATCATTACAGGCGCTTCCAGCGGAATCGGCGCCCAGAGCGCGAAACAGCTGGCTGCGGAAGGAGCCGCGGTGGTGCTGACCGGCAGACGGGAAGAACGGCTTGCGCAGGTCGCGTCCGCGATCCGGGCGGCAAATGGACGCGCCGCCGTTTTGGCGGGGGATATGGCAAGCGAGGCGTTCTGCGGCCGTCTGGTGCAGTTTGCCATGGATACATTCGGGCAGGTCGATATCCTGGTGTGCAGCGCGGGCATGGCGCTCCGTACGCCCAGTTTGGAGATGAGCAGGGAGGAATGGGAGCAGGTGATGAACGTCAACCTCACCGCGCCGCTGCTGCTCTCTCAGGCGTGTATTCGCCAGTTTCAAAAGGCGGGAAGGGGCGGAAAGATCGTCTATATTTCCAGTACGGCCGGGAAAAACATCAATCTGGGCGCCTCGCCCAGCTACGGAGCCAGCAAGGCCGGACTTTTGTATCTGACCAGACATTTCGCCAGGGAATTCGCCGCGGATCATATCTATGTCAACGCCATTTGCCCCGGCCCGGTGGATTCGGAGATCACTCATACATGGACGCCGGAACATAGAGCCGGTGTGCTGGCGAATCTGCCCGTGGGGCGTATGGGTACGCCGGAGGATATCGCCAACGCCGTTGTGTATCTGGCCAGCAGCCTCAGCGACTATGTGACCGGAGAATCGCTGCTGATCAACGGCGGAAGGTTCATGGAATGACCTGATGAGGGACAGACAGAAGAATCACGCATGATAAAAGAGCGCCGGTTTTTGCCGGCGCTCTTAAAATTCAGATCTCAAGCTTTATGACGTACTTCACATAAGCTGTTTGTTCGGCGGTGTGCCGGCAGGCGGAATGGGCGTCGCTGGGGAAAAGGACACAGAACATACCGGGCTGCATCTCCAGCGCGGAGCCGCAGCCCTGGAGCGCCTGCTTGCCCTTCTCGGGGTCATATGCGGCGGTTTCCTGCATATTTTCCAGACGGTTCCACAGCACTGTCTCCCGCCCCTCGGCAAGAATGAACACGTCGATATATTTACGGTGGGCTTCATAGGCGGCGTCTTCCGCGGGCTTGGTCAGTCCCGTCTGGCGCATCACATATCCGCCCGGAAACGGATGCTTGCCGCCGTCCATGTCCGGCTGGCTCCGGATCGTCTGGAGGGCATCCTGCAGGTGGGGGAGCTGAGCGGCATATTCCGCCGCGTATTCAATGCGGTCAACGATCATAAAAATCCTCCTCAAAAAACGGTCACGGGTGTGGAAAGGACAGTCAGGGGTTCCATCTGGGATGGAGATAGGCCTCCGGATTGGCGACAGCAGGCCAGCGCTGTCCGTGCAGCACCGCGATGCACCCCTCGGCGCACATGGTGGCCGCGCGGATCGTGGCCTCTTTGGTCTGAGCGGCGCTGTGCGGGGAGATGATAAGGTTGGGCGCGGAGCAAAGCGGATTTTCCGGGCGGAGAGGCTCTTCCACCGTCACGTCAATGCCGGCTCCGGCGATGATCCCTTCTTTCAGCGCACAGACCAGAGCGGACTCGTCCACAATACCGCCCCGGGCGCAGTTGATCAGCAGCGCGGTGGGCTTCATCAGCCTGAGCTGCTCCAGCCCCAGAAGTCCGCGGGTATCATCGCTCAGAGGCGTGTGGATCGTGACGATATCACTGGTGGCGAGAAGCTCCGAAAGCTCCCGGCAGTATGCCGCGCCGTGAGATTCCACATCTTCGGCGGAGCAGAAGGGGTCGTAAGCGATCAGGTGCATACCCAGCGCGCGGCACAGACGGCCGACGCGCTTTCCGATATCGCCAAATCCGATGATACCGACGGTCAGACCCTGCAATTCAAAGGATTTTCCGCTGTTGCGGATCTCAAAGTTGCCCTTGACGGCCTCGTTGTGGCACTCCACTAGGTTGGAGGCCAGAGCAAACATCAGCGCGAGGGTGTGCTCCGCCACGGAATCGGCGTTGCAGTGGGGCGCGATGACCACAGGGATGCCGTGCTCGTTGGCGGCCGCGATGTCAATGCTGTCATATCCGATACCGGAGCGGCCGATGACACGCAGCTTGGGGGCGGCTTCGATCTCGGCGCGGTTCATGTGTCCGATCCGCACCACGATGCACTCGGCATCCTTCATTTCCTCCGGATATTCACTGGGATTTCCGTTGTTGGCGACATAGACGGCTCCCTCCTTCGCCAGCGGATCATATCCGGCGGCACACAGAGCCTGGGTCATTACGATCTTGCTCATTGCTTTTCCTCCTCATTCCACAGTAAAAGGTTACCTGCCGCGTCAAAGGGCAGCGGCGCGCATTCACTGACGATCTCCATGCCGGGGGTCTGCCGCACCTGCTCCAGGAACGTCTCGGAGAGGTACAGCTCGCTCATATGCAGAGTGTTTCGGATCAAAACCACACGCAGGTTCTCCGGGGAGACCCCGTTGCAGGTCTTGGCGGCGGCCTTGATGGCCATTTCGTCATCCCGCAGCACCATGGCCAGCTTCACCGGCAAAAACACTGTGGAGGTCAGGGCGTTGGGGTAAGTAGCCAGAAAATCCATTTTGTTCAGGAAACGGACTGTGGTGGTGTCCGCCTGACCGATCCCAAGACCGTTTCCGTGGGAGACATCGGTCAGATCCAATACGCAGGTTCTCTGCTTTTTGATACCGCCGCCTCCGTAGGGGGTGGACCAGGTTCCGGTGATGTTGGGATCCATTCCGCTGCCGGAAAAGTTTTTGCCGATCTCTTTGACGATCAGCACGTCCGTCTCAGGTACCAGAATGCGGGGCATCAGGCTCTTGGCGTATTCCAGAAGAGCCGGCTCCTGCTCCGGGATCTCCTCGTTCCGCAGCACCACGATCCGGTTAGTCTCATCATACGCGTTTTCAATGGTTCCAACGCCGAACAGCACGTTGGTGTGGGTTCGTACATAGTTGCCGAACAGCGGAATGCGGGTGGCAAAGGTTCCAAAGCCGTCTTTATGCAGACTGTCCGCTCCCTTTTGCTTGCCCAGGCCAATGCACAGCATTTTCGTCAGACCCGATTCAACGGGGCCGCGGAAGGCGCTGTGAGGCTTGATCCTGTTGACTGCCACGATGCCGTCGGCCTCGTAGGCCAGACGGTCAATATAGACCGGCAGAACCTCTCCGTTGTCCGTCACGTCTCCCAGGTGGACGGTTTCCATAGAGGAGCGGATGGGGCAGCCGCAGAACTCCTCCGTGATGCCGTAGCCGGTCAGAACCTGCCGCTGCCCTTCGGCGGTGGAGCCGCCGTGACTTCCCATTGCGGGAATGATAAAGGGCTTGGCGCCGGCTTCCTGCAAAAAGGCGACGACTTCCCGCAGGATCACGTTCATGTTTGAAATCCCGCGGCTGCTGCCGGTGACCGCAATGGTCATGCCCGGCCGGATCAGCGGGAGGACGCCGGCGGCTTCCAGACGTGCCCGGGTCTCGGCGGCGACGTCCGTAATGCGGTCATTGGGAAACGTCTGCGTTGCCCGGAACATCCGGGGAAGCGTCACATCCTTCAGAAGCGGTTCGATTTTGCTGTAATCTGAAAATTTTTCGGTCATAAGCAACCTCCTGCTTCGTAAAATGCCTGTTTGATAAGTAAATTATAGCAAATAAAGACAAAAAAGCCTTGGCAGAATTTTAGATGTATCCATCACTTTTTTAGAAAAAACAGGGCTGAGCAGCTTGCTCAGCCCTGTTTTGGAATTTCAAAGGCTCCGGAGGGAAGATAGGGACTGTCCGGCGAAATGTTGATGCCCACATCGGAGTTGACCCGGTGGAGATACTGGCTGGGGGAAATACCGGTCACCTTTTTGAACATTCGGGAAAAGGAGGCGGGATCCATGCCGGCCTGATCAGCCAGCTCACTGACCGTGCAGTCCGTGGTCAGCATCCGCTCCCGCGCAAGCTCCACCTTTTTCCCGTGGAGGTATCGGGCGGGACTGCAGCCGAAGGTCTGCTTGAAGGCTGTGGAAAAATAGGAGGGCGTATACCCGCACAGCTCCGCCAGAAAGGAGACAGGGGGCATTTGATCGGGGTGCTGTTCAATGTAGGCCAGAGCGGGGTACAGGGCGGCGTGGGAGCCGTTGAGAGGCGCGGTATAGGAAGCGGAGACCCGTGTTTCCCGGCGCAGGAGCAGGAGCAGCAGCTCTGTCATCCGGGTGTTGATCAGGGCTTCCGCGTAGGCTTCGCCCCGAACCGCCAGGTGAAAGACATCCATGATCAGCGCCTGTTCATAGCTGTCCAGCGGCATGGCCAGCGGAAGCTCGTTCAACTGTGTCAGAAAGGAGCCCTGTGCCGAGAACTTGATGTCAAAGCTCTGCATTGCGTCCTCACCGAAAATGGCGTGCTTCACATGGGGCGCGATGCGCAGAAAAAGCCCCCGGCGGGCGTCCACCGTCTGTTCTCCGATTTGAACGCGGCCGCGCCCGCCGATGATATAAACGCAGTGAAAAAACGGATGGGTGTGAGAGGGGATGTATTCGCCCTGTCCCTTCCGCTCTTTCACGATTCGATGTACTTGTACGGCCAGTGACACAAGATCCCTCCTGTTGATGAGACGGAACAGCTGCCGAAACCACGCCGCGCGAAAACGGGATTTTATCTGAAACCAGTTTACCAAAGGGGCATTCGGAGCGCAAGGGTATTTCACCCCGGAATTTGCGGCATTTCCCGATTTCACCCGGAGCATATCAAAAACGCCGGTCTATTGCTGCGCAACAGACCGGCGTTTTCCTTAATTGCTAGACAGGCGGCAAAACAGTGGGCAAACTGTATCAGAGCTTCAGCGCCAGTTCTCCGCTGTTGTATGTGGGCTTGCCGCCCAGCATAGTCAGCAAAACCCGTGTGTTCATGATCTGGTGCGGCTCGACCTCGTTCAGATCTTTTTCCAGCACCACCAGGTCAGCATACTTGCCCACTTCCAGGCTGCCGATTTTATCATCCATGTGCATACCGTAGGCGGCGTTGATGGTGTAGGCTTCCAGACATTGCTGGACAGTCAAGCGCTCATCCTCGGGCTTCAGGATGGGTGCCTCGGGATCATCAAACCGCTGGCGGGTAACCCCCATCTGGATGCCCTTCAACGGCTCGTTGCCCATTTCATCTGCCGGGAAATCGCTGCCCAGAGTCATGCGGGCACCGTGCTTGAGGATGGACTGCATCTGGAACTGATGGGTGTAGCGATAGTTACCCAGAACAGTCACCGCTTCAGGGGCGTCATAGTGCCAAATGGAGCTGGTGTTGGCCAAGACATTGTACTTGGCGAACAGAGGCAGATCCTCATCGGCGCAGATGTGCGTATGCGCGTTGATGATGCGGGTGTCAAAGTAGCCGGCCTCCCGGACAGCCTTAGCCGCCATCAGGGTTTCGTGGATGGTCTTGCTGCCAATGCCGTGGATATGGATGTTGAAGCCCAGTGCAGCCGCCTTCAGGCACTGGCTGTACAGTTCCTCGCCGATGATGGTAGATTCAGCCACGGTGCCGTCCACATAAGGCTCGTTCATGGCGGCAGTGCAGCTCTCTATCATCATGGGTCTGACCGATAAAAAATGTATCCGCCAGATTATAGATCAGCACCATCAGCATCGCTGCCATGGCGGGCAGTGCGTTCTGAAATACCGCCTTTCTTACTGGAGCGTTTTCAAAGATTTCTAAAGATTTCGTATCGTTCATGCGCTTCCTCCGTTTTAATAGCATGCTATTCTTATACCCGAGAAGAATGCCGCGGAAATGTCCGGGCATTATCTCACATTATTTGCTACCTTCGTAAGCAATGCGTGAAGCATTGTCTTTTCTTCTTCCGTAAACCCATGCAGGAGCAACCCTTCTGCCTCATGCATATGTGTTTCAGCTTCTTTGCAGCAGATTTCGCCCTCAGCCGTAAGCCGAACCAGTTTAATTCTTCTATCAGAACGATCTCCCGTTGCTTCAATAAATCCCTTTTTCTCCAGTCTTGCCACAATACCAGCTACCGTCGATTGCGCTACTTGAAAATGGCGCTCTATTTCTTTCATGGACAGCTGTTTTTCCGGCGATTCCCGCAAAGTCATCAATACAGATACCTGCATCATCGTAAGGTCCTTCGGACGCAGTTCGTGATTTGCCCGCTTTTCAAGACTGTCGTGAATCCGCTTAAACAGCAGACCGTTGGGCACATGCGTCATCCAAACATCCCCCTTTAGCGAATATGCTTTCACGCGTATGATAGCACGCTATTGTTTTGTCGTCAACAGCATGCTATTCATTTCTTGCAATAATTCAGTTTGTGAAAATTCGATTTATCGATCCCCCCTGTCTCAGATTATTAATGGATTGGAACATCCAGACAGAGGGGAACGTATAGTGGAAGTCCGCCTGATGTGTGAACTACTTGATTCCCGTATGAAACAGGGAAAGGAGACGCTTTGAGTGGGGGCTGTACTCTTTGTTTACTGCGGTTCAATATTTGAGTGGGATAGGCGGCATAGGCCCGGTTTTCTTTTGTTGATAAACTGATGCTTTCTTTGTCAACAGAATAGCATTTTTGAAATGGAATGTCGTTTTCAGTGACTGTGAGTTTTTCTTGTTACTATTCGTCTTATTTATATACTACCCCACCATCTGATGGGGTAGGGGTGGTACAGAGCAAGTTGCCTGAATTGTCAGACTTGGTGGAAGACTTGAAGGACATTTGAACCTGCCAACACCGTTGAAAGAATTCCGGAAATGTGGTATACTGCAACCAAAGGGAGGCGTTGCTTATGATGTATCCGTTTTTGCAGATTGATGGAGATACGGAAATTGTTCACTCCGATATGTTGCCAAATGGCGAGGTAAAGGTGTATATTGAGAAACCTGACGCAAAGGATGGCTTTCATCACGCAACATGCTTCCTGCCGGAATACCGGTGGGAGAATATCAACGGCTTTACCGATGAAGAAATGAAGCGGTATCAAGAAGTCATTGAGTCGACAGCGCATCTGATTATCGAGTTTTCACAGCAGGGAGGCTTTGACCATGCCGCAAGTTTTTAAGGTCGGGCCTTATTGGGTATATTTTTGGGCAAACGAAAATGATCCGCTGGAGCCGGTTCATGTCCATGTGGCGGAAGGAGCGCCCACCGCAAGCGGGACGAAAATTTGGATTACGAAAGCAGGGAAATGTCTGCTCTGCAATAACGCATCCAAGATACCAGAAAAAGTGCTACGGAACATCATGCGCATTATTGAAGCGCGGAGTGCCGAAGTGGTAGAGAAGTGGATCAGCTTCTTCGGAGAGGCATCGTATTACTGCTAAAAACTGCTTGACCCACACCGTGACCCACACGGGGAAACGAGCGGATGGAAACAATGGAGCGGAAAGCTCCAAAGACCACACTTCTCTGGAACAAAAAGGCCCCGAAAGCACTGGAAAGCAGTACTTTCGGAGCTTTTAACCACTTGGTAAGGATGAGGTCGGCGGTTCGAATCCGCCCAGCAGCTCCAGAAAACAGCTTATTTCTTCGGAAATAGGCTGTTTTTCTTTGCTTTTCGCAACTTTTTGAGGCGATTAAAAATTGCGGATTATTTTTGACCACAGCGCTGCCCACAGACAGGAAAAAACCGGCCTCCGGAATTGTTTGTTCCGGAGGCCGGGATTCTTTTGTCAGCCTGCCTTTTTGCTGAGGTTCAGTCGCTCCTTTTCAGCGGCGATCTCTGCTTTTACTTCTTGTATCATTTCTGCCAGCAACTGTTCGCACTCCTCCTCGCTGTGGGCGTAGACATTGCGCGGATGCTTTTTTCCGTCGGGCCAGATGGGGGAGTAGCGGCCCTCCCAGAGTTTGTCGTTGACCTGTGAGACACAGCCTGTGCCTGGCTTGCGCCGCTGGCCCTTGTATGGGTGGAAGGTAGACGGGGCGGGCTTTCTGGGGGCGGCGCTATCAGTTGCTTTCTGCGGCTCTGTTTTGCTGATTCCACGGTCGATCTTCACAGCCGCTGTGCGCCGCATCTCATCTGTCACGTGTGCATAGATGTTCAGCGTAGTCGAGGTTGAAACATGGCCGATGATGGTGGAGAGGGTCTTGGTGTCCATCCCATGTTCCAGAGCGGTAGTGGCGAAGGTGTGCCCTTGCGGTATAATTACGACAAACCAGAGAACACCTGAAAATAAAGGGGTTTGAGGGTTTGGAGCCGATCTTTTTCAATCCTTTTCCACGACTGAAAAAGCAGGTAAAAACGTAAAAACTGCAAGGATGTTTTAATAACGACAACGCGGCGGCGTCCGGGAAAACATCCTATCCCGGACGCCGCTCACCGTAAGGAGGTTATTGAAACATGGCAGTTGCAAAGAAAAAGGCGTTTGCCGAGAAGATCACGCTTGTTGCTTTGACCGACCTGTATGAGCGTCCTGACAATCCGGTCAAAATGCGTGACGATGATTCCATGAAGGAAACCATTGAGAGTGTAAAACAGAACGGCGTACTCACCCCCGGCATTGTCCGGGCCCGCGCCGAGGGCGGCTATGAGATCATCGCAGGGCGGCGAAGAAAGCTCGCCTGTGAGGCAGCCGGCCTTGAGACCATGCCGGTCATCATCCGGGAACTGGATGACAATCAGGCCATCATCGAAATGGTGGACTCCGGTATCCAGCGTGAGGAAGTCCTGCCCAGCGAAAAGGCCGCTGCCTACAAGATGAAGCTGGAGGCCATCAAACGGCGGGCAGGGCGGCC
>CANQPD010000021.1 GCA_947625655.1 uncultured Dysosmobacter sp.
TGTCCGGGGCGCCGCGGGGCGGGGCGCGCCGAAAGGCGCGTACAAGCGTTTTCGCCGCAGGTGAAAACCTTGGCGCAGGGCGGGATTCATTTCCGCCGCGCAAGTAAGAAGGAAAGGGCTCCCGCGGAGCGGAGCTCTGTGGGAAGAAGGTGAGCCCGTGGCTGAGGAGAAAAACGCGAAATGGAAAGCCCTTCGGCTGCGGGGCCTGCGGCAGCGGTGGGTCTTCAACACCGTGATGCCGGTATTTCTGGTGCTGCTGATGATCGTGGTGCTGTTTTCCGCCGGCGTGTCCAACTACTATTACGGCACCATGCAAAAGGGGCTGGAGACCCGCGCCCAGGCGCTGGCCAACTCCTTCAACGAGTATTTCATGGACAACGGCTACAGCGGCTATTATCAAAAGGCCGTGCAGTCCGCCGAGAGCTTTGAGGACAAAAACAACATCGAGCTGCAGTTCATCAACTCCAGGGGCAAGATCGAGGTGTCCACCTCCGGCCTGACGGCGGGCACGTCGCCGGGGACCGGCGACATCAGCCTGGCCCTGGAGACCGGCGAGATGAAGCCCTTCCAGGGCCGGGACCCGGAGACGGGGGAGAGCATCATGGCGGTCTCCCATCCGCTGGAATTCAACGGCAAGGCGGTGGGCGTGCTGCGCCTGGTCACCTCCCTGCGGGCGGTGAGCCGGCAGGTGATGCTGGCGGTGCTGGCCATCTGCCTGATCGCCCTGCTGTGCATGGCCCTGGTCATCATCTCCAATTTAATCTTCATCAACAACGTGGTGGAGCCGGTGGCGGTGGTGACGGAGTCCGTCAAGCGGATCTCCGCCGGCAGCTACGGCTTCCAGATCGAGAAGAAATATCCCGACGAGCTGGGGGAACTGGTGGAAAACATCAACGACATGTCGCTGAAGATCGGCCAGAACGAGAAGATGAAGAGCGAGTTCATCTCCTCTATCTCCCACGAGCTGCGGACGCCCCTCACCGCCATCAACGGCTGGGGCGAGACGATTTTGGAGGATCCCTCCGGCGACCCGGAGCAGCTGCGCCGGGGCATCCGCATCATTCTCAACGAGTCCCGGCGCCTTTCCACCATGGTGGAGGAGCTTTTGGAATTTTCCAAGATGGAGGACGGGCGGTTTACCGTCCAGATGGAGCCGGTGGATCTGCAGGCGGAATTCGAGGACGCCATTTTCACCTATCAGGAGCTGTTCCGGCAGGAGGGGATCACGCTGGAATACGAGATGGGAGACGAGGACCTGCCGCCCATCTCCGGCGACCCGGAGCGGCTGAAGCAGGTGTTCTGCAACGTGCTGGACAACGCCGCCAAACACGGCGGCTCGGGCAAGCGCATCACCGCCTCCATCGCCCGGGAGGGCGGCGAGCAGGTGATCCGGGTCCGGGACTTCGGCCCCGGCATCCCGGAGGAGGAGCTGCCCTTTGTGAAGCAGAAGTTTTACAAGGGCTCCTCCAAGGCCCGGGGCAGCGGCATCGGCCTGGCCGTGTGCGATGAGATCATCCGGTTCCACAACGGGACCTTCACCATCGGCAACGCCGAGGGCGGCGGCACCGTGGTGACCATCCGGCTGCCCGCCGGCGAGTAAATTTGAGAAAAAATCGAACGAATGTTTGCTTTTTGAACATCAATGTGATACAATCCCACATATAGAAAGGAAATCCCATGGCAGAGAACAGATCCCGCGCTTTCCGCACCAGCATCGGCGGACAGGCGCTGATTGAAGGCATCCTGATGCGCGGCCCGGAAAAGCAGGCCATTGTGGTCCGGGACCAGGAGGGGAACCTGGTGGAAAAGGTGGAGGACCTGAAATTCATCAAGGACCGCTATCCCATTCTGGGCGTGCCCCTGATCCGGGGCACCGTGAACTTTTTGGACTCCATGGTCAACGGCGTAAAGGCCCTCATGTACTCCGCGGACTTCTATCCGGAGGAGGAAGCGGCCCAGCCCTCCAAATTGGACCTGTGGCTGGAAAAGCATCTCTCCAGCAAAAAGCTGGAGAGCGCCGTGGTGGCCCTGGCGGTGGTGCTGGGCGTGGGCATGAGCGTGTTTTTGTTCATGGTGCTGCCCACCCTGGTCACCGGCGGCATCCTGCATTTCTTCCCCGGCTTTCCCATGTGGGGGCGCAACCTGGTGGAGGGCGTGCTGAAAATCTGCATTTTCCTGCTGTATCTGATCTTCTGCTCCAGGCAGAAGGACATCTACCGGGTTTTCCAGTACCACGGCGCGGAGCACAAGACCATCTTCTGCTACGAGGCGGGCCTGCCCCTGACGGTGGAGAACGTCCGCGTCCAGCCCCGGCACCATCCCCGGTGCGGCACCAGCTTTTTGTTTGTGGTCATCTTCGTGTCCATCCTGTTCTCCAGCGTGGTGTTCGGCATCTGGCCCATCACCAACGCCTGGCTGCGGACGCTGATCCATTTGCTGCTGCTGCCCCTGGTGGTGGGCGTCACCTATGAGTTCAACCGCTGGGTGGGCCGCCACGTCCAGGACAGCGGCCTGGCCAAAGTCCTGACGGCTCCCGGCATGTGGATGCAGAACTTCACCACCAACGAGCCGGAGGACGGCATGATCGAGTGCGCCATCCGGTCCCTGGAGCTGGTGCTGCCCAGCGAGAAGGGGAAGGACACCTGGTAATTGACAATTGATAATTGACAATGACGGGGGAACAGGGAGGCCGCCTTCGGCGGCGATCAAAATTCATTTGCCGCAGGCAAATACCTTCATTGTCAATTGTCCATTGTACATTGTCAATTATACATTTTTCTATACGGAGCGACATATGGCGACAACATATAACAATCTGTATTTGGATATTCGCCAGCAGCTGCGGAAAGCGGGCATTGAGGCCGCCACCCTGGAGGCCCGGGAGCTGGTGTGCTTCGGCACCGGCAAAAGCCGGGAGGAGCTGCAGCGGGACGGCGGGCTGTATGCCTCGCCGGAGCTGGAGCGGACCGTCCGGGAGCTGGTGGACCGCCATCTGGCGGGGGAGCCGGTGGCGTACCTCATCGGCGAATGGGAATTCTACGGCCTGCCCCTGGACATCTCCCGGGACGTGCTGATCCCCCGGCCGGACACCGAGGTCCTGGCGGAGCAGGCCATCGGCTATATCAAGACCCTGGGGGAGTGCCGGGTGCTGGACCTGTGCGCCGGCAGCGGCTGCATCGGCCTGGCCGTGGCCGCCCAGGCCCCCGGCGCCCGGGTGGTGCTGGGCGAGTATTCCGACGCGGCGCTGAAGATCTGCCGCCAGAACATCCGGCGCAACAGCCTGACCGCCCGGGTGGTGCCCATGCAGGCCGACGCCCTGGACAAGCCGGGCAAGGCCCTGGGGGAGTTCCAGTGCATCGTCTGCAACCCCCCCTACATTCCCCATGACGACATCGCCGGACTGGATGGCTCCGTGCGGGACTACGAGCCCCACCTGGCCCTGGACGGCGGCGATGACGGCCTGGACTTCTACCGCGCCGTCTCTGAAAAGTGGCGTGCCGCCCTGGCCCCCGGCGGGCGGCTGTACTTCGAGGTGGGCATCGGCCAGGCGGACAGTGTGCTTCGCATCATGCGGGGCCAGGGTTTCGGCGATATCCAGATCGTCAAGGACCTCCACGATATCCCCCGGGTGGTGTTTGGGACGCTTTGCACGGAGATCTGAACATAATTGACAATTGACAATGGACAATTGACAATGAACGGGAGAACAGGGAGGCCGCCTCCGGCGGCGATTTGAAATCATTTGCCGCAGGCAAATACCATAATTGTCAATTATCAATTGTCAATTCAGTGCCAGTCCCGGGATGGGAGACGGACCTTCCGTTTTAATGCTGCCCGCCCACAGGGATCGGCTTCGCAGCAAACCGACATAGAGATTTTAGGAGGAAACACAAATGGCAAGAGACAAAGGGCCGCTGCCCACCGCGGCGCCGGCCACCGACAAGAAGCGGGCCATTGACACCGCCATGGCCCAGATCGAGAAGATGTACGGCAAGGGCTCCATTATGCGCTTCGGCGACGCGGCGGAGCTGAACGTGGACTATATCCCCACCGGCTCCTTGGCCCTGGACGTGGCCCTGGGCATCGGCGGCCTGCCCAAGGGGCGCATCGTGGAGATCTACGGGCCGGAGTCCTCCGGTAAGACCACCCTGGCCCTCCACGTGGTGGCCGAGGCCCAGAAGCGGGGCGGCGAGGTGGCTTTCGTGGACGCCGAGCACGCCCTGGACCCCACCTACGCCCGGGCCCTGGGCGTCAGGGTGGAGGATATGCTGATCTCCCAGCCGGACACCGGCGAGCAGGCCCTGGAGATCACCGAGGCCCTGGTCCGCTCCGGCGCCATCGACGTCATCGTGGTGGACTCCGTGGCGGCCCTGGTGCCCCGGGCGGAGATCGAGGGCGAGATGGGCGACAGCTATGTGGGCCTCCAGGCCCGATTGATGAGCCAGGCCCTGCGGAAGCTCACCGGCGCCATCGGCAAGACCAACACCATTGTCATTTTCATCAACCAGCTCCGGGAAAAGGTGGGCGTCATGTACGGCAACCCGGAGGTCACCACCGGCGGCCGGGCGCTGAAATTCTACTCCTCCGTCCGCATCGACGTGCGCCGCATCGAGGCGCTGAAAAACGGCTCCGAGGTGGTGGGCAACCGCACCCGGGCCAAGGTGGTCAAGAATAAAGTCGCGCCCCCCTTCCGGGAGGCAGAGTTCGACATCATGTACGGCCAGGGCATTGCCCGCACCGGCGAGCTGGTGGACCTGGGCGTGCGGCTGGATCTGGTGCAGAAGGCCGGCTCCTGGTTCTCCATGGGGGAGACCCGCATCGGCCAGGGCCGGGACGCCGCCAAGAAGTATTTGGAGGACAACCCCGAGGTGGCCGAGAAGCTGGAGGCCGATATCCGGGCCAACTTCGACAAGCTGATGAGCAACCAGTCCCGCATCGCCGCCAAGGCCGCCGGCCGGGCGGTGGACGTCAGCGCCGACGACTTCAAGGATGAGGATTGACCGCGTCGAGGCGTCCAGACATAAGCGGGGCCGGGTGCTGGTCTTTCTGGAGGACGGCGCCTGCCTGAAGATCACGGAGCAGGAGCTGCTGGACTTCGGCCTGCGGGCCGGGGACGAACTGGACGAGGGGACCCTTGGCCGCCTGAAGGAGGCCGCCGGGGTCTCCAACGTCAAGGCCATGGCGGCGGATCTCATCGGCAAGCGGGCCATGAGCCGCGCGGGCCTTGAAAAAAAGCTGAAAGAAAAAGGGGCCTCCGAGGAGGAGGCCCGGTACGCCGCCGAGTGGCTGGAGGCCATCGGCGCCATCGACGACGGGGACTACGCGGCCCTGCTGGTGCGCCATTGCGCCCAGCTTGGCTACGGCCCCGCCCGCATCCGGGACAAGCTCTACGAAAAGGGCGTGCCCCGGGAGCTTTGGGACGAGGCGCTGGAACAGGCCCCGGACAACGGCGGGCAGATCGACCGCTTTTTGGCGGGCAGGCTCCGGGGACGGGCGCCGGACGAGAAGGAGAAAAAGCGCCTGACCGACGCGCTTTTGCGCAGGGGCTTTTCCTGGGGGGACGTCCGGGCTGCGTGGAACCGCCTGGGAGCGGCGGTGGAGGAGGATTAAAAGTCCTCTGTCAGTTGTATCGCCAGCTGAGTGCCGAAGCAGACGCCGGAGCGAAAGGCCGCGTCGTGCCGCTCCTGGAGCATCAAAACCACGTCCTTCTGCAGCAGAGCGGCGGTTTCATGGCCGGTCTGCCGCAGGTGGCTGAGGAATTGAACTTCCGCCGTGGTGCGGGGCGTTTCCAGCGGCTTTTTGCCCAGCAGATCCATGTCCTCGTTGTAAAGGATGGCGGTCAAAATATCGAGCATTTAACGTTTCTCCTTTAAATTTACTTTTTGTAGACTTTGCGATAATCTACAAAAAGTAAAATGTCAAGAGGTATTATGGAAAAAAGAAATATTTTTGGGGAAAGGGTCTACCAATTGCGAAAACAGGCGCAATTAAGCCAAAAGCAGTTGGGGGAAGTTTTAGGACTTTCCAATAAAGCGATCTGTACCATGGAGGGCGGCAGCCGGGGAACAACCATCGAAAAACTGGTCCTCCTGGCGGAGTACTTCCACGTTTCCACGGACTATCTGCTGGGCATCACGGACGACCCTACGTGGCGGGGCGCTCCGCTGGAGGAGCATACGGATGGCTGAAGCACCGCCCTGGCGGGCGGGGCGATAGGTTCACGCCGTGTATCCCCCGCGTGCCTGTCAGGCACGACATTCCGCCCCGCCCGCAGGGCGGAAGACCCAATCCCATTTTCTGGAGGGACCAACCTTGTCATACAACGTATCATTCATCTCCCTGGGCTGCGCCAAAAACCAGGTGAACTGCGAGCAGATGATGGCCGCCGTCCAGGCGGCGGGCCACCAGATCCAGGCCGCCCCCGAGGGGGCCGACGTGGTGGTGGTGAACACCTGCGGCTTTCTGGCCTCCGCCTGCGAGGAGGCCATCGACAACATCCTGGAGATGGCCGAGCTGAAAAAAGCGGGCCTGGTGAAAAAGATCCTGGTCACCGGCTGCATGGCCCAGCGGTACAAGGACGATATTTTAAAGGAAATGCCCGAGGTGGACGGCATTTTGGGCACCGGCAGCTACGGCGACATCGCCGGAGCCATCGCCGAGGTGATGGACAGGGGCCAGCGGCCCTGCCACATGGGCAACATCCACACCGCCAACCAGAGCGGCCAGCGCGTTTTGTCCACCCCGCCCTGGTACGCCTACCTCCGCATCGCCGAGGGCTGCGACAACCACTGCGCCTACTGCGTCATCCCGTCCCTCCGGGGCAGATACCGCAGCCGGCCCATGGGCGAGCTGCTGGATGAGGCCGCGGAGCTGGCCTCCGCCGGGGTGCGGGAGCTGCTGGTCATCGCCCAGGACATCACCCGCTACGGCACGGATCTGAACGGCGAGCACCAGCTGGCCAAGCTCCTGCGGGAGCTGTGCAAACTGGATTTCCACTGGATCCGCCTGCACTATCTCTATCCCGACGAGATCACCGACGAGCTGATCGACACCATCGCGGAGGAACCGAAGATCCTGCCCTACCTGGATATCCCCATCCAGCACTGCAACGACACCATCCTGAAAGCCATGAACCGCCGGGACACCAAGGCGTCCCTGACGGCCATGCTGAAAAAGCTCCGGGACAGGATCCCCGGCCTGGTGCTGCGGACCAGCCTGATCACCGGCCTGCCCTATGAGGACGAGGCTGCCTTTGAGGAGTTGTGCGCCTTCCTGCGGGAGGTGAAGATCGAGCGGGCGGGGGTCTTCCCCTTCTCCCCGGAGGACGGCACGAAAGCCGCCCGGATGGACCACGTGGACACCGAGGAGGCCCGGCGGCGGGCGGAGCTGGCGGTGGACGTCCAGTCTGACATCATCGACGCGTACAACGAATCCGTTCTGGGCAGCGAAAGGGAAGTGCTGTGCGAGGGCTTCGACGGCCAGGCCCAGATGTTCTTCGGCCGCAGCTACGCCGAGTCCCCGGACATCGACGGCCGCATCTACTTCACCGCCGATGCAGAAGTGGCGCCGGGGAGTTTCGTCACCGTCCGGCTGACCGGCACCATGGACGGCGAGCTGACCGGGGAGCTGGAGACGTGAAAAGCCCGCTGGAAGAGATCCCCGGCGTGGGGCCCCGCATCGCGGTGGTCATGGAGGCGCTGGGCATCCGCCAGGTGTCCGACCTGGCCGGTCAGGACCCGGAGGAGCTGTACCGCCGGGAGTGCCTGATGAAAGGCTTTCAGGAGGACAGATGTGCTTTGTACGTCTGGCGGCTGGCGGTGTACTACGCCGGGCATGAGACCCGGGAGCCGGAGAAGCTGAAGTGGTGGTACTGGAAGGACCATCCTGATCCGGAACGGGATTGAAGGAGTGTGGATACTGTGAATTTGCCCAATAAACTGACTCTTTTGCGCATTATACTGATCCCTGTCTTTATGGCGGTGCTGTATTGGGGCTTCCCCGGCGCCACCTATGCGGCGCTGGTGATCTTCATTGCCGCCAGCCTGACGGATCTGCTGGACGGCAAGATCGCCCGGAAGTACAACCTGGTGACGGACTTCGGCAAGTTCGCCGACCCGCTGGCGGACAAGATGCTGGTGACCGCCGCCATGCTGTGGTTCGTGGAGATCGGGCAGATGCCCGCCTGGGCGCTGCTGATCGTGATTTGCCGGGAATTCGCCGTCAGCGGCCTGCGGATGATCGCCAGCGACAAGGGCCGGGTCATCGCCGCCGGGTGGTCCGGCAAGGTGAAGACCGCCTCCACCATGGTTTGCGTGGTGGTGATGTTTCTGCCCATCCCGCCGGTTTTGAACACCGTCTGCGTCTGGGTCATCACCCTGACCACCCTGTACTCCGGCGTGGAGTATTTCGTGAAGAACAAGGACATCATCCAGTCTATTTAAATGTAAAAACAGGGCGCTGCCGAATGGAGCGTTGAGATAGGAAAACATTGCGTAGGGGCGAATATCATTCGCCCGCGGGCGGCGGATAGCCGCCCCTACGGCATTTTTTAAAACAAGGCGCTGTCAAAAGACAGCGCCTTGTTTTTACGGCTGCTGGCGCAGCCAGGCGAGAAAGCTCTCCGCGATATCCAGCTTTTTCTCATCCATAGTCCGCAGATGCTCCGCCACGCTTTTCCACCGCTCCCCCTCCTGCCGGGCGGTGCCCACCAGAAATTCATCCGGCGTGGTGTCCAGCGCGGCGGCCAGCCGCATGATGACCTCCGTGGAGGGGATGGAGACCGCACGTTCGATGCTGGATAAGTATTGGTTGCTGATGTCTGCCAACTCGGCTACTTGGGCCTGCGTCAGTTTTTGCCTTCTTCTGCAACGGGCTATTCGAGCGCCAATTTCACGATAATCCAGCTTCACGCGCAATACCTCCAATAATAATACCACAATCATATCCACAAAAGCTGGAAAATAGAAAACATTTAATAGTTGATAATTCGCCTTGACAATGTTGAAAATAAAATTTATAGTTTACTTATCAACTATAAATTGGAGGCTGGCCAATATGTATAAAAAGATGTACTACCGCCTGTTCAACGCCATTACGGAGGCCATGGGGCATATCCTCCGCATGGAGTACGGCGAGGCGTACGGCATCCTGGCCCGGGCCCAGGCGGAGACGGAGGAGCTCTATCTGGCGGGGGAGGAGACGTGAGACGCCCCGCCGGGGGCCGGGCTTTGTGCCGAAAAATGTCAGGCGTCGTCCCCTTGACAGGGACAAAACGGCGTGTTATAGTGTCTTTAATTTGAAAAGGCATCGAAAAGGACGCTGCCCGGGAAAGATCCCAGAGAGGGGCCGCCGCTGGCTGTAAGCGGCCCTGGCCGGAACCGGGACCAGCCACCGCCTTGGAGCCGCCCACCGATATGTAGGCTGGGACGGGCCCTCCCGTTACAGAGGACACGAGCGGCGCCGTATGGCGCAAGCAGGGTGGAACCGTGGAATACGTTTTTCGTATCTCACCCCTGATTTTGTCAGGGGTGAGTTTTTTCTTTTCACCCCTCGATACAAGGAGGAATCAGCATGTCCGAAGAAAACAGCCAGTATACCTTTGAAAACGAGACCTACCGCAAGACCTATTGGCACACCTGCTCCCACGTCCTGGCCCAGGCCGTCAAGCGCCTGTACCCGGAGGTGAAGCTGGCCATCGGCCCCAGCATCGACAACGGCTTCTACTACGACCTGGACTCTCCCTTCCCCTTTACCCCGGAGATCATGGAGCAGATCGAGGGCGAGATGCGGAAGATCTGCAAGGAGAAGCTGAAGCTGGAGCGCTTTGAACTGCCCCGGGCGGAGGCCGTCAAGTTCATGGAGGAGAAGGGCGAGCCCTACAAGGTGGAGCTCATCAACGACCTGCCGGAGGACGCGGTCATCAGCTTCTACAAGCAGGGCGAGTTCACCGACCTGTGCGCCGGCCCCCACCTGGACTCCACCGGCCGCATCAAGGGCAACGCCATCAAGCTGACCGCCTGCAACGCCGCCTACTGGCGGGGCGACTCCAGCCGCCAGACCCTCCAGCGGATCTACGGCGTGGCCTTCCCCAGGAAGGACGAGCTGGACGAGTACCTGGCCCGCATCGAGGAGGCGAAAAAGCGGGATCACCGCAAGCTGGGCAAGGAGCTGGGCCTGTTTATGCTCCGGGACGAGGGCCCCGGCTTCCCCTTCTTCCTGCCCAAGGGCATGGTGCTGAAAAACACGCTGCTGGACTACTGGCGCCAGGTCCACAAGAAGTACGGCTATCTGGAGATCTCCACCCCCATCATCCTGAACCGCCAGCTGTGGGAGCGCTCCGGCCACTGGGACCACTACAAGCAGAATATGTACACCACCGTCATCGACGGCGAGGACTACGCCATCAAGCCCATGAACTGCCCCGGCGGCATGCTGGTCTACGCCAGCGAGCCCCATTCCTACCGGGACCTGCCCCTGCGGGTGGGCGAGATCGGCCTGGTCCACCGCCATGAGCTGTCCGGCGCCCTCCACGGATTGTTCCGGGTCCGCTGCTTCAGCCAGGACGACGCCCATGTCTTCATGACCCGGGATCAGATGAAGGACGTCATCCAGGAGACCGTGCGCCTGTTTGACGAGGTCTACTCCACCTTCGGCCTGAGCTACACCATCGAGCTTTCCACCATGCCCGAGGACCACATCGGCACCGTGGAGGAGTGGGAGCGCAACCAGGAGATCCTGAAAAACGCCATCACGGACATGGGCAAGGACTTCGTCATCAACGAGGGCGACGGCGCCTTCTACGGCCCCAAGCTGGACTTCCATCTGGCGGATTCCCTGGGCCGCACCTGGCAGTGCGGCACCATCCAGCTGGACAGCCAGCTGCCTGAGCGCTTCGAGCTGGAGTATGTGGGCGAGGACGGCCAGAAGCACCGCCCCGTCATGATCCACCGGGTGGTGCTGGGCTCCATCGAGCGGTTCATCGGCGTCATCACCGAGCACTTCGCCGGCGCCTTCCCCACCTGGCTGGCCCCTGTGCAGGTGAAAGTCCTGCCCATCACCGACCGCGCCGGCGGCTATGCCAAGGAGATCTCCGCCGCGCTGGACGCCCAGGGCTTCCGCGTGGAGGTGGACGAGCGCAATGAGAAGATCGGCAAAAAGATCCGGGAGGCCACCATGGAGAAGATCCCCTACATGCTGGTGGTGGGCGACCGGGACATCGAAAACCAGACGGTCTCCGTCCGCCACCGCTCCGGCGAGGATCTGGGCGCCATGAGCCTGGACGCCTTTGCGGCCCTGCTGAAGGAAGCCGTGGACACCAAGGCGAAAAACTGAACATCTTGAACAGCAGCCCCGTTGGTGATTCTGACGGGGCTGTTTTTCAATGCCCTGGCAATATTATCAATTCAGCGAGATAAAGCGGGAAACCCTTTGTGCAGTATTTTTCGTTTTGCAGGATTCCTGTCAAAAAATTCATGGAGGGCGGAGAAAACGCAGGACAAAAACCGCCACTTGCAGAAAAAAGGGAAGTATGAGCAAAAAGGACTTGAAAAATGAAAGTGTTTGCGATATGATATGCAAGTAATCGCAAGACCCATGGAACAAATATGAAAAGAGGAATGAAGATGAAGAAGTTTTTGTCTTTGCTGTTGGCCGTTATGATGATGGCCTCCGTCCTGGCCGGCTGCGGCGGTGATACCCAGGCCGATGACGCCGGCACCCAGGAACCCGCTCAGGACAGCACCCCGGCTCCCGCCGCCACCGGCAGCGAGCTGATTTTCACCACCGGCGGCTCCTCCGGCACCTACTATGCCTTCGGCTCCGTGCTGGCCGGCCAGGTGGGCAGCTCCACCGCCACCAAGGTCACCGCCGTTGAGGGCAAGGGCTCCCAGGGCAACATCGAGCTGATGGAGATGGAGGGCGCCCAGCTGGGCTTTGTCCAGTCCGACGTCATGAGCTACGCCTATGAGGGCACCAACCTGTTCGCCGACTTCGGCAAGGTGGACTGCTTCTCCACCGTGGCCGCCCTGTACATGGAGCAGGTCCAGATCGTCACCTGCGATCCCAGCATCAAGACCGTGGCCGACCTGGAGGGTAAGAACGTCTCCATCGGCGACTCCGGCTCCGGCGTGTACTACAACGCCATCGACGTGCTGGGCGCCTATGGCCTGACCGAGGATGACATCAACCCCACCTATCAGGGCTTCGGCGACAGCGCTGAGGCGCTGAAGGACGGCGCCATCGACGCGGCCTTCGTGGTGGCCGGCGCGCCCACCACCGCTATCACCGAGCTGTCCAGCTCCAAGGACACCTATCTGGTCAGCCTGGACGACGAGCACATCGACGCCCTGATCGCCAAGTCCCCCTATTACAGCAAGTATGTCATCCCCGCCGATACCTACGGCCTGGATTCCGACACCACCACCGTGGCTGTTGGCGCCGTGGTCATCGCCCGTGACGATGTGTCCGACGACGATGTGTACAACTTCGTCTCCGGCGTGTTCGACAACATCGACGCCATCACCGCGGTCCATGCCAAGGGCGCGGAGCTGAACCTGGACTTCGCCGCCTCCGTCACCTCCGTTCCCTATCATCCCGGCGCGGCCAAGTACTTCGCCGAGCAGGGCATCACCGTCCCCACCAAGTAAGCGGCCGTTCAGGCTTCGTTAAAGAATCCGGAGATCCCACTGAAATCCCCCGAGAGGCTGCGGCGGGCACTGCCCGTCGCAGCTCCTTGTCGGTTTTACGGGGCGGATGAGTTCCCACTCACACAGGTGGGAAGTCATGCGTTCCGCAGAGAAATTTGTGTTGAGGAAGCGAGGAGACCCCATGAGTTTTTGGAAGAAAGAAACCAAGCCCCCCGTGGACACCGCTCCGGCGGAGGACACCGGCGTCGGTACTGCCGCCGACGTGGACGAGGTCATGAAGAAATATGACCGGGAGTCCAACACCCGCATCTGGGAGGGTACGCCGAAGATCATCGTCAAGACCCTGATGATCCTGTTTTCCGTGTACAGCATCGCCGTGACGTTGTTTTTCAGCACCTGGCTGCCGGAGGTCAAGCTGACCACCTTCCTGGCCTGGGTCCTGGTCATCGGCTATCTGAACTTCCCTCTCCGCAAGGGCAGCGTCAGGGTCAACCACATGCCCTGGTATGACATCCTCATCATGGTCCTGGGCGCTGGTTCCTTTTTGTACTATGCCTTCAACGCCAAGGATATCATCAAGCTGTCCCTCCGGGCGGCCAAGGTGGATTATCTGCTGGTCATCGCGGTCATCGGCGTCCTGGCGCTGATCGAGCTGTGCCGCCGCAGCGTGGGCCTGCCCATTTTGTGCGTGGTGGGCGCCCTGCTGATCTACACCTTCAGCCAGGTCCAGTGGCGCATCGCCATCTATAACCTGTTTTACACCACCACCGGCGTCATGAACACCCCCATCAACGTCTGCTCCAAGTACATCGTGGTGTTCATCATCTTTGGCGCCTTCCTGGAGCGGACGGGCATCGCCCAGTTCTTCATCAACCTGGCCAACGCCGTGGCGGGCTCCTCCGCCGGCGGCCCGGCCAAGGTGGCCGTCATCTCCTCCGCCCTGTGCGGCATGGTGTCCGGCTCCTCCGTGGGCAACACCGTCACCACCGGCTCCGTCACCATCCCCATGATGAAGAAGACCGGCTACAAGGGCGAGTTCGCCGGCGCGGTGGAGGCCGCCGCCTCCACCGGCGGCCAGATCATGCCCCCCATCATGGGCGCCGCCGCCTTTTTGATGGCGGAGTACATGGGCGTGCCCTACGCCACTGTGGCCCTCACCGCCATCCTGCCCGCCGTGCTGTATTTCACCGGCATCTACATCGCCGTCCACCTGGAGGCCCGGAAGCTGGGATTGAAGGGCATTCCCAAGGACGAGCTGCCCAAGCTCCGCGTCCTGCTGAGGAAGATCTACCTGCTGGCGCCCCTGGTGGTGCTGGTGGTCATGGTCTCCATGAACCTGAAGACCATGCAGACCTCCGCCGCCATCGCCATCCTGGTGACCATCATCGTGGGCCTGATCGGCAACCTGACCAACGCCGTGGCCGCCGCCGGCAGGGGGGAAAACGCCCTGGGCACCCTGGGCCGCTCCCTCATCAGCCGAGAGGGGGACGCCGAGAGCATCTCCATTTTCAAGATCTTTGACGCCCTGGAGGCCGGCGGCAAGGGCACCATCACCGTGGCCGTGGCCTGCGCCATGGCCGGCATCGTGGCGGGCTGCATCACCGTCACCGGCCTTGCCTCCAAGCTGATCACCGCCATCGTCTCCGTATCCGCCGGCCACATGATGATCGCCCTGGTGCTGACCATGCTGTGCTGCATCGTGCTGGGCATGGGCGTGCCCACCACCGCCAACTACTGCATCATGGCCGCCACCTGCGCGCCCATCCTGATGAACCCCGCCATCGGCGTGGAACCCATGGCGGCCCACTTCTTCGTGTTCTACTTCGGCATCGTGGCGGATATCACGCCCCCCGTGGCCCTGGCGGCCTACGCCGGCAGCGCCATCGCCAAGGCGCCGCCCATGAAGACGGCCCTCAACGCCACCAAGCTGGCCATCGCGGCCTTCATCGTGCCCTATATCTTTGCCATGAACCCGGCCATGCTGCTGGTGAACGTCACCAACCCCCTCCAGGTGGTGCAAATCGTCATCAGCGCCCTGATCGGCCTGTTTGGCGTGGCGGCGGCCCTCAACGGTTTCCTGTATCAGAAGATCAACCCGCTGTTCCGCGTCCTGCTGGTGGCCGGCGGCCTGGGCATGATGATCCCCGGCACCCTGACGGATGCTGCCGGCCTGGTCATCGTGGCCGCCGTCGTGCTCTATCAGCGCACTGCCGCCAAGCGCGCCAAGGCCGCAGAATAAAAATAGAAAAAAGGCCGCTCTCCAATGGAGCGTTGAGATAGGAAAACATTGCGTAGGGGCGAATATCATTCGCCCGCAGGCGGCTGATAGCCGCCCCTGCGGCATTCCTTAAAACAACGCCCTAAACGGAGAGCGGCCTTTTTTTCCAAATTTCAGAAACCAAATCCGGCTCTGATACGTCTATATAAACAGAGAGGCGGTTTTCAGGGAAACTGTAACCGTTTTGTTGTTGTTTTACGCGGACAGCTGTACTAGCATGAATGGTACAGTTAAAAATGCGTCAGTGAAGGAGAAACGGATATGTCAGAAGTTATGGAAAGAGAGGACCGGGAGGAGCAGCAGGCCGCCGCGCCCGCTCCCCAGGCCGCCGCGCCCGTCCAGGAGGCGGAAGCGCCCAAAAAGCGGTCCCTGAAAGAGCGTTGGAAGGGGATGCCCCGGAAAAAGCGGCGGCGCGTCGTCCGCTGGGTCATCATCCTGCTGGTCCTGGCCGTGATCGCCGGCGTGCTGTACAAGCTCCTCGGCGGCAGGCAGGACAGCGAGACCCAGGTCATCACCGACGTGGTGCAGTACGGCTCCATCACCTCCACCGTGGAGGGCAGCGGCCTGACCCGGGCCAAGAGCAGCGAGACCATCAACCTGACCACCGCCGGCACGGTGATCGACGTCCTCGTCAACGAGGGCGACCTGGTGACCGCCGGTACGCCCCTCTTCACCATCGACTCCCCGGCGGCGGAGACCGCCGTGCAGAAGGCCCGCAGCAATGTGGAGGGCTATGAAAAGCAGCTGTCCACGGCGGAAAAGGACATCGCGGGGCTGAACCTGTCCGCCGGCTACCCCGGCAAGCTGATGGAGACCGTGACACTGAACCCCGGCGACACCATCTCCAAAAACCAGAAGGTGGCCGTCCTGGCGGACGACACCCGCATGCGCCTGGAGCAGTATTACAGCTACGCCTACGCCGGCGACCTGTACGCCGGACAGACGGTGAACGTCTCCATTCCGGCCCTGATGGCCACCGTTCCCGGCACGGTGGAGGCGGTGCATATGGTCAGCCGCATCACGCCGGAGGGCTCCAAGCTCTTCTCCGCCGACATCATTTTGCAGAATGAGGGCGCCCTCTCCGCGGAGATGGCCGCCTCCGCCACCGTCACCGTAAACGGCGAGACGGTCTACCCCTACGAGCCCGGCAAGCTGGAGTATTACCGGGTGGGCGACCTGTTGTCCACCGTCAGCGGCACCGTGATCTCCAGCAGCCTGGTGGATTATCTCCAGGTGACCGCCGGCCAGGTGCTGGTGCGGATCGACGGCGAGGAGAGCGAGAGCGAGCTCTTCACCATCCAGCAGGACCTGGAGAATGCCCGGGAGGAGCTGAAGACCGCCGAGGAGAATCTGGCCAACTGCAATGCCACGGCCCCCATCGACGGCATGGTCATCGGCCTGAGCATCCAGCCCGGCGATGAGATCCAGGCCAACACCACCATCGTCACCATTTCCGACACCTCCGTCATCACCGTCAGCGCCAATGTGGACGAGCGGAACATCAGCTACATCAAGCCCGGCATGACGGTGGACCTGGACCAGTGGGGCACCCCCGGCTTCGGCACGGTGGAGACGGTCAGCCTGTCCTCCACCGTCAACAACGGCGTGGCCACCTATCCCATCACCATCTCCGCCGACAACAGCGACGGGAGCATCCAGGTCAACAGCTACATCAACTACTCCCTGGTGGCCAGTGAAAACGACAACTGCCTGGTGGTGCCCATCCAGGCGGTGAAAATGGTCTCGCTGGAGGACGGCTCCACCGCCAATGTGCTGTATGTGGGCGGCGACCGCCCGGACAACGCCATCGAGGTCCCCATGATCGATGAAGAGATCCCGGAGGGCTACTGGCCCGTGCCGGTGGAGATCGGCATTCAGGACAACTACAATGTGGAGATCAAGTCCGGCGTGGAGGCGGATACCCCGGTCTTTGTGCAGGTCCAGCAGATGAGCATGTACTATTGAGGGCGGCGCCATGGCACATTTGATTGAATTGCGCGACGTCTTTAAAATTTACGGCGAGGGCCTGGAGAGCGAGGTCCGGGCCCTGGACGGGGTGTCCTTGACGGTTGACCGGGGCGAGTTCGTGGCCATCGTGGGCCAGTCCGGCTCCGGCAAGTCCACCATGATGAATGTGCTGGGCTGCCTGGACATCCCCACCCGGGGGGACTACCTGCTGGAGGGCACCGACGTCCGGGAGCTGACGGACAAGGAGCTGAGCCGGATCCGCAACAAGGAGATCGGCTTCATCTTCCAGCAGTACAACCTGATCCAGAGCCTGACAGTGCTGGAAAACGTGGAGCTGCCCCTGATCTACCAGGGGGTGGGCGCCGACGACCGGTATGACCTGGCCATGGAGGCATTGGAACGGGTGGGCCTTGCGGGCCGCGTGAAGCACAGGCCCACGGAGATGTCCGGCGGCCAGCAGCAGCGGGTGGCCATCGCCCGGGCCATCGCCACCAAGCCCCCCATCATCATGGCCGACGAGCCCACCGGCGCCCTGGACTCCCGCACGGGCCACGAGGTGCTGCAATTTCTCCAGCAGCTGAACAAGGAGGGCAGCACCGTTATCCTCATCACCCACGACAACGGCATCGCCGCCACTGCCCGCCGCTGTGTGCGGCTGGCGGACGGAAAGATCGTGGAAGACAACGTCCAGGAGGTGGATTGGTTTTGAACATCCGGCAAGCCGTGAAAATGGCATGGAAATCCATCCTGGGCAAAAAGGGCCGGTCCATGCTGACCATGCTGGGCATCATCATCGGCATCGGCGCGGTCATGACCATCGTCTCCGCCATGAACGGCTACGCGGCAAAGACCATGGAGCAGTACGAGGCCATGGGCAGCGACCGCCTGACGGTGAGCATCTACAGCTGGATGTACGACGAGAACGGCAACAGCCTGGGAAAGGACTACTTCCCGGACCTGTACGACTACTGCATAGGCCTGCGGGACTCTGTGGTGGGCGTCACGCCCAACAGCCGCAGCTGGGACCTGACGGCGGTCTACGGCACCAAGAACACCGCCAATATGAACAACTGGGACATCGACGAGAGCGGCAGGCTCACCGGCGACATGCCCCCTGACATCTATCTGGTCAGCGACCAGTACAGTGCCTGCAGCAACCTGACCGTCGCCCGGGGCCGGGACCTGTCGGTGCTGGATATCCGGAATTACAACCAGGTCTGCGTCCTGGGCGCCCAGGCGGCCAAGACCTTCTTTGGTTCCTCCGACCCCATTGGCAAGACCATGCAGTTCAACGGGCAGAACTTCGACGTGGTGGGCGTTTACGCCGCCCGCCTGGAGGGCGACGACTATCAGAGCGTCCGGATCGACAATATCATCGTGCTGCCCTACACCGCCCGGCGGGTGCTGGGCGGCGAGGCCCCCACGGAGTTCATCGTGAAGTGCGTCAACAGCGACGTGATGCTGGACGTCAAGAGCAAGATCGAGGGTTTCCTGCAGGGCACGGTGGATCAGAACACCGGTGACTACTGGGTGGATCTGGAGAACTCCTGGCAGCAGTACGAGGCGGAGCAGATGGGCATGATCTCCCTGGTGCTGGGCGGCATCGCCGCCATCTCTCTGCTGGTGGGCGGCATCGGCATCATGAACATCATGCTGGTCACCGTCACCGAGCGCACCCGGGAGATCGGCATTCGCCGGGCCATCGGCGCCCAGCGCGGCAGCATCGTCACCCAGTTTTTGATCGAGGCGGCTATGCTCTGCGGCATCGGCGGCGTTCTGGGTATCGGCCTGGGGACGGCGGGCAGCGTGGTCGTGGGAAGGCTGATGTTCCAAATGACCATCTACCCGGCGGCGTGGATCACCTTCTGCGCGTTCTCGCTGTCGGTGGCACTGGGCATCATATTCGGCATCTACCCGGCGGTGAAGGCCGCCAAGCTCCAGCCTGTGGAAGCCCTGCGGGCGGAATGAGGAGGAAGAAAACATGAAGAAGAGAATCCTGGCGCTGCTGCTGGCGGTGTGCGCGGCGGCGTCGCTGCTGGCGCTGCCGGCGGGCGCGGCGGAGGTCACCCGCTTTTCCGACGTGACGGACCAGAATACCGTCATGGCGGTGGAGTCCCTGCGGCTGATGGGCGTGCTGGACGGCTACGCCGACGGCAGTTTCCGCCCCACCGCGGCGCTGAACCGGGCCCAGTTCTGCAAAATGGCGGTCTACGCCATGAACGGCGAAAACGAACTGGGGCTGTACCGCACCGTCACCGTGTTCCCGGACGTGAAGCCCTCCCACTGGGCCTCGTCTTACATCAACATGGCCGCCAAGGGCAAGACCATCATCTCCGGCTACCCCGACGGCAGGTTCCACCCGGACCGCACTGTCACCGTGGGCCAGGCCGTCACCATCCTGCTGCGGCTGCTGGGCTACAAGGATGAAAACGTGGGCGGCGTCTGGCCGGACAGCTACATGGCCGTGGGCGCCACCGTCGGATTGACCGACGGCGTGGGCATGGACGGAAACGCCCCCCTGACCCGCGCCCAGGCGGCCCAGCTGTTTTTGAACCTGCTGCGGGCCGACACGCTGAAAGGCGGCAGCTATCTCTCCACCATCGGCACGGCCAGGGCAGACACCGTGCTGGTGTCCTCCACCGCCGCCGGGGCGGACGGCAAAAAGAACGCCATCCAGACCGACCAGGGGGAGACCTATCAGTTTGCCAGCGGCAAGACCTCCAACGGCTCTCTCAACGGCCGGAAGGGCACATTGCTTCTGAACGACCAGGGCAAGGCCCTGACCTTCGTGCCGGACGCCGCGGGCTCCAGCCGCACCGTCACCATGGCCAGCGCCACGGCCACCCAGATCGTGGATACCGCCGGCGTGAAGTACGCCGTCACCGGCAAGACCTCCGCCTACTATAACGGCGAGACCACCACCTGGGGCGATGTCTACGCCTGGATCCACACCGGCACCTCCATGACGCTGTATCTGGACGCCGCGGGCGAGGTGACCTATGTGTTCATGGGCGGCGGCGGGTCTGTCAGCGCGGCGGTGGTGGTCTATGAGGACCGCTCCAGCGCCGGCTTCGACTCCCTCACCGGCGGCTCGACCAACTACACCATCTATAAGAACGGCTCCCCGGCAGCCATCGGCGACCTGCGGAGAAACGACGTGGCCATTTACGACACCTCCACCAACACCATCCGCGTGTGCGACACCCGGGTGACGGTGTACTATGAGAGCTGCTCCCCCAATCCCACGGAGCCCTCTGAGATCACGGCCCTGGGCCGGACCTTCGAGGTGCTGCCCACCGCCATGGAGAGCGTGGCCAAGTTCAGGCCCGGCGACCAGATGACCCTGCTGCTGACCGAGGGCGGCCAGATCGCCGGCGCGGTAGAGGCCACCGGCAGCACGGCCCGGAGCAACGCCGTGGGCATTGTCAGCGGCGGCACGGTGCGGATGCTCTGCGGCACCGCACAGATCGAGATTCAGTCCGCCGACGCGGCGAAGTTTGAGGGCCAGCTGGTGCGCATCTCCTCCAACAAGCAGGGCGATGTGACACTCTCCAACCTCAGCGGCGGCATCTCCGGCAAGCTGGATGTCAGCGCCGGGAAGCTGGGCAGCAAGGACCTGGCGCAGAACGTGATGATCTTCCGGGACGGCGAGAGCCTGCGTCTCAGCGACCTGACCAGCGGCGAGATCACCTCCGGCCAGATCGTCTACGCCCGGGCCAACTGGGCGGACAAGATCGACCTGATCGTCCTCAGCGGCAGAAGGGACAGCACGGTGATCTTCGGCCGGGTGTTCTGGGAGAGCGAGCGGGTCAAAGACCCGGAGACCGGCGAGGTGACAGGCTATATTGAGTCCGTGGGCGTGGAGTACGGCAACGGCAAGGACGACCATGTCGGCCCCTTCAACATGAAGTACAACGTCCAGACCGGCGACTATGTGGCCGTGACGCTGAACCGCAACAGCACCGGCTTCTCCAGCCTGACAGAGCTGACGGAGCTGAAGAACGTGGCCAACAGCGCCTGGAGCGGCCGGACCGCCGTCACCGTGGGCGGCCGGACCTATACGGTGCCCGCCGATGTGCTGTGCTACAACCGCCAGACCAAGAGCTGGGTGGGCCTGTCCGAGGCCCACGCCTACGCCAGCCAGTCCTCGCTGTACGTCAGGGACGGCATCGTCCGCGTCATCGAGGTGGGCTGACGCCCAAAGTCAAAAACGGCTGGGACCATTCCGGTCCCAGCCGTTTTTCTGTCCCCCGGACAAGGGAATGCTCCGGCGGACTTCATCAAAGTAAAATCCTGCAAAATTTTGCGGCGACAGCAACAGCAACTGTAAGAGCTATAGTTATAGTTACAGCTATAGTTACAGCTATAGTTATAGCTATAGCCGCGGCAGGGCCGGGGCGCGGCCGGCGTGCGCCGCGGCAGAGAGAAAAACAGTTTCCCTTGACAAAATCCGACAATACAGGTACTATAAAAAAGCAATTGAGCAGTATAGTGGCTGTTTTGCCGGAGAGGGAGGAGCCCCCATGGAGTTGAACCGCGCCGTTGCCGAAAATATCAAGCGGATCCGCAAGACCAAAAAGCTCAGTATGGAGCGTTTGGCGGAGCAGTCCGGCGTGTCCCGCAGCATGCTGGGGCAGATCGAGCGGGGGGAGGCCAACCCCTCCGTGGCGATTTTGGGCAAGCTGGCGGCGGCGCTGAAAGTCCCGGCCCAGGTCCTGATGGAAAACGACGATTTCCAGTCCCTGGCCCTGTTCCGGGAGGTGGACACCAAGCCCCAGCGCCTGGACGCGGGCAAGGCGGTCCTGCGGCCCAACTTCTACTATGACGACGCCACCCGGCTGGAGAGCAGCTTCCTGGACCTGTACATCAGCGCCCGGTACGCGCCGGAGCCGGCGGTGCCCGGCTGCGTGTGCTATGTCACGGTGCTGTCCGGCTCCGTCAGCATGCAGGCGGAGGAGCAGGAGTTCCGCCTTGTGGAGCGGGATGCCCTGCGCTTCGCGGCGGACCGGCCCTACCGCTTTGAAAACATGACCAACTCCACAGCCCGCCTGCTGCTGATCTATCAATACCTGAAGTAAGGAGCGACCGACCCATGCACATCCGCACCGCCACCATGAACGATCTCCCCGCCCTGACGGCGGTGGAGGCCGCCTGCTTTCCCGCCGCCGAGGCCGCCACGGAGGCGGACTTTGCCGCCCGGCTGCGGGTGTATCCCAGCCACTTCTGGCTTTTGGAGGATGAGGACGGCGTCCTGGTCAGCTTCGTCAACGGCCTGGTGACGGACGAGCCCCTCCTCCGGGACGAGATGTATGCCGACCCGTCCTTCCACAACGAGCAGGGGGCCTGGCAGATGATCTTCGGCGTGAACACCATGCCCCAATACCGCCGGTGCGGCTATGCCGCCCAGGTGCTGGAGCAGGTCATCGCCGATGCCAGGGCCCAGGGCCGGAAGGGCTGCGTCCTGACCTGCAAGGACAGGCTCATCCACTATTACGAGACCTTTGGCTTCCAAAGCGAAGGCGTGTCCCGGTCCGTCCACGGCGGGGCGGTCTGGCATGACATGCGGCTGACATTTTGACGCCCGATGGGCGGGAAAGAGGTGCGCCATGGCAAAGGATAACAAACAGAACGTGGCGGGGGGCCTGGGCATCCTGGCCGCCGCCGTGTATCTCTGTCTCAAGGGCCTGAAAAAGGCGGATGCCCGCCTGAAACAGAAATCGGAGAAGAAGTCATAAGCAAAAGCGTCCGGCCCAGGGCCGGACGCTTTCGCGTGTTCCGCGGAATTATTTCAAGAACCGCTTCACCCGCCGGGCCAGCAGCACTGCCAGCACCAGCTTTACAAGATCGGGGATGATGAAGGGAAACACGCACCACCCCAGGGCCGTCATCAGGCTGAGGGGCCCCTTGGTGCTGGTGTAGACCGCCAGATACCAGGCGGTGCCGAAAGCGTAGCACACCGCCAGCCCCAGGACGGAGGCGGCGATGGTCACCGGCAGGGAGGCGCCCAGCCGTGCGGTCAGCAGCCAGTAGACCAGGGCCATGGCGATAAAGCCCACGATATAGCCGCCGGTGCTGCCCAGCAGCACCCCCAGGCCCCCCTGCATCCCGGAGAACACCGGCACCCCCACGGCGCCCAGCAGCAGATACACCACCACCGCATAGGTGCCCCGCCGTCCCCCCAGGACGGCCAGGGTCATGAACACGGCAAAGGTCTGCAGGGTGAACTGCACCATGGGCTGGGGCATGGGAACGGTGATCCAGGCGCACACCGCCGTCAAAACGGCGAACAGCGCGATGTAGGCAAGGTCCAGCGTCCGCAGCCGGACCGGGGATGTCTCCGCGGAAGTCATAAACGGAATTCCTCCTTTTCGTCATTGGTGCCAGCATACCGCACTTTTTCCCACCTGTCAACCAAAATTTAAAATAAGGTTAACAGAAGGGGCCAAAAAGGAGGAGGACGCGTCCTCCTCAAAAAGCGCGGATGTGGGTGTGCTCACACAGCTCCCGGACCTTGGCCTGGATGGACTTCAGGTCCTCAAAGGTCTCCGGCCGCTTGTTCACGTCCCGCAGCAGCGCGGCGGGGTGGTAGATGGCGGTCATCTGGACGCCGCCGCGGGCGAACCACTGGCCGTGCTCACTGGTGATCTTGAAGTCCTCCTTGATGATGGCCTTGGCGGCGATGCGGCCCAGGCAGACGATGATCCTGGGGCGCACCAGCGCCGTCTGCCGCCGGAGCCAGCCGATGCAGGCGTCCTGCTCCACGTTCAGCGGGTCCCGGTTCTGGGGCGGGCGGCATTTGACGATGTTGGCGATATAGACCTGGGTGCGGTCCAGGCCGATCATCTCCAGCATGTCGTCCAGCAGCTGCCCGGCCCTGCCCACAAAGGGCACGCCCTGCTCATCCTCGTGCTGGCCGGGGCCTTCGCCGATGAGCATGATCTCCGCCGTCTCCGCGCCGTCGCCGAAGACCACATGGGTCCGGGTCTCCGCCAGGGCGCAGCCATGGCAGGCCATGCATTCACTTTTCAGCGCTTCCCAGGTGTCAGGCATAGAGGGGCCTCCTATTCAAGTACACGGTAGACATACCATTGGCCGTCCTGCTCCAGAACAGCCAGATTGCCGTCCGCCCGCCGGTAGACGGCGGCGCCGGCAATGTCGTGGTTGGCCCAGAGCTCCTTCTCCGGCATCCGATGGCGGGCAACAACGCCCGCAACCTCCCCCAGATAGGTGAGATCCCCCTGGGCTTCCAGGGTATAGGTGTTGGGGGCCTGATAAAGGACGCCGTCCGCCCGCAGGACGGGGGGCCTCCCCCAGCGGGGAAGGGCCAGCCAGGCGGCGCCGGCCAGCAGAAGGACCGCCAGCAGGACCGGGATCCCGCTGCGCGCTGCCCATTTCAGCCTGTCACGCGGGGTGGAGGTGCGGTTTTTCATAGCCGGCGCTCCTTTCCAAAGGTTTCTAAAAGTAGTATACCACGAAAAAACTGCCAGCGCAACGGAGGGATACGGCGCCCGATCCCGGAAACAATGAGGGGGGAGGGGAGGGAGCGCATGGCCCGCTGGCTTTGGTATTTCTGGATTTACAGCTTTCTGGGCTGGGGCCTGGAGAAGGGATTCGCGGCGGTCACCCGGGCGGAAAACCAGCAGCGCAAGTGCTTTTTGTTCCTGCCCCTGTGCCCGGTGTACGGCCTGGGGATGCTGGCGGTGCTGGCCCTGCCGCCGGAGCTGTCACGGGGCGGCTGGCTGATCGTCTCCGGCGGCCTTGCCGCCACGGCGGTGGAATACGCCGTCCACTGGGGCTATGAGGCGCTGCTGGGCGTGCGCTTCTGGGACTACTCCCACGTTCCCGGCAACTGGAACGGCCGGGTGTGCCCGCCCTTCACCCTGGCCTGGGGCGTGCTGACCGCGGCGGCGGTGTGGCTGCTCCAGCCGGGCGTCGCGGCCCTGGCGGCCCGGATCCCGGCGGCGGTGACCTATCTTGCCCTTCTGGCCTTCACCGCCGACGCGGTGTGCTCCGCCCGCCTTCTGCAGGTGACAGGGGACGTAAAGGCCCTGCGCCTTTACACCACCTGGAACAGGTAGAACTTCAGATAACTGGTCTCCTCCACGCCCCAGAGGATGGGGTGGTCGCAGCTCTGCTGGCGGGCCTCGATCTGCCGCAGCTGGACCCCGGCGTCCCTGGCCGCGTCGTGGAGCATGGCCACGAATTTCTCCTCCGTGGCGAAGTGGGAGCAGGAGCAGGTGGCGAGCATACCGCCCCGGGGCAGCAGCCGCATGGCCCGGTAGTTGATCTCCTTATATCCGGTGATGGCGTTGGCCACGGTCTTCCGGGACTTGGTGAAGGCCGGCGGGTCCAGGATGATGAAGTCGTACTTTGCCGGCTGCTTTTCCAGCTCCGGCAGCAGGTCGAAGACATTGGCGGCCACGCATTCCACCACGCCGTCCAGCCCGTTCCGGGCAGCGTTGGCCCGGGCCATCTCCACGGCGCTCTCCGATACATCCACGGCGGTGACGTGCTTCGCCCCGCCCATCGCCGCGTTCAGGGCAAAGGAGCCGGTGTGGGTGAAGCAGTCCAGCACCGTCCGGCCCCGGGCCAGCCGCCCGACGGCCTGGCGGTTGTACTTCTGATCCAGAAAGAAGCCGGTCTTCTGCCCGTTCTCCACATCCACCAGATAGCGGATGCCGTTTTCCGTGATCTCCGTCACGGGGCTGTCCGGCACGTCCTCCCCGGGCAGGGGGAACCACGCCTTGTACTGGGGCAGCCCCTCCTTGTCCCGCAGGGCCACGTCGTTGCGCTCGTAAACGCCCCGGATAGTCTGCCCGTCCTCCCGCAGGATGCGCACCAGGGCGGGCAGCAGCATCCCCTTGATGCCCTCCATCCCCACGGACAGCACCTGGACGCTCAAAAGGTCGTGGAACTTGTCCACCGTCAGGCCGGGAAAGGCGTCCGCCTCGCCGAAGAGAAGGCGGCAGCAGTCCAGGTCCTCCGGGGCCATGACGGCCTTCCGGTACTCCCAGGCCCAGCGGAGCTTCCGCTCCCAAAAGGCGTCGTCAAAGCGGTCATTGGCGTTGCGGGAGATCAGCCGGACCCGGATCTTGGACCGCTCCGAGAGAAAGCCTGTGCCAAGATATTGTCCTTTTTTGCCTACTATATCCACCAACCCGCCGTTTCCCGGCGTTCCCTCCACCGCCAGGATCTCCCCGTCATAGACCCAGGGGTGTCCCCGGCGGATGGCGGCCTCCGCCTTGGGGGTGACGGTGTATTTGGGATAGCTGCGTTCCGCTTTCATAAAAAGCCCTCCTTGCCGCCCGCCGTAAGACGCGGGCGTGCTGCGTTTCCCTGCCAGTTTATCACATCCTGGCCGGAAATGCCATAGGATTTAGGAGAAGGAGGGAACCACCATGCCTATCATCTATTTGAGTCCGTCCACACAGGATTGGAACATGTACGTAACCGGCAGCGGCTCCGAGGAGTACAACATGAACCTGCTGGCGGACGCCCTGGTGCCGTACCTGCTGTCCAACGGCATCCAGTACAGGCGCAACCGCCCGGAGATGACGGCCGCATCCTCCATCCGGGAGGCCAACGCCGGCTACTACGACTTCTACCTGGCCCTGCACTCCAACGCCGCGCCGGAGGGGCGATACGGCGAGGAGCGGGGCATCATCGCCTTTTACTACCCTGGCAGCAGCCAGGGCCAGCGGGCGGCGGAGCTGATCGCGGAGGAGCTGCGGAAGATCTACCCCCTGCCGGGGAAAGTCACCACCCGGCCCACCACCACTCTGGGGGAGGTGCGCCAGCCCCACGCCCCGGCGGTGCTGGTGGAGATCGGCTACCACGACAACTACAGCGACGCCGTCTGGCTGGAGGGCCACTGGGACGCCATCGCCCAGCAGCTGGCCCGGGCGCTGACGAGGTTTTTCGGCCTGCCCTTCATCTATCCCATGGACCCGGTGGGGGGCACGGTGCGGGTGAATTACGGCACGCTGAACCTGCGGAGCTACCCCTCCTCCACCGGCGCGGTGCTGGCCAACATGCCAAACGGCGCGGCGGTCACGGTCTACGGCGAATGGCAGGGCTGGTACGTCGTCCATTACGGGGACTATGTGGGCTACGCGGCGGCGGCCTATATCGATACCTGATTCCTCCATCGAAAAACCAGCGCAGCGTTTTTCGATGGAAAAGGAGGAGCAGCGGAGTGAGCGAGCTTTTGCCGTCAGGCAAAAGCGAGGGATGCGGAGCTTGGGACGACGCGGGCTACGCCGCGGCGGCCTATATCGATACCTGAGGGCCGCCTCACGTCCTTTTGCGGAAAAACTTTTGCCGTCCATCACATATTTATTCGGTTTGTCCTTGACAGTGGTCCGGTAAACGATTAAACTAGAAAAGGATAATTGTTGGATGGCAGAAGGGGTGCCGTCCGATCATTTTCTGACCAGGCATTTTTGATATAACAGCGAACCAATACCGAAACAACAGGAGGAGAGTCAATCGTGACACAGGCCATCATCACCGGCGTGATCGCGCTGGTCGTCGGCTTGGCGGCGGGCTTCCCACTCGGTATTCGCTATCGGAAAAACGTCTCCGAGAAGGAAATCTCAAGCGCCGAGGAAGAAGGCAGGCGCATCATCAATGAGGCCATCAAGAGCGCCGAAACCAAGAAAAAAGAAGCCCTTTTGGAAGCCAAGGAAGAGATTTTAAAGAACCGCAGCGAGTACGAGAAGGAAGAAAAATCACGCAGAGCCGATCTGCAGCGGCAGGAAAACCGCCTGCAGCAAAAAGAGGAGAGCCTCGACCGCAAGACCGAGGCCATCGAAAAGAAAGAGGAATCCCTGGCCCAGAAGCACGCGGCCGCGGACCGGGAGACCGAGGAGATCAAGGTCATCAAGCGCAGCCAGACCGAGATGCTGGAGCGCATCTCCGGCTTTACCGCCGAGGAGGCGAAGCAGTATCTGATTGATCAGGTGGAGTCCGAGGTGACCCACGAGACCGCCCTCAAGATCAAAGAGGTCGAGTCCCGCATGAAGGAAGAGTGCCAGGCCCGCGCCCGGGAAGTGGTGGCGCAGGCCATCCAGCGGTGCGCCGCCGACCAGGTGGCCGAAATGACCGTCAGTGTGGTTCCCCTGCCCAATGACGAGATGAAGGGCCGCATCATCGGCCGGGAAGGCCGTAACATCCGCACCATCGAGACCCTGACCGGCGTGGATCTCATCATCGACGACACGCCGGAGGCCATCACCGTCTCCTGCTTCGAGCCGGTGCGGCGGGAGATCGCCCGCCTGGCCCTGGAAAAGCTCATCGCCGACGGCCGCATCCATCCCACCCACATCGAGGAGATGGTGGAAAAGGCCCGCCGGGAGGTGGAGTCCATCATCAAGTCCGAGGGCGAGCGCGCCGTGTTCGAATGCGGCGTGCGCAACCTGCACCCGGAGCTGGTGAAGATGCTGGGCCGCCTGCATTACCGCACCAGCTACGGCCAGAACGTGTTGCAGCACTCCATCGAGGTCAGCCACATCGCCGGCATGATGGCCGCCGATCTGGGGGCCGATGTCCAGGCCGCCAAGCGGGCGGGCCTGCTCCATGACCTGGGCAAGTCCGTGGACCATGAGATGGAGGGCACCCATGTGGCCCTGGGCGTGGAATTCGCCCGGAAGTACAAGGAGCGGGAGGACATCATCCACGCCATCGAGGCCCACCACAACGATGTGGAGCCCCGGACCATCGTCGCCTGCCTGGTCCAGGCCGCGGACGCCATTTCCGCCGCCCGCCCCGGCGCCCGCCGCGAGAATCTGGAGAATTACATCAAGCGCCTGGAGCAGCTGGAGACCATCACCGGCAGCTATCCCGGCGTGGATAAGTCCTATGCCATCCAGGCCGGCCGCGAGGTCCGCGTGATGGTGAAGCCCGAGCAGGTCAGCGAGGACCAGATGGTCATTCTGGCCCGGGACCTGGCCAAGAAGATCGAGGAAGAGATGGAATATCCCGGCCAGATCAAGGTCCATGTCCTGCGGGAGACGAAAGTTGTCGAATACGCAAAGTAAAAAAACGTCGAAAAAATCCTCCGGGGAATCATCCCTGGAGGATTTTTTAGGTCGTGTTGATTTTATGGGTCAACGGCGTATGGCCAAAGACGTCATAAAAGGCGGGCAGCCGCAGGCTGTCCGCCTTTTTGCGAAAGCCGCGTATACCATCCTGCGTCCGCGGCTCAGGAGACCGTGACCAGACGCCGCAGAGTCGTGCGGCTGATGCCCAGGCGCTTGGCGGCGGCAGTTTGATTTCCGCCGGTCTCCGCCAGGACGCGCTGAGCGATCTCCTGGTTGATCTGGTCCAGCGTCTGGTTCAGATCCAGCGGCGCAAAGGTGCCGCCTGTATAGGAGGCGGAGACCTCGCCGTACTGCTCCTTCCGCAGGACCTGCCGTACATTTTCAGCGGTGATGATCTGCTGCGAGGAGGTGGCCAGGGTCTCTATGACGCGCTGAAGCTGCGTGTAGTTGTGGGGCCAGTTGAACGCCTGCAGCAGTTGGATGGCCTCCGGCTCGGCCCCCAGGACCGGATAGGGGATGGAGGTGTTCAGGAGACTGAGGGCGGACTTGATTTGGGCGGGAATGGTGTCCTTCAGATTTCGCAGGGGCTGAAGGTAGAGGGCGCGGCCGTTCAGACGGTTCAGGAATTCGGCGCCCACCGGGGACAGATGCTCTCCGGGCTGGCAGGTACAGGCCAGGAAGACGTGGTTGCGGCGGCAGACCTCCGCCTCCGCCAAGGTCTCCAACAGCTGCCGGCGGCTCTTGGTGGAAAGCGCATCGATATTGGAGAAATAGAGGGTGGTTCCGGTCTCGGCCAGGGGAGAGTTGTGGTGTTCCAGCAGGAACTCCCAGCTTTTTTCATTTAACAAGCTGCAATTGATGGAGACCAGCGGCGCGTTCTGCAGCGGGCTGTGCAGGTAGAGGTGATCAACGATACGCTCTATGCAGGTACCGTCTTCGCCGGCAACGACAATGGGGACCATGCTTTCGGCCAGAAGCCGGATCTCGTCTTCGGAGGCGTCATAGAGCTCGTGAAAATTGAGAATGCCGCTGTAAGCCTGTTTTTCCGCCTCCTGGCGGGAGAAGAAGCGGACGCCCGACTGGCTGCGGGAGAACGGGGATTTGCGGGCCGCATAGTAGATCGCGGTGTAGGAAACGCCGGATATGAAGGGGCGGATACGGAGGAAGTAAAGCACGCCGTTGGTGCTGCGGGTGACGCGGCGCTCCCCCTCGGCGGGCGACTGCTCCAGTTCCCGCCGCAGCAGGTCATAGAGCTCCGGCGACAGGGAACCCGCGCTGGTGAAGACCAGCTGCCCGTTCTGGTCAAACACAGCCACGTGATCGGCCTGGCCATGGAGAAGCTCGCGGAAAAATTTGTTTTCGCTTTGCAGCCGCGCCTGACTGCGGCAGAGAGCCAGGGCGCGGTTTATCGCGTGGCGGATGCTCTCGATGCCGGAGGCGATGAAAATGGTATTGAGGCCAAGGCTCCTGGCGATCATATTGGCGGTCGTATCGCAAAGGATGGTGCCATATTGCGCTTCCTGCAAACGGCGGAGGGTGGGCTCCAGCTCATCCAGAGTCTTTACCGTGTATATTTCGATCTGATAGTTCAGAAGGTCGCAGAGGATCTGGGCGCTGACAGTGATATTGGCATAGGCCACCATGGCGAGCTTTCCCTGAAGGCCGTTGGAGAGCTTCAGCGCGTAGAGGATGTCGTACAGGGAGATCTCAATATCGATCACCGGCAGATTGAGCTGCCGCAGGGCGGTCGCTGTTCCGCCGCGGGAAATGACAGCGTCATAATTGCTGTAAAAGTTGCTCTTTGCGATCTCCACACCCTCATCCATATTTCCCACGAAGACGTCGATTTCCACCTGCGGGTATTCCTCAGCGAGATTGGCCAGGAGCGCTTTCATGCCCTCATAGGGGACGATACCCAAAAGTCGGATCCGATTTTCCATAATATATCACCAACTGCACAAATAGGATGATAAAATTGTAACATATGTTCAAAAATAGCGCAATATTTTTTATGCGTGGTAAAAAAATAAACAATTGAAGCGTTCAAAATAGTTGAGCGACAAGAAAATGACCTGTATGATAATAGTTAGCAATCCGAGAGGAGAAAAGAGAGAAAAAACGAGAATAGAGGAGGAAAAGCCCATGATCATGAAGTTCCTGAAAAAGATCCCCGCAGGTATGATGGTCGTTCCCATGCTGTTAGGCGCGCTCATCAATACGTTCCTTCCCCAGGTGACCAATATCGGCTCCTTTACCACCGCCATCTTTACCAGCGCCGGCGCCAACACCGCTATTGGTATCCAATTGTTCTGCCTGGGCACCACGCTGCGTGTCAAAGAGATCGGCGGTGTGGTCAAGCGCGGCGGCATCCTGCTGATCTCCAAGTTCATCATCGGCGCCATTATCGGTATCGGTGTGGGCAAGATCTTTGGACCCGAGGGCCTGCTGGGCCTGAGCGCTCTGGCCATTATCTCCGCTGTTACCAACTCCAACGGCTCTGTGTACCTGGCCCTGATGAACAGCTACGGCGACACCATTGACCAGGCGGCCATGCCTCTGCTGGCCATCAACGACGGCCCCATGCTGACCATGATCGCCATGGGCATCGGCGGTCTGGCGGATATCCCCTTCATGGCGCTGATCGCCGCCATCGGCCCCATCCTGGTGGGCATGATCCTGGGCAACATCGACAAGGATCTGTCTGACTTCCTGGCTCCCGCCGGCAGCATCCTGCTTCCCTTCGTGGGCTTCTGCCTCGGCTCCGGCATGAACCTGACCAACATTGCCAAGGGCGGCGCCCAGGGCATCCTGCTGGGTCTGATCACCTGCTTCATCGGCGGCGGCTTCATCGTTCTGTGCGACCGCTTCATCGGCCGCCGTCCCGGCTATGCGGGCTGGGCCGTGGCGACCACCGCCGGCAATGCCGTGGCGGTCCCCGCCGTCATCGCTGCTACCGACCCCTCCTGGGCGGCCTATGCCGACATCGCCACTTCCCAGGTGGCCGCTTCCGCCATCCTGACCGCTATTCTGGTGCCGATCATTACCTCTTGGTGGGCCAAGAAGTTCGGCTGCCCCAAGTTCCCCAAGGTCGAGCAGGCCAAATAAGGTTCCCGTTTTCGCGTCATATGAGTTTGAGGACTGAAAGGAGATTTTACCATGCTGAATGCCATGATCGTCGAGCCCCAGGACAATGTGGTGGTCGCCATTGAGCCGATCGCCAAGGGCGACACTGTTACTTACACCTGTCAGGGCGAGACAAAGACGCTGACCGCTGTGGAGGATATCACCATCTACCACAAGCTGGCCGCCAAGGATATCGCCAAGGGCGAGCCCATTGTGAAATATGGCGAGCACATCGGCCTTGCCGCCGTGGATATCAAGGCCGGCGAGCATGTTCACTGCCACAACCTGGAAGAACACAGAGAAAATCTGGAAGAGAAAGAATAAGGGGGAAAGCGAAATGACATTTTACGGCTATAGGCGGCCCGACGGCCGCGTCGGTGTACGCAATAAGGTCCTGATTCTGCCCACCAGCCTCTGCGCTTCCGATACGACCCGTGTCATTGCCCAGCAGGTGGAGGGTGCTGTGACCTTCAACAACCAGCAGGGCTGCTCCCAGGTCGCCTCCGACCAGCAGATGACCATGGATGTTATGGCCGGCTACGCCGCCAATCCCAACATCTACGGCACGGTGGTGGTGTCCCTGGGCTGCGAGAACTGCCAGATGGATCTGGTGGTGGAGGCCATCAAGGAGCGGACCAACAAGCCCCTGGAGCAGGTCATCATTCAGGAAGTCGGCGGCACGCTGAAGGCCATCGACAAGGCCGTCCGCTATGCCAAGGAGATGGTGGCCGAGGCCTCCATGCTGCAAAAAGAGGAGTTCCCCCTCTCCGAACTGATCATCGGTACGGAATGCGGCGGCTCCGATCCCACCAGCGGCCTGGCCGCCAACCCCCTGATCGGCCAGCTGTCTGACCTGATCGTTGCCGAGGGCGGCACTTCCATCCTGTCCGAGACCACGGAGTTTATCGGCGCCGAGCATATCCTGGCCCGCCGGGCCGCGACCCCCGAGATCCATGACCGGATCTTTGAGATCGTACATCGCTATGAGAAGGCGCTGCAGCTGGTGGGTGAGGAAGTCCGCGAGGGCAATCCCTCCCCCGGAAACAAGGCCGGCGGCCTGACCTGCCTGGAGGAAAAGTCTCTGGGCTGCATCCACAAGGGCGGCCACTCTCCTGTCAACGCCGTGTATGATTATGCCAAGCAGGTGGAGAGCAAGCAGGGCCTGGTGATTATGGACACCCCGGGCAACGATCCCTCCTCTGTGGCGGCCATGGTGGCCGGCGGCGCCCAGGTGGTCGTTTTCTCCACCGGCCGCGGCACGCCTACCGGCCATCCCATTGCCCCTGTCATCAAGATCACCGGCAACCGCATCACCTTCGCCAACATGGAGGACAACATCGATGTGGATGCCTCTCCCATCATCTACGGCGGCAAGACGCTGGCTCAGCTGGGCGATGAGCTGCTGGAGCTGGTGGCGCAGGTCGCCAGCGGCAAGCAGACCAGAGCTGAGTCCCTGGGCTACACCGAGACGGCCATTGCCCGCGTGTGCAACTACGTTTAAAATTCGGCAGACAGAGATCCATTACTCCCGATCTCTTCTCAAAACGTCCCGGGACCGATCGGTCCCGGGGCGTTTTGCCTGTCGGGCAGTGGAAAAAAGGCCCGGGTCCCGGATATCTCCGGTCCCGGGCCTTTCCAGGCGCGGATATCTCATATACAGAAAAGCCGGGGGAGACGCCCGGGAGATCCTCCCGCGGCGGCCTCCTCCGGCATACGTTTCTCGCTTATGCCAAAAAGCCCTTCAAAATGCACTCTTCGGCTTCCTCCGGGGTCAGCCCCAGGGTCTCCAGCTTCAAAAGCTGGTCGCCGGCGATCTTGCCGATGGCCGCCTCGTGGACCAGCTGGGCTTCAGTGCAGTTGGCGGTGATGGCGGGAATGGACTTGATCTTCGCCTCGCCCATGATGATGGAGTCACACTGCACATGGCCGAAGCACTGGGCATTGCCCACCATCCGGGGATAGAACACCTGGCTGGAGCGGTCCTGCGCCACGGAGCGGGAGATGACCCGGCCCCTGGAGCCCTCGCCGTCCAGCACGATCTCCATGTCGCTCTCGGCCACCTGGTCGCCGTGGGTCAGCAGCCGCTCGGTGACGACGGCTTCGGCCCCCTTGCCGCAGACGATCCTGGTGCCGCGCTTGGTGGAGTCGATACCCCGGATCTGGGTGGTCTCCATCTGGATGGTGGCCCCCTCCTCCAGATACACCACGGTCTGGGGATTCATGATCCTGCCGCCTTTGCCGTCGCCCTGGCCATAGTGCTTCTCCGTGTACTTCACGTGGGAATTCCTGCCCACGTAAAAGGTGTGCACGCCGTCGTGGCGGCTGGTCTCGTCGCCGCAGTTGTGGATGCCGCAGCCCGCCACAATGGTGACGTCGCAGTTCTCGCCGATGAAGAAGTCGTTATAGACCAGCTCCTGGATGCCGGGCTTGGTGATGATGACGGGGATGTGGCAGGTCTCGCCCACGGTGCCGTCCTTGATGCGGATGTCGATGCCGGGCTTGTCCTCCTTGCCGGTGATCTGGATGTGCTCTGTGGACTGGCGGCCGTCGCAGCCGCTGTCCTTGCGGATGTTGAAGGCCCCCACGGGCTTGCCCAGCATGTCCGCGATCTTCTCCAGAAGCTCGCGGTCGATCTCGTTTTCCATCATTGCGCCTGCACCTCCTTGGTCAGTACGGGACAGCCTCCCAGGGTGTCCGCCAAAATCCGGGGCAGGATCTCGGACGCCGTGCCCCGGTGCCGGATGGCGCCGTCGCCCACCACGATGACCTCGTCCGCCAGGGAGATGATGCGCTCCTGGTGGGAAATGATGATCATGGTGGCGCTGCCGGCGGCGTGGATCTGCTCAAAGGTCTCCGTCAGCCGGGCGAAGCTCCACAGGTCGATGCCCGCCTCCGGCTCGTCGAAGATCATCAGCTCGGCGCCCCGGGCCAGGATAGAGGCGATCTCGATGCGCTTGACCTCGCCGCCGGAGAGGGACACATCCACCTCCCGGTCCAGATAGTCGTTGGCGCACAGGCCCACCCGGGTCAGATACTGGCAGCACTTGTCCTTGGACAGCTTCTGGTCGCCGGAAGCCAGGGTCAGCAGATCCCGGACCGTCAGGCCCTTGAAGCGGGGGGGCTGCTGAAAGCCGTAGCTGATGCCAAGCCTTGCCCGCTCGGTGATGCCCAGGTCGGTGATGTCCTGCCCGTTCCAGAGGATCTGGCCGGAGGTAGGCGTCACCAGACCCATGATGACCTTGGCCAGGGTGGTCTTGCCGCCGCCGTTGGGGCCGGTGAAGACCACCAGCCTGTGGTCGTCGATGGTGAGGGAGATATCGTTCAAAATGCCCAACTCCCCGTCGCCTTCCCGGACGGAGTAGCTGATATGCTTCAGTTCCAGCATGGAAAAGGAACCTCCTTTTGATGGCAGAATGCGAAAAATACCTGTAATTTCTCTATTCTAACAGAGAAAGCGCGAAAAAGCAACGCGGAGACGCGCTGTTTCGGGGATATTTTACCCCAAAAGGGGGGATCGCACCTGTTGCCGCCGCAACAGGTACAAAAATTTCCGCCGCCGCATACACTGGGGAGAAAAGGAGGGAGCCCCAATGGAGCAAACTGTACATACCCCGGAGACCTATGATTACCGCCAGTATGACCGCATCTGGCAGCGGGTGGCCCCCACGCTGGAGCCCTACCCCAGCGCGGGGACCGGGACGGCTGCCGCGGTGCCCGCCATGGCGGAAACGCCGGCGGTCCCGGACGCCCCGGCGTCTCCGGAGCCGCCGGCGGCCCAGCTCCCCGGCGCGGAGCTGAACCCCTGCTGCATGGGCAGCGCCGCGGCGGAGATGCTGGAGGTGCTGACCGGCTTTATCGAAGAGGAGCTGTCGGACCGGCGCTATTTCCTGGCCCTGGCCCGGCAGTCGCCATCCTGGGCGCGCCAGCGCCTGCGGGAGATGGCCGACGACGAGGGCCTTCACGCCCGGCGGCTGATGGCGGCCCACTATCTCATCACCGGGGAGTGCTACCGCCCGGCCGTCAGCACGGAGCGGATCTACACCGGGCGCTGGTGCGCGGCGCTGCGGGAGCGGTATCACGCCGAGGCCTGCGGCGGGCTGAATTACGCCCGAGCGGCGGACGGCACCACGGACGTCTGCCTGGCCGGGCTGCTGAACGGCCTGAGCGGCGATGAATACCGCCACGCCGAGGAGCTGATGCGGATGCTGGAGCGGAGCCTGCGGGGATAAGTTTTTCGTTGCGTCCGGCGGCGGGGTGTGGTATGATTGTAAAAAATCCCATGCGATGTGTGCGGGGACAGGAGGCAATCATGAACAAGGTCATTACCATCAGCCGGGAATACGGCGCCGGCGGCCATGCCATCGGCAAGCGGGTGGCCCAGGAGCTGGGCGTTGAGATCTATGACAAGGACATCGTCCGGGAGACGGTGAAGGCCAGCGGCTATGAGGCGGAGCTGGTGGAGCGGGAGGGGGAGGACGTCTCCAAGACCGGCTCCTTCATCAAGAGCATCTGTGCCGGCAGCGCTTTCTATCCCAACACCCAGGACGCCATCCACGACGTGCAGCAGGCGGTGATCCTGCAGTTTGCCCAGGCGGGCCCCTGCGTGATTCTGGGCCGCTGCGCCGACGAGATCCTGCGGGCCACGGATATCAAGGCGCTGAACGTCTTCGTCTATGCCGACGAGCTGCATCGGGCGGTGCGGGTCAGGGAATTGACCGGCGTCACCGATCCGGCGGAGCTGCAGAAGATGCTGGCCAAAAAGGACGCCAGCCGCCGCGCCTATTATACCCACTACACCGGCAAGCGGTGGGGGGACTGCCATAACTACGACCTGTCGCTGGACAGCGGCGCCCTGGGCGTCGATCTGTGCGTCAAGCTTATCGTGGACGCCGCCCGCTCCGGCGAGTAAATCGGCCATCAGGCTGTCGAAAAAGTCCGGCGGACTTTTTCGGCAGCCTGAACAATGCCTCGCTTTTTTGCCTGCTTCGCAGCCCAAAAAGCTGCCGCTTCGCGGCGTAAACGCCTGCTGCCGCAGGCTTTTTGCAGGCATTCGATTCAACACGAAGGGGCTCCCGCCCCCTCGTACTCCCCTCTGTAAAACGGAGCGCATTTCTCACCAAAATGTTTTTTTCGACAAGCTGGGGCCGGGGGAAAATCCCCCGGCCTTTTTACACGCCCTCCGGGCTTGACGGCTGTGCTATAATGGATTCAAAAAACGGAGGGGACCATGTTTACCGGATTTACCGACGAGACCGTGGATTTCATGTGGGGCATCCGCTTCAACAATGAGCGGAAGTGGTTCGAGGCCCACAAGGAGACCTACGTTACCCGGTTCTATGAGCCGATGAAAGAGCTGGGTGACGAGATCTACGCATTCATTCAGGAAAAGCGGCCGGACTACGGCCTGATCCGCAAGGTGACCCGCATTTACCGGGACGCCCGGCGGCTCCACGGCCGGGGGCCGTATAAGGAGAGCCTGTGGTTTTCCGTGGAGCAGCCGGCGGAGCAGTGGACGGCCAAGCCCACCTTCTGGTTTGAGCTGATGCCGGAGGGCTGGACCTACGGCATGGGCTACTACATGCCCAAGCCCGCCACCATGGCCAAGCTCCGGGCCCGTATCGGCCGGGACCCCAAAACCATGGAAAAGCTGACCCGGGGGCTGGCCGGACAGACGGAATTCGCCCTGGAGACCCAGGACTACAAAAAGCCCCGGGGCCAGGCCCCCTCCGACATTCTGAAGCCCTGGTATCAGATGAAGTCCTTCTCCGTCTGCCACGAGGACAAGCTGACGGAGGAGCTGTTCTCCCGGGACATCGTGGACCGGCTGAAGCGGGGGTATGAATTTTTGCTGCCCTGGTACGATTATTTTGTCACCCTGGACGGAGACCCCGAGCCCGGGGAAGTTTGATAAAGGAGAGAAGCATCATGAATTGCCCTGAGAGAGAGGCGGCCCTGGGGCTGCTGAAAAAGTACAACAGCGAGCCCTTTCACATCCAGCACGCCCTGACGGTGGAGGGGACCATGCGCTGGTACGCAAACGAGCTGGGCCACGGCGAGGACGCGGACTTCTGGGCCACCGTGGGCCTGCTCCACGACGTGGATTTTGAGAAGTGGCCGGAGGAGCACTGCAAAAAAGCGCCGGAGCTGCTGGCGGAGATCGGCTGCAGCGACGAATTTGTCCACGCCGTCTGCAGCCACGGCTACGGCATCTGCTGCGACGTGGAGCCCACCCATGAGATGGAGAAGGTGCTCTTCGCGGCGGACGAGCTGACGGGCCTCATCGGCGCGGCGGCCCGGATGCGTCCCAGCAAGAGCTGCCAGGACATGGAGGTCAGCTCCCTGAAAAAGAAGTTCAAGGACAAGAAGTTCGCCGCCGGCTGCTCCCGGGACGTCATCAAGGAGGGCGCGGAGCGCCTGGGCTGGACGCTGGAGGAGCTGATGGAGAAGACCATCCTGGCCATGCGGAGCTGTGAGGAGAGCGTCAACGCCGCCATGGCGGCGCTGTAATGGAAAGATCCGAAAAAGAAGTGCCGGGGGATCCCCCCGGCACTTCTCTCGCTTATCACGTTTGCTGGAACTGCCGCAGGTTCTCGTTCAGCGCCCGGGTATCCCGCCAGCAGGCCACCTGCTCGCCGAACCAGATGCCCCACAGGACGAATTCCAACAGGGCGATCAGCAGAACATCCCCCCACAGCGGCACCCCCGGAAACCAGCCGAACACCAGCGCGGCGCCGATGTACAGCACATTGGCGCCCAAGGCCCAGACGGCCAGCCTTTTTTTGGACGCCCACTGTCCCGCTGGCAGCACGGCATACTGGAACATGGCAAAGACAAAGCTGACCAGCAGCATTTCCAGCAGCACCCACACGCCCACGGCATAGCGGCCCTGCAGCGCCTCCGCAATGGCCTGAAACGCCACGATGGCGGCGGTGTAGATGCCCATATAGAGCTTAACCTCCATGCCCCAGGAGTAAAAACGCAGAAATTCCCTCATAAAAAACCTCCTTTGCCCATTGCGGCTCACATCCCCAGCCGCGCCCGCAGCAGCGGCCCGTAACGGCGGGAGATCACGACCTTTTCCCCATTGCGCATCGTGGCCTCGATGCGGCTTCCGGGGCAGCTCTTCAGCTGCCGGATACCGTGGAGATTCACCACCATAGACCGGCTGATGCGGCAGAAGCCCAGGGGCTCATAGCGGGCCTCCAGCTCCGACAGGCTCAGGGCGGTGGGCCAGACGGCTTCCGCGCAGTACAGCCATGTCCGCTCATCCACGGATTCGGCATACAGCACCTCACCGGGCTGGAGGAGAACCATTTCACGGTCCTCCGTCCAGGCGCAGAGGGTCTGAAGCCCGGATTTCAGGAGCGAGAGAATATGGAGCATCTCTTCATCCAGCTCCCGGCAGCGCAAAACGACCTCATTTTCCGGCGCATCGGTGTGTTCCACTGTGATCTTCATGATTCCCTCCTTGGTCAGCTGACAATTTAAGCATAGCCGGTAAGCGGAGAAAAAACAAGGGCCGTACCGCCGGAATGCGTTTTTTGGGGGCCAGCGTGCAGCAAAGCCCGCCCCAGTGCACGCACCCAACGCGGGATCACAGCCCACGCAGCGGCGGGCCGGGTCGTTGCGCCCTACGGAGGATCGTATCACACCAGCGTGAAATCATAACCTGCGGAGCGGCAGCGGGGCTGTTGATGAAACCCTTCCAACAAGTACCCACAAGTCTGCACCCAATGTTCCAAATTGCGGCTTGAACGTCCTGCCGAGCGCCGGCGCATAGCGCACCTGGATGAAGCCTGACAAATTTATGCCGATCCCGATTCGCACGGCTCCCGCGTTTAGGCCAGAAATTTTCCCGTGCGGGAAAATTTCTGGCCGCAAAGCGCCTTTTCTTTTGGACCGTGCACGGCCCATTTTCTTTTCGGCGCAACCGAAAAGAAAATGGGGGGGTGCAAATGCCCAACGCCGCGCTGCAGCGTAAACTCGCCCCCGCCCACCAGGGAGGAAACAAAAAACAAGGCCCGGACCTTCCGGCCCGGACCCTGTGCATGGTGCATGATCCCAATTATTCCATGGAAATAATATAGTAGTAAACAGGCTGCCCGCCGGAGAGGATCGCCACCTCCGCGTCGGGACAGGCGCTCTCAAACACCTGGCCGGCCCGCTGGGCGTCCTCCTCGGACACATCCTCGCCGAAGTACAGGGAGATGAAGCTGGCCTCCTTCTCCACGGCCTCCGCCGCCAGCCTGTTCAGCAGGGCGTCCAGGTCGCTGTCGGTGCCGAAGAGCTTCCCCTCCTCCAGGGCCAGATAGTCGCCCTCCTTGATGTCGAAGCCGTCGAAATCGGAATCCCGGGCGGCGTAGGTGATCTGGGCGGTGGTGACGGTGGGCAGGGCCTCCGTCATGGCCTGGGTGATGGCCTCCGCGTCGGGGGCCTCAAAGTCCACGTTCATCATGGCGGTGATGCCCTGGGGCACGGTCTTGGTGGGGATGACCACCACGGTTTTCTCTGTCAGCGCATCGCACTGCTGGGCGGCCATGATGATGTTGCCGTTGTTGGGCAGGATAAACACCGTCTCGGCGGGGATCTTGTCCACGCCCTCCAGAATGCTCTCGGTGGAGGGGTTCATGGTCTGGCCGCCGGACACCACGCCGTCGGCCCCCAGGTCGCGGAACACCGCCGCCAGACCCTCGCCGGCGCACACCGCCAAAAAGCCGTATTTCTTCTCCGGCGCGGCCACTACATGACCGGACGCCTCCGCCGTCTCACCCCGCTCCAGCTCCTCCTCCACGGCGTCCAGGTCGTCGGTGCTCTGGGCCTGCCGGCCGGCGGCCAGGTCCTCGGCCTGGGTGCGCATGTTCTCGATCTTCGCCAGCTCCAGCGTGCCGTACTTCTGGGCCTCCGTCAGGGCGGCGCCGGGGATGTCGGTGTGGACGTGGACCTTGAAGGCCTCGTCGTCCTCGCCGATGACCAGGCTGTCGCCGATGCTGCTGAGGTACGCCCGGAAGGGCTCCAGCGGCTTGTTCACCGTCTTGCGGACGATAAACACGGTGTCGAAGGTAAAGGTGATATCCTCCTCGCCCAGGGCGGCGAAATCGGCCTTCTCCTGGGCCTTGGCGTCCTCGGCGGTCTCCGGCATGGGCTCGCCCCGCATCTCCGCCAGCATGCCCTCCAGGATGAGGAGGTAGCCCTTGCCGCCGGCGTCCACAACGCCGGCCTTTTTCAAAACGGGGTTCATGTCGGTGGTCTGGGCCAGGGCGTCATAGCCCTCCTTCAGCGCCTCCTCCAGCACCACCTCCAGATCGGTGACGCCCTCGGCGGCCACCTCGGCGGCGCGCTTGGCGGCCAGACGGGAGACGGTCAAAACCGTGCCCTCGGCGGGCTTCATCACGGCCTTGTAGGCGGAGGAGACGCCCTCCTGCATGGCGGCGGCGAAGTCGGCGGCATTGGCGCTCTCCTTGCCCTTCAGGCTCTTGGACAGCCCACGGAACAGCAGGGAGAGGATGACGCCGGAGTTGCCCCGGGCGCCCCGCAGCAGGGCGGAGGCGGTGAGATCGGCGGCCTTGGTCACGGTGGCGGGAGCGGCCTTGCGCAGCTCCATCACGGCGGCGCCGATGGTCATGGACATGTTGGTGCCGGTGTCCCCGTCGGGGACGGGAAACACGTTCAGGTCGTTGATGGCCTGCTTCTGGGCGGTGATGGCGGCGGCGCCGTGCAGGATCATCTGCTTGAACAGGGCGCCGGTGATCAGTTCGTTCATTCCTTCTGTTCCTCCCTCACAGGGTCATGGAGTCGACGCACACGTCCACGGCTTTGACGGCCACGCCGGTATTTTTCGTCACCACATAGCGCACCTCATTCATGATGGAGCGGCACACCGCGGGGATGTTGACGCCGTTTTCCACGATGATGTGGAGCTCGATGGAGATGGAGTTGTCGTCGTGATATGTGATGCTGACGCCCTTGCTCATGGCCTCCCGGCGCAGCAGGTGGACCAGTCCGTCGGTCATGGAGCGGTAGGCCATGCCCTTGACGCCGAAGCAGTTGGTGGCGGCCATGCCGGTGATGTTGGAAAACACGGCGCTGCTGACGGAGATCTCACCCTGATCAGACTTGAATTGAATCATGAGAACGTCCTCTCTTTCCTGGTAGTGAAAGAAGGCGGCAGAGCCGCGCTTCCTGATGTCCGTATTTTTAGAGTTTTATTATATACGATTCTTCTGTAAAGTACAAGTAGAAAAAAGAAAGCGTCCCGCCGTGTTTTTTTCAAACCGCGGATGCCCCGCTGGAAAAGCAGAGGCAAAAGGGCCGTATCCGGGAGACCTCCCGGATACGGCCCTCAAAACATAGGCGCGTCAATTGCCGCGCACCTTTCGCCGGCCCCCTGCCAGCATGATGAGCGACATGGCGAGGATCACGCCCAGCACGGCGCAGCCGGTGCCGGCGCTCATGGGCAGCCGCCACCCGGCGTCGCCGCCGAAGGCCGCCAGCATGGCGGTCTGCAGCGAGAACAGCGCCGTCAGGGCGGCGGCCAGGGACACCGCCATGGCCGCCGTGTGGACGGGGGAGCGCAGCCGCCGGCAGCGGATCAGGCTGGCAGCGGCCGCGTACAGCTTATAAAAGGTATAGGCCGCCGCGCCGTAGATCATATGGCCGGGATACCGCGCCGCGTTTCCGCCGAAGACCGCCTGATACCCGACGGCGGCCACGGCGGCGGTGAGGACCAGCAGCAGCCCGCCGCAGAAGCGGTACTTCCGCAGGGATGCCGCCGGATCCTGCCGGGCCCGGGGGAGCGCGTGGAGCAGGTAGGCCCGCTCCGCGGCCAGCACGATGTAGTAAAAGGCCAGGGCGCCGAACCAGGGGGAGCGAAATCGGATGCCCGCCCAGGCCTTCCAGGCGCTGTAGAACAGGTCGATCAGCAGGGAGAGGCGGAGGGAGACCTCCGCCTTGAACGCCGCTTCCGTCAAATATTTGTGGGTCAGGGGAAAACGGTGCAGCGCCGCCCGCCCCCGGCGCAGAAGCCTGACGCCGCCCACCGCCGCCATGACGGTGGTATAGGCCGACAGCGCGTAGATCCCATAGGCCGGCCAGGCATCGGAAAGGCCCCGGCAAAACACCCATGCCAGACCGCCGGCGGACAGCAGGATCAGCAAAAGCAGGGCGGGCCATCGGGGCGGCCGGAGCAGGCGCGGCAGCCGCTTCGGGGCGGCCATCTCACCGCAGGCCCCTGCACAGGGGGATCAGCCCCAGCAGCAGGAGGATGCCCACCAGGCCCACGGCCACGCCGGGGAGCAGCAGCCCCTCCCACACCATGGTCATGCACATCCCGATGCCCAGGGCCAAAGCCCCCAGGATGGCCAGCAGGACAGTCCCCACGGCCTTCAGGCTGAGGTGGACGGGGGGCTTGCCCTGCATTTTCCGGCGGGCCGCCAGCATCACCGCCAGCACCACAAGCCCCGCCGCGCCCACGGCCTCGCCCTGCCGGAAGGCGTCCCACTCCGGCAGCAGGCACATGCACATGCCAAGGCCAAACAAAATAACGCCTATGGCGCCCAGCACCAGGGAGATGAAGTTTTCTTTTTTCATGGTGATTTCCTCCAGATGTTTTGTCAGTGTTTTTCCTGCCGCGGGCGCTCCTGCTCCCGGGCCAGACGGGCCTTGGCCTCCGCCACGCTCTCGCCCTCCCTGGTCAGAAAGGCGCCCACAAAGCGGTCCTCCACCTTCCGGTAGCCGGAGACGGCGGCCTGCTCTACCTTCTGGTAGCCGTCCACCGCTGCGGTCTCGATCTTTTGGTAGCCGCCCACCACGGCGTCCTCAATGGTCTTGTTCAGTTTTTGAAAGTCGGACATGTTTGTTACCTCCATTATCTCAACACTTGTTTGTGCTTCCAAATGATAGTATAATGGGGCAGGAATAGAGATACAATCATCAATATGCCGACATTTGTTGAGATAATAAGAAGGACGCCATGAACACAGCCAATAACAGGCGCCGCCGGGAGTCCAGGGACCGGCTGGAGACCGCCTTCGTGCGCCTGCTGCAGGAGCGGGAGCTGCCCCAGCTGACGGTGACGGCCCTGTGCAAAGAGGCCGGGGTGAACCGCACCACCTTCTACGCCAACTATCTGGACATCCCGGATCTGGCGGACGCAGTGCAGAAGCGGCTGGAGGACGAGGTCATGGAACTGTACCGGGAGGAGCGGGAGCAGGGCTGGAACAGCCACGACTATTTAAAGCTGTTCCGCCACATCTATGAAAACCAGCTGTTTTACCGCACCTATTTCAAGCTGGGCCTGGACGGCAAGTTCCGGCTCACGGAATACGACGTCCAGCTGGCGGCGTCGTACTATCCGGACAGGGATGTGGAGTACCATGTGGAATTTTTCCGGGCCGGACTGAACGCCGTGATCAAAAAATGGCTGCGGGAGGGCTGCCGGCAGACCCCGGAGGAGATCCGGGCCATCCTGATGGACGAATACCGGGGCAAGGCCGCCGCCGGTATGCTGCCGGCGGATAAAAAAGCGGGAAAAGCTTGACGCTGCCTATTGAAATGCGGCGGAAATTGCCCTAAAATAAAAGATCAGGAAGAGATGCCGCTCTATGGCGGCGCAAAGGAGGGGGAACCATGCGCGTGATCACAGGCTCCGCCCGGGGCCGCCGGCTGGGGGAGCTGGAGGGGATGGAGACCCGCCCCACCACTGACCGGGTGAAGGAGGGCATGTTCAACATCCTCCAGTTCGACATCGAGGGCCGCAGGGTCCTGGACCTCTTCGCGGGCACGGGCCAGCTGGGCATCGAGTGCCTCAGCCGGGGCGCGGCCTCCGCCGTGTTTGTGGACCGGCGGGCCGACGCGGTGAAGCTCATCCGGGAAAACCTGAAGGTCACGGATCTCCAGGGCCGGGCCCGGGTGGTGGCCGGGGATTCCCTGGAATATCTGACGGCCCTGGGGGAGAGGTTCGATCTCATCCTCCTGGACCCGCCCTACGCCGCGGGGCTGCTGGAGCCGGCCATTGACCGCATTGTAAGATTTGACATTCTGGAACCTCATGGTATAATTGTGGCGGAACACCCGGCGGGCCGGGCCCTTCCGGCGGCGCAGCCGCCTTACCGGCTCCACAGGACCTACCGCTACGGAAAGATCGGCCTGACCGTTTACCGCCGGGGCGGAAATGAAGAGAACGAGGGATCGACCCCATGAAAACAGCTATCTGCTCCGGCAGCTTTGACCCCATCACCCTGGGCCATCTGGATATCATTCAGCGCGCCGCCGCCTGCTTTGACAAGGTCTGGGTGTGCGTCAGCCCCAACGCCGAGAAAAACCACCAGATGTTCATTCCGGAGCAAAAGCTCTGTCTGGTGCGCCGCGCCGTGGCGGACCTGCCCAATGTGGAGGCGGAGCTGTGGCCGGGCCTTCTGGCGGACTTCGCCGTGTCCCACGGGGCCGGCGTCATCGTCCGGGGCGTCCGCAACGTGACGGACTTTGACGCGGAATACCAAATGGCCCTGATCAACCGGGGATTGTACCCGGAGCTGGAGACATTGCTGCTGCCCGCCAGCGCGGACTATCAGTATTTCAGCTCCTCCATGGCCCGGGAGATGATCCGCTACCGCCAGCCGCTGGAGCGATACCTGCCGGCCTCCATCATCCCCTTGGTGCGGGACATGATCAAGAAGAAGGAAGGATAAAGCAATGGCAAATGATGTCAACCGCCTCATCGATATGCTGTATGAGAAGATCGAGGACGCCAAATCCCCCGCGCTGAAGCCCGCCATGAGCATGGTGGACCGGGATGAGCTGCTGGACCTGCTGGATGAGCTGCGGGCCCAGCTGCCTGTGGAGATCAAGCGGGCCCAGGAGCTGCTGGCCGCCCGGGAGAAGTTCGTGGACGAGGCCAAGCGGGACGTGGAGCGCATGATGCGCCAGGCGGAGCTGGAGGCCAAGACCAAGGTTTCCGACAGCGAGGTGCTGTACGCCGCCAAGGAGAAGGCCCGCCAGATCGTGGCCCAGGCGGAGGACCGCTCCCGGAAGCTCTACCAGGTGGCCAACGAGTACGCCGAGGACGCCCTGGCCCGCACGGAGGAGGCCGTTCAGGCCGCCCTGGACGAGGTGAAGGAGTCCCGCGTCCGGTTCCGCACCGCCTCCGCCGCCAAGATCCAGGAGCAGCGGGACAAGCTGGACGGAAAAAACGACCCGGAGGAGCCCGCCGGAGGGAACTGAACCGCCCGGTAGACCATAATCCACAAAATTTTGTAAAAAACGACGAAGAAACGGCTGAAACTTTTTTGCCGTTTTCCAGATTTAGCGTTTTAAAGAACCGTAAACCGCATTTGACACAAGATATTGTGCCAAATGCGGTTTTTCATTTTACGTAAACCGGCCCCGGAAATGTCGAACACACGTTTCAATTTGCCCGTTTTTGACGAAAAATGTGGAAAAACAGCGGGTTTTACCTGTTTCTTGTCAGAAAAAAATCCTTGCATTTCCGGCCCGATTTGCTTATACTCAAAATTGACGGTGGGGAAAAGTGGGGGCATTGTGTAAACAAGTGCCAAACTTCCCCATCCCATCCCAAAAAGGGGGGAAAGGGGGCGGCGTCCATGGCGCGTCTGATGGGAAAATCCAACAACAGCATCGACGCCAAGGGCCGCCTGGTCATTCCCTCCGCCATGCGCGAGGCGCTGGGGGATACCTTTTATATCACCATCGGCGCGGAACACTGCCTGACCATCTATCCCCAGGCCAAGTGGGAGCAGATGTCCGAGGAGATGGACGACCTGAGCTACACCGAAATGCGGGCGCTGACGCTGCTGTACGCCAACGCCGTCCAGTGCGAGCCGGACGGCCAGGGCCGGGTCCTGATCCCCGCGGGCCTTCGCAGGCACGCGGGGCTGAAGAAGACCGCCACCATCGTGGGCCTGAACTCCTTCGCGGAGATCTGGGATCAAAAGGCCTGGGAGGAGCGGGAACAGCGGATGCTGGCGGACGACGACATGGCTGCCGCCATGGACGCCCTGGCCCGCGCCCGCCGGAACCACGGGTAAGCGCCCATGGAATACACCCACAAGCCCGTTCTGCTGAACGAGTGCATCGAAGCGCTGAACATCCGCCCCGACGGGGTGTATGTGGACGGTACGCTGGGCCGCGCAGGGCACTCCAGGGAGATCGCCCAAAGGCTGACCACCGGCCGGCTCATCTGTATCGACCGGGACATGGCGGCCATCGACGCGGCCAAAGAGCGTCTGGCCCCATGGATGGACCATGTGACGCTGGTCCATGGCAATTTCGCGGAGCTGGGGCAGGTCCTGCGGGACGCGGGCGTCTTGGCCGCGGACGGGATGCTCTTTGACCTGGGCGTCTCGTCCCCCCAGCTGGATGACGCCTCCCGGGGCTTTTCCTACATGCAGGACGCGCCGCTGGACATGCGGATGGACACCTCCGCGCCCCTGACGGCCTATGAGGTGGTCAACGAGTGGCCCTGTGAGGAGCTGCGGCGCATTCTGTTTGAATACGGCGAGGAGCGGTACGCCCCCGCCATCGCGAAGGCCATCGTCCGGGCGCGGGAGGCCGCGCCTGTTCAGACCACCCTGGAATTGGTGGAGATCATCAAGGGGGCGATGCCCCCATCGGCCCTGCGGGAGAAGCAGCACCCCGCCAAGCGGAGCTTTCAGGCCATCCGCATCGCCGTCAACGGCGAGCTGGACGCCCTGCCGCCCATGCTGAAGGCGGCGGCGGACAACCTGAGCCCCGGCGGCCGGCTGGCGGTCATCACCTTCCACTCGCTGGAGGACCGCATCGTCAAGCGGGCGATGCGGGAGGAGGCAAAGGGCTGCACCTGCCCGCCGGAATTCCCGGTGTGCGTATGCGGCAAAAAGCCGAAGATCAAGATACTGACCCGCAGGCCCATCGTCTCCGGCGAGGCGGAGCTGGCGGACAATCCCAGGGCCCGCAGCGCGAAGCTCCGCGTTGCAGAGAAGTGCGATCCATTTGATTTGTAAACACGCGGTGTCCGCCATCGCCGCGGGCGCGGCGTCCAAGTGTTTTGCCGCGGAGCGGCAAAACCTTGAAATTGGCCGGATTCACTCCGGACAATTTGAATTCAATGAAAAGGGCTCCCGCAAAAGCGAGGCTTTTGCGGGAAACAACCCGAGGGCCCGCAGCGCCAAGCTGCGGGTGGCGGAAAAATGCGATCCGTTTGATTTGTAATTCGTTCTGTAAGAGGGGACAAGCTCCCCTCTGCTGTGTGAAAGTTTTCGGGAAAGGGGGGAGTCTCAGTGGCGTCTACGGCGCGGGAGCTGCGCTATCGCGGCGGACATGCCGTCAACGGCAGCCTTGCATATGACCTGGACTACGCGGTCCGGGAACGGGAGCTGCGCCACGCCGGCGAGGCCCCCCGCCGCCAGGAGGCGGCCCGGGAAAAGCCGAAGGTCAAGAGCCTGGAGCACGTTCAGGTGCGGGAGCGGCAGCCGGTCCCCGTGTTGGCCGTCCTGGGCGCCGCCGCCGTCATCGCCATGGCGGTGCTGGTGCTGATGAGCTATATCCAGCTGACGGTCCTTTCCGCCGACACCGTGGAGCTGAAAAGCCAGCTCAGCGTCCTGGAGACGGAAAACGTGACCCTGACCGCCGAATATGAGCGGATGTTTGACCTGGCCACCGTGAAGGAGGCCGCCGAGGCCGCCGGCATGTCCAAGCCCGGCAGCAGCCAGATCGGCTATATCGACCTGTCCGACGGCGACAGCGCCGTGGTCTATCAGAAGGAGGACCCCAGCGTCCTCAGCCGCGTTCTGGCCTCGCTGAACCACGGCATTTACGCGGTGGTGGAATATTTTGACTGACCGGCGCACTATACTGAAACACAGCGGGGAGTGAGAAGCTAGCTTCTCGCTCCCCGCGGCCTGTCAGAAGCGATTGGCAGGATCTGCATGCTTCCGGCAGGGGGAGTACGAGGGGGAAACACCCTCGTGTTGGATCAAATGCCCGCAAAAAGCCTGCGGCAGCAGGCGTTTGCGCCGCGAAGCGGCAGCTTTTCGGCTTGCGGAGCAGGCAGAAAAGCGGGGCATGTTATATTGTTTGAAAAGTCATCTGACTTTTCAAACAATACATGGAGTGAGAAGCTAGCTTCTCGCTCCCCGCGGCCTGTCAGGGGCCTTTGCGGGCGCCTGATATACCGGAACCCATGACCGGGCCCTGTCCTGAGGAGGAGACAAACCATGGCAAGCAAACCCCACAGAAAAAGCGACGCGGCCCGCCGGGCCAATCAGGTGATCCGCACCAGGACGCTCCTCATCATGCTGCTGCTGGGCGTGTGCACGTTTCTGGTGCTGTTCTGGAAACTGTACGACATCCAGATCAACCAGCACGAGGCCATGCAGGAGAAGGCCGTGGACCAGCAGACCCGCAGCGCGGTGATCTCCGCCTCCCGGGGCACGATCTATGACCGCAGCGGCGTCACCCTGGCCATCTCCGCCTCGGCGGAGACGGTGAACATCTCCCCCAAGGCCATCGCCGAATTCGTGGAAAGCCAGCAGACGGCCATTGAAGCCGCCGCCGAAAAGGCGAAGGAGAAGGGCGAGAGCTACACCGCGCCCCGGGTGCGGGACCAGGCCTACATCGCCCGGGGCCTGAGCCGCATCCTGGAGGTCAGCGAGGCCTGGGTTCTGGAGCGGATGGAGCATACCGACTGGCAGTACGTGGAGGTCAGAAGGAAGGCGGAGCGGGAGATGACCGATGAGGTCCGCCGCTTCATCAACGGCGAGATCGACGACCAGGGGAACGAGGTCGCGGAGGATCAGCAAAAGCGGCTCCAGGGCGTCTGGCTCCAGCCGGATTCCAAGCGCTACTATCCCTACAGCAGCCTGGCCGCCAACGTCATCGGCTTTGTCAACAGTGAAAACCAGGGCGGCGTGGGCCTGGAGGCCAAGTACAACGAAGAGCTGGACGGCACCGCCGGACTGACCGTCACGGCGAAAAACGCCGTGGGCACCGACCTGCTGTATCAGTATGAGCAGTATTACGACGCCGAAAACGGCAGCAGCCTGCTGCTGACCCTGGACGTCAAGGTCCAGTCCTATCTGGAAAAGGGCCTGGAGAGCATGGTGAAGAAATACGACGCCGAAAACGGCGGCACCGGCATCGTCATGGACGTGAACACCGGCGCCATCATCGCCATGGCGTCCTATCCCAATTACGACGTCAACCAGTACGGCACCATTCTGGACGAGGCGCTGCAGGAAAAGCTGGACGCCTCCCTGGCGGAGCTGGAGAAGAAAAAGGACACCTACGAGAGCGAGGAGGCATATCAGGCCGCCGTCGACAAGGCCATGAGCGACGCGGTCCAGACCCAGTGGCGCAACAAGTGCATCGACTCCACCTACGAGCCCGGCTCCACCTACAAGGCGCTCACGCTGGCGATGGCGCTGGAGGAGGGGAAGGTCAATATGAATTCCACCTTCGACTGCACTGGCTCCGTGAAGGTGGGCGTCTGGACCATGCGCTGCTCCAACCGCTCGGGCCACGGCCACCAGACCCTGGAGGAGGCGGTGGGCCACTCCTGCAACCCCGCGTTTATCAAGATGGGTCAGAGCATCGGCGCGTCCACCTATTATGAATATATGAAGTCCTTCGGCCTGACCGAAAAGACCGGCGTGGATATGATTGGAGAGGTTCCGGGCATTATCAGTGAGGAGAGCTTGAAAAACGATATTGCGGCGCTGGCCTCCTATTCCTTCGGCCAGACCTTCAACGTCACGCCCCTTGCTCTGATCCGGGCCCAGGCGGCCTGCATCAACGGCGGCTATCTGTACACGCCCTACATCGTGGAGCAGGTCCTGGACGACGACGGCAACATCATCAGCCAGCACGATTCCACCCCCGTCCGGCAGGTCATCAGTGAGGAGACCTCCGCCAAGGTCCGCCAGTGCCTGGAATATGTGGTCGCCCAGGGCGGCGGCAAGAACGGCCAGGTGGCGGGCTACCGCATCGGCGGCAAGACCGGCACCGCGGATAAGACCGGCACCGGCGACGTGGTGGTGTCCTTCATGTGCTTCGCCCCGGCGGACGATCCCCAGTACATCATGCTGCTGACCATGGACACCCCCAGCCGCACCACCGGCACCCCTGTCTTCGGCGGCACCATGGTGGCCCCGGCGGCCAGCCAGATCATGGCGGATATCCTGCCCGCCCTGGGCCTGGAGCCGGACTACTCCGCCGCGGAGCTGGAGACGGCGGACGCCGCCGTCCTCAATGTGGTGGGCCAGACGCCGGCGGACGCCAAGGCCAAGCTGGAGGCGGCGGGCTTCTCCTGCCGCACCGTGGGCAGCGGCGATACCGTGACGGACCAGACCCCGGCGGGCGGCGCCATCGTGCCCAACAACGCCACGGTCATCCTGTATCTGGGCCAGCAGAAGCCGGATACGGCCTGCGTCGTGCCCAATGTAGTGGGCAAAACGGCGGCGGAGGCCAACAGGTCCCTGACCAACGCGGGCCTGATCATGAAGGTGACGGGCACCACCAGCTCCACCTCCGGCAACGTCCGGGCCATCAGCCAGAACTACCCGGAGGGAACGGAGCTGAAGGCCGGCGACGTGGTCACCGTCCAGTTCGGCGACACCTCGGTGCTGGATTAGCGCCGCGGACGGCAGATTCTGCAAGGTTTTCAGCACGATTCTCCGTATACTTCGCGTTTTTGCCTGTCTATAATGGTTTTGGCAGAATTTCAGCGTCAAAACTGTGTAAAGGGGCTTGCTTATGAAATTGAAGGAACTTTTACGGGGCATTGACGTCCTCTCCGCCACGGCGGACATGGACCTGGAGATCCCCAATATCAGCTACGACTCCCGCACCACCCGCCCCGGCGACCTGTTTGTGGCCATGACCGGCTTCGCCGTGGACGGCCATGGGTTTATCGGAAAGGCCCTGGCCGCCGGCGCGGCGGCGGTGCTGTGTGAGAAGATCCCCCAGAGGGGTATGCTCGAGGGGATCACTGAGATACCCCCGGGGGGTATCCCCTATGTCCAGGTGGCGGACTCCCGCCGGGCCCTGGCGGCGGTGGGGGCCAATTTCTTCGGCCACCCGGCGGACAGTATGACCATGGTGGGCGTCACCGGCACCAACGGCAAAACCACCACCACCTACCTCCTGAAAGCCATCCTGGAGCAGGAGCTGGGGGCCAGAGTGGGCCTCATCGGCACCAACCAGAACATGATCGGCGGCGAGGTCATCCCCACGGAGCGCACCACGCCGGAGTCCTTTGAGCTCCAGCGGCTCTTTGCCCAAATGCGGGACGCGGGCTGCTCTCACGTGGTGATGGAGGTCTCCTCCCACGCCCTGGCCCTGGACCGGGTCTACGGCGTCCATTACGCCGTGGGCATTTTCACCAACCTGACCCAGGACCACCTGGACTTCCACAAGACCATGGAGGCCTACTGCGACGCCAAGGCCCTGCTGTTCCGGAACTGCGATGACGGCGTCTGCAACGCCGACGACCCCTGGACGCCCCGGCTGCTGGAGAACGCGGCCTGCCGGAAGTTCTTCTACGCGGAGCACGCGGACGCGGACCTGCGGGCGGAGGACGTGGAGCTGGCGGCGGACCACGTGGCCTTTACGGCGGTGACGGCGGAGAAAAAAATCCCCGTCCGGGTGAATATCCCCGGCGGCTTCATGATCTACAATACCCTGGATGTGCTGGGGGCGGCGCTGATGCTGGGCATTCCTCTGGAGAAGAGCGCCGACGCCCTGGCCCGGGTGCCCCATGTGAAGGGGCGGGTGGAGGTGGTCCCCACGCCGGGGAAGCCCTACACCGTGCTCATCGACTATGCCCACAGCCCCGACGGCCTGGAAAACGTCCTGACCTCCGTCAAGGGCTTTGCCAAGGGCCGCACCATCGCGCTGTTCGGCTGCGGCGGCGACCGGGATAAGACCAAGCGGCCCAAGATGGGCAGAGTTGCCGCGGAGATCGCGGACTTTGCCGTCGTCACCACCGACAACCCCCGGACGGAGAAGCCGGCGGACATCATCGCCGACATCCTGCCGGGGCTGGAGGGCACTTCCACCCCCTATGTGGTGGTGGAAGACCGCGTGGAGGCCATCCACTGGGCGATGGACCACGCAGAGGCGGGCGACGTCATTGTCCTGTGCGGCAAGGGCCACGAGACCTACCAGGAGGTCAACCACGTCAAGCACCACATGGATGAGCGGGAGATCGTGGCGGCGTATCTGAATGCCGAAAAATGATCCGCCGGGAGTCCGGCGCCTGAGTATTTTTGCAGAGCAAGATCTTGAAATGGGCGTGCTCCGCCTGCCCATTTGAGTGAAATGCGGGGCCCCCGCAAAATCGGAGATTTTGTGGGGCGCAAATGAGACACAAAAGCGCCGGAGGGCGGCGACGAGAGGGAGAGGGAGAAGATGGATATTTCATCATTGCTTGCGCTGGCCGTCAGCTTTCTGCTGACGCTGGTCATCGGCAGATCGCTGATCGCGGAGCTGCGGAAGCTGAAGGCCGGACAGGAGATCCGGGAAGACGGCCCCAAGTGGCACGCCGGCAAGGCCGGGACGCCTACCATGGGTGGCATCATGTTCATTCTGGGCACCGGCGTGGCGGTGTTTGCCGTGGGCTGGCGGCAGATGCTGGGGGGAGAATTTTCCCACCTGTATGTCTATCTGTTCGCGCTGGTCTTCGGCATGATCGGCTTTGTGGACGATTACCGCAAGGTCCGCCAGCACCAGAACGAGGGCCTGACCGCCAAGCAGAAGTTCATTTTGCAGCTGGCGGCGGCGGTGGTGTTTTTGTGCCTGATGCGGTACGAGGGGCTTTTGACCAACGCGCTGTACATCCCCTTTTTGAATGTGACCTGGACCGTCAACTGGATCGTCTATCTGGTGTTTGCCGCCTTTGTCATCGTGGGCTGCGTCAACGCCGTGAACCTGACTGACGGCATCGACGGCCTGGCATGCAGCGTCACCTTTGTGGTGATGGTGTTTTTCACCGCCGCCGCGCTGGGCTGGAGCATGTTTGACCTGGCCCTGTTCCCAGCGGCCCTGACGGGGGGGCTTGCGGCGTTCTTCGTCTATAACCGCCACCCCGCCAAGGTCTTCATGGGCGACACGGGGAGCCTCTTCCTGGGCGGCGCCGTGGCGGCTCTGGGCTTTGCCCTGGATATGCCCCTGATCCTGATTCCGGTGGGGATCATCTACATCGCCGAGACCCTGTCCGACATCATCCAGGTGGCCTATTTCAAGGCCACCCATGGCAGGCGCTTTTTCAAAATGGCCCCGCTGCATCACCATCTGGAGCTGTCCGGCTGGAGCGAGACCAAGCTGGTGGCGGTGTTTTCCGGCATTACGCTGGTGTGCTGCGCGCTGGCATACCTGGGCATCCAGGGGAGATACTAAGCAGGACATTGATTTGAGCGGAGGGCTCCCGCGAAAGCGGAGCTTTCGTGGGAAGTGCGCGCAAAGCGCGCAGCGCGCGGACAGCGCGTCAAGTGTTTTTGCCGCAGGGAAAAACCTTGAAATCGGCCGAATTCAGTTCGGACGATTTGAGTTGGATCGGAAGGGCTCCCGCGAAAGCGGAGCTTTCGTGGGCCGTGCGCGCAAGGCGCGCAGCGCGCGGACAGCGCGTCAAGTGTTTTCACGGGAGTGAAAACCTTGAAATCGGCCAAATTCATTTTGGACGATTTGAGTTGGATCGGAAGGGCTCCCGCGAAAGCGGAGCTTTCGTGGGCCGTGCGCGCAAGGCGCGCAGCGC
>CANQPD010000022.1 GCA_947625655.1 uncultured Dysosmobacter sp.
GCACGGGAACCTCCTGCAGGAGGTTCCCGTGCATGGTTCCGCTGTGTATTTGCAGATGTTGCCGCCATGATGTCCGCAGGCGAAGTTATCCCTTGGCGCGTTCGTCTTTCGCGGCATCGACGATCTCCTGCTTCTGCTCATCTGTGATCCATCCTCTTTCTGCTGCGTTCTGGAGGGCTGTGTCGTCCAGGCGGCCCTCGCAGTATAACCTTTTCAGTCTGTTATACAAAATCGTCACCTCCCAGGCTCGCGATGATTAAATCATCGATCGTGTCGCTCATTTCCTTGTTTTCCTTACGGAGCTTCTCCACCTCGCTCTGAAGGGCTTCCAGCTCCGTCGGCTGTTCTCCGGCTGCTTCTGCGTCCTTTGCCTTCTGCAGCCACTGGTCGAAGGATGCCTCCACGCTCTGCGCCAGATTCTCGCGGTATGCCGTCGCCACCTCGTACCGGTCGTACTGGTAGTATGCTTCCGGATCCGCGCCATCCATTCCGGCGGGACGCTCATGCGGGCCGCTGATGTTGTCATAAAACACCACGGTGCAGGCCGCCCCCTCTTTAGGCGGCAACGCTTCGATCTCGAAGCGCACAGAGGGCCTGATGTTGCTTTCTGTTCTCATGTCTCACGACTCCTTTCAATAATTTCAGATTGATGAAGGGTTTCACCCATTTCTCCCAAAACTTCCATGAATCCGAGTTGTAAATATACCCCATGTAGCTGATCATCCCGGATGCGTTCGTCGGGGAAATGTATTGTAGGCGGGCTATGTTTCGAGCCTTGCGGGAAATCCTTTGCATGATCGACCTCCTGATGGTTGTCCACCCTGGGTGGAACCTATACCCCAAGAAGTCAAGTGGGCGTATTCGCAAACGGAAAACCTGCCAGTTGCTCTTGACTCTCATCCCGTCTTCCCGCAGCTTTTCGCTGATAAGCCGCAGGGCTTTGTGCAGCCGCTTCTTTGCTGTATCAAACAGGACCATGTCGTCCACGTACCTGATGTTGTGTTTTGTTCCGCATTGGTCCGCGATAAAATGATCCAGGTCCTGAAAGAAAAAATTACAAAACCACGGCGATGGATAAAGCCCGACCGGGATGCCGACCGCTTCCGTTTCCGGCAGCAGGCGTTCGCCTGTTGCCATCGGCTGCTGATAGCTTGCGATGATCAGCCCGGCCAGTCTCAGGAACCGTTTGTCTTTGATTCTGGCCGCCAGTTTCTTCCGGAGCTTTTCGTGCGGCATCGACGGATAGCATTTTTCGACGTCCAGCTTCAGGATCTTGCTGGTTCCCTTTGGATCGTTCCTGATCCACCTCTCGATGGTTTCCTTCGCCCCGTCCGTGCCTTTTCCGGGAACGCAGCCGCAGCTATGTTCATACGCGCTGTGCTGGACGACTTCTCTGAAAATCTGAACGAAGGCATGATGTACGCATTGATCCGGGTAAAATCGCGGCACCGCGATAATCCGTTTTTTCTTCTTGATGCCGTCGTTTATCTGCCGGATCGTGTATGGATGCGGCACCCAGGTTTCGGTGTCCAGCATCTCCTTGATCTTCACAGCGTATCCGTCAATGTCTGCGAGGATGCGCTGCACGGAGGGCCGTTTGGTTTTCCGTCTGGCGGCTTTCCTGATGGCCTCCTTTATGTTGTCCAGATCGGTGACCTTTTCGTATAAATGCCCGATCCTTTTTGTGTAGTTGATAGGGTCCATGGTTTATGATTCCTTATCTCTTTGTTAGCCTCACCGACTTTCCATGCTGACGGTACTTGCCGGTGCCATTTACGGCCGAATTTTCACCAAGCGGTGCGGCCCGGCGGATGTGCCGGGGCTGCTGATGCAGCGGATAAGGGCACGGCATTTTTATATTCAAAAATTGGAAAAATGCCTGTGTGAGATAAATAACAAAGTGGGCGCGCCAGGATGTTCCAGTTCGAGTTCGAAGCGGCGTTGTTACCGTTGCGGTAGAACGGCCCAGCATTACCGCCGTTGTTGACGTTGCCGCCGGAGATGACCCGCACGCGCGTGTCCTTGTCCCCAAAAATATTTTTTCAAAACGTTCATTTCAAGAGGGCGCTCCGCCTGCTGCATGATTTATAAATTTACGTTTCCTTTGCCGCAGGTTCCGGGGGAAAGGTCCCCCGGTCCCCCTTGAAATGGTTATTTACGGCACTGAGGGCGCGCGAGGATGTTCCAGGGGGAATACCCGACACCGTAGTTGCAGGAACGGAGGAACGGCCCAGCATGACCGCCGTGGGAGACGTAGCCGCCGGAGAGGACCACTTCTCCGCCCTCTGCCTGGTAGTAATAATCCGCGAAGAATGTACTCGTGCTTCCGGTGACGCCTACGGCAATCTCAATTTCCGGCCACTCCGGGTCGAACCCGAATTCTGAAACGTAGCCGTTCGTGTGCGATGCCTCGTAGCCGACCTTGAAATAATCGCCCGTGTAGGTCTTGTCCGCGTAGCTGCTGCGCTTGTTGCAGTAGTAATGCTGCCACTTCTGAATGTTGTCGCCGTCCCTGAATTGCCAGCCGTTTCCGAACCAGTCCTCGATCCAGAGGAAGCGGACCGCGGTCCTGCCGTCCACGCCCTCGACGCGGCCGTTCGGCGACTGCATGTCGATCGTTGCTCCGGTCTTCTGGCAGCAGCTCCAGACCTTGCTTGCCGTCGTGATATCGACCGGCTCCCCGTCGAAGTGGATCTCTGATGCTGACTCGACCTCGGTCGAATCCTTGATCTGTGTAACGGTCCTGTCCGCGCATACTGACGAATTGCCGGCGCCCGTCCCGATGCTAATAAGCTGGCCCACCGTGAAGTGGCTTGCCCAGTCTTTGTTGATCGTGATGTGGTTCGTCTGTTCGTTCTCCTGCAGCGAAACGTTGGCCGCGTTGTCGTATGGCATCGCCGTCAAGCCCTGGCCGAGAACCGCCTGCGCGTTGCTGTTGGCAAACATAACCAGGAAGAGCGTATCGAGGGCGTGCATCGCCCAGACGTCGTCCAGGTACCAATGATCGCCCTTCGCCGTGCAGAGCGTCCTGAATTGCGCGCGCGTCTTGTTATACACCGGGACGGCCCCTGCGCAGCTCACCAGCTTTGTCTGGTCCTCGCCCTTGAAAGATCCGTTGAAGATCGGCAGGTAGACTTTCTCGGTGATCTGGCCGCCGTCGATGAACATGCGGTCAACTTTCAGGCCGTTAACCGGTCCGGGCGAAACCGCGCGGTACTCCCACTTGACTCCGTCTGCGTCTGTCTCGAACCAGCGCCGCGAATAAAAGAGCGGTACCTCGAGCATGACGTCGCCGTTGCTGCCGTCCCACTGAAAGCCGGCCTCTCCCATATATGCGTTGACGCTCGCGTCCTCGGCGACATTGCACGGCTTCATCGCGCTGTATGGGTACTCTTTCATCAGGTCGTTCTGCACGGTGCCGTTTCCGACTGCCGCCTTGCAGACCATCCCGACCGAATCTCCGAACCGCTCCCAGGTCGTGCTGCTGGCCTGCGCCTTGCGTCTCACTCCGAAGATCTTCAGCTTGTTCTGCTCGATGCGCGTCACGCGCTCTTCGAGTGCCTCCAGGTCTTCCTGAAGGGCAAGCGCGCCGGCCGAGTTGATCGTCACGTTCGCCGCGTTGGCCACCTCGAGGTAATAGCTCATATTGATCACCGACGGAATGATGCCGTTGTATGCGGGCATATAATCCGACGTGCTGGCGGTCGCGATGCTGTACAGCACTTCGTTTCCGCCTGCGGAGTCTTTCGCGAAGATACCAAACTCTTTGATTTCATAGCCCGCGTTGAGCTGCGTGTCCTCGCTCTTGTTCGTGATCGCGATCTTCAGGACGACCGTGTTCTCCGCTGTGATGGTCTTGCTCTGAATCGGGAAGGTCTGCTTTGGCTCTTTCAGGGCCGTCCTGCTTTCCAGATTCTCGCCGCCTGAATAGCTCCCGGATCCGGTCATCGCCTTTGTGATCTGAATCGACGCCTGCCCTGCCTGGGCTTTCGCCAGGAGCGCCTTTCCGGCTGTGGTCAGTTTGCTTGGGTTCCAAATTAACATTTTTCTTTTCCCTCCTTGTGGGTTTTTATTTTTGCCTTGCCCTCGCGGGCGTTGACACGTTTTTATTCTCCGGCAGGTACCGTCGTGTGAACCGATGTTGTCGCCACGCCCAGGCCGCGTCCGTACTCCGGACCTTTTGCCTCGGTGCTGCCGTTTGTTTCGTCGGTGACGGTCGTCTTCCGGGAGATCATTCCCGCCGCGATCGCCGCGTACATGCTCGCCGCCGCTTCGCTGCTGCCGGTCGTCTCATTCGTCACCGTCGTATGTGCTGCAGTCGTGGATCCGTAGAGCGCGATGCTCTGGCGCGATCCTGCTTCCGCGTTCTGCTGCAGGTCGTTCAGCGCGCAGCTGATTCCCTCCACAATCGCCATGCCCGCAGCGTAGAGCGTATCTGTCGCCCTGTTGTCGTCCTCGCGGACGTAATTCATGCAAACGGATTCCTGCACGGCCGTCTGGTAGATTGCCAGAACGGTGCCGGCGTGGATCTCTCGCTCGATGATCACGCGGCGAAGGTGCGAGCGGGTGTTCTTCGCTTTGCGCAGGATTGCGTTCAGCTGCTCCATGATGTCGGCCGTCAAGATGGCGGAGGTCTTGATGTCAAAGGTGCCGGGCGTGTAGGGCGGCTCTGTGAAGTCCGGCCACTCGATAACCTCGCCGACTCCGAAAATGATGCCGACCATCTCTTCGACCGTCGTCGGCGTTCCGGCGTGCATGTACCACTTGAGCGTGTTTTTGATGATGGTGCGCTTTTGCTCCAGGTCCATCGCCTGATCGTAGTACATGGTGCGAAGCTCCACCGCCAGGTGGTCCAGCGTCTCTTCGCGCAAGCCGTCCACCCGTGCGTAGATCTGCGCCTCATCCGCCTTTGCTTTGACCATCCTCAGCGCGTTTTGTATGGCATAGCTGAGCGCCTCGATCTCCGGTGATCTGGCCGGCCAAATGTCCTGCAGGCCGCCTGAAATAAAATCAATCATCCTCGATCCCCCCATACGTCACGGTCTGCGTTGTCAGTTTCGGAACCGCCGCCTTGTCGATGGTCTGAAAGACTGGGCTTGTGATTTCCACCCGCTTCGCGCCTGCGTCCACCGCCAGCTGCACCAGCTTGTTCGGGTTGATGTCGCGCCCGATCTTGCTGCGCTGCCAGATGATGTATTCATTCACCGCCGCCGTCACTGATGCCTGAATTGTCTGCGCTTTCTGCAGGTCGCTGGTGTTGATGAAATATTTCATGTTGATATCATAGGTGACCGTTTCCGGCGCCTTCACCGTGACCTTGTCGGTCAATGGCCGGATCTTCTTGTCCCGCAGGAATTCCTCCAGCCCGCGGATCAGACCCTCGTTCGGCAGCTCCCCGTCGTCCATAATGAACGCGATCTCTACCTGCACCGGTTCGTCGCTGTTGACGTATACGTCCGATATGCTCGAATTGAATGTTTTCGCCCAGTAAACGTAGGCGTCGTCCGGGCCTGCTACCGAATATCCGGACGGGGCGAGGTAGGCTCTCTCTTTCAGGCTGTCGTCTGACTCAATGTCTGCGCCGCCGGCCGTCACTTCCTTATTCCGGACGCTCGCCATGTATGGCACCGGGTCCACCAGGACGTTCAGCTCGCCTTCTACCAAATCATCGCCCTCGGTGCCCTCGGTCAAACAAACGCAGGGCAGGTCGATGCTCTCGCCGCCCGGCGCGATCTCCGCGTACTCTTCCGTCGCGAAGTAAAGCTCGCCGTTCGTCACTCGCGTCCCTGCAGGAATGCTGACCGGCTCTTTCCTGGGTTCTGAAAGCGTGAAGGTTACCATCGCCCTGGCCGGTTTTGCGCCCTGCCGGCTGACTCCCTTGAATGCGGTCAGGTTGTCCAAAAAATCGCCGTAGCTGTATTTCAGCAGGTTCATTTTCCCGGCGCGGTCCACGTACATCAGCGCCTGGTAAATCTGAACGCTGACGGCGTATAAGATCAGGCTCATGGGATCCGCCCGCGCGAGGACGACCGTCTTTCCTGTGATTGCCTCGAACCGGTCCTGATAGTCCCGGATCAGCTCTGCCTGAACCTCTTCGAGCGTCTTGTCGTCTATGAAGCTAATGTCCGGCAGGTTCAATAATTCATCGATCATGTTCCCCTCCTCCTCATAATGCGGATCTGTGCTTTCGCCGCGCCGAGACCGCCGTCCTCTGCGATTACCTCATCGATCTCGACCTCGGGAACGTATTCCTCCGCCTTTTCTGCTAATTCCAAAGCCAGCAGGTTCACCGCTTTCTGCGGTGTCGTGCTGAGAAATTCCTGTGCAAGCCCAAAACTGCGGCTCCCCGGCAACGTGCCCTCTCTTGTTAAGATCAGGGTCTTCAGGCGCTGGTCGATGGATTCCAGACCGGTCATGTTCTCCACCGGCTTAATTTCAATCTTGTTTATTGTCTTCATGCGTCCGCCCCCTTATCTGTATTCCGAGAAGGTGATGTCAAGCGTCGCCCGGACAAGCTCGCCCTGGTTCCAGATTGTGTCCCAGGTCTCGCTCATTTTGGAAATATAAACTTTTCCGAGCGATTTTCCGCCGATCACTAAATTTGCCACCGTCCCGCTCGCTACCGCTGCTTCCAGCTTCTCGATGATCTTGCGAGGCTTGACGCCATGCTCCGCAGAGAGGACGATCGTCATCGTGGTTTCGTCCAGGTCCGGGCCGATGAACTCGATCTTTGGCTTCTGCGCCACCAGGTTGTGCTGCTTTGTCCGGGCGGATACTTCCCGCTTCATGTTTTTTGGTGCCAGCACCTTTTCCGCGTTAGTCGTGAAGGTGATTTCTTTGCCGAAGTTTCCAATCTCTGCCATGATGCCACCTCCCTAAATGATGCCCAGCTTTGTTGCGATCTGAATAAGCTGCGCGACCGTGACCGCGCCTGAATTGCAAACAAACCGCACGGCCGGTCCGCGCACTTCCAGCGTGCCGTCCTTGTACTGTGTGTATGCCTGGCCAGGTTTCGGTCCCATCTCTTTGCGGTAGACGCCCTTGCCTGATACTTCAGGTTTGTTGCTTTCGTTCCAATATGGCCCCAAAACCACGCCGGCCGCGCTGCCGTTCGATAAATGCAAGACCAGGACGTCCTGCCCGATATCCGGCATCTTGTATTCTCCATTGAAGGAGCATACCGGCAGCTCATCCGTCACGGAATCGTCCAGGTCGGGGTAGGTGACCTCGATCATGCCGTTTTCGTAGTTGATGCTCGATACTCTCCCGATCCTGGTCCCTTGTTCTGCCATCCCGTTTTCCTCCTCTCTTTTTTAGTCAAATGTTCCGCTGTCCACCCAGCCGTAGACGCTGGTCTGGCTCCAGTTTTGCGTGACCAGATGCCAGGGGTGCGCCTTGCCGGATCCGTTTGCTATCGTGATCTTTGCTTTTCCGGCTTTGACGCTGTACCCGGTCGCGCCTGGGTAGCTTGAAACGTAATGCTTCCCGCCGTGGAAGTTGACGATGTCGCCGACCTTGTAGGTCTTTTTCTTCGCTCCGGCTGATTTGCTCGACTTCGCTTTCTTCGCGAATGAAAGCCGCTTCTGGCACTTGTGCAGCTCGACGTCCATCGTCGTCCCGTCTGAAACGCTGGTTTTGACCTGGTCCACGTAATATTTCCCGTTTCCTTTTCCGAGGCCGACCACGTTCACCGTCGCCCCTGCGACCACTTTCGGGTTCGCCCAAATCGTACCGCTGATGGTTGTCGCCTGTTCGTTCGCCTCGTTCACTTTCGCGGCTGCGATGTGCTTCGCGTCGTTCAGGTCGTCCGCCTGTTCGCTGACTTTCAAAGTCCGCGCCTTTTTTGAATTCTCTTTGACCAGCCCCACGTAGGTGTTGATCTCTTTGCTGTTTTTGCCGCTCTTGTAGGATATCCGGGCGCCGGTGTACGTTCCCTCCAGCGTGTCGATGAAGTCCCAGGCATCGTCTACAAAATCTGCGCGGGCGATGGTCGTCACCGGGTTTTTCTTCTCGTACTTTCCCTTGTCAAAAATAATGATCTGTCCCCGGAAGGCTTTCATTGCCAGACCGTATTTTTGGCAAAGGTCATATAAAAAAGCGGAGTCTGCCTTCTGGCTCTGTTCAATCGCGTTGATCTTGATGTTGCCGGCGTCGTACTTAAATTTCAGCTTGTATCGCTTTGCGATCTCTCTTCCGATCTGCTTGATCGTGACTTTTTTCCAGGTCTTGGTCCTCTCCCTGGTCTTGAACGATTCGCTGGCCGGGATTGCAAGCCCCTCGAAGATCGCCTGCAGCGGTCCGCCTGAATATTTGATACTGTCCAGAACGAAACTGCCGCACTCGATCTTCAGGTCCTTCCCGTCCTTGTTCCAGTCTCTGAAAAATATGGTGCCGGACATTTTGTCCCCTTTTTTCGGGTACCAGCCGCTCAGCCACCGCATATCGATATTATGAAGCGTGATGCTGATAGAATCGCTGCTTCCGCTCGCGACGTCCGTGTATTCCACCGACTCGAGGTAATCTTTCAGCGATGTGTTCACGCTCTTCCCGTTAAATTTGAGCGATGTCTCCGCCCGCCTTGCCTTTGCGTCAGCCATCGTCTTCCTCCTCGAATTCTTCCAGCTCGTAGTCTTCTACGTCCTCTTCGTCCTCGACGTAGTCGTCGATCTCTTCATCCTCTTCGTCTGCGTCCTCAGTCCGCCAGAACGGAAGATCTGCGTCTATTTCGTCGGGGATATCCGGCACCGTGATTTCGGTGCCGGACGAAAATACCAAAACTTCCAAAAGCGGCCAGTTGGCTTCGATCAGGTCTTTCATGTACTTTTCGCTTCCAAAAAGTTTGAACGCGATGCTGTCCCATGTGTCGCCCTGAATCGTTGTGTATATACGGCTCATGCTCCCCTCCTTATCCGAACGCTACGCGCCCTTTGCCGCGCAGGTATTCCTTCATCATGCGCTCGAATTCTTTCTGACTCATCCTGTTCGCTTCCATCACGTCTTCCTTGCTCGGGGCCTCTCCCTCGAAGCGGTAGGTTGGGCTGAACACGAATGTTGCACCGCCGCCTTCCTGCGGCTGGTCTTTCTGCTTGCCGGATCCGCCGTCGCCGAACCTCTGAAGGGTATCTCCGATCACCGCAGATCTCCGCGGCTCGATCTCCGGCACCTCGATGCGCTGCATCTGGTCCGCTGATTCTTCCACCGGCTGTGCCAGCGACTGTGTTGCCGCCGTCTTCACGGCTCCGGCCATGCCCTCCATACCGACGACCAGGCCCTGCCCTGCAAACCGGCCGCTCTGCGCCAGCACTCTTGATGGCGATTTGATCGCCAGCGCGCTGTTCACTGCTGATGCTGCCGCCTGGGCCACGTTCCTGGCTGTTGCTTCGACTGATGCGCGCATCGCATTGATGCCGTTGATCAGCCCCTGCATCATGTTGGTACCGCTGCTGTAAAGGTTCACGGAAGCAAACGCCGACCGGATTCCTGAAGCCGTACTCTGGCACCTCGCCAGCGCCTGCGAACATGCGCTTGAAATCGCCGAAGTCATCGCCGTCATGTCGTTTGAAACGCCGCTTGTCATCGCCTCTGATGCTCCGGTGAGCAGGTCGAAGCTGCCCGATAAATCCGAGACATTCGTCGATAATGCGGAAAGGTCCACGCCTTCCAAGCTCTGAACGCCGGCCGCGACCGTCGTCAGGTCCATGCCCTCCAGCCCCTGCAGCCCTTCCATGCTCGCAGTCATGTTCGTGAAGTCGATGCCTTGAAGCCCCTGCAGGCTCTCCATGCTCGCGGTCATGCCGGTGAGGTCCACTCCCTCCAGCCCCTGCAGGCTGTCCAGGCTTGTCGTCATGTTCGTGAAGTCCATGCCCTCCAGCCCCTGCAGGCTTTCCATGCCCTCGGTCATGCTGGTGAAGTCCATGCCCTCCAAGCCCTGCAGGCCCTCGACGCTTGTCGTCATGCTGGTGAGGTCGATTCCCTCGAGCCCCTGCAGTGTCTCCGCTCCTTCCGTCAAAGAGGACAGGTCGATTCCCTCAAACCCCTGCAGCGTCTCCGCTCCGCTCTCCATCCCTGAAAGGTCAATGTTGAACTGTGACGGGTCGAATTGATAACCGTCGGCCATCGCCTGCATCGATTCCTGACCGTATTGCCCGAACACTGAATAATCCGGTTTCCATGCTTCCGCGACCTGCTGTGATGCGCTTGATGCTGCCGCGACTGCTTCCGGTGTGCTGGCCTCGATCTCTGCGGCCATCGCTTCGCCGACGTCTTCATCGTCTCCGCCGCCCGTGATCCAGTCGGTGAATTTGCCCCACATGCCTTTGACTCCGTCAATAAGCGATTTGAAGCCGGACATCACTCCGTCCTTTATGCCGGCGATGAGCTGGCCGCCGACCGCGAGCCAGTCTGTCTCGAAAATGGTATCGATGATGCCGGAGACCAGCTGCGGGATCGCCATCAGGACGGTTGGGATCGCCTGTAAAATTCCGCTTGCAAACGCGAATAATAACTGAACCGCCGCCTGCACAATGTTGCCCAGGTTCGATAAAAGCCCCTGAACCAATGATATAATGATCTGTATCGCGGCCTGGGCGATCATCGGTAATGATTGCCCGATCGCGTTGATCAGTGAAATTATTAATTGAACGCCCATCTGCAAAATGAGCGGAAGGTTCGCCATCAGGCCCTGAACCAATGAAACCACCAGCTGCAATCCTGATTGAACCAAAACCGGCAGCATGTTCACCAAGCCGATCAAAAGCTGGCCGATCAGCATGATCGCCGCCTGAATTAATGCGGGCGCCGCCTGGGAAATTCCATTGACCAGCATCACCACCGCCTGAAGGCCGCCGGCCAAAATCAGCGGGAGGGCTTGGATCAGCCCCTGCGCTAATGTCAGTATGATCGAAATTCCGGACGCGATGATGGACGGCAAAACTGATAAAATTCCCTGAATCATTTGCCCGACCGCCGCAACGCCGGCCTGCATGATTGCCGGGAGCTGCTGCGCCGCCCCTGCCAAAAACTGGGCGATCAGCTGCGCGCCGGTCACGACCATCGCCGGTATGAATCGGATCAGCCCCATTAAGAGGGCGGCCCCGATGCTCACCGCGCCCTGGGCGATCTTGCCTGAATTGCTCCTGATGCCCGCCAGGAAGCTCATCGCCAGGTTCGTCGCCATTGTTACAAATTGTGGCCCGTAGGAGGCTATTGTCGCGACGCCGTCTGATAAAACACCGCCCAGCTCTGTCACCAGCCCCTCGAAACCGCCGGATTGAAGCGCGTCTGAAAGTCGATAGATCGCGCTTGTTCCGTATTGTGTCACCGACCGCAGCGGCTCTTGTAAGCTGTCGTAGATCCTGATGCCGCAGTCCTGCAGCGCGCTCTGTAAAATGGCAAGGTCGCCGTTCAGGTTGTCCATCTTTGTGGCTGCCATTTCCTCGAGTGCGCCGTTCGCGTGCGTCAGCTCCCCGTAAAGGTTCGCCCATTCCGTCGAGCCATCCTCGGTCGTTTCGTTCAAACCTGAAAGCAGCGCGTTCAAAGCGTCCACGTGATGTTTGCCGCCGATCGCTGCCAGGGCTGCGTTTCTCTCTTCGTCGGTCATGCCGGCCAGCCGTCCGTTTAATTGCTGGAGGGTGGCTTCCATCCCGATGAAGTTGCCCTGGCTGTCGAACGCCGAAAGCCCCAGCTGCTCCATCATCTTTCCGGCCTGGCCGGTCCCTGTCGTCAGGTTTGTCATGATGGCATTGAGGGCCGTGCCTGCTTCCGATCCTTTAATGCCTCGGTTTGCAAGGACGCCCAGCGCCGTCGCGCTCTCTGCGGTCGATACGTTCAGGTTCTTCATGGTACCGCCCACGCCGATGTATGCCTCCATCAGCTGTTCTGCGGTCTGATTTGATTTGTTATTTGCTTTCGCGCAAATGTCCAAAAATCCGGACAATTCGTCCACCGATACCCCGCAGGCGGACATTGAGTCCGTCACTAGGTCAGATGTTCGCGCGAGGTCCAGCCCGGTTGCCTCTGATAGCCGGAGGACGCCCGGCAATCCCTTGATCGAGTCGTCCACGCTCCAGCCGGCCAGCGCCATGTATTCGAGGGCGTTCGCGCTCTCCGTCGCGGTCTTTGATGTGGTCCGCCCCATCTCCATCGCTGCAGCTTTCAGCTTGTCGTATTCCTCAGCCGTCGCTCCTGCCGTTGCTGCCGTGGAGGACATCGCTGCTTCAAAGTCTCGCCCGACGTTGATGCTCGCGCCTGCGACCGCAGCGATCGCGGTGCCGGCTGCTGCCAGCCCCGTCGCTCCGATTTTTCCGAGCTTTCCGATTCCCTTCAGTCCGGCCTGCGCCGCTTTGAGCGAACTGCCGAACGATTTCTCTAATTGTCCTGCGATCTTGATCGCGATCTTGTAGTCGCTCATTTCCTCGCCTTGCTCACCTCCTGCAAGTCCTCGCAAAGATCCAATAATTCAAACAAGGACAGGCCCAGGAAAAAGTCCAGGCCCGTCCTCAGATTCATCGCCAACGCGAGGCATAATTTGCGGAGGTCGGACAGGTCGCTCGGGCTTATTCCTCGCCGAAGAAAAAAGACGTCACTTTATTCTTCACCCTGATGGCGTCGCGCGGCTGCAGCCCTTTGAAGAACTCCACCGGTCTCCCGGTTGCGCTCGCCGCGATGATCAGCGTATATTCCAGATTTGTTTCCGGCAGGACGCTGACGTTCCCTGAATTGTTCAGGACCTTGTTGGCCTTGATCATGTCGTTCGCGGTAAGATTTTCGAGGCCGGACATGTCGATCTCGGAGATCGTTTCGTCCTCGAATTTGTACGACTTTGAAAATTTCACGATCAGGTCGTTCTCGGTGTTCTTCTCTGCAGCCTTGTCAATGGTGATAACTTTGGTTTTGTTCTCTTCGCTCATCTGTCTCCTCCTCGTTTAACACTGGCTTCTGATTTTCGCCAGCATGTCTTCGCCGTTCAGCACGTACTTGAAATTGAGTTTGTCAAGCTCGAGAACGGTCGTGTCGTTGATCTGAATCTTGATGTACATGATCTCCATCTCGACCTCGGCTTCCATCTTCTTTCCCTTGACCACTTTGCCCAGGGTGGAAGTGCTCGCCTTGCCGCGCACCACGATCTTGATCGGGTAGTAGCCGGTCTCCCCTGTCGCCGGGTCCATGCACTGCATGGATGCCCGGAGGGTGAGCTGCGGCGGCTTCGTCGTGTTCAAAATCGAGAAATAGCTCTCATAAAGCACGGCGAATGGGATCTTGATCTTCGCGCTGGCGAACTGGCCCGTCACCGGGTCCTCGATCTCGCCCAAAACTCCGGAGCCCTCGAGGGTGTCCGTGATGGCTTCCAGCTCCGGCAGCTCGATCTCGCCTGAAACGCCGATCAGCTTGCTGGCCTTATCGTCGTAAATATTGAAATGGTTCAAAACTTCCGGCAAAACCACTTTGTTCATTCTTATTCACCTCCCGTTAATGATGCCGTGAGCATATCCAGGTCATAGCTCAGAATGTTCGTGATCTCCTGGGCCGGCGTGTACGGCGCGATCCTCTGTCTGAAGGTCATCTGGCCTGCGATGATGCTGGTTGTCGGGTTGTCCTCGGCCCGGTACTCAATCGTCGCTCCGGCCCACTTGTCCGGCGCGTATGCTCCGCAGCGGATGTTCTCGGAGTCAACGATGGATTCAACCAGCTTGTGGTTCATCGGGTCGTCCACCCGGCTCTGGTAGGTCTGAATAAACGTGTTACCGTGCCAGTTGAACATGCGCCGAACCGCGAGCCAGATGTCCTTCGGATCCGTGCTGGTCGGGTAAGCTCCGGTGTAATTGCCCCAGAGCTTCCAGCCGCCTGCGTTGATCGCCGTGATCACGCCGTATGCGTTCACCGCGCTCCCCTGTTCCTGGTCGAGCATGATCTCGGTTCCGTCCCAGAAGCACTGGCCGGTAACTCCGAGCATTTTGTTCGACGGGTAAAGATACGGAACGTTGTCGTTTGCTGCGTCCTGGTATGCGATCATTGCCGCCACCGTGACGGATTTCTCGAGGATAACGTCGCCGACCTTGTCCATCGGCCAAAGCACCGCACAGAATGCGGAGGTGAAGCCGCTGTCCTCTTTCGCCTTCTTGGTGTCCGTGTAGGTCTTCGTCTTGTCGGTGTCCAGATCGAGCAGCGCCATCGCCCTGAAAACGCCATTGATCAGCGCCGCCTTTGCCGAAAGCGCGATGCCGACCTCCGGCTGAAAGCTCCAGCTCGGCGCGAGAAGCAGGCCCGGAACCACCTGAAGTTTCGGGTAAACCTGACGGATAACCTGCAGGCCCGTTTCCTTGCCCGTGCTGGGATCGTAGGCACCGATGATCTCATCCTTCGTGATCTTCTCCGGAGCGACCACCTCGCCGGATACGGTCAGCGTCGTCGCTGATTCTCCGGCCTGGCCCTTGATTAGCGTGATAACCGCGAAGCCGTCCGCGTTGAACTCCAGCGTGAAGTCCTTGTCCTTTGTGAGCGGCGTCGAGTCCTGATCTTTTACGGTCAGGCTTGTCGTGATCACGCCCTCTTTGTCAATAATGGCCTGCATCTGGTTCACCTGATACTGCGCCTCCGGCAGATCTTTCTTGTGCTTTGCCGGGTCGAGGACGTTGATGTAAACCACCGGTGAAACCTGGTAGATGTTCGCGGTTGCGTACATCATCTGGCAGAGCGTGAACCCACCCATGTTGAAATTTTTGCTGTACCCAAGCGCCGCCATCGCTTCTGTCGCCGAATTCGCAAGAATCGGCGTGTTGACCTTGCTCGCGGGATCGTCCGTCATGTTCACCGGCGCCGCTCCCACGACGACCGGAATCGATGAATTTCCCGTGACCGGGATGGTCAGGACGGTCGATTCCTCTACGATGAAAATGCCATGATTCGCCATCTTACTTCGCTCTCCTTTCCAGTGTGTATTTTGCCGCCAGCTCGTATGCCGTGAAGATGTAACCGCTCTTATTGCGGATCATGATCTCGGCCCCGCTGTACTCTTTGATCGGCACGAAAAGGTTCCGGATCGCGGGGCAGTCCTTGATCGCCGCTTCCGCTGCGTCCGGGATCTTCGTGTAAACCGTGTTCTGGATCGCAACGCCCGGAATGCTCGGCCCGACGTACATGATGTTTTCATGCTTCGCCGCCGCTGCCGCCACCGTCCTGGTCTTCGTTGCTTCCTTTTTCACTTCTTTCTCGCTCATGCGTAAGGGTCCCTCCTCTCAATTTTTGGAACGCTGAACTTAATTTCAATTCCGCCAAAATAGAACGGGTAGGTGTCTTCATCCTGAAGCGCCCAGTTAATGTCCTGGTTTGCGCGGTACCGCCCGTTCAAGAGCGGCTCCGCTGCGAACCGGTCCGTGATGCGCTGAATCATTCCGAGAACCGCGAAGTGTCCGTTTGTCTCCGGATCGTCGTCGTATATTCCCAGGAGAATGTTCGTCGTCACCGTCCACGGGTCATCGTCATCCTTCGTCTCCCCGTCCTGAATTCTGACAATGTAATAAGGGAAAAATTTCGACGAATCGTCGTCATCTTCCGTGATGGTCGGGAGCTGCTGGTAATAACCATTTGCTCCGACCACTTCTTTTCCCTGAGCGTCTTTGAACCGAAGATCCCGCAGGATCTCTCCGATCTCTTTCGTCAGGTCTCTCTGAAGCTGTGATGCGATCATTTTTCCGTTACCTCACTAAAGCCTTGATCTGTGTGTCTATGTTCTTTTTCAGGTCTTTGTTAATGTACGGCCGCACGATGCCGTAGACGCGCTTTTCGCTCCCGAGCATTTTCGGGATTGAATTAGATTTCAGGGGCTTGATCGGCGTCCTGGCTGCTGATCGTCTCTGCCATATCAGGCCGTTCATTCCTTTGAACGCCTTAATGTTCCCCATGATCAGAGCTTTCAGGCCGCCGCCCGTCACCACCTGCGCCTTCGCGCCGGACTTTGGTGCTGAATACTTGAAATTCGTTATATTCAGGGGCTTGCCCTGCGAGCGAATTTCCGCCTCCAGGTTTCCTGCGGTGGCGTTTTTGATCTTCATGTTCGAGTTGAACTTTCCGGTCTTCACCGTGTACGCCTGCCGCGCCTTATCTGCCAGCCTCTTCCTTGCCTGCTTCGCGGTCTGGTTCAGCGCCTTTGCGATCACTTTCGGTGCCTCGCTCTTCATTCTCCCCAGCTTCCGCTGCACCCGTGAAAGGCTGGCCGCGTCTACCTCTATCCGTATCATGCCCGATTCGCCTCCAGCGTTATGGAGTACACTCCGTCCTCTTCTATGGCGTCGGCGACGATATAAACGCGCCCGTCCAAATGTAGAAGGCTGCCCTGCTTGGGCAGGCTCCCGAACCTCTCCGCTGATACGTAGATCAGCTTCTGGTTTTTGTAGATGCCGTCCACGTGCTGGTTTATGCGCTTCTCTCTCTCGATCTGTTCGTTCGAGTCGATCTGCACCGGCATCTCTTTTCCGTTCACCGTGTGGATATCGGAAAATTCCAAAGGGTTCAAAAAAGTCTGGTGTACGTCCTGCCTGATGATGTTTTTAAACGTCATCATTTTTTCGCACTCCTTTTCGGCTTTGGTTTCTGCCGTTCAGGAGTCTCCGGGATCCTGCCTGCGAGGTCTTCCTGGTTTCCCGTTGTGGAAATTCCCGGCCGGCCCGGAGTTGCTGTCGCCGCCACCGCTTTGGCCTTTGCCTTTTTGGTCTTCGCGTCCTGGGCTTCATCTTCCCACCGCGCGCTTCCCGCATTGATCCAGGCGTCGACCATCGTTTTGTTGTCGGCCGGCAGCGTGTCTCCCCTCTGGTACTGAATGCACCGGAAAAGGATCGGCGTTAATGCCACGAGTCTCTTTTTATCTTCCATCATGCTCCCCCCTTCTCTTCGAACGTCGCGCCTTCGAAGCTGAGCTTGATGATCGTGGTCTCTTCGCTCTTGAACTCGACGGTTGTCTTGATGTCCTTGAGGCGAATCACCCAGTCTCTGTCCGCCACGGTCTTGGTCTTCCCGTTGCCGCTGTTCGTTACCGTGATCGGCTTGCCCTCGTATTCCTCGCCCAGCCGGATCCAGATGTAATGGCCTTCCTGTTCAGCTGCGTCGTCTGAATATCCGGTGAAGCTCTCAACGTAGGGAAACGTCCCGACCGTTGTTCCGTCTTCGAGGATCGTCACGTCGTCCCTCATTAAGTCCCCAGCGGTCTTTCCGTAGAGGCTCTGATCTGCCGATGGGATTATCAAAATATCAGAGCCTACGCTTTTTTTGCGGCGTTTCCGGCGTTGATCTTCACGAGAACGGTCGCGTCTGTCGTCTCCGCCTTCGCCACAGCGATGCCTGCGAAGATCTCGCCGTCAGCGAAATCTTCCACCGCGCCGTCCTTGAAGCAGACGGGTGCGCCCAGCGCGATCTCTGCTGCTTCCTTTTTCGGGAGATAATAAACGCCCTCGATGTGCGCGCTCCCGACCTCGCCCGGTTCGATGTCCGTGCCGGCCACGCCGATGATGCTGCCGATCGTCAGGATCTCGCCCGCCTCGATCTTCTCTTCCGTCGCGTTGGCATAGTCGAGGGTCTCCCCTCTCTGCCAGTAGGTTGCTTTTGCCTTCATCGCTTTGTCCTCCTCTCTGATTATTCAAGCTCGAGCTTGGTGTTGACTTCCACGCCCGGATTCTTAACCATGCCGCGGAAATCCATCACGCTGATGCCCCAGTCGAGGTAAATGTCCCAAACGAGGCCGAGCTGTCCCGGTACTTCCATCCTGCGGATGTTCGGGATCTCCTGGCCGTTCAGGTAGTCCACCTCGATGCCGTCGCAGTCGCCCGGATCGCCGATAAGGAACCACGGCATCTTCTTTCCGAGCCCGCCGCACATCGCGTTGATCGTCGGGTCCTCGACGACTTCCAGTCTGTCGCGGTACTGATAGAGCGGGTTCACCGCCTGCGTGTTGCCCTCGGTGTTGATCGTCGGGCTGTTGAACAGCGTGTACATCTCAAACTGCATACCGGACGGCACGACGATTGTCGCCGGGTTGATGATGATGGACTGGCCGAACTGGTCCTTCTGGTTTGAAAGGGCCATGATCATGGTCTGCATCGCTTCCTGCGTGATGCCGGTGCCGGTCTTCAGAAGGTTCTTGTGTTCCTTTCCGAAAAGGGCCACGCCGTCGAAGATCTTCGGGTTGTTCAGCAGGATTCCGTACACCTGTTTGTTGATTGTCCTGCGGGCGGACGCTGCATATCTGGCCGGCAGGGAAACCACCAGGCTGATGTCGTCGTCGATGAACGCCTTCCGGCTCAGCGTGAACTGGCGGCCGTAGGTTTTCAGCTTGCGGCTCGGCAGCTTCGCATCTTTGAAGGAGTCATGCTTCAGCTCTCCGTTCTCCGGAACCTCGAGGAACTCGCCGACCGGTCCGGCCACGTAGTAGTTGTCGTGGGTCTTGAAGTCAGCCAGGCTGCCCTTCTTGGTGAAGCGGTCAAACGTAACCGCTACCTTGCGGTGTCCCTCTTTGTAGGCTTTCTCGATCGCGTTATCCAGAATGGACGGGAACGCTGCCTCCGGCGTGAAGAACGCGCGCTGCATCATGCTGAAGATGTCATCCGCGCTCTTGCGGTTCAGGCCGCTTTCGTTCGTGCCGTCCTGAATCATGCACTCGATCGCCAGATCGCGCAGGCTCATGCCCATCATCTGGCGCGCCCCGTCTGCCGGGTTGTCGACGCTCACGTTCCCGCGCATAAGCAAGGAATCGACCGCCGCGCGTCTGAACTTGTCCTCCGCGGAGTCTGTGATGTGGGCACCTGTCTGAATGGGCTGGCCGGTCGCTCTCTGATGCTCGACCACCGCGCGGTACATCTGTTCCGCTGTCGTCCCGTTCTCGATGAAGCTGCGGGATTCCATCCCGAATTCGCGGCACAGGTCGCTGATTGTCTGAATCCTCTGCCTCTCCATCTGAACGGCACGCTGCGCTTCCTGCGTGTCCGCCTCTCCATCCTCGCTTCCTTCTTCGCCGCCCCTCTGCTGGGTACCGGCCGCGGCGCCTGCTGCTGCGCCGTTCCCGCCGTCGGGGGTTCCGGAGCTGCCAGCCGCTCTTGCCGCGTCAATGCTTCTCTGCAGGCTCTCGAACTCCGCGATTTCCTCTGCGGTCATTCCGCGCCCTGCTGTCCTTGCGGCATCCAGGATCTGCTGCTGCCGCTCGATCATCTGTCTCAGATTCATTTTTCGCTTACCTCCATATAATTTTTGTTTATCTGAAGTTGCCGCTCGTAGTAGTCCATGCTGGCAGCTCTTTCCTGCGTTCCCTCTTCGGCGTCTGATCTTCCAACGCCGACGGTCGGGTCCGCCGGAACCGATACGATGCTCACCTCATAAGGTGCCCACTTCCTTGCGATGGAGCAGGGGCCGGTGAAGCGTCCGTCCTGTGACTGCTTGTTTGGCATTACTTCCTCCCAGTTGTCTACCTTGTAGCTCACGGAAACGCCCTTCAGCGTCCCGGTCTTCACTTTCTGGTAGATTGTTTCGGACTTTTCGTCCGTGTCGAACTCGATCTCCGCGTATCCTCGGTTGTTCTCGATCCATGCGCGGAGAATTTTTCCGACGACCTTGTCCCTGTCGTGATTGAAAAGGACGCAGCCGATGGAATTCAGGCGGTTCAGGTCTACGCTGCCCTCTGAATGGTCCAGGATTTCCTGACCGAACCAGCGCTCGTAGGGTTCCTCGCTCGAGAAGCTGATTGTGAACTTGCGCTCGTTCCCCTCGCCCTCCAGCGCGCGTATGCTGCAATCTGTCAGCTCGCGTGTTCCCTTACTCTTGTCCGCCTTTACCGGATCCGGTTTCGCCGACGTCCTCTCCGCTGCCCTCTCCAGCTGCAGGCTCTTTCCCGTCCTGTCCTGCTGGTTCGGTACCGCCCTCGCCGGGTTCAGGCTGCGGCTCCGGTTCCGGTTCCTGCGCAGCTTTTGCCTTGCCATCAAAAATCACTCCTTCCAGGTCTATCCCTTTTTTCCTTGCGTACTCGAGCACCTCTGCGGTGTCGTCGATCTGCTGCCGCCAGTCGGTCCCCTCCTCTGCAGCAATCTGCTTGAAGGTCTTCTGGCCGGTGTTCAGCGCGGTCTTTGTTGCTGATGATTCCTTCAGCGGGTCGATCCACTTCTTGGGCTGCTTGATCCACTTGTGCGCGAGGTAGTCATCCTTTTTGTCCCAAAAATCGGGAATTGTCACCAGCTGGGATAAAACGCACGAAATAACAAATGTTTCGTAGATTTCATCCAATATGGCGATGATCTGCTCTTCCTCTTCCACGTAGGTCAGCTCATCCTCGATAATGCCCTGACGCGCTGAGGCGTAGTTTGTCTCGCTCATGTCGCGGGACGTTGCCTCGTAGCTCAGGCCCTGGCCGGCTCCGATCATCCTCTGCTGCAGCTTTGTGAATGCTGTCGCGTCTGTCGCCTGGCCGGTCGGGTTGACCACCTGGGCTTCATCTCCGACGTTCATCTCTTTTATCATGCCGGGCGTGAGCATTTTCCCGTCATAGCTGAAGCGTTCCTCGGCGCCCTGGCCGGTTGCCGGCCTGCCGAATGTTCCGCCGGTCATCGGCGGGAACGTCTTTTTGATGAACACCGCCAGGCAAGCTGCAATCCTCTCTTTGACTGATACTGCCGTCATGAATTCGTTGGTGTCGCGGATCCGGGTGATGGTCTGACTCATGTCCGAAACCTCGCGGATCTGCGACGGGCGTTTTTTGTCAAAATAGAAGATCACGTCCTTTGCCGGAACGTAGACCGGCTCGGTGATGGAGAAGCCGTCAATGGAATATTGCCGGAACCAATAACCGACCGGGCGGTTGTACCGGTTGTATTCGATGCCGCCAATCACCCGGTTGCCGTTTGCTTTTGTTCCGGTCTGCATGGTGTCCAATTCGTCTACCTCGAGCATCTGAATCTGAAACGGAACGATGCCGGCGGACGTGTACCGCTTCACGAATAAGATGCCGCCGTCGATTTTCTTCCGGACGACCGCCATCCGGAGGATCTGGTTCAGGCTCTGCGTCCCGGTCACGTCGCAGTTGCGGGCCTGCGTCCATCGCTTCCAGTGCTTCTCCAGCTCTTTGTTCAGGGTGCTGCGCTTTGTCGCCGCCTGCAGCTGAAAGCCGCGCCCGACCACGTTCCGCTTGTAAGGGCCGGTCACGGACGCCATCAAGTCGGAGTTGCGCTCCAGATCTCTCGCGCGTGCCCTGATGATGTCGCGGTACCCACGGTCTGTCATTTCCGCCGATGCGTTCGACACCCTCCAGTTTGCGTTCAGCCTCGCATTGCTGCCCGCATCGTAGTTTCGCATTTCCTCAAAGCTGCCGCGCCATGCGGCGCGCCTCGCTCCCCAGCTGGGCGAGAAGAATGCGATCGCTGAATCTAACCAATTCGCCACGCTCTTACCTCCCCTCGAAAAATGCCACGTATGTGTTATCGAGGAGGGGCCCCTGATTCTCGGCGTTGACCTGCGCTTCCAGGTCGTTCTTCATCTGGCGAAGCAAGGAAAGGTCCGCGCGCGTCAGCTTGCGGCTGCCGATCTGGTAGCTCTGGCCGCCGACCAGAACCTTATAAATGGCCGTGTTGACCTCAGTCAGCATTTCCGCCGGCGTGAGCTGTGCCGTCTGTGTTTCCTGTTCTGCCATGTCTGCACCTCCTTGTCTTAATGGATCCAGTTTTCATTTTTCTGAATCCATGATTCCTCCGGAGCGTATTGCTCCGGGTCCTGCCTTTGCTGCTGCGCTTCCTCTTCCTGAACCAGATGCAAAGATCGGACGCCCAAGATGTCCGCCGCTCCCATCGCGTATACTTCCGCGTCCAGGTAGTGGTTATCTGCGTGGCTCTTTTTCTGCCGCCATCTCTGCACCGTTCGGGATCCTGATTTTTCATTGACCTTATGCTCTGCGGTGACCTGTTCCGCGTACTCCCGATCGCATCCGTCGTAAACCATCCAGGCGCCGCGACCGTTCTCTTTCTTCATTCTGGCCGCGATCATGTCCTTGTATTTGTCGCCGTCCACAAGCACCAGGTTCATGCCGTAGGCCCTGCTGTCCGGTTTGTTGATCTTGGATAGCTTGAAGTGCGACATCATCGGATTGCTGGCGCCCTTGACGGGCATCGCCCAGTCGGAATTCGATGCGCAGAAATCGTAGGTGCTGTCTGCGTCGTAGCCGGAATCGATCAGGCAAAGCGAAACGACAAATTGTTCCCCGTCCTCGCGCTGGTACTGAAGGTTCATCACCTGTTCGATGTCCTGAAACGAAAGGGCTTGACCGTGGGCGATGTTTTGCGAGGTGATGAAATTCCCCCAGGCCCTGATCGTCCAGTAGAGGGTTGTCTCCTGAACGTCCACGCCGGCCGTCAGCATTCTCGCCCATGATGGCACCGTGAATTCCGGCACGTCTGTCTGCCGTTCGAGGACGGTGTCCGCGTCGGTCTTCAGCTTGGTGTCTTCCCACGGCTCCGCGAGCCACGAATTGACGAAATTCTGCAACTTCTCCGGGTCGTCTTTGGAATCCAGAAATTCTTTGACGATTTCGGAAAATCGGACAAACGGTGAATAAAGCGTGTTGATCCAATATCCGACCCGCCGATTCCTGCCGGTCGCCTGCCGAACCGGCCGCCACTCCCCGAAGCGGAGCATCTGGTCTTTGTGCTGGTCCGTGATGATGCTGCCGCATTCCTGGCAAACGTAGACGGCCATGTCTGCCCGATCCGCGTTGCTCATGTCTTCGCCGTCCGGGAACTTGATCTGCTTCCAGCGCAGCTCTATGTATTCGCCGCAGTGCGGGCATGGGACAAAATAATGTTTTTCGACGTCTGCGCCCTCGAGGGCTTTCCAGATGTGCCCGGTCCGCAGCGTCGGTGTGCTGGTCAGGTATATCTTCCGGTTGCGGAAGGTCTTCGTCCTCTCGCGCGCCAGGCTGATCGGATCCGCTTCCTTGCGGCTCGCGCCTGGGTATTTGTCCACCTCATCCAGCATCAGGAACCGGATCGCCTTGCTGGCCAGGTTGGACGGCGAATTGCTCCCCGCGAGTGAGAGGTACATGCCGTCAAACTGAAGCTCCAGCCGCGATGATTCGCCTTCGTTGTATAAATTTTTCAATGTCCGCGAGAGCTTGACCATCGGCTCCAGCCGGTTCTCGCTCACGCTCTTCGCGATCTCTTCCGTCGGGTAGACGATCATCGTCGGCGACGGGTCCTGCTGAACGATGTATCCGATCATGTTCTGCATCGCCTCGGTACCGCCGACCTGCGTGCATTTGCAGAAAATAATTTCCTCGGTGTCGTATGAAACCAGCTCGTTCATGATGTCCCGGAGGTACGGCGTCTTCTCATTCCGCCACGGTCCGGGGGCTGCTGATGTCTTCGCATCCAGCATCCGGTATTTCTCCGCCCACTCCGAAACGCTCAGATCTTCCGGCGGGCAAAGTTGCCGCAGGGCTTCTTTCTGGTAATCGGTGACCCGGTACTTACGGATCCGCGGCTTTCTTCTTTTTACTTCCATCCTTTGCCACGTCCTCTGGTCCGACGATACCGGCAATAACGAAAGCGCCGAGCATTTGATTGACTTCCCCTGCGACTTCTTTCTCGATCCGCCTTGCCTCTGTCGGCTCCAGATTTCCCGAGATCATTCCGACCACCCTCTGCGGGAGCCCCATCGCGAACTTCTTAAAAACCACGAAAAATTTTGAGTAATCGAGCTTCACCTCTTCGATGGAGATATATTTGCCGGCCGCGATCTCGGTCTTCAACCTGTGCAGCTCGCCCTGTGATTCTTTCAGGGATATCTCCGCCTGCATCTTCTGTTCCCGCAGCTCCATCTCTTTGTCGCTGCGGCCCTGCTTTCCGTAGGCTTTCTCTGAAAGGTATTTGATGTATTTCTGAATGGTCGGCACGAGGTCATATCTGCGGGCCGTGTGGCCGTCTTCGTCCAGGACCTTTGTTGTCTGAATCACGCCGTCCTGGGTGAGCTGCTGAATTCTCCGGACGCTCACGCCGAAAAGCTGGGCGATGATCTCGGTACGGTAGAAATTGCCTTTTATTTCTCCGGTCTCACTCACGCAAATACCCCCCCCGATCAAAATTTTCAATTCTTCATTCGTCATAGCTCAATATCTAAGCCCCCGATTGTCTCCCCCTGCAGCACGGCTTTCTCTCCGGTGAATGCTTCCCAGCGCCTGATGATAACGTCGCAATACCCTTCATCGATCTCCATGATGAACGCGGTTCTGTTCAGTTGCTCCGCCGCCATCAATGTGGAACCTCCGCCGCCGAACGGATCCGCCACGTTCCATCCTGGTTTGCTCGAATTCTTCATCAGCTTTCCGATCAGCGGTACCGGCTTCATCGTCGGGTGTATGTCATTTTTCAGAGGCTTGTTCTCGTAGAGAACGGTTGTTCTGTCCCTGAATGATTCCCGGAGCTGCTCAATGTATGTGATCAGGTCTTGCTTCCGCATGGAGTCGAGGTCGATGTCGTCCTCCAGCAGCACCGTATCCTGGGTACAGTCTTCAATGAAATAATGTGCGGCGCCCTCTTTCCATCCGTAAAAAATCGGCTCGTGCCGCCAGTGGTAGTCCAACATGCCGAGGGCGAAGGTGTTTTTCTCCCAAATCAAAAACTGGCTGATCTTGAATCCCGCCGCCTGCAGCGCGTGGAAAAACGGGACGACCTTCATCGATGCGTGGAAGCAGTAAATTGCCGCGCCTGGCCTTGCGATGTTCGCCGTATTTCCGAGGCTCGCCTCCAGGAATTCCTGAAAGTCTTCATCTTCCATCTTGTCATTTTGAATCTGCATGGGATCCCGGTGCTTGTGTTCCGGGTCCTGATGTCGCAGCATAAATTCCAATTTCGCGGAGTAGTCCACGTTGTATGGCGGATCCGTGATGATCAGATCTGCTTCCTCTCCGCCCATCAGCGCCGCCATGTCCTCGGCCGAGGTGCTGTCTCCGCACATCAGCCGATGCCGGCCAAGAATCCAAATGTCTCCGCGCTTTGTGATCGGTTCCTCGATGGCCTCGCGCTCTTTCTCTGGCTCGAATCCGTCATCCTCTGCCGCCAGGTCCTTTTCAAGCCTGATGCACAGATCGTCGATTTCCTGCGCCGAAAAGCCGGTTGCTCTGAGGTCGTATTCGTTCAGGTCCAGCTCGAGCAGCAGGTCTTTCAGCTTGATTTCGTCCCACTCGCCCGTGATTTTGTTCAGGGCGATGTTCAGGGCCTTTTCGTCCTGCTTGTCGAGGTCAACCACGACCACCTGGGCTGTCTCGTAGCCCATATCTGAAAGGACGGTGTATCGCTGATGCCCGCCGATGATGGTGCCGTCCGCGTTGACGATGATCGGGTCAACGTATCCGAAGGTTTCAATGCTGCGCTTAATGTCCTGGTACTCTTTGTCTTCCGGCGTCAGGGCGACGCGCGGGTTATATTCTGCCGGCCGGAGGTCTGCGAGCGCGCGGACTTCCATCTTCATCTCGGTGTTCAAAATCTGGCCCCTCCTTGCGGGATTTTTGGCCGCTTGGGCGGCCATGCGTAACGAAATGCAAGTTTTATTTTTGGTTTCAGGCGGGAAAGAACCGGACCTTTCCTCGACCCGCTTTGTGCATATTGCACAAGTAGTACCTTTGAAAATTGTGCAATAGTGACAACGAAAAAAGCAGCCGCTTGGCTGCTTCCAGTGCGCGTTCATGCAAACGCTCTGTATGATCGACTGAGGCGGGTGCCCCTGGCCTCTCGGCCTTTGCTCCCGCCCCTGTCTGCTTCGATGCTATCATAATAACACATCAAAGTGTCTCATTGTGTCTCATGTTTCAAAAAGTTTTATTCTTTCGCTTCATTCTTTCGGGTTGCCCTGCTGCCTCGCCCTCGCCTTGCCTGCGCTCTGTGCTCTTGCGCCTGCGCTCTATGCCCCACGCTCCGGGCGCTGTGGTCTGCGTGCCCTGCCCCTTGCTCCGCCGCCGTCCCTGTTCTGTGCGCCCTGCTTTTTTCTGGCCCTATTTTCCAGGGCCTTATATGCCCGGTATTCTTCCAGGCCCTCTTCCACGGCTGCTTGCGCACGCTGGTCTGATAGCATGATATCGAGGGCGTTGTTGTATCGTTTATAACATTGGCTGCGGCTCATCGGTATCTCTGCCTGAATGGTAGGCCAGCTCTTGTCGTCTATGTGGTATAGCTCGCATATCTCACGTTCCAGGGATTTTTCGGGCAGTATGTCCAGTAAATCCATAACCTTGATGATGGATTTCTCGACGTGCCTCTGCTGCTGCAGAATCCGATCTTCAATTTCCGATATTGTGATCACCGTATTTTCGACGGCCGTATTTTTTCGCCTTGTTTTTGGCATGGACGAAAAACCGCTTGTATGTACGGGCGCGCTGCTTTCTGCCCTGATGCGCTCCAACCTCTCCACAAGCTGGGCTTTCTTTTTCCTCGCCCTGTGGCTCTGCGATAGAATCCACTTCAAAACCTCGGTTTTTTCGTCTGACCCGATCTCCCTGAATTCTGCCATCGTGTTACCCCTCTTTCCGCTCGGCGAAAAAATACGCCTTATTTCCGAGCATCCGAAATTGCGTTAAATGCCGCTTTTTGTCTTCCCAGTCGCGGATTTCCACGCCCCTCTCGCGCAAGATCCCGACGGTAAGCTCCAGGCTGCTTAATAATTGCGGGATCGGCGTCTCTCGAAGCTGCGCGACCGCGCGGGCCTGAATTTCGGCCGGGCTACGTTTCTTTTTCGCCATCTTTCCCCTCCCGCTTTTCCTGATCTTCCTTTTCCTGCTGCTTTGCCTGCGCTGCCGCGAAAAACAGGGCCGCGAGCGGGTTGAATTGCTGCGCGTTCTGAATCTGCTGCTGCGTCTTTTCCTGCCTCTCTTGCATGTCGGCCATCATCGTCACGCTGGCCGCGACCTGCTGCGCGAGGTTCGGGTTTTTGACTTCCTGCAGCGCAATCTTGTAACTCCTGATGTAGTTCTGTGTCATGCTTTCGATTCTTTCATCGTCCATCATGCCCTTTTCGCCTCCTCTATGAATTAACAAAAATCCACGCTTCTCTTCCGTCTACGTCCCCTTTTCTCAAAACTGGGAGACTCTTTCCAAATATGCCGGCGATCTTCTCTGCGCTGATCGGCGCCGATGCCTGCAGCTCTCCATGCTCGAGGACCAGCGTCTTCCCATCTTCGCTGATGCCGAGAACGTTTTCCTGCATTCTCTCGCCCTCCCTAGATCAGTGTCGCTAAGAATAATATGCCGCACCAGAGGGTCGCGTTGTCGTCTGGCTTCCCGGTGAAAAACCGCCATCCTGAATAAATCATCAGGATCAACTTCGCGATGGCTCCCAGGCATGTGATAACTGTTAAAATTCCCTTCATGATTCGCCCTCCTGTTCATGCTCTGCACCTCTTTCCCATTGCTCCACGATTCTCTCCGCTTCCTCTGGCCAGCGGACGAAGGCTGCGCTTCCGCCTGCTTCCCGGATCTGCTTCACGGCTATCTCCTGCAGCTTCGACGGAACCCCGACCACCGGCCGCTTGATCTCGAACCCGAAATAATGGCCCTTGTGGATCATCATGATGTCCGGTGTCCCGCCCTCGCTGTACGCCCCCTGCGATATTTTGCGGACGAAAGCATCCGGGTATTTTGCCTTCAGTTCCCGCTTGATCTTGTCCTGGTAGTATGCCTCGTTCGGTATCCGGCGCCGCAGCTCCGCGATCGCCTGCTTCCTTGTGAGGCCCTGCTTTGCCGCGTATTCCTGAACGAACGCCTCCTCATCGAATTCCGGCACGTATTTCTCCAGCATGTCTGCCACCTCCTGCTTCTCTTTTTTCGCTTTCTTGTGGTCGCGGTCTCGGTCGTAGCCGGAGCCGGGGGCGAAGCTGGCGACCACGAAAACAAAACCTATAAAAAGAATAATTCCGGCCATGATCACGGTTGCAATGATGCAAACCGCCAGGATCGCCGTCCCGATCATCTCCAATATTTTCAAAGCCATCCCCTCTCCGCCTCCCTCTCGCTACATCGGCGTCGCTTCCTGAAACACCGGCTGGTCCGCATACTCGCCGGCCGGCTGCGCTGCTTCCGCCGCGTCTGTGTCCTCTTCCGCGTAGGCCGGCTTATTGTCCGAGGTGTCTTCCATGAAATGACTTGCTTCCTGGTCCGCCATGTGCAGCAGGTGAACCAGCGGGAATTTCTCGCAGGAAGCGTTGAACGCCTGCATCTGCTGGTAGGTGCAATCGCTCATCCCCATGTGCCAGCGGATCGCGTACCGCTCTTCCATCGTCAGGTCCATGAATTCGCAGATCATCATGACCGATTTTTCGCCGTGCCCGTATGGGTTGCGGTCTTCCACCTCGTAAACCGGAACCTGAACCCAGTCGAACCAGCCGCCGTTGTCGTGCTTCTTTCCGCCCGGTCTGTATATTTTTTGATTCCGGTACCCTATGGTGTAGAAGTTGGTCTTGCAGATGTCGTGAAGCAGGGCTGCTGTGATCAGCGTCGGCTTTATGAAATCCGCGATCGGCTTCCCGGCGACCTTGTAAACGTACCGGTCCATCTTTCTTCCGTCGGTTTCTTTTTCGTTCTCGATGATCTCCATTTTTGCGATCAGTGCGTCGAAAACGTTCAGGCTGTGCTGCAGCAGGCCGCCCTCGCAGCTCAGGTGGTACTTTGTGCTGGCCGGCGCCTTGTAGAAGTCGCTCTTCCTGATGTAATTCATCAAATCTTCGACGCCGGTCCTCACGACCTCATCCATCAATTTTTCAAACCGTTCAATGTTTTTATTAATGTTCATAGGATCCACCGCCTTCCTGATCTTCCTGATGCTGCGCTGCTTTCAGGTCCGGTACCGCGAATTCCCTGCAGCTTCTCTGGTGAAGCTCGCCGCGCTGCCGTCTCTGTTCCTGCGCCTGCAGCCATCTCTGGTACTCGTATTTGCAGAGGATCTTCGTCTTGATGCACTCGGTGATTTGTGAAATGATCGTGATGATCGTGAGGCAGATGATTAAAAATAAAATAAGCTCATTTCCTGAAAGTTTAATGTTCATTGTCTTTTTCTCCCTTCTCGAATAAATGTGCAGCCGCCTTGTCGGTCAAAAGCAGGTTGCCGGCTGCCGTGATATGGATTAAATGGACGCATCCGCATTTCGGGCACTTCGCTGCGCCCCCGTTGTGTAGGTGCCCGAGCTTGCCCTGCTTGCACCTGATACATGTGTGGGCGTCCTTGCTGTGAATTGATGTTAATACTCTAATTGCCATGCTCAGCCATCATCTCCCTTGTCAGTTGTTCCTTGATCGCCGGGTCAATCGGTTTGACGCGCTCGACCTTGCGTTCCTTTTTGTTTTTCTCAGCCAGCCTTATTCGCTTTTTGATCTGCGGCGCTCTGGTCTGCAGTGCTTTGAATTCTTTCGCGTTCACGCTCTTCCTCCTCTCTGATCTGCGGCTCCGATGGCGGCAGCATTGCTCGCCAGCTTGTCCCGTCTTCCGCTTCCCAAATCTGCCACTCCTGCCGCCAGCGCATCCGGATCAGGTCGTTCCAAGTCCTGCCGTCGTCCCGCTTCCTGCAGTGCCGGATCCAATAAGGCGAATATGCCCGGTACCATACTTTCGGCCAGATTGTTCGCGCTGCAATGTCCAGGGCCTTGTCCGGATCGTATTCCCGGAAGATCGCCCGGCTGATCTCTTTGAACGTGCCGGCCTTGTTTGCTTCCCTGATGATCTCATTCACCCGATTGACGAAGCTGTCCCACTCGGCTTTCTCGCTCATGTCGAACGGCAGACCGCCGACCAGGAAATGGATCAGCATGGTTTCTGTGTCCGCCTTGATGTCCCGCAGCAATTCCATGTATGGTTTTCTATATTTGCCCCGAAGATCTGCAAGCGGAACCTGTTCCCGGTTTTTCCTTAATTTTTCGAGCTTTCCCAGGTATCCGGCCCATGTAAAGCCCATTTTCGCCACCTCCTTGTACCTCCTTTTTGTTTGTGTTATGGAGTTACGCGAAAATGCCCTATTTTTCTAGGCTCCGCCGGTTTGTAACTCCTGTAACCCCTTTTTTTTAATACACATTGATTTTTTTTGTGCGATGCATGAGATTCGTGCATCGTGTGTAAAATTTTCATAAAATGCAATATATTTCTATTTTTGGAGTTACAGGAGGTACAATATATAAAAAGCCCCGTGTTTCCGTTGTTTTTGCGTAACTCCTTCCGTAACTCCTTCCGTAACCCCTTTTTTATTTTTCAAAAATGGAGTTACAAATTTTGATTAAAACGGGAGCTGCGTGTTGTCGTCCACTGGCATGAATCCGTCCCTGTCGAGCAGGCTTCCCTGCTGATAGGATTTTTTCGGTTCCTGCTGCTTCTCTTCGTCGTCGAATTCGATCGGGTCCTCTTTTTCTGATAATTTCCCGATGAAAAACTCGACAAATTTGCAGACGCGATTGTCAAACCGTTTCGGCACCTGGTATGTCTTGCCCTTGTGGTCTTTGCGTTCCTGTGATGTGATCAGCTCTTTGTCCGCCATATATTTCAGGGTTTTCCGCGGGCTGTATCCTGCTTTCGTAAGCGCCTGGTTCAATGCAGACGGGAAAATATAAGCCGTGTTCCCTGATTCTGAAAGCGTCCCCAGGCAGGTCCCGATCGCCTTTTCTCCAAAATAGGCCCGGTTTCCGAGAACCCAGTCAACCACGAATTGCACCGCGTTTTCGTTCACGTCTCCGGTGTCTGCGTTCATCTGTTCCTGCAATATGGCCGCCGCCATCTGCTTCGCCCGTTCCCATGATTCCGGCCGGATCTCGAGCGTCCCGTTTTCGAGCGGTTTTGTACCGATTTCCGTCGGTTTTGTACCGGTTTCGTCCGATTTTGTTACGGTTTGGTCTGTAAAAAACCAGCTGTCGATCATCGCGTCCGCCACGGCCACCGCGCTGATGCCGGCGATATGGCTGCCGCTCTTCCCGTTGGCCACGCCCGAAACAAACCGAACCATTTCCTCATATTTCCCGCAGATCTGCCGCTCATCAATGTCAATGATGCGCTCGACGAATTCCGGGCCGGCCCATCCGCAGTCTTCTGCTGCCTGCTGATGCATCAGGCTGGCCTGCTGTTCATTGTCGAACGGTCCGCCGTATATTTCGAGGACGCGGGTGCTGACGCCCGTCTGCGAGGTTTCCGTCGAGAGCGGCTCTTCGCCTGTCGCCAGCGCGACCGTGCGCCACTGATGCGTCGCCTGCAGGCCGCCGCCCTTGCTGCCGCGGATCTTCCCGGTTCCTGATGCGATCATGTAGACGATCTTCTCCAGGCTTTCCTGATTCCTGCCGGCGAGCTGCCTCTCATCGATGCCGAGCGGCAGGTCGCAGTAAAAGCTCGCGGTCCGCTCCAGGCCGACCTGGGTGGCGTTGAAATTGACCATCAATCGGTCCGGGTCGCCCCAGGCGCTCAATGCTGCCTTCAGCGCCGCCGTCTTTCCGCCCTTGCTTCCGCCCCAGTTGTAAACGAAGAATATTCTCTGTTTCAGGATCCGCAAAAGCGGTGCCGCGAAGCTGGCCGCGAGGATAAAACGAAATTTATCGCGCTCCCGGTGCGGCCTCATGTTCTGAACCCACCGCTCCATTTCTCCAACTTGGCAATATGCGAGCGCCATCCCCTTTTGGCTCGGGTCGATGTCCAGCACGATCCCCTGTTCCCTGCCCGGTATGAATCTTTTGCCTGGCTGCCATCCGAAGGTCGAGGTTGCGTCCGCTTTTTGGATCACGTCGATGTTCTCCGCTTCCAGCGCGGAAAGGAACCGGACGACTTGCTTCGCGTTCTCGCTGGTGACCGTGCATCCGAGATCCGCCAGGGCCGTGATTCCTCGCGCCGTGAATATTGCTGACCGCGGATAAATCGCCTTGTGCCAGGTCCCGTCACGCTTGAATGCAATTTCTATCTTTTCTTCTCCGGTCTCGAGGCTCTTAAGGCGCTGGGTCAGAATGATCGGCGTTCTGCAGACCATCGTCGGCGTGTACTTCTTTTCGTCGATCTGGCTGATGCCCTTTTCTGAATATATCCACCCTTCTGGCTGCCGCAGGTTCATGGGTGCGCCTTGTATGGCCTCCGGTATGTCTTCCGGCTGATCCAGGTCGATGCGCTCCGCCTTCTGCAGCAGCTTCATGATCTTTTTGGCCGCGTCCTCTTTGCCGTACTTGGTGTATGCTTCCGACGGATCCTTGCATCCGATCTTGCTGCAGCTGAATCGGTAAACTTCGCCAATGAATCCGCCCTCGCGCAGCCCGGTTATCATTTTGTGAACGAATGTCTCCCCGCCCTTGTCCGGTTCCTGATGCAGATATATTTTCAAATCCTGCAGCTGGCCGGCCTGGTGCGGCTTGAACATTGATGCGCCCGGAACGCCGAGGGTGCTGATTCCCATGTACCACATTGACTGTGAATCGCTTTCTCCCTCGACGATGGCGGCGTATCCGGCTGCCCGGATCTGTGATAGCCGCCACTCGCCATAGAGACCGATCTTTCCTGCTGATCCGTATTTCCAGCGGAAGTCCTTGTTCGCGTACCGCTTCCGGTAGGTCGTCTCCCGTCCGTCTTCGTCCATATACGGGATCTTCATGTATGCGGTACCGTCCCGGTCGCGCTTTGTCTCGATCCGGCACTCTTGCGCCAGGTAATCTTCCGGCAGGTGCTTCTCGAAGGCATATTGCGCGAGCGTGTAGCTCTTCTCCCGCCTGGGCTTCTCCTGCTTCTCCTGCGCGACACCGTATTTCTCCAGGATCTGCTTGTATGCTTCCTTCGTGTCGTCCAGGCCGTTTATTCTGGCGTAAAAGCTCAGGAAATTTCCGCCCTCATCCTCGGCGAAACAATGCCACTGACCGGTTTTCAGGTCCACTGAAAAACTGTTGTTCTGGTCGTCGTGGAACGGGCAGAGTCCGATCAGCTGGTCCCCGGTGATCTTCGCTTTTTTAATTATGCTGCTGTATTCCTGCCGGTAATCTACCAGTCTGTCAATGTCAACTTCTGCCGTGTTCATCCGTCTACCTCTTTTCTGTCTCGCTCAGGTATTTTGTATTTAACGGGAGCCCGAGTTCATTCGCTGCGAACCGCAGCTCGCCGTCCATGCCCTCGGAGATCCTCTCCCGAATCAGGACGGTTATTTCGTCGCATTGCCGCAGCACTTCGAGTCCTGCCTGCATACCGAACGCGCGTTGCCTCGGATCCGCCTCATTCAAAAATTGCGGGAAGTAAAGGTGCGGGCAGATCGGTATGTCGCCCTCCATCGCGATCTTCCTGCATTCCGCCATCGCGTCGTTCACGTTGCGGATCATGATGGAGGGATCGTCCGATCGGTATGCGCTGCAGACGTATATCTTGCGGCTGAGGGCCGGGTTCTCGTTCTTCTCTGCTCCGCGCTCACACTGGCCGAGGTAGATAAATGGCGAGTATTTGTTGTGCCTGATGATGGTCTCGTAAATTCCAACGTCTGCGACAATGTCCGAGGTGTATTTGTTTTGAATAATCCCTCTGTCCCATTCCCTGTATTCTTCAAAGCTGCCCAGACCCTGTTCGGTCAACGACATCGCCAGGGCTATGTCTATTTCATCGCCGCGCTTCAAAAAGCCGACCGGGTTTCCTGGGTAATCCTTAAACCTTTTCATGCTGCCACCTCCTGATTGTGGGAGCGGGCAGGTGCCCGCCCCTGATGGTTTAGTTGAACGGAAGATCCCCTTCTGCGCCTTCGGGCACGTCCATGAAGCCGGCGTCGTCGGTTCTGGCCGTGATGTTGTAATCGGCCGATGTGATGGCGACCTCCGTATATTTCGCCTTCAGCTCTTTTCTCAGGGCTGCGGTCTTTTCGAAAAGGGTCTGTGGCAGCATTCCGGCGCGGTTGACCACGACTTTGCTGTATTCGATCCCGTCCTTGTTCTTCGCTTTCTCCAGCGTGAAGCGGACGACCATCCGCGTGTACGGAACCTTATTACTCCCCATGATGCGAGCGAGCTGCTTGTTCACGTCCTTGATCGATGTCGGCGGGATACTCAGCAGATAAATGCTCGGCTGCCCTGAAAGCATCATGTACACGCGCCTGATGTTCTTGCACGCCTTGCCACCGCCGTCGGATCCGTACTGATTCAGCGGGCATGTGTCGCAGTTGGTGACGGCTCCGGTCTCGATGTTGAGGCCGGTCTTCGCGTCGAACGAGCTGCAGGTCGGGGCCTTGTTCTCCCCGGTCCCGAATTCGCCCTCCCAGTAACTGTTCATCCGGTGGGTGAATAAGATCACCGCCTCGATCTCTTTCATGATGTCCGGGTTGTCCGGTTCGTCCGTCTCAACCTCGAACGCCTTGCCGCCGCCGCTCGGCACCTTGATCTGCCTGCAGGCGATGCCGCGCTCTTCATCGAGGTCTTCCATCGCGTCCTGCAGCTCTTCCCGCAGGTCGTCGTCCATGCCCTCGAAGCCGGTCACCAGGCTGAAGCTGTCGATTGTTGTCAGTTCGTTTTTCTTCTCTGTGCTCATGATTCGCCCTCCTTATTTTCCGGGCCTTGCGGCCACTGTTTTTTGATTGTGAATGCTTCCACCGTTTTGCAGCTCTCGATGGAGGCGACGCGGTACTTGTTCTGGTGCGCGCCGTCCATCGTCTCGGTCTTGAAATATCCGCCCTCCAGCGCCTTGAAGCTGCACAGGATATCCTCGCCCTGCTTCCGGATCAGGATCGTGGTTCCCGGCTTGATCTCATTGTCGAGGCTGTCCCTGATGGTGACCACCTTTTTTTCCTCAATGTTCAGCCCTGGCATCCTGTCCACCTCCCTCGGTTGCGTTTTTGATCTGCAGCGCACGCTCTACGAGCTTCCTGTCGATGATCTCGATCATCGCAAGTTCCAGCTCTTCATTTCCGCCGGTCAGCCAGCCCAAAAACTTCAGAGTGCTGGCGGCCATCGGGTCCGCCATGTTGATCATCGGGAACTCGCTTTCGCCGAGCAGAAATGTCTTGCATGAAATACCCGGCTTTCCGTCGATGTCTTTCCTGCGCATCACGCAGCCGTAGGCTAGTTCTCCGGCCAGCGCCGCGGTTTTCTGTTCCGGATCCGTGAGCATGATTCTTATTTTTTTATTCATCATCGCCCTCCTCATCTTCCGCTTCCGGCTGGTCCTCTTCCTGCGCTTCCTCGAAGCCCTCGCCGTCTTCCTGGGCGTCTGCGTATTCTTCCAGCGGCGACTTGTCATCCTTGTGAAGCTCGTAGAGGTCGGTCATCACCCGGTTCGCCTGCGCCGCCAGCATCGTCGCCTGGTAGACCAGATCCACCGCCGCATTGTAGATCGTGTTCGCCGCGCTGATGGCGGCGTTGTCGTCTGCCGGCAAAACATTCAGGAAGTATTTCATGCCCTCGCTGACCTTTTTCACCGATCCCTGAATTGCGGCGTGTGATTCTGCCGCGATCCCGTAGCCTTCGTGCCGGTTTGTCACCTTGTACTGTTCGGATCGCTGCACCTGCTTGCAGGCGAATGATACCGCGACGTTGATGTTTTCCTTCAGCTCGCGCTCGCTCTCGAGCATCGTGTCAAACTCCATCTGTTCGTATTCCATAAATTAAGCCTCCCCCTTTGCTCTCTGCAGTGCCCTGTTGGTCTCTTTGCGCCTGATGATGTCGGACGTCTCCCAAACGTTCAGAATGTCCGCCAGCTCTTCCGGCAGCGCGCCGGATTCCTCGACGATTCCCTTCACCGTGGACGAAAGCGTCCGCGCGTTGACCGTCTCGGTGATGATGTCGCCGAGCCCCTGCTCCCGCAGCACCTCGAAAAAGTCCAGGCCGGCCGCCTGCAGATCCTCTTCCGATTTCTTCCGGTACTCGGTTTTGTCGGAAAGGCTGAAGCTGTACCCGGCGTAGCTGATGCGCGGGCAGTCGTCGTCGATCATCTGCTGCGTGATCTGCTGCTTCATTTCCTCGATCGCTTTGTTGTTCGTTTTCGTCGCCTCTGCCAGCCCGTCTTTCTCCGTCAGAAGCTCCTGATACTCCCGAATCATGTCTAACAGTGCCATTTTGTAACCTCCTCTTTTTTTATTTATTAAATGCCGCTTTCAGGCCGCATTCCGTACATAATGCCGCATCTGCCTGTGTCGCTTCGTCTCCTGGGCGCCTCCAGCACTCGCGTCCGCATTCCGGGCATTTTGTGAGTGTCCATCCTGGCTTCCCATTCGGGACGTTTTTTCGTATCGGCATCAATAAAATTCCGCCGGTTTCGCTCCGCCCTCTTGGTGAAATATTAATTTTGTTCATTTCGATACCTCCAGTAAGGCCGCGAGAGCGGCTCTGAATGCCTTGATCTTCTCTTCGCTCGACGGGATCGTATTGCTGCAATCTTCGCAATTTCCGAAACACTCCGCTTTTTCACATGCCAGCATGGATTTTATAACCTTGATCGCCTTTTTGTTCCTCATGTTTTCACCGTCCTTTCCTGCCTGCCCTGCGCCTGCGCATCGGCAGACCGTGCATTTTCCTCCAGTTACTCGTTTCCTGCCTGGGCCTCCGCAGCGGATCCGCTTTTCCGAGATTGAGCAGGGCTGCTTCAAGCTCTGCCGCCTTGATTCCCGCCAGGCGGGTGGCGTCTGCCAGCGTCTTCGCCGCTTCTCCCCATGCCGTCGCGAGATCCGCCTCCCCGCTTCTCAGCTTCACAATCATCTCTCTGATCGTGTCGTCTATGTAGCCCATGAATCCTCCATCACCTCATTTCCCCACGCATCCCAGCCGGACCGCGTCCGCCGTGCGAAAAGCTCCAGCTTCTCGGCGCCTGGGAACATTGCATCTATAATCTCGTAGGATTTTTCGGGCTTCCTGCTGTGCTGCTTGTGGACGTGCTCCCGGAACACCGTCGAAAATGTTCCGCGCTGCGTCTTGTTCGGCAGCAGGATCTGGCCAGGCTTGTAAAGCCAGAGCAGGTATTCGTGGGCGAACCGGACCGTGTATGCCAGCGCCGGCCCGTTGACCTTGTCCCAAATAAAGCGGGCGTGAACGCGGTACCCGGCCTGCGCCATCATTGCTTCCGCTTCCGTGAGGTATTTCTCGATGGTCCACATGAAAATATTGTGCTTTTCCGTCGTGAGCCTTGCGGCGACGTCCCGGTGCAGCTCTTCGATTTCCTGCAGGCTCATCGTCGGGTATGGAACCCCACCGCCGCTCGAGTTCGGCCGGCTCTTCTTTTTATTCCCGCGGCCCTGCTGCCAGGGCGGGTCCGTCAGAATAATGCTGTACCTCTTTTCGGTGTTGTAAATATCTGTAATCATTGTTTGTTTTCCCTCTTCGTGAAGAGCTTTTCCTCGATAATCGTATCTAGGGCATCTCTCATTACGTCCATGATGTCCATGTCAAAATCAAAGTCTCTTATTATTTCTTCGATTTTGTTACGGATCAGTGGCCTGCATTTCTCGATTTCTTCCAGGACGATCTTCCAGCCAGGGCCATCCTCTCTTTCGTATTCTGATTTTTTTCTGAATATTTGAAACCGTAGGCTGCTGTCATCTTCTATAGCCTCGCGCATACGCACTTTTAAAGCCTCTGTCAAGTCTGTGTCCCACTCGTTTTGAATGATTCTCAGGACCTCTGCATATGAAAGATTCACTATAACCCGTTCCGCATCTGCCTCTCCGCCCACGTTCTGGTAGAACCTATTCCGGACCACCTCAATGCAGATTTTCTTTATTTCGTCCTCGCTCAAATAATTTTTTATATTGATTTCGGTTGTCATCTTGTCCTCCTTTTTAGAAAAAATCCCTCCAATTATCGACCACCGTCTTCGCCATGTCTTCCTTCTTTGAAAGGCTGCGGCTGATGATCTCATCGATCGTCTTCTCGACTTCCAGGTCGATGTATGTGCAAACGTTCCGCTGGCCGATCCTGTGGATCCGGCTCAGGCTCTGGCTGTACGTTGCATAATTGAAATTTTTGGAATAATAGACGCATGTGTCCGCCGCGGTCAGCGTGATGCCGGTGCCGGCCGTGTCGATCTGGCCGATAAAAACCACCGTGTTCTGGTCTTCCTGAAACTGTTTGACGATGTCGCCGCGGTCCTCTTTCTTGATGTCCCCATAAATGGCGACCAGCTTCTTTCCGGCCGGAAGCTGCTTTTGCGTCTGCCTGATGATCTCCTTCACCTCTGGTATGAATCGGGCGAAAATAACCAGCTTTTTGCCGGCGCCGATCACGTAGTCCTCGATGATGTCCGCCAGAGCGTTCAGCTTCGCCTTGCTGACAAGCTGCGGCTTCTCCGACTTGTCTTCCACCAGAAAACCGCCGGCGAGCTGCTGCAGGCGCAGAAGTTTCGTCAGGACGGTCGTCGCCGTGATCTGGCCGCCGCTCTCCAGCTCTGCGTAGCTGTCTCTGCGGATCCGGTCGTATAAGCTCCGCTCTTTGTCCGTGAATGATACGCGGCGCGTCTCGAAGGTCTGTTCCGGCAGGTCGATCGCTTCCTCTTTGGTGATTCTGAAAGCGATGCTGTGCTCTTTCTTGATCAGCTCGTTCAGGTCCTTATAACCGACGATCTGCTTCCGGTTGAAACCGCCCATCACCGCGTACCGGTTCCTGAATTGATAGAAATTTGTCCCAAAAATGGACGGATCGAGAAAGCGGTATTGACTGAATATGTCGATCGCGTTATTCTGCACCGGCGTCCCGGAAAGGATCAGCTTGTACCTCGCCTGGTCTCCCAGCTGGTGCGCCGCCTTGCTCTGTTCTGCGTCGTGGGTCTTGATGCGCTGCGATTCGTCGCAGACGATCATGTCCGCGTCATATTCCTGCAGCTTCTCTTTGATGCCCTCGCGCCAGATTGATTCGTAATTGATCACCGCGACCTTCAGGGCCTTGAACGGGAATTTCATCAAATCGTCGAGCTGCCGGATCCGGTTCTGCTTCTCCCCGAGCAGCGTCCTGCAGGTGTATTTGAAATCTGCATATTCCAGGAATTCTTTCGGCCAAACCGCGACCACGGACGTCGGGGCGATAATTAAGGCCCGTTCGATTTTCCCCAGGTTGAATGCTGCGCCCATCGTCGCGATCGCCGTCAGCGTCTTTCCGCAGCCCATCTCGAAAAGGAACCCGAAGCCTTTATTTATTTTGTGCTGTTGCATTTTTGGCCTCCTCTTTTTCCTTTACTTTTTGGTATTCTTCCTCCGCAATATTTTTCAGCCCCTGCAGGAGCCCCTGCGCCGAGTCCAGATATCGATATAAATGCAGGGTGTTATCTCCCAGGCCCGTATCGTCGATGAATTCATGAATTCTCGCTCCGTCATCCAGTTGTAATTCGATGACTCGCGCGATCTCTTCCCATGTCAAACCGTCCAAGCTCATGCCCTCACCTCCCTAGCTTCTTTCCGCATCTGTGGCAGTGTGTGTGTCGCGGGTTCACTCGGTGCCCGCATTCCGGGCAGGTGTAAATGTCGCCATTTCGCACCGGCCGATCCGCCTGTTCGTATTTCTGAATCATCGCCTGCAGCTGTGCCGCCTGCTGATCGTAATCGTGCAGAATGTCCTTTATTTCTTCGAGGACTTTTATGTCTTTATCCCAGTCTTTCTTCTCCCCTGTTCGGTGGTCCATCTCTTCGCATTTGCTGAAGATCCCGATAATATGATCGATTCTTTCGGAAATTCTTTTACTTTCCATTTTCGGCCACCTCCCCTGGCTTGATGATCCCGAAGGCCAGCAGGGCCATGTTCGCGGCCCTCACCTGATGCTGGTATAATGTTTTCTTGACCGGGTACCGGCAGAATGGTTTCGGATCCTTCCGGATCCGTTCCCGGTCAATCGCTTCCTGCGTCGCGTTCATTTCCCGGCGGATCGCCTCGATGGATTCCGGCAGCCGAACCAATGAAGCCAGCCGGTTCAAAAGGTCCGCGCTCACCGGTGCCTCGTACATCTGTTTCGCCCGGACGTAGCGCATTTTGCCCCAGCTCTTTATGATGGCCGACTGTGTGTTGTCCGCTTCAATGATCTTGATCGCGCCGTTGTGGAGTGCCATCTTCATGCGCCCACCTCCTTGTAGAACGTATGGTTTCCATGTTCAAAAAGCCGCTGCAGGTGTTCGCTGTGCCATGTCGGCCCGTCCGCGGTCCGCTCGAAATAAAGCGCGCCCTGGCTTTCGTCCCACTGATCTGTCGTGATCAGGTCCATTGCTGCCCAGCAGTCGTCGTCTGGCTCTGCTTCCGCGTACCGGCCGTTCGTGTATGATGTGAATGCATCCGGCTGCGCGATCACGTCCTCGATGGTATCAGGGAAATTCTCATTCTTGACGCGGTTCAAGATCACCAGCATCACCAGGGTCTTCCCCTCGGTGTCTTCGCCCTCGGCCTCCGCCATCGCCATCTTCGCGATCATCAACTGTTCGTCGTCGCTCATGTCCGGGCCTGCGCTCACCGTCATCGTCTTCACCTCGGCTGCCTCATTCTGTGTCGCGTATTGCAGCCACTCCCGCTGCTGCTTGTCCTGCTGTTCCTGCTGCGCTTCTCGGATTGCCTGAAGCAGCGCCTCTTCCTCTTCCCGCTTCGCTGCGTCGTGCGCTGCTTTCTCCTGCAGGTACCCCTCGTACTGATCTGCTGGGTACCAATATTCGCCGCCCTGCGCCTTGATCATCTGCGGGTGATACTCCGGCTCCTGATAGCCTGGGTCATAAATAAAGGCGCAAATTAAGGCCAGCCCCGATGCTATCCCCAGTCCCGCCGGCAGCAGGACCTCCGTCATCGCTTTTTTGGCTGCCTTCCTGATCTGTTCGCGCCGTCTTTCTCTGCGCCTCTTTTTCCTTATGTATTCCCGCCGCTGTGCCAATCTGTCGGGCGCCTGCTGCCGGGTTCCCCTATCTCTTTGATTCATCATTCATCGCCCCTCGTTTAATTTCTCCATATCTGAAAACAACCACGCAGCGCGTCACCTCTCCATTGATCCGGACGGGCTGTGTGTACTCCAGCCTGCTGCCCTGCTGGCCGGTCTGAATAATCCCATATTTCGCCAGCGCCCTTCGTGCGCAGGACGGTTTCAGATTCCTCTCCGCGCAATACCTGTTAAACTCTTTCGCCGGGATATTAATAAGCGGAGCCTCTGCATCCCTGCCGAATTCTGCGACGATCCCGTTCCTGAAATCCTCTATGTCGATCAGGTACGCCTGATCTTTCAGCGCTTTCCACTCTTCCAGTTCTTCCAGCCCGCTGATGCTCACGTCCGCCTTTTCCAAAACCGACAGGATCATGGGCAGCCGCTCTTCCGGGGCCATGCAGATCACCTTCGATATCCTGATCGCCTGTTCGATCTCCATCCTTCATCTCTCCTTTCCTGGTTTTTCTCTACCTTCCGGCCGGTGCCCTTCCTGCCCTCTAGGCTTCTTGGGCCCGGCAGTCTGGGACAGGTTCTCCAGCGATGTGGGAACCTGTCAGCCCTTCCTGCCCCCTGAGTATTCTTTGGGTTGCCGTTCATGCTGTCGCCTGCAGTGCGGTTTTTTCATGCCCGCCGCCCGTGATTGTTTCGCGCCCATCGGTCCGCGCTCCGGGTGTTCTCTCTTCCGATGTTCTCATCTGCCACCGAGCCGTTTATCTTTTACATGGGTCTGCGCTCTCTACCCCATTTTCGACGGGTGGCTGCAGGCTTCAGCCGGAACCGCCGGGCGGGTTTTCTGCGTCGGCCCCGCCAGACCAGCGTTTTGAAGAGGTCGCTGCTTCCCCTCTCTTGCTATTCTGTTTTAGACTGCTTTTTGTGCCGTGTCCGCGCTGTACTGCTGAAGGTCTTCGCTTGTCGCTCCGCCTCTGATCAGCTCGTTGTAAATGGTCGCCCGGTGAACGCCTACCGCGTTCGCGATCTCGGTGACCTTTTTTCCGGCCTTGCACATCTTCTCGATTGTCTTCCGGTTCTCGTAAGTAAGCCGGTTGTATGTCCGCGCCACGCTCTCACCCCTTCCTGTCGGCGAATAAAAAAAGCGGCAGAGACTCTTTGCTCTGCCGCATCATTTTTTCGATATTTATATAAAAAAATAAATGCGACCGAGACTTTTCATCTCTTGTCGCATTTGATTTTACAACTCAGCCATGGGTTTTGTCAATAGTTTTGCGACAAGATTTTGAAAAAAATTTTCACGCCAGTTTCGCCAGCTCTTCCTCGAACAGCTGGGCCGATGTCTTGAAATCGAATATTCCCCGCGGGTAGTTATTGATCCAGGCTTCTATGTACTCAATATCCCGCGCTTGTTTCGTGTCGAAGTCTTCCCCCTTCGGGACGTGCCGGCGGATCAGGCGGTTCTGGTTTTCATTGCTCCCCCGTTCCCAGCTGCTGTATGGGTGGCAGTAGAATACGTGGGTCCGCTTCTCTCCCTGATGCAAAGCGGACCGCTCCATCCCCTCGTAATCCGAAAACTCCACGCCGTTGTCCACCGTGATGCTCCGAAAAATTTTTATGAACATGCTGCCCCACTTGCGCTCCAGGCGATCCAGGGCCTCCACGACGCTGGCGGCCGTCTGGTCTTTCAGCTTTGCAATGATCTCATCCCTGGTCTTGCGCTCCGTCAAAACCAGCAGGCAGGACTTCGTTTTGCCGCGCTTGCCCTTGACCGTGTCCATCTCCCAGTGCCCGAATGTCCCCCGGTTCTCCACTTCTTTCGGCCGCTTCTCGATGCTCGGCCCTGCTGATGCCCTTTTCTGAACCTGCACTCTTTTCTTCTTTCTCTTCCGCTTGCCCTTGACCGGGAGGTTTTTGTTGGTCAGCTTCAGGAAAATGCCGCTGTCGATGTATCTATATAATGTTCTGACGCTGATCGTGGTCTTGAATTCGATCCCGCTTCCTGCAGCCGCGGCCAGCGCTGCTTCCGGGCTGTACTTGTTCTCGACGATCATGTTCTCTATATATTCAGCCAGCTCGATGTCGTTCCCCAGCTTAATGTTCCGCCCTTTTCCCTCCGCCGCCCAGTCATGGTTTTTCTGTCCGAGATCGCTGCTGTATCTGGTTTCCTCTGTGTAATCGCTGTTTCTGTGGGTATATTCTCCGCGCTTCCGCTCCCGGTAGATCGTGCTGCGGTGGCACTGAAGGTATGCTGCTATTTCCGGCACCTTGTGTCCTGAATTCAGCATTGTCTCCATCTTGATCCGGTCCGCCCGTGTTAAGTGTCTTCCCATCCTCTTGTCCCCCTCGGCCAAATGGCGGCAGAGAGAAGGTTCCCTCTGCCGCCGGTTCTTTTGTGCTATCCTGTGTCTGTGTGTTACCGCTCGTATTTTTTCAAAAGCTCCACCGTTTCCCGGTCTGTTATGATGTCCGCGATCCGGCAGCCTAGCACGTTGCATATTTTCAGCAGCGTCGGAAGCTGCGCCTTGCTTATGTCTTTTACCCCCTGTTCATAATATTGATAGACCCGCAGGTTCACGCCTGCTTCTTTTGCCATCTGCGTCTGCGAAAGGCCGGCCGCGCGCCGGAGCCCCTGCAGCTTCTCATTCTTATAATTAATGTTGACCGTGACTTCCATGTCCGCCTCCTTGACTTTTCGTTTTGCCGTGGTTATAATAAAGCGGTGGGTGGGAATTCCCCACCGCCTTATTGCTCAGGACTGCTTTGGTTTCTTGTGCGGCTTTATTGTGATTGTGATTCGTTCCACCGCTTCACTCTCTAAAGCCTTTTCGAGAACCTCGAGCAGTTCTTTTTTCTGCTTTTCATCGTCCTCCACGGCCGACCCTCCTTTCGTTCCTTTTTCTTTCCCCCCTTTCTTCTTACTCAGGTCTTCCCTAACCTTGTACCTATATTATACACCCATAGGTGTATTTTGTCAACATGAAATCCCCTTTTTTTGAATTTTTTATCAATATGAAATGTTCTCGTCAAGGAGCCAATCCACGGAAACGCCGAGCACTTTTGCAAATATTTTTAATTCGTAATCTGTCACGAATCTTGTCCCGATCTCTATCCTGCTGATGCTGTCCCGCTCTATCGTTACCCCTTCTGTCTGCATACGCGCAGCCAGATCGCTCTGCGATATTCTTCCCTTCAATCTTGCCATCCGCAGCTTTTCTCCGCATAAATTTTTCTTTCCGTTGTAATCATAAATTTTCATTTCCCAGCCCTCCACTTGTGTTAATATTCAGCATTTTTCTTGACATTAGCATTATTACTGAATATATTTGTGTTAAAGGTCAGCAATTATAAAAACTGATCGAAGAAAGGAGGATATGAAATGAAATTTTTACAAAATATGGGGAGCTGGGACGCCGGTATTCATTCCGACCCGGAGCAGGTGAAGCGTATGCTGTCGGCTCATGGTCTGAAATCGTCCATCGTTTCGTTCTCTGCCTCTGATGGTGTGATCCGGATTCAGGGATCTGAAGCGGAGCCGTACAAGGCCACGCTGGCCGGCTGCGGGTGCGCTGATTTCGCGCGCCGCCAGATGCCGTGCAAGCACATGTATGCGCTCGCGGCCGAGCTTGGAATTCTCGACCTGTCGGATCTGAAGAAAAGCGGGGAAAATGCGAAAAAGGAATTTTCAGCCGATCTGGCAAAATACCGCCACCTTTATGAATCCGGGGAGCTGTCCGGTGATTCCTATGTCAAAATATGCACCGCCCTCTCGAAAGCAAAATAATATTTTCCCGGCTCGATGCTGGCGCGGACCGCAGCTTGTCCTGCGGTCCTTTTTTGATGCCTCGGCTCTGCTTTTTATCCGTCACAACCGACAAAATCGGGCTTTCATCTTTGTGCAGTTTACGCCCGTATTTTTGGCAGAAAGAACTTGAAATACCACCTGTTGGGAGGTATAATTTAATCAATCTAAAGGAACGGAGTAAATTAAAGTCATGAATGAGAAAAATATTCGTTTCAAAAATTATGTTGTGAAGGTTACCCGATCCTGGGTCTCTCACCTGGACGGGTATGGGTATCGCGTTTTCCGCATCACCCAGGACGGCCAGCTGGTATGTCTCGATCATTGCCTGGCGAATCTGATTTCTCCGGAATGTATGAACGGATTCAAAACCGAAGGCGAAGCTCTGAAGGCTGCTTTGGATATTCTTTCGATGGTCTCATCTCTTAAATGATGAAAAGGCGGCTCTGCCGCCCTGGCATTAAACCACCGACGGCCGGTCCGAAGTCCGGCGGGCAGAATGGTGACGGGTGCTGTGAAGTCCAGCGGGCTCTCTCTGTTTGGACGCTGCGGATGTTGTTCGACAAGTTTTCCTGGTTTTTAATGTGAAAACCTGAAGGGCCGGATGCGCTGGGCGCAGGCTTCTCCGGTCGTCCTCGTAAATCTCGCACCGGCCTCAATGGCCAGAAAGGGCAGGGTGATTTCTCCCAGGTAGGATCTAATAATTAATTTTGGGGTTTTCAGCCGGTTTTCCGCACAGCCGAATAAACCGCCCGCAGCGTCTTTTTTAAGAAAATGAAAGGAAAAATGAAAACGAGGTGATTCGTATGTCTGACAAAATAAAGGAGGCCAGGCTTGCTCTCGGAATGTCCCGCGCGGAAATGTCGCGCCAGTTTGAGATCCCGATCAGCACGCTTGAAAAATGGGACGCCGGCATCCGCCAGTGTCCGCCCTGGGCCGAAAAGCTCATTCTTGAAAAAATGGAACGCATGAAAAAAGACCGGGAGGCATGATCCCCCGGTCCTTTTGCTGCTTATACTCTTTTGATGTAATCCGAATGGACGAAGCCGTATATTTTCCCTGCGATGCGGACGAAATACCACTTATCTCCGTCCACGGCCTTGATGCTGTCGCAAACGTCCACCAGGTTGCCTGCTGCAAGCTGCGGCCAGCTCTTGATGTTCGGGTATTCCGTGCCGGCCCAGTTGCGAACGTTCAGCGTCGTGGCCGTAACCTGCCCGACCCACTTCGGGGTGCGGCTCGGCGCTCCGGCGCTGCCGGTGTCTTCCGGCTCCGGTTCCGGCTGCGGCGCGGGCGTTGGCGTCGGTTCGGGCGCCGGCTCTGAAGCTGTCGCCTTGCTCGCGTAGTCCGGGATCCCGAATCCGCGAATGTAGCGCGCGTTGATCGCGATCGTGCGTCTGCCGACCACTCCGCCGTTCGTGTTCCCCTCGATCACCGTCATGATGCCGCGCTCGACCGTTTCGATCATGCCCACATGCTCCGGCTCTCCGGTGTTGTCTCCGACGCCTGAGTCGCCCCAGTCGTAGAAGATTACGTCGGCGATGTCGGGCACGTAATCGTCGCGCTCCATCCAGCGGCCCATCCTCTGAAAAAGTTTGATCATCTCTCCGCATCCGCATTCCCGCGGGACGATGTCGGTCATCCCTGCTGCGATGCCCGCGGCTGATACCGTCGTCGCGCAGTAAGCGTCTTTGTATGTAACCGCGTAGCCCCTCGGCAGCGGCTTGAAGCCGTTGTATGTGTCAATGATCACTTTGTGCGTGCCAGCCGATCGCGAAAGCCCTACCCAGCCCTGCATGATGGCGAGGATCTTTTTCCGCACCTGCGTCTCGGTCAGCTTCGCGTCTCCGCTTCCGCTGCTGCTGCCGGCCGTGACGTACTTCTTGATCCATGCAACACAGCATTCGTGGCGGCTCTGGTAGATCTTGTCGCCGACCTGGTTGTTGTTGCTCTTGTCGTTCTGGTCGAGCTTCAGCGATGCGAAGATCGAATCGGGCGTGTATGGTTTCGCGGCTCTGCCGAAGATCCGCTTCACTGGCCCCAGGCCGCCGAGGTGTTCGATCTCGGCCCACATCATCTGCGCGGCTGTGCCCGTGACGCCGTATGCCTTCGCGTTCTTGATGTAACCCTTCGCCTGTTCGACGAAGAGGTCGTCCTGGCACTTCTTTCCTGCGTCCGTCGTAATGATCGCGATCAGGGCTGCCTTCTCTTTCGCGCTCGGACTCCATCCGGTCGCTTCCCAGTCGGTCCCCAGCTTCTTTTCTATGCCGGCCGTGTCCGCCTTGCGGAAGGCTGCCGGGTCCGCGCTCAGGATCATCTGGCAGAGCTTCCGGCCTCGGTTGCCGTAATTCTGCGCCCAGCCCAGGGTGCAGGTGTTTTCGTTCGGGGAGTTGGCCTTCTTGCCCGCGTAGGCTTCATACCTGCGCTTCCCGTAAATCTGGCCGCCGGATTCAACGCCGCCGATGATGTTCGTTAATATTTCCAGGTTTTTCTTGTTCATGGAGTGCCTCCTGTTCTGATGCAGGAGGGCGGGATTGCCCCGCCCTCGGGTGCCTTGTTACTCTTCCTCGGTGTCGTCGTCTTCCTCGACTTCGACCTCGAACGGGATTCCCTCGCCTGCGTCCACGTTCATCGCGTCGGTCAGGCCCTCGCCGATGATGTACGCGATCACGGTCGCTCCGGCCATGATCAGCGCCGTCGTCTGCGTCGCGGTGCTCTCGCTGCCGCCGATCGCCACGATCATCATGCTGACGAATGATGCCACCGCCGTCCAAAGTTTGCGGCTCGTGAGTTTTCTTAACCAGTCGATTTTCTTCATCTCTCTCCCCTCCTTTCACTCATCGTCTGAAATCGCCCTGATGGCCTGCTCGGTCAGAAAGTCCTTCTGTTCATGCTTGACCTTCTGCGCGTAGGCCAGGGCCTCGTGCATGTCGCCGTTGCAGTGTGCGTCCGGGATCCGCTGCACGGCTCTGGCCGTCGCTTCTCCCAGGGCGATCGATGCTCCGACGCTCTTTATTAAGTAAAGCTCATTTTTGTACCGGATTTCCTCGCGCTTGTCCAGCTCTTTCTGCCGTTCCTCGCGCTGCGCCTTGTCGGCTGCGTCGCGCTTCTCGATCTTCCTCTGAACGAGCCAGAAGCAGAATCCGGTGATTGCTGACGGGATCCCCATTGCTGCGATCACCGCGAAAATTAAATTGTTCATGTCTGCCTCCTGATGCTTAGATGTCGGCAGCCCCTGCAGGGTCTTTGGCCGGCCGGTATATGATAAAACCGGCAGCTTCCGCACTGGCCGTATTCCCTGCAGGCGGTTCCCGTACACGGATCAGCTGTGTATCTGCAGGCTTCTCCGCCACCGTGCGCGCAGGCGAACCTATCCGTTGTAGCGTTCGTCTTTCTTCGCGGCGACGATCTCCTGCTTCTCTTCATCCGTGATCCATCCTCTCTCCACTGCCGTCTGCAGGGCGTCGTCGGTCAGGCGGCCCTCGCAGTATAACCTCTTCAACCTGTTAAACAAAATCGTCACCTCCCAGGCTTGCGATGATCAGATCGTCGATCGTGTCGCTCATCTCTTTGTTCTCTTTCTGCAGCTTCTCGATGCGGTCCTGCAGGATCTCGATCTCGGTCGGCTGTTCGCCGGCTTCCTCTGCCTCCTTCGCCTTTTGAACCCACTGATCGAACGATGCCTCCACGGTCTGCGCCAGGTTCTCCCGGTATGTCGTCGCCACCTCGTACCTGTCGTACTCGTAGTATGTCTCCGGGTCCGCGCCTTCCATGCTGGCCGGCCGCTCAAACGGTCCGGTGATGTTGGCAAAAAGAACCACGGTGCAGGCTGCGCCCTCTTTCGGAGGGAACGCCTCGACGCTAAGCCGCGCAGAGGGCTTGATGTTGCTTTCTGTTCTCATTTCGGACAACTCCTTTCAAAATTTTCAGATTGATGAAGGGTTTCACGCGCTCTTGCCAAAAATGCCAGGAGTCTGAATGATAGATATATCCCATATAGCTGATCATTCCGGACGCGTGCGTCGGTGATATATAATTCAGCCGCGCGATGGTCCGCGCTTTTCTGGCAATCCGCAGCATGATCGATTTTCGGATCGTGGTCCATCCTGGGTGGAACCGGAACCCTAAAAAATCGAGTGGGCGTATGCGCAGACGAAAAACCTGCCAGTTGGCTTTGATCCGCATTCCTTCCTCCTGCATCTTCGCGCTGATTTTCCGCAGCGCCGCGTGAAGCCGCTTCTTTGATGTATCGAAGAGGACCACGTCGTCAACGTACCGAACGCTGTGCTTTACGCCGCATTCCTGCGCGATGAAGTGATCGAGGTCCTGAAAAAAGAAATTGCAAAACCACGGCGATGGATAAAGGCCCACCGGGATTCCGACCGCTTCCGTCTCCGGCAGCAGACGCTCGCCCGTTGCCATCGGCTGCTGATAGCTCGCGATCATCAGGCCGGCCAAACGCAGGAAGCGTCTGTCTTTGATCCTGGCCGCCAGCTTCCTGCGAAGCTCTTCATGCTTCATTGATGGGTAGCACTTTTCGGCGTCCAGTTTCAATACCTTGCTGGTTCCTCGTGGGTCTTTTCGGATCCACCGTTCAATGGTTTTCTTTGCCCCGTCCGTCCCTTTTCCCGGAACGCAGCCGCAGCTGTGTTCGTACTCGCTGTGCATAACAATTTCCTTGAAGATCTGAACGAAGGCGTGGTGAATGCACTGATCCGGATAAAACCGCGGCACGGCAATAATGCGCTTTTTCTTCTTGATGCCGTCGTTTATCTGTCGGATCGTGTATGGGTGCGGGACCCAGGTTTCGGTCTCCAGCATCTCTTGGATTTTCGCAGCGTACCCGTCAATGTCTGCGAGAATGCGCTGCACGCTCGGGCGCTTGGTCTTGCGCTTCGCCGCGTTCCTGATCGCCTTTTTGATGTTGTCCAGGTCGGTGACGCGCTCGTATAAATGCCCGATCCTTTTTGTGTAATTAATGGGTTGCTGTATCATGGTCTTTTTACCTCTTTGTTAGCCTCACCGGTTTTCCATGCTGCCGTGATGGCGGTACTTGCCGGTGCCATTTGCGGCCAAATTTTCACCGAGCGGTGCGGCCCGGCTGCGCGCCGGGGCTGCTGATGCAGCGGACAAGGGCACGGCATCTCTATCGATAAATTGGAAAAATGCCGATGATAAAAATGCCTGTTGAGATAAATAACAAAGTGGGCGCGCGAGGATGTTCCAGTTGGAATTCCCGACACCGTTGTTGCAGTGACGGTTGAACGGCCCAGCATTACCGCCGTTGTTGACGTTGCCGCCGGAGATGACCCGCACGCGCGTGTCCTTGTCCCCAAAAA
>CANQPD010000023.1 GCA_947625655.1 uncultured Dysosmobacter sp.
CGGACGATTGGCGCAGCTGGTAGCGCATCCGCTTGACGTGCGGGAGGTCACAAGTTCGAGTCTTGTATCGTCCACCAGGCAAAAAGGCCCAGAAACACGATGTTTCCGGGCCTTTTTCATGTTTTCATACCGCCCATTGTCTTTACCTTTTGCCTGCAATTTGCAGATAATTGCCTAGATAAATGCGCGTTTTGGGCACAAGTTCGGCGGTCGGTAGATATTCGACTAGATACGGAGCCCCGGTGTCCGAATTGGACACCGGGGCATTATCGGCCACCGGGTCAGGGGGTGGGCGGCCCTGTTTTTCGCGCAGGGCCGCCAGGGCCCGGTCCAGTTTGTCCTGCAGGTCGCTGATATGTTCCCGCGTGCCCTCCACGATGTTCTGCAGCTGGGCGGCGTCATATTCGCCGTATGCTGTCAGCTCCCAGGGGCGGGCAGTCTCATATCCCACGCGCAGGCCCCAGTAAAAGGCCAGGGCCGCCAGGATAATGACGGCGCCCAGGCGTAAGATCAAGCCGGCATGGTGCCGGGTCACGTTACGGCTGCACATATTAGTCCAGCTCCCGCAAAACCTTGCACCAGGTGTCTTTGCCCACTATGCCGTCCTGGGACAGGCCCAACTGCCGCTGCAGGGCCATGACGCCCGACTTCGTGGCGGGACCAAAGGCGCCGTCCACGTCCAGGCTCTTGTTGATGCCGCGGGCGAATATGATACGCTGGATGGTCTTCACCTCCGGGCCGGCGCAGCCCTTGGACAGTTCATGCAGGCCGATGTCCTTATAGACCACCGCACCGTACTGGTCCACGGGGATGGGCGCCGGGTCGTCGCCGGAGGCCGCGGCGTAGTTGGGACGCACATACCCATATATGTATGTGTCTGTCAGCAGGTAGGACCGGCGCTTGCACATGTCGGAGCTGTTGCCCTCGTCGGTATAGACATACTTATCGTCCACGGCGTATACCATGGCGGTATGCACCCGGACGCCGTCTTTCTGGAAGTCTATAATGTCGCCCGGCTGGGGTTTCCAGGAGCCACGGCGGCCTTTCATGCTGGCCGGGGCCGCGTCGTACACCTGGCCGGCGTTGGTGTAAGGCCAGACACCCCAAAGGACTTCCTTTGCCAGGGCCTTGTTATTGCCGCAGGCCTCATATATGGCCAGGCCGTCCTGCATGGCGCACCAGGCGGCGCCGGTGCCACCATTCAGGCCGCTGATATGGCCCGCATAGGTCCAGTTATTGCTGCCGGCGTTCCGCGTGAAAACGGACTTGTCCCGGCTGGTGGCATATGCGGACGTGGCCTTTTCCATGTAGCCCACCCAGTAATCCATGGCCGCCACGGCCTGGGCGGCGGTGCATTTACCCATAATGTCCCTCCTCGTCAGTATCAGTCTTTTTCCTGCGCCCGTCTATCCTGGCCCAGACGGTTTTTGCCACCTGGATTATGCCGGTTATGCCAAACTCGCAGCCAAACAGGCCATAAAAGCCGCTGTTGACGCTGTCCTGGATTTCCCGGCCATGCCAGTTAAAGTATAAGGCCGTCACCGTGTAGGCCAGGACGGTGACGAAAACGGCGACGACAAAGGCTGTAAGGGTGGCGCCGCCGCGCCTGCTGTCGTGCTTACCCATTGCCGGTATCGGGGAGGCGCTGTTCCGGGGTCTTGGTGGTATTGCTGCCGGCGTACCAACCCAAGACCATCCAAAAGGCGCTTTTCACTTCCTCGGCGCCCACGCTGCCGGTGAAGACGCAGTAACCGAAAAAGACGCAGGCGGCCAGGGCGAGGAAAGTACGCATTTCCAGCAGCGCCGCCAGCTTTTCAGCCAGCATTTCCAAAAAGGTCTGTTTCATAGGTGTATCCTCCTTATTTGTCGGTGGCCATGTGGCCAGTGATCGCCTCCAGGTCGGCAATGCGGTGGTTTGCCACGTCAAGCCGTTCTTCCTGGACGGCCTGCTGCTGTTCCAGGGCGTAGGTCCGCTCTACGACGCTGTTGTGCTTGTCCACCTTTTTTTCCAGCTGTTCCAGCCGGTAGGTGATAAGGGCGCTGCTCTTCCTGTTGGAAAAGTAGGCCCCGATGCCGGCGCCGCCTATGCTGGCCGCGCCGGCGATAAGGGCCACAATAATGGATTCACTCATGGTCCACCTCCATCAAGTCCCTGGCCTGGGCCAGCGTGGCCTCCACGCCGGGGCCCGCCAGGTCGGACTGTTCCAGCAGCACAACGAGGTCGGCGATTACCGCCGCCTGGCGCTTGATAATGTCGCGCTGGTGTTCAGTGACTTCAACCGTCGTCATGCAGGTATCCCTCCCCGGTGATTTCTTCAAATTCTTCGGGGGTGATACCCTTACCCGGTTTTGCCTCGTTCAGGGCCACCCACCCGCGCAGGGTTTCCAGGGTGATATATCCCTTTTTCCACTTGGCTGCCAGTTCTTCCTTTTTGTTCATGGTGCGCCCTCCTTAAAGCATGGCCACGGACAGTTCCAGGGCGCTTAAAGTCTGCTGTATGCCCTGGATTGCCGGGGACGTCATTTCCGCATATTCGGCGCGGGAATACTCCCGCTGTTCATACACCCATTGGGTATAGGGCTCCCCAGTCATAGGGTCGTCCGCCGTTTCCTGGCGAATGTTCCGCCTCTCATACACAGTGGTCTGGCTGGAGCCGGTTTCCACCTCCGGGGGGCGGCCCTCCCGGCTGTCATGTACAAGGTGCCAATTTGTCATTGTTTTCCCTTTCCCTTTCCCGCTTTGCCAGGGTCGATATACGGCGCCGGCAGTAGCGAATTGATACTTTGGGTTTTATCCAGCGTTGGAAATAGTCGTATGTGTCCGTCCGATCAAACCACCCCTTATAGGACAGCATGGCCGCCGCGTCCCGGCGCCTGCAGCGGTGCAGGCGGTGCATACGGTTGGCCTTGGCCCGCGCCCGTTTAAGTATGCTTTTACGCATTGTGAGGCGGTCCTGGTGGACCACATAGCCAATGGAATTGATGGCCCGGCCCCGGTCCTGGCGGCGCCGGGTCTTGCGCCTGACGCCCTGCCAGCGGCGTGTGGAGCGGAGGCGCTGGAAGTCTCGCGGGGTGTATTCAAAGCGGTATATCTGACGGCTGCCGTTAAGCCCAAGGCCCAGTTCCCTTTGCAGGTAGTCCTGGATACCCTCCACCATGTGGCGCAGTTCCCGCTTATTGGTGTGCAGGATATAAAGGTTATCCACAAAGCGGATATAGTGGTCCGGGCGTAGGTTCTGGACTATGAAATAGTCCAGGCCGCGGATATAGAAGTTGGCCAGCCACGGGGAGGTGTAGTATCCTTTCGGCAGTCCTGGCCCGGTCCCGTCTATCACCTTAAAAAGCACGGCCAGGTATTGCTTATCCCGGATGGTCTTTGACAGCATGGCCTTGAGCCGGTCCAGGTCCACGGAGTCATAAAACTTACGGACGTCCAGCTCCGCCACATAGAATTTTCGCCCATTGTACGCCCTTACCCAGCGGGCAAGGGTCTGGGCCACGAACAGGGGCCCGCGGCCCTTTATGCACCCGCAGGCGTAGCGGTAGGCGCTCCTTTCCACAATGGGGCGAAACTGCCGCATAAGCATATGGTGGACGATCTGCTCGCTGTCCCATTGGGGTTTTTCTATGGTCCGGCGCTTTTTGTTGGCCCGTTCCTGGTGGTCCTGGCGTTCATGGTGCGGCGGGTGCCACTTGCCGTATGAAATTTGGTAGTGTATATTCTGGGCCTCGTAAACAAGGTTAGACAGGGCCCGCCGGATGGGGCGGCGCTTGCGCTTGCCCTTGGCCGCCTCCAGGATGGAGGCTTTTATTTCTTCGTGTTCCATCATGGCCGCATACAGGCCATTATAACTTTTCAAAGAGGTCGCCCTTTCACAACTTATTCCCTCCGCGGCGGTGGGTCCGGGGCATAGCCGCGCCGGGCTTACTGGCCGCGCCTCTGTTCAGGTTTATTTTCAGCGATTGCTGCGGAAATACGGTCACATTGTTGGGGCGGCAGCCGCCCCGTGGCGTGAAAGGAAAAGGTGGCGAGGCCCCAATGTTCCAGTTCGCCCTCGACGCCGCATTGTTGCAGTTCGGAACGCGCCCGCACTGGGAGCCGTTGTTGCAGTTGCCCCCGGCGATGGCAGGAACAGAAAGGCCCAGGCGTGAGCCGTATTCCCTACGAACACTAAAACATAAAAGCCCTTATCCTGGTGGGCCCGGCTGACGCTGGGCCCAAGCGGGGGATAAATCCCCCGGACCCCCTTATACAGAGGGACCTTCACAAGTTGGCGAGGCCCCAATGTCCCAGGCCGCCCTCGACGCCGCAACGTTGCAGCCCGGAACGCGCCCGCACCGGGAGCCGTTGTGGCAGTCGCCCCCGGCGAAGGCCACGGCGGTTATGCCCATGTTCCACCACATAAAGGCGCAGGTGTAGGTGGCGTCGGTCCCGGTGAACGGGGCCACGGGCACGCGGCCCAGCGGGGAATTGTGGGTGCCCTGCTGCCACCCGGAGCCGGACGCGGCCAGGCCCTCCAGGCTTTTGGCCATGGGGGTGTAGCCCGCGCCGGTCAGGTTGTAGCCGTCGCCCTCCGGCGTCATTTTGGCCAGGTAGACGCCGCCGCGCTGGATAAGGCCCACAAGGCGGTCCCAGCGCCCGCCCCAGAAGTTTTCTATGTGGAAAACCTTGACGGCGTGGGTGGTGTCGTCATAGCCGAAAAACTGCCCCTTATCCATAAGGGTGCCAGACTGCAGGTGGCCATAGTGCTGCTCCGCGTTGTTGACATAGCCGCTCGTCTGGCCGTGGCCAAAGGCCGCCTCGCAGTTGTCCGACTTGGAAATAAGGGTGCAAAGGTCCCATATCAGCTGATCAAGGGACCACGGGCGAATATTCCACAGGGGGCCGTTTTTCTTGGCGGCGTCGATTTCCGCCTGGGCCGCGGTGATATACTGGGGATATTGGCCGGCAATGGAACGCAGTCTGTCCTCCGCGTCCAGGCACCCCTTGAAACAGGGGTGGTAAGCCACGCGGGACATGGAGCCGTCCGCCTTGACGTGGGCGTATGCCTCGTAGCTGTCGTCATAGCGGGTTTCGCAGAATACCGTGTATTCGTAGTCGCCCTCTTCCCAGCGCTTGACGTAGCACAGGGGAATGGCAGACATGGCGTTCATGGTGGTGTCCAACTTGGACACGTCGGACGCCGCGGAGTCCCCCAGCTTTGTGGCGTAATTGTCCGGGTTCAGTCTGTACGCCTCGGTGCCGTCCGCATTCAGCATGCAGGCGTAGTTGTCCCGGATAAACCATATGTCCCGCCAGCTGCCATAGTTGAACGATTCCCCGGAAAAATCCATATGGGCCGGGGTCATGCCCTCGGCGTCATAGATGTACTCCACGCGGGTGTACGGGTCGGGCTCTGATTTCTTGATACGGTATCCATACCTTTTCGGTTTCTGGCTGGTAAGTTCGGCCAGGATATTGTCGGCGGTGGTCTTCACCCCGGCAACGTCGGTCTTTACGGTGCCGACGTCCGCCTTTACCCCGGCGACGTCGTCCTTTACCCCGGATACGTCGGTCTTCACGGAGGCGACGTCGTCCTTTACCCCGGATATGTCGGTCTTGATGGCCTCGGTGTCAGCCAGGATGGCCTGCAAAGTTTCCTTGTCGGCGGCCCCCATGCCGCCGGCGGAGCCGGTGTTGAATGTTTTACCCATTATCGGGCACCTCCAGTTTTACAATATTTACGGTCAACTCCCCGGCGGGGGCTGTCTCGCATTTAAAGGTCATGCTGCCGTCCACGGTCACGTCGTCCGCCCGGACGGCGGCCCCGGTGTACGCCTCGTAGCTGTCGGAGGCCGGTCCCACAATGTAGGCGTAGCGGTCGGCGGCCAAGAATTGGTCGTTTTCCACGGTCTGCTGGCCGTCCGCCCAGCTTTCCGCCGACAGCGTGACGGTGAAGACGGCGCCAACCAGGCCGCCGTTTTCGCCGTCCAGGATTGTGGCCTCATGGGGGCCGGTGGCGTCGGTAATGGTGATTTTCGTCGCATTGCCGACTTTTTCAATGGTCACGGTGGGGGACACGCCGGCCTCGCCCTGATCGCCGCGGGATGGCTTGTCGGTGGGGGTGTATTCCCCGGCCTCGGCGTCCCAGGTCTGCCAGTTGCCGTCTTCCCCTATGGTGGGCGGGTTGCCGCTGTACTCTACGGCCTGGGCCGCGCTGGCGGCGGCCTCCTGGGCCTTTTGGGTGGCGGTAGTCTCTGCACTGGTGGCAGTCTCGGCAGCCGCCTGGGCGGTGCTGGCGGCGTCGTCGGCGGCCTCCTTATCGGACTGGACCTGGGAGGCAAGCTGCTGGATTTCTTCGTACATGGCAGCGCTGCCGTTGTCGGCAAAGCGCATCCAGTTTTCACCCTCCACGGGGGTAATGCCCACGGTGCCGTCCACGAGGCATATCCAACCGCTGCCCCCGGACTGCACCACGTCCAGCCGTTTATAGGTTTCCTCCTCCTGGTATTCACCGCGGGGGCAAAGGCTTACGCGGCCCAGCGGGGTTCTGACTTGCCCAGTCAGCTGATTACGGGGTTTCTCCGGCATTCAAAACAACCTCCAATTCTCCGTTTTTATTAAGTTCAAAGCCCGGCCCGTCGTATGCGTCGTCTGTATACATGTACAGGTCGCCGCCCACGGGGTCCAGCCAAAAAGCAGCGTACAGAATGTTTCCCCAGGCCGTTTCCCCGGTGTCGGTGTATTCGTGCAGCTCCACGTCCCAGGTCCACCAGGTGCCGTTCTGAATGATAGGGGGGTGGGTGGCAAGGTCCGCGGCGCCGGAGGCCTCCTTGGCCGCGTCCAGGGCCTCCTGGGTGGCCTCTCCGGCCTTTTCCATGGCGGTGGTGTGTTCATCCACCCGCTGCTGTTCCGCCTCGACACGGGTCGCCTCTGCGTCCACGCGGCCCTGTTCGGCGGTGTCCCGCTCATTTTCGGCGTCCTGGCGGGCTGTCTCGTTTTCTGCCCGCAAGGCCTCGGCGGCGGCCCGGTCCTGTTCTGCAGCGGCCCGGTCGGTTTCCGCCTGGGCCCGCAGGGCCTCCGCCGCCTGCCTGGCCTGTTCTGCAGCGGCCCGGTCGGTTTCCGCCTGGGCCCGCAGGGCCTCCGCTGCCGCCCGGTCCTGTTCGGCGGTGTCCCGCAGGGTTTCAGCGTCCTGCCTGGCCTGTTCCGCCTGGACCCGCAAGGCCTCGGCGGCGGCCCGCTTGGCCTCGGCCTCGTCTGCCGCCCCGCTGGAGCCGTTGGCGTTCGCGGCGGCGTCATTGGCGGCGTCGGCGGCCTCCAGGGCCTTGTCGGTCGCCTCTATCATGGTGCCGTATTCATTGCTGGAGGTGCCCTCGTCACCGGCGGGGGCGTGGTGGACAATCAGCCAAAAGGTGACAGTGGCCAAGACACCATCCTCCTGCACAAAATACACGTCACAGGGGAAACGCCCAGGGCATGCCACCGTCTGCGCCGTGAATTTGTACTTGATGGTGTTCTTTTCGGTGATCTCCGCCGGGTTGTCAATGCCGTGGCCGTCCGGCTTTCTGGCCCGGAAACAGACGCGCGGACTGCCGGCGGGTATCAGCTGGGCGCCGTGGGCCGTGACGGTGATTTCCACGCCCCGGGCGGTGTCGCCCTGCTTGGCCTCAACCTCCACAATGCGGTCCTGGTATACGTCCAGGGTAATTTCCTTGATATATTCCATATCGGGCCTCCTTTCAGTCCAGCCGCTCCAATATGTGGTGCGTGGCGCCGTCAATGGTGACGTCCCGCCAGTAGCAGCGGGCAAAGTTGGTCCCAAAGCGGCCAATCTGTATGGCGGGGGTGTCGCTGGCCATGCGGCCTATATTGACGGTGTCGCACTCCGTGTTGGTGCCGACGTTCACCGTGTCGCCGCGCACATTCGCGGAAGAGGAGGAGCCGCTGCCCAGGTATACATTGCTGCCGAATATGGCGGAGCTGTTGGTGGCCGTCGTCCCCATGCTTATGCTATCGCCCTGCACGACGCTGTTTGCCCCGTTGGCGCCCAGGCGGACGTAGCCGCTGGCGTCCACATAAAGGGCCTTGTAGCCCCCGACGCTTATACTGTCGAAATTCAGCCCCTCCACAACGGCTTGGGAAAAGTCCACGTTGCCGCGGATATAGACGGGTATCCCGGTCATGCCAATATAAATCGGGCTGCCGCCGAGGTACGTCCCAACAGAGCCGCCCAGCTGCAAATGGCCCTGGTTTGTAAGCATGGCGACTATCTCGCCATTCGGGGAAAGACTAAAGGCCGCGCCCCGGACAGAGGAATTGGAATTTATGGAGCCGTCGGCGTCAATCCCGCCTGTATAGCTGCCGGCCTGATTGATGATAATATCGCCGTTTACCTCAAAATGACCGCCGGCCATATTGAAGTCATAGTCCTGGCCGCTCTGGCCCCTTATGCCGGCGTCGGTGACGATAATATACGGGGGTTTCACATTCCCGAAGTCGTCCACGCCGTTGGCAAACATGACAATACCCTCGGTGGTCCGGCCTGATTTTGTTTCGCCGTACCCCTGCATAAGGCCGCAGGCGGTCCCGATCAGCTTTAGCAGTTCCAGGCTGATGGTCCCCGACTGGATATACGACGCATTGATATACAGGCGTCCGTCCTGCAGGTAAATGCCTTGTTCCCCACCGTCGCCGGTCAGTTTGTTGAAAATATCCTCCTGGGTCTGGGCGTCCACGGCGTCCTGGGCCACGCCGCTGGATATGTCTTCCACAGTCTTGCCGCCGATGGTCAGCGAATCGGCCCGCATTTTCAGGACGCCGTTTTCCAGGTCCAAGTAAAACACGTCCCCGTCAAGGGACTGCAAAATGCCGGTCCTTATGAGGCTGGCAGTCAGCTGGCCGGTGGTGATGAAGTCGGCCACGATGGCGCCGTCCTGGGTGATGGCCGTTTCATACGGGCCGTTGTAGCCGTGGGAAGAATAGCCCAGGCCGGCCTTATTCCAGCGCCATACCTTTGTGGCGGTATTGATGTCCGGGGTGTCCATGATAAGGATCTCCTCCGGGAAACCGCCGGGGGTGGTGCTATGCCATACCACATAGCCACCCTTATTGCCAGTGATCTGCTCCGTGGCGGACTGCACGGCCTTTTCAATATAGGGGATGGCGCCCTCCACGATGGTGGACTGCTGGCGGCGTATTTGACTGGTAAGCAGGCTGGTGGTGCCGTTCAGCGTTATGGTGGTGGCCCCAGGCTCCAGTATGTTGGGCCGGAGTTCGGTCAGGGGGTAGGATTTACGGATTTCGTGCGGGGTGCTTACCACGACGGTGTAAAGGCCTATGCGGAAAGACGGCGTCTGGCCGTCCAGGTTGTGCAGGTCACAGGCCTGTACCTCCAGGGTTTCAGGCAGCCGGATTTCCCCGCCCATATCCATGACGGCAGAGTGGAGCAGGTTTTGGGGCAGCGTTATGTCGTCATAGTCCACTTTCCGGGTAATCCTGCCGCCAAAGTCCGCCTCCGCCTGGGGGTTGTATATGATTTTGCCGGCCTTTACCAGGCCATTTTCCTGGGGACCGTCCGGCAGGCTCTCCACCGTCAGCCCGTCGGCGCCGACTGGCAGCACAGCCGTATACAGGTCGGCGGCGGACCGCTCCCGCACCAGGTCCAGCAGGTTTTGGGCAAAGGTGATTTCCTGGGCGTTGGTCTGCACAAAGGAGGAAATATAGTCCAGGTAGTTGCCGTCCCGCTCATAGCGCATAATGAGATAGCCGCCCAGGCGGGAGCCCACCAACTTTTCGCGGACCACTTCAAAGGTGGTCGGGTAGGTGCTGTCCGCCCGGCTTATGTAGTTGTTGGGGTCGGTGACGGTGACGGTGCCCAGCTTTATTTGCCGCTCCGGGGAAACCTGCTTATTGTGGTTCTGCAGCAGCCAGCCCAGCCACCACTCCACGACGTTGCCGGACGCGGCGGCGGCGATATAGCCGGGGTCGTCCACAAAGTCGTCCGGGAAAGTATAGGGCTCCACAATGCTGTCGTTCAGGTAGGCCATGGCGCCCTCGGCGGTGTACTGGGTGGACTTGTAGAAAGTTTCCCGGCTGTCCAGGACGCGGCCCCGGAAGATGGGGCCGCTGTCGTCCTGCAGCTCCAGGGTGCCGGCCATTTTGGTGATTTTGTCGGCATTGGGGTGGCCAGGGTCCACGATAAAGGAAATGGACCCGGCCATATTGACGCCGATCTGGACGGACGGCTCCCTGATAATAAGCCGGTCCGTTTTGTTTGCGCCCCTGGGGTCATACAGGGGGTAGTCTTCAAAAAACAGCTTATACATTACAGGACGGCCTCCGTATATTCGACAGTGATATGGCCGGCGTCAGCGAATACAAGCGACGCCTGCAGGATATTTTCGCCGGGCGCCAGTTCCATATCCAGGACGCGGCGTGTGCCGGGGTCAAGCTGGTAGTCTTTGCCGCCCAGTTGGAGCCGTGTCACGGCGTCCACGGTGATGGTGGGGGTGATATACCGCGTTTCGTTCGGCAGGTAGATGGTCTGCGCGGCGCGGGCCAGGCTGGCCATTATCCGGGTCGGCTCGTTCCGCTCCCGCCATGGGTCGGCGGTCATGGCGACGGGGATACGGTCACGGGCCTGGCCAGACACGGGCCCGATCTCCACGACGCCCGTATAATGGTGATAAGGGTCTGTCGGCAGGGTCAGCTGCACCTCCCGGCCATGATACCGGCCCATAAGGTCGGCCCAGACGGTGGCCATGGGGGGAGGGGGGCTGGCAAATTGGGCGGCGAATGCCCACGGCCTGCACAGTGTAAACGACACCTGGCGCGTGCCGTATACGGGCCGGCCCGTGACGGCATAGGACAGGTTCAGCATGCCGTCCATGCCGCCCACGTCCTGGTAATTGGTTTTCAGTTCCGGGGCGCCCTCCTCCAGGTCGTCCAGCAGGATAAGCCCCCAGGTCCGCAGGGTGTTGACGCGGTCTAAAACGGCGCCGTGGTACATTATCCTGCGCCTCCTCTCATTTCAAGCGTCTGCCGGCGGCCCAGGGCGGTGTCAATCTTGGATATGATTTTGCCCACCAGGGCGTCGGAGTCAAGATAGACCGCCATGTTGTCCAGCTTATCGGACAGCGCCAGCACGGCGGCGAGCAGCTGGGCCAGGAGGCTGTCCTGGCCGCTGCCGGGCACGGCAGACGCGGACACGGCCAGGTCCGGGCGAACGGACGCGGCGGCAGCGCGGGTTATGCCGGAAAGGCCGCTGGCCAGCTTGTCGGTGGCCAGGTGGTATTGGACGCCCGCCAGTTGGTCGGACATGTTTTCCGCGGCATTCACGGCATACTTGGCGTTGTCGGTGATACCGCCGGCCAGGCCCAGGGCCAGGTTTTTGCCGATGGTGTCCCGGAACACGGTAGACGGCGAACGAATGCCAAAGAAACTTTTTACAGAGTTGAGGATACCCTGGGCGGCGGCCTTTGCCTTGGCCACCACGGAGCCAACGGCGTTGGCAATGCCCTGGCCCAGGCCCAGGAGCAGGTTTTTGCCGACTTCTATCATTTGGGACACGCCCTGGCCCAGCGCGGACACTATGCCGCTTATGATCTGGGGCATGGACCGCACAATGGTGGCAATGATAGACGGCAGGTTTTTAATAAGCGACGTCAACAGCTGCACGCCAGCGTTGACAATCTGGGGAATGTTGCCCACGATAGCGGACACCAGACTGCCGATAATCTGGGGAATGGCCGTCAGCACCGTGGTAATGATGGTGGGCAGGTTCTTTATAAGCGACGTCAACAGCTGCACGCCGGCCTGGACCAACTGGGGAATGCTGCCCACGATGGCAGACACCAGGCCATTGACGATCTGGGGAATGGCCGCCACCACCGCCTGGACAATCTGGGGGAGGTTGGTCACAAGCGACGTCAACAGCTGCACGCCGGCCTGGATTATCTGGGGAATGCTGCCGGTAATGGCAGATATAAGCGACGTTATGATGGTGGGGACCGCCGCTATAAGCACGGGTATGGCCTGCAGCAGGCCCTCCGCCAGGCCCGTGACAAGGGACAGGGCCGCCTGTATAAGCTGGGGTATGTTGTCCAGTAGGCCCGTGACTATGGACGTCACGGCGGCGGTCGCCTGGGGTATCAGCTGGGGCAGCGCGGACGCCAGGCCCATGCAGAGCGAATTGATGGCCTCCACGCCGGCGTTGATAAGGTCCGGCCCAATGGCCACCACAAGGGACACAATCACCGGCAGCGCGGAGCCCACCACGTTCACCAGTGCCGGCAGCAGATTGCCAGACACAAAGGTAACGATGGTGTTTTTCAGCGCCTCCAGGGACGGGGCTATGTCGTTCCCCAAGGTCATGTTGCCCAGGACGTCAGAAAAGGCCGCTTTCACGGCGTTCATGGACCCGGACAGTGTTTCCGCGGACTCGCGGGCAAAGTTCCCGGCGTACTGTTCTGTACGCTCAAAAAACATTTGCATGGCCAACTCGGCCTTGGCGGCGTTGTCGGCGGTGTTCCAGTCGAAGTTGATACCCTTTTCAAGGGCGTAGGCCTGGAGCGTGGTCGCGTTCATTGCCACGCCCAGGTTGTCCATCATTGTGAAATTGCCCTTGGCCGCGCCGGCGATACTCTCCATGGCGGCGGTCGTATCCAGGCCCATGACGGAGGCGACGTCCGCCGCCCGCTGCATGGCCTGGGCGGTCAGGTCCAGGGACTTTTGCTGTTCAATGCCAGAGCCCTGGAACAGGGCGCCCATTTTGTTGGCGGTGGCCATGTATTCCGAGGCGGACATGCCCATGTTTTTGTAGGCCTCGGTGGCCTTGGCCTGGATGGAGTCGGCAAACTGGCCAAAAACGGCCTCCGTGCCGCCCAGGTTCTGCTGCAGGTCCATACCCTCGGAAAGGGCCTGCTTTATCACCGTGCCTATGCCAGCGGCCACAAGGGCCTTTTTTATGGCCCCGCCAATCTTGGAGCCAGCCGACGCGCCGGCCTGTTCGCCGGCGCCGCCGATCTCTTTTTCAAGGGCGGACTGCATACCCTTGGTGGTGGGCATTATTTGGACATATGCAGTTGCAAGCTCTGTCGCCACGGGTTCAGCCCCCTTTTAGTATCCTTTTCCGGGCCTCGTTGAAGTCTGCCGCGGACCCATACGCCACGGGCGCGTCCACCGGTTCGGCGGCCTCCGTAGGCGCCAGCATATCCAGCAGCATTTTGGGGCGGCCCCGGCCCCGCTGGGCGTCTTTCGTCTGGGCCCACCAAAGCAGGCTCAAGCGGTCAATCATGGCAGCCGTCAAAATGGTGGTGGTAGGCGCCTGGGCGCCGCGTATAAGCATTTTTATACGGCTGTCTTCTGATAGTCCGACGGCGAACGTCGCCACAGTACGCACGGGCAGCGTTCGCCAGTCCAAAATGTGATATGTCTCCGCCAGGTCGCAGGCCAGCGCGTTCTCGTCGGTGGCCAGCATGCCCGCCAGGGCAACGATTTTTCTTTTGCCTGGCAGCTGGTCGATGATGTCCACAAGTTCGGCGGCGAGCGCGGTGTATCTTACACGCCCGCCCTCGCGGACGTGGTCATACAGGGCGCGGATGGCCTCTGGTGTCAAAAGCAGCCGCAGGAGCTTGGGCAGCGCCAGGCCGGCGCCGGTTCCGCCCTGTACGCCGCGGCAGGCGGCCAGGAGTTCGGTGTCCTGGTCCGCCGCGTCGCAGACGTCAAGCTCAAGGCCGGACTTTGTCGTGATATGCACCATGTCGCCCATGGGCGGCCCCCTTATTCGCTGGCGCCGCCGATAAACTCCCGGTGGGTGTCACCCTCGTAGTCGGCCCAGGGCTCCGCGCTGATAGTCGTTTCATATCCAATCACGCTGCTGTCCGCGTAGGTGATGGTGCCCACGGCGGTGACGGCGGCGGAGGGGATGACTATCCGCTTGGGGACGTCGCCCTTGAGTATCATGTCCACCACCCAGGCCATGTTGGGCTGTTCCTGGCTGTTGGCGCGGATGGTGATACCAGTCGCCAGGTCGCCGGACACGTTCTTTTCACCGTATACGGCTTTAAGTACGTTGACGTTCAGCGCCTCAATCATGGTAAATTTGTAGGTGTCGTCTTTTTCGGTCTGGCTGGTGTTGACAGGGTCGCCGCCCCAGGCCCGCGTGGTTTCCCGCTCCGGGGAGTTGTCATTGGCCACGCCGTCGTTGCTGATATAGCCAACACACTGAAAAGCCGGGTCAAGGTCTTCCTTTGCCTTGGTGGGCAACGTGGAATTGACGGGCGCGGTGTAGATAGCGCCGACGACTGCAGGCTTGCCGGCGGATACTTTGCTGGCGTCGTTTTTAGACTTTCCCATTTTGGATTTCCTCCTCGTAAAATTTGACGTTAAAAACAGCTTGGTACCTGGGCTGTTTCGTGGCCGTGTCGGTGAAAGGATAGTCCCCCGTCAGCTCTACGCCGGCAATCCAGGGTTCCGCCAGCAGGTCCAGCAGCATGGCGCCGCGCACCTGCTTGGACAGCACGGCGGCCTCGTACAGGGTGGGGGCGCAGGACCGTATGGCCAATATCGCGCCGTACAGCCCGTTTTCGCAGGTCGTGTTGGTCCGTTCCACGACGATGTACTTTGCCGGGGGGTCCTTTGGGGTTTCTGCGCTGCAGGGAACGTCCAGGGCTCCCTGCAGAAAGTCGATTATTGCCTGTTCAATCATTACCGGCCTCCCATGGCCTTTAACAGGGTGTTGTTGTCCAGGTTGTCCTGGTAGGCCGACGCGGTGGCGGTGCTTATGCGGACATGGCCACGGCTTTTTCCGCCAGGCCGTGCGGTTATCTCATATTCGCCCGCCGGCAGCTTGCGGAAGATGTTGTCCGTTGCTATGGACTCGCAGAGTTGCGTCACTTCGCTGGACTTCAAAAACCGCGCCATGTTGGCGTGGTTCAGTTCAACCTTGACTTTCGGTTTCATCCCCGTTTATGGCCTCCACAAGGCAGATTTTGTTCCACGCCAGGGGGACCATGTCTTCAATGCCCACGGTGGGCTTTCCGATCACCCGCCAGACATTGCCGAAAAAACGGACGCGCTGGCCCTCCCAGGTGTGGGCGTCGCCCTTGGGAATGCCCAGGCGATATACCGCCTTTCTGGCCTCCAAGGTCAGGGTGTCCAGGACTTCCTCGCCGCCGCTTTGCGCCGGGGCTACCAGGACGTTTTCGACGTCTTCCTCGGTGTCCTGGTATACGGGGGCATTGAACGGGTCAACCCCGGTCTGTTCCCTCCGTATCAGCGTCACCGTGATACCCTTTAGGCGTGTCATATACCTGCACCCCCCTGATGCGCTGGCGGAGAATGCCCAGCCGGGACAGTTCCGCCCGCTTGATGTAAATACCGCCGCCTGGCGTCAGGTAGGTGCCGCTTACGGTGTACCCCAGGGCTCCCTGGGAAAACTGCGACATAGGCGCCTCGTCGGTAGGCGTGGACAGCACGCGCGTGGCCACGTCAATGGTCACGGACTTCGCCACGCTACCCAGCAGCAGGCCGGACTTAATCATGTCGTCCAGGTCATAGCCCCGGTTCCGCGCCTCCTGGCGCAGGTTGTCCGACACTATGGGCAGCAGCTTTTCGGCCCGTTCCCTTTCCCCCGCGGAGAGGGAGCGCCAAAGTGCCGCCAGGTCGTCAACGGTGGCAAACGAGCCCGCCATTACTTCTTTTTGCTGCCGGACTTCTTGCTGCTGGACTTCTTGGCCGCCGGCTTTTTCGCGGGCGTTTTTCTGGTGCCAGGCCGGGGCGTCGGCTTTTTGGGGCCAGACGCGGCGGGGGGCGGCGTTGCGGCGCCAGTATCCAGGTCAGCAGCCGGGGCAGACATAGACGTGTCGCCCAGCACGTCGTTTTCGGGCGTCTGGGCGTCATTTTCAAGCGCGGGGGTATCCATGTCAGGGTCCTTGCTGGAAACAGCGGAGGCGGCCTTGAGAGGCCGCCAGTCGCCGCCAGTAATGGGGACTTTCACGTTGATGATGTTCCCCGTGCGATTGTGTATGTACTGGAACATACGGCCCTCCTTAATCGCCCGCCTTGGGCTTGATAAGGGCGAACGCCTCCGGCACCAGAATGGCCCAGCCAAGGTAAGTCTCGCAGCGCAGGTACACCTGGTTATGGCCCTGCAGGTCGCCGGCGCTGGTGTCGTTGTCCGGGCAGCCGTACTCAATGATCTTGAGGGGTATCTGCTTGGAATAACCCCAGCGGAAACCCTCGGCAAAGTCGCCGACGACGGACAGCAGTTTGTTGTCCTTGGCCAGGGTCACGCCCACGGACGCGGGCACGCCCTTGATGTTGCCGGGGGTGTTGCCCCAGCCCAGTTCCGGGAACATGAACTGGCCATTGCCGAACGTCTGGGCGGCCAGGGCGGAGCGGAACGCGGGCGCCATGGTGATGCCGGTCACGTCGTACTCGGAGCCGTTCACCAGGGCCACGGCGGCCTCCACGGCGGCGTTGGCGTCGGGGCTGGAGTCGTCGTACTCCACGGACTGCGTCACCTTGGCCATGAAGTGGTTATCGTTGATGATCTCCGCAGCGGCGGTGCCGGTCCGGGGGTTGATGCCAAAATAGGCCATGAAGTCCAGACCACGGGCCACTTTCTTGGCGTAGCCGTCGTTGAACGCTGCCAGGATGTCCAGCTGCACGTCCTCGGAGCCATACATGAACTCGTCGGACACGCGGGCGCCGTATTCCACCTTGACAGGAACGATGGTCCGGGTGCCGATGGTGATACCGCCGGCGGACTTCGCGCCATTCTCGGCGACGACGTCCACCTCCTTGTCCATGGAGAAAGTGTAATCTTTCTGGCCATTGAACGGGATGGGACGGGCGGCACACATGGCCGCCAGGGTGGACTTACCCTTGACCTTGTTAAACAGGTCGGTGACGATTTCCTGGGGCAGCAGGTCCCCACGGGAAAGAGTAGCCATTGTGTTATTCTCCTTTCAGGCTTTTCAGGAAGTTCAGGAGCGTGGCATTTTCGCCCGGCGCGGGCGGCTCCGTATTCGCCAGCGGCGGGGTTGTCTGCGGAGGCGTGGGGGTCCCAGCCCCCAGCATTTCGGCCAGCGCTTTGGCGTCGGCTCTGATCTCCTCCTCGGTGGCGCCATTCAGACGGGCGGCCATGCCATACGGCAGGCCGGCCTCAAGGGCGATTCGCGTTTTTGCCGAGTCGGCCTCGTAACCCTTGATTTTTTCGTTTGCCGCCGTCAGCTGGTCCCGGAGGGAGGCGGTGGCGGTACGCGCTGCCGCCAGGTCGGCCTTGATGCTCTCATAGTCCGAGTACGGCTTGACAGCGGTACGGCGTTCACGTTCCAGGCGGGGCGCGATAGCGGCGTCAAAATCCGCCTGGGTCATTATGGGGGTAAAACCGGCGGGCTCGCCGCCAGTCGGGGCGGGGGCGCCGCCCGGTGCAGGTGTGCCGCCGGTCGGGGCGGTCGGGATGGGGTTGTTTCCGTCCATAAGTTCCTCCCACTATTCCCCGTGGTATGGGGTTTTGATACGTCCAGTATACAGGGATTTTTTACGAAAAAACCGCCCCATTACGTCTAGCGTAAAATGGGGCGGTTTTTAATATCTCACTGTCTGGCGGTGCGTCACGGTCTTATCGGCCTGGGCGGCCCAGTGGGCCAAAATGACGCTGTCCAGCAGGGACACGTCCACGCCGATGGTGGTTGACTGATAGCCGAAACCGCCATGCTGTCCAATCATGCGTTTTTCGCAGTTGGTCGCCGCCTGTTCCAGTGACGGCTGGCCGGCATGGGCAAGGGTCTGTCCCTCCACGGCCTGTTCAAAGGCGGCGTTCGCGCTTATGACCTGGGCCACGGTGGGCACTATGACCTTGCATTTCACTTTTTCGGCCTTTAGGTCATTTACAAGCATGCCCTGGTATGCTGGGCCGTCGATTACCACTTGCTTTACGCCGCCGGCTGCAGCGGAAAGAAACTTCACAATCCAGCCGGTGCCGGCGCGTATGGGCCGGCAGTCGTAGCCCTCCACGAATATCTGCCGCGGCGTGGCGGTCTTCACGGCAATGGACAGGCTTACATTTTCGCCGTCGTGGCCGTACTTGATGCCCACATAGAGGCGGCCTTTCAGTTCCGGCAGCTGTTTGACCTTTAGGGCTGCCCAGGTCGCCGCCGAAATTGCCGACTTGAGGTTAGTCGTGTACCACATGCCAAGGCGCTGGATATTGAAGTCCACGACGTCGCCCGTCACCTCGTCCGCCACGGCGCGTTCGGTCAGTTTAAGGCCCAGGGACGGGTTGGCCTCATACCACGCCGCGCGGTCGCCGGGGTCTGTCTCTTGGTCCACGCCCCATTCCGCCCAGCCGGCGTTGGTGGCCTTGCCGTTCAATACGGCGGTGCGGAACTTGGGAAACACGGTCCCGCTGCTTTGCGGCGTCGGCGGCGTCCCTAGGTAGATGGTCATGGGGTTCTCGGAGTCGGTCACAACGTACTTTAAGGCGCTTTCTTGGTCGTCCTGGTATTCCTGGGCCTCGTCTACCACCAGAATATCAAAGCCCTCGCCCAGGCCGCCCTTGGCCGTCCTAGTGCGAAATTCGACGCGCCCGCCGGCGTCAGACTCCAGCGTTTCACGCCCCAGGGCGCGGTATGCTGACGTGACGATCACGCCGGCCCGGTTCATGGCCTCATATAGGCGCTCCCAGGCCGAATGGGCGGTGGTGTTTCGGTGCGCCGTATGTAGGACGCGATAGCCGTTTTTTATGGCCCAAAGTTCCACCATTACCAGGACCTCGTTTTTGCCGTTCCGCCGGGGGATGGAAAGGCCAAAACGGCTGTGTATCCACAAGCCGTCGTCGTCATAGGCCAGCATGTCGTCCAGTAGGTGCGCCTGCCACGGGAATGCCTGGCGCCCGTCCGTGTTGTAAAGCTCCACGGCCTCCGGGCCGATGGTGTTTTGGTATGGCAGCGTGCGGGACCTTGTCGGCAGCTGGCGCCCTATTTTGCTGGCGGCAGGGGTGGCGGTGGTTTCTGCGCTTTTTTTGGCCATATCACCGCCTCCGACGCAGGCCCACGGTGGAGCGGAAGTCGATTAAAGCGGCAGCGTTGGGGTCGTGCCACCGCTTGCTCCATACGTTTTGGACAAGGCCCGTACTGTCGGAGGGGTCGTATTCGACGTTGCAGGTGCAGCGTTCATGGCGGCGGTACACGTCGGCGGGCGCCTTGTCGTAGTCGTAGGTGCCGGCCAGGGTGGCGCACCACTCGCAGCAGCCAGGCGTGGCCACGCGGCGGATTTTAGGCGCCAGGCCCGCGCGGGCGTGGAAGTCCACGTTTTCGCGCACCATGGCGTCAGCCACGGACTCCACAAAATTCTGGACCGGGGCGCCCAGCAGCCAGGCCACGTCGTCGAAACTTTCAGCGGCGCCCAGCTTGTAAAGCAGGTCCCGGAGCCGGTTTTCATCCAGGGCCGGGATAATGGGGTTTATGCCAATACGCGCCCGCTGGTTTAGGGTGCGCTGGACCTGCTGGCCGGCGCCGGTCACTAGGTTGTGACTTTGGCGCAGCACCGGGGCAACGGTGCCGTCTGCAATGTTGAAATACAGGCGCCCGTCCGGCAGACTGTCGGTGGCGATATGCGCCTGCAGGGCCGAGGAGGCGTGCTTTCCGATAATGGCCGCCAGGTGGTATGTGTCAGCGTGCGTCGCCTGGCCGGCGTCTATCGCGGCCAGGATCGCGGCCAGGTCGGTGTCATTGGCCACCGCGCCGGTAAAGTCCGCGCTGATTTCTGCATAGAGGCCGGGGGTTATATCTGTCATACGGTGCCTCCCGGCTTAATGCCCGTTATGTCGCGCAGGCGCTCGGCGTCGAAATAGCCGGGGACGGCCTGGTTTATCTTCATGGCGCCGTCGCCGATGCTGGACAGCGCGGCGGCGTCGGGCTCGAATACGGGCTCCCATATAGGCGTCGTAAGGTAAAGCTGCTCGCGCAAGTACGGGCGATTGTCGCGCAGGCAGGCGGCCAAAAAGCCGACATTCAAAAAGCCGGAGCCAAAGTCCCGCGTGGCCCGCGCGGCGGTCAGCCGCAGCGTTTCGTGGGCGGCCTTTATGGCCTCCGACGCGGAGGGGTTGTCACTGGGAAACCCCAGGTCGTCCAGGGTCAGCCCGGTTTCGCCCGAAAACAGGGATGCCCACATACGCATTTGGTCCGTATGCGGAGCCATGGACTGCTGGGCAAACTGGCCAACGGTGGGCTTTTCGTCGGACTCTTCGCCGCGGGTAATGGTGAACAGGGACGACATGGCAGCAGCCCAACGGTCCAGCTTTATATCGGCCTCCTCGGATATGCCCGTGACGTACTTTTGCGGGAAACTGAAAAATTCCGCGCTGATCTCGGACCGCTTGACGGTCCGAATGGCGGAGCCGACGATGGACATGCAGGCGCGGGATATGCGGCTATGCCCAAAAGGCCGGTGCGCGTCCGGGCGGTTGATGATGGGCACCAAAAGCGGGTAGGGCACGTTATGTTTTGTGACAGCCAGGACTTTGCCCGCGCCGTCGTAGTAGGTGGTCTTAAAGGGCTCAAAATAGGCGTCCAGTTTGATGGACCCGGCGAGGCTGCCGTTGGCGGCGCCGTAGTCGTTCCTATCCAGGACGGCATAGCCCTCTTGCAGGAGCCCGGTAATAGGGTCGATAACGCCGGTGGCCTCGCCGCCGTCAAGCACCTGCAGGCGGGGGAAACCGTCGCTGTCGGGGGATATGTAGACAAAGCAGCAGGAGGCAATCAGGGCGGACAACACGGAACTGGGGAAGAATGTGTCCGGGTTGTTCAGCTGGAAGATGCCGTTTAGGTCGAAATTGTCCTGCCGAAACTCCCGAAATACAAGGCGGTCCGCCAGGGTATCAACGGCCTTGGCGGGCCAGCCCAGGCATGCACGCCAGTCTTTCAGTTCCGGCGGGGAAGAAATACCAAAGTCCAGCACGGCGTTTTTCATCTCGTAATACTTGTAGCGCGTCAAAACACGGCGCCGTTTGGTGTCCAGTTTCTTACGCAAATAGGCGACGCCGCGCAGGTTTTGGGACTGATTTACCATCTTTTGGTACCTCCCGTGTGTTTTTTTGTGTAATGACGTGGTGAAGCTCGGAAGACGACGGGCGGGGGTGGGTATCCCCCCCCCTATTTCGGCCTGTAGTTTTCCCAGACTAGGGACAGCGGCAGGACCCGGTTTGATATGGGGCCTTTTGCCTCTGGGGGTGGTGTTCCTTGTTTGGCCACCAGGTCGGACTTTTGCCTGTTACAAATCCAGTGAGCAAGCTGCAAATTTGAAAGGTCAGATGGATGACCACCACGCGCAATCGGGATAATGTGGTCCACGGTGCGGGCCAAAGGGTGCGGATACTTGAGGGACGGGTCCACCGGCTGTCCACATATGCCGCATATTGTTTGCGTTGCATAGATTTTTTTCTTGTTCTTTTCAAAGGCGGAACGGTGCGGGCCCTGCTGATCTGCGCGGCGCTGTTGTGCCATACCCCGGCCCCCTTATTCTGCCCTGGGGGTGTTCCAGACGGACCGGGGGGGCTTTCGGGCATGGGTGGCACCCCCCTGGGGGGTATTTTCAGGGGTGGGGGGTAGTTTCTTGTCCAGCAGCCAGAAAAACCGGGCCCGATAGACGCGGAACATATCGACGCCCACCGGGATTTTATCCTGTTTCAGGCGTTCATATCCGGCGTTCACGGTGGTGACATGGCGCACAATCCAGCGAGCCAGGGCGTCCCCGCAGGCCTCATTGGCGGCGGCCTCTATGGTGGGACGGCCTGCAGCACCAGACTGGAGGCACCACCGGCGCAGTTCCTTTGTCCGATCGGTCGGCAGGCGGTATTCCGCCATTTTTTCCTTGTATCCTCTCATTTTCTCCCCTCCTATTCCAGAAGTTATACATAGCCCCAAGCCAAAAAATAAAAGGCCCTTATGTCGGCCTGGGCCGCCATCCGGGCGGCCTGGTAGGCCTGTTGTCAATGGGTTCCGGCAGAAGATACTTTAAAAACTGGTAAGAGCCGTAATAGTTGGTGTCCGAGGCCCGCTCCAGGATAAAGGCGCCGGGCGGTGCCTGAATGGTCACATAGTCGGGGACAAGCTTGGACGTTTCGACGGGCTTTGCCAGGTTTAACGACGGCGTCCAGCCCCGTTGGCCAACTTTCCGCCCGTCCAGGGATGGGTCCCGCTCTTTTACCAGGTAGCGGGCGCGGGCCTCGTAGCTGTCGTTTACGCCGTCCAGCAGGGGTTCAACATACACCAGGCCCAGCCCCCAGAGGGATTTTATGGTGTCCGGGTCTATGGCGCTTATTACAAGGTGGTGGTGGAGCCGTCCGGGCTGGCCGGGGGCGTCCGGGACGCTTTCGGTGTTGTAGATGTATTTCAGGGTCAGGCCCTTGTGTCCGAATTGGACACGCAGGCGCTTGATATACTTCCTTATGCAGGCCCGCGCGGCGGCGGGGTCTGTCGGCAGGTGTTCCGGGGAATAGGTCAGCGTCACGAAATAGTCCTGGCGCGTGAAGTTCGCAGCCAGTAGCAGTTCCAACTTACGGTAGGCGGCCCGAAAATTCAGCTTTTGCCGGGCGGCGCTGCTGATTTTGTTCTTTGCTGCCCGCTCCTCCGGGCCGTCAGATGGCGTCGCTTGCGTATAGCAGACGACATATACAAGGCGCCCGGCCTGGCAGGTTTTCAGTCGGTTTCGTCCCATAGGGCCTCCTGCTTATAGTTTGCTGGCGCCATTGTGTCCAAAATGGACACCTGGGCGGCGTGGGCCTCAAAGCGTGCCTCCTGCAGGTCGAAATAGACCTTGTCTATTTCAAAGCCCACAAAGTCCAGGCCGGCGTCATACGCCGCCATACGGCTGGAGCCGCTGCCCAGGTGCGTGTCCAAGATCGCGTCGCCAGGGCGGGCAAATAGGCTGTATACCCAGGAATAAAGGGAAACAGGTTTCTGCGTGGGGTGAAAACGCTTTTCATGGCTGGAACTGGCGCTGCTGGCCTCAAAATACATGGCGTTCCCAGGAAACGACGTCCAGGCATATTCCACTGGGGCCATTGTGAAACCCTCGGTGGGTATGTTGACCTTACGCCATACCAAAAAGCACCTGGTGGGCGGCAGGTCGAAATAGTTACCGCCCCATATGACCTGGTTACGGCTTACGCGGGCCAGTTCGGTGAAATACTCCGGGGGTGGGGCCACGTCCCACGTTCTTATATCCTGGTCAAAGATACCCCCTATGTGCGTCTGATACTTCGCGGCCCAGGTTCCCCCGGTCCGGGTCGCCCTTATGGTAGCCGTCAAATCGGCCACCGAAACGTCCGCGCGGCCCCCAGGCTGGGCGGGTAGCCCGGAGGCCGATGTCTGTCTGGAGGTCATACCCCCCCCCGCCACCATAGGGCGGGTCCACTACGGCCAGGGCGAAATACTTGTCGGGAATTTTCCGCATGGCCTCCATGCAGTCCATGTTGTAGGCAACATTCATCCTTTTGGAGATGCCGAGGCCGGCGCTCGCGGCGCCGGCCTCCCTTTCAACTTGTGCCCCCTACGCGGGGTTATGGGCTTATTCTGCCCCCCAAAACGGCAGTTTGTCAAGAGGGGGCGGTAAATGGGGCGGTTTTCAATCGTCAAACTCCGCTGCCATTTCTTCCAGCTTGTCCATAAAAGCAACGGGGTCCGCGTGTTCACCGTAAAGCTGGCTAAAGGCAAAGCGCCGGCGGACCTGCAGGGGTGCAGGGTCGTGACCGCGGAGCATGCGGACCTCAAAAATGAGATTCAAGGCGTCAAAGCTGCATTTGATCTCAACATTATGCGCCGCGCAAAATTCCTGTAATGCCCCGTTCTTGCTTAATGTTTCAACGACTGAATACATGGCGGCACCATCTAGCTCCATACATTAGGCCTCCTTTGTACTTATTGACGCAGAAAAAAACCTATTTCATAGTGCATTGACGTCCATCCAGGCCCTATATATCTTTGGTCCCTGCAAAGCAATCCAGTCCACCATTTCCTCGTTGGTCGCCCATTCATCCACGCCAAGGCTATTTACAGAAAGTCCGCTCTGATAAAGAAAAGCGTGGACTATTTCGTGCCGCAATAGGCGGTTTTGCTCGACAATAACGCTTTCCGGCGTTTCATCTTCATAGCCCTTATATGTCCGCATATCGCACAGGACAATAGTACAGGACCGATTATCACAGTATGCAGCTATACCCCTTTTCTCAAAGTCCGGGTCTTCGTCATACCTTTTAACGACGATAGTATAATGGTTTCCCAGAATATCAACTGGCACCATTTCCAGGGCCTCCTTTCTGAAATGGATTTACCCCCCCGGCGGGTATTATGATTGTCCCATGCGTGGCAGAAATGGCGTTCAGCAGCGATTCCGCCAGCTTACGTTGCGCCGGATTCAGGTCTGACATAAAGCCGGCGGCGGTCATTGTCAGGACGGCAGCCAAAAAGGGCCAGTCTTCGTAATAGTAGCTGTTCAGCATGGCGGTTATATCGGCGGAAAATTCGTCTAACACCTCCCGCAGAGCAGCAGCGCCGCCATTTGCAACTTTGAAACAGTACGGGGCGCCTTTTCCTTTCTTCGCCATATCAATGCCTCCTATATCCTGTATTTTGAATATCCCCCGCCCGGTTCGGTCGGGCGGTCAGAAAAGGGTATTAGTGTATGATCGGGGCAATACTGCAGCGCCTCGGCCAGCGTTGGCCATACCATGCCATACGGTTTGGTGACGTCCAGGGCGTACTTGTCGGCGCCCAGCCAGGTATATAGGCTGTATGTCACCCCTTTATACGGACTCATGTATACGGCGTCCACTTTCATTTCCACGACATGTTCCGTATTGGGAAGTACGGCGTAAGCCATGCCGTCCAGGGGCAGGTCCAGGACTTCCAGCAGGCCGGCGTCCCGGTAGGCCTCCAGCTGCTCCGCAGTCAGCTGCCGGACGTCGTATTTATTCATCCTGGGGGCCCTCCTGGGGCGCAGGCTGGACAGTACGGCCCACCAGGTCGTCCAGGGACACGCCGAACAGGTCCGCCACTTCTATGGCCCTGCTTAATGACGCAAGGGCGCGGGCCACGGTCCAGTGGGCGAAATGTTCAGACGGGACAAGGCCATTTTCAAATTCGGCCCAGGTATTGCCGTCGGCCTTTGGCAGTCGGTCGTCAGTTTTCGCTATGCCGGCGGCCTCTCTCAATTTGGCGACGCGCTCCCAGTCCCGGCGGGCAGAGGCGCATTGTTCGGCGTGCAGTTCTTGTTTGCGGGCCTCCTCGTCCTTTTTGGCCTGCTTTGCAAGGTCCACTTCATGCTGGGCCATGTGGCACACGGAGCCGCATTCTATGGCGCTGGAACAGTTCTTGCAGCACGGGTATGCCTCGCCGGTGGTCCTGGAGGTGCATTTCTGGTAATTGGACTTATTCTTGCCGATGTCGTACATTTTGACGCCCCAGGTGCATACCCCGCCATAGGGGCAGGTCCGGCTCCGGGTGCAGGCAGACAGGTATCCAGCCCGGTTTGCTATCTCATAGGCCGCCAGCTTTTTGGCCTCGCTTTCATTCTCGACAACAATCCGCTGGGTGTTGGCGTCAAGCTGGGATATGGCATAGGCCACGGACTCGGACATTTCACCGGCGTCAAATATGGCCAGGTATTCAGGCACCAGGGAGCCGCGGATTTTCTGCAGGCGGGCCAGTTTCGACGCGCTTATATCAAGGGCCTGGGCCAGGGTGTCCCGGAGTCTGCCGGGGATTTCCACGCCGTTTTCTTTCAGTTCTATAAGCAGTTCTTTATACCTTTCCGCCTCCTTTGACAGTTCGGCGGCGTTGGGCTTTCGGTTCTGCCGGTTGGCCTCCAGCAGGGACAGTTCCTCCAGGATAGCATTGACGGCGTCGGTGCGGGCCGGGTTCGGGGTTCTGACGATGGCCGGGCAGGAAGTCCAGCCCAGCACCTCGGTCATGGCGCGGTAGCGGCGCTCGCCGTCCACAATGGTGTAGGTGCCCTCGTCGCCGGCGGGGCGCAGTATGATGGGATGCAGGAGGCCGGTCAGTTCAATGGACGCCGCCAGGTCGTCCAGGTCCCGCATTCCGTAGATGTTGCGCTCGTTCGGGGTGATTTTGGCAGCCGGGACGTTTTCGACGGTTTCCAGGGTTTCAGTCGGCGCGGCCTGATCTATGGCCTTGTTCACGATGTCACGCAAGTTAAAATCTTTTCTCATTTTTCATTCCTCCCCAGGTATTCGGCCACAAAGGCCCGGTAGTCGCGCCCGGCAGCTGACGTCGGGCTGTAAAGGTCCAGCGATTCGCCGGCATATGTGGACTCGTCCACCATGTCGGACCGGCGTATATGGGTCTGGAAGACGTGGTCCCCGTACCGCTCCAAAAACGCCCTGCAGCCCTCCCGGACCACTTCGACGTTGTGCCACATGGTGATAAGGCAGCCATACCCCAAAGACGGGCGTATACCAGTCAGGGCGTCAATCTGCGCTTTAAGCTGGGCCACGCCGGCAATGGAAAAGCCGTCTATTTTGATGGGGATTATCACCTCGTCGCTGCAGTAGATGGCCGCCACCGACGCCGCCGAAAAGCAGGGCGGGCAGTCGATAATCACATAATCCACGTCACTGGCCCGGTAGACGTCCAGGGCGTCGCCCAGGCGCGTAAAGGTGCGGGCGCTGCCGCCGTTCTTCGTGATCGCTGCCAGGTCTTCCATAATGAGGTTGATGTCGCCAGGGACGACATAAAGCTGCTCCTGGCCCAGCTGGTAGGTGCAGGCGGCGGGGTCTATGTCTTCGGCAATCAGGGAAAAAGCCGTCCCGCCGTGGTGGCCCATGCCAAAAAAGGCCGTCAGGTTCGCCTGGGGGTCCAAGTCCATCAATACCACCTTTTTGTGGTGGGCGCGGGTCAGGATGGCCCCCATGTTGATGGCAGTCGTGGTCTTCCCGACGCCACCCTTTAGATTCATAACAGAAACTACTTTCATACTTCAAAATCCTTTCGTGGTTTATGTTTGGGTATCTCTCTTGTGTAGCAGGTGCAGCCCGCCCCCGGCTTGCAAGGTCGCTTGTGGCCGGTGTCGCCTATATAGTCACAATACCATTGCTGCAGGTTCGTTCCCCAGTAATAGGGCTTGTAATGGTAACAGCCCCGGCAGCTTTTGACCACTTTGTTTAGGCTCTCCCGGTATGCCCCGCGTTTCATGGGCGGCGTGAAGATGGCCTCCTCCACTGGCCAGCCCCGCCGGACGCGGGCCAGGATGGTGTGGCCGGGCGTCCCGCTTATCCTCTCCCACTCGGCAATGGTGTGGGTGCGGTCCCGGCAGGACAGCGTCAACGGCTTACTGGGCATTACGTCCCCGCCTTGCCGGGAAGTAATAGGTTTCCCGGACTTTTCGCCCGCCCACGTCAAATTCCACGATGTAAAACAGGCGGCGGGGGTGGATATATACCACCGTGCCCGTCTTTGTGACGGGGCGGCAGTCGCCCAGGGTCATGCGCTCCGTTTTTCTGTCCCCAACTTGCATGATGTCTCTCCTGTCAGTCCTTAAAAGACAGTTCGTATTGTGTCTCTTCGTCGTCCAGTTCGGTGAATACAGGCCCGCCGTCCAGGCTGGAGCCGTCCGCCTTTACGGGGGTGAAAAGCTGCTTTTTCCCGTCAAAGGAAAACCGGGACTTGAGGCCCGCGTGGCCGTCTTTGTTCTTATCAATCTTTATCCACCGATCACCGGCGCGGTCGTTGGGGTTCACCAGGTACATAAGCAGCACCGTGTCGGCGTCCTGTTCAAACTGCCCGGATTCTTTCAGGTCGGCCATGGTGGCCGCGGCGTTCTTTGATTCCGAGCTGGGCCGGCGCAGCTGGGCCAGGGCTATGATGGTAATCCCGGTAAGCTGGGCCATGGCCCGCAGCTGGATAGACACGTCCTGCATTTGCTCCTGGCGGTCGCCGCGCACGGTGGGCCGTATCAGTTGCACATAGTCGATTATCACGACTTCATACCGCCGGGCCAGGGCCAAGGACTTTATTTCCTGGACGGTCATAGAGGAGGCCTCCACAAAGTCGAAATTTCGGGTGGTCATGTCGGCCAGGGCGGGGCTCTCTGCAATCCGCTGCAGGCCTTTAATGTCCACCTGGCGGCGCTTTATATCCGGCAGGGTAATAGGCAGGTTGCTGGCGGCGATTCGGTCCCCGGCGGTTTCGTGGCCAGTTTCCAGGCTTATGAAACCCACGCGCTTTTGCTTTGCAATGTTGAGGCCCGTCTGCAGCCCCAGGGCGGTTTTGCCCGTGGACGGCCTGGCGCCCAAAATGACGTAGTGGCCGGCAGCGGTGTGCAGGTTGGCGTCCAGCATTCCAAGTCCCCACTGTATGTAAGGCGGCGCGGGGGAGCCGAGGCGCGTCATAAAGTCGGCGGCCAGTTCGGTGATTGAATAGACCTTAACGCCGGGACGGCCATTCACGATGGCGGCGGCCTGGGCCAGCAGGTCGGTGGCCTCTTCCAGATTGTCAGCGGTGGACACGGCCAGGGCGGCAACCTGCAGGCGGTAAAACGTGGCCTGCTGGTGCAGTATCTCGGCGTACTTCAGGACGTTCACGGCGGTGGGGGTGGTATCCATGCAGGTGATTGCCAGCTGCTTTAAGCTGCCCCCGGCCCGGTCAATGATGGTCACGATGTCCACCGGGGCGCCCTCGTTGTACAGGTCCCGCGCGACTTCAAACAGGCGACGGTAGGAGGCATGTATGAAGTCGTCCGCGCTTACGGTGGTGACGACGTCGCCCACACAACGGCTCTCTATCAGCATGGCGCCAATTACGGCCTGCTCGGTCGTTTCCAGGGCCGGGGCCTCCACTTTTTCGCTTGAAGTATTCATATCATGCCTCCTAGATCGCCCGCCTTACTGGGCGGACATGCTGGCCACGGTGGCCGGGTCTGTCGTCGCCTGGGCCGACTGGACGGCCTCACTGTCCACGATTTTCTGGGCCTCGTTCCGCAGCTCCAAAATCTGTATGTCGCTTTCCACCTCGTTCAACAGGTGCCAGGCGGACTCCGGCTTGGCCACTTTGATGGCGGCGCGGGTGGCGCTTTCCAGCTCGGATACCCGCTTGGGGTCCGTATAGGTCATTGCAGCGCGGAGTCTGGCCATGACGCTGTCAATGTGCTGCTGGGTCGGCGGCGTGGGCGCGGGGGACGTGGGCTGCACCTTGTCGTCGGCAGAGCTGGCCATGGGGGGCACGGTGGGAACGGGGGCGGGCGCAGGGGCCAGGGCGGGGGCCGGAACGACGGCGGGCTGTACGTTCGCCGCGTTGGCCTTTCCGACGGCGCCCATGATGTCCACAATTTCAGCCATAAGGGGTTCATACGGCACGCGGCCATTTACGCGGACGTGGGCGTACAGGGCCGCGCGGGCCTCGTCGGTCAGCAGCAGACGCAGCACCTTGGGCAGGGCCAGCATATTGCCGACTTCCTGCACCTCATAGCAGGCGTCCAGCAGTTCCATGTCGTCGGCGCTGGAGGGGTCTATGTCGATTTCCAGGCCGGTTTTGGTCTTGATGTGTACCAGGTTGTTTTCCATCTTTGATACCTCCATAGTTTTTGGGTTTACCTTTCCTGGGCGGAGCGGATGGCGTCATAAAGCTGGGGCCCGGCGCCAGGCCGTGGGCAGCGGTCCAGGAGCCAGCGTATCACGCGCCACATTTGCGCCTTGCTTACGGGCGCCTGGCGGTCAAAGGTCGCCACCAGTCGTATGGCCTCATATTTCCGCGAGTCCGGCACGTCCGGGGCGGTGATCTTGCGGACGATGGCCAGGGCGTCGTCGGCGTTGGTCAGTGGCCTGGCCGGCGGGGGCGCTGGGGGCGCCGTCTGCTTTTCCGGGTCCTGGGGCACATAGCCGACAGCCCCCGACAGCTTACTGAAAATATAGGCCTCTTGGTCCGGGTCACTTCGGCGCTGCAGGGGTATGGGTTTGAAGTTGTCGTCGTGCATGGTGTTTCACCTCCTTTCAATCGGTCAGCCCTCCCAGGTTTCCACGTCGTCGGCCTCTTTTACGGCGCCGGGCGTGGGCGCTGGGCGGGGTTGTTCACTGTCACGCGGGGCATAGACGGAGTCCCAGCCGTGTTCTATGGCCGTGTCCAAAATGGACACCATAATGGCCCGGCTGCCGCCGCTTATGCGGGTCAGCTTACTGCATAGCATGGAGGCCTGGCGGGCCGTCCTGTACGGTTTACGCTTTGACTGCCGCACCTCCGCCAGGTCCATAATGCGCTGGTACAGTTCGGCGTCGTCCCCGGCAAAACCACGGAAAACAGTGTCTACGGCCTCCGGGACCTCGCGCGTGCGCGTGCGCGTGCGCGCGCGTATGTCCGTATTATTATTATTCTTTTTATATTGTGTGGCAGGGGGGGTCTGGACATTTTTGTCCATACCCCTCTGGTCGTTTTTGACCGTATGGACATTTTTGTCCATACCCCCCTGGGGGGCAATTCTGCCGATGTAGATGTGGCGCTCCGCGCCCTTTTTATTCGCCCCAAGTTCCACCTGGATATACCCGGCAGCGGCCAGGTCGTGGATGGCCCGCGACACTGTCTTGACGGAGCAGCTGCATACGTCTGCCAGGTATTGGTCCCGTGCCCAGCAGTAGCCGTCTGAGCCCAGGAGCCGGGCTATTTCCGCATATACCAGTTTGGCCTTGTCGGTCAGTTCGGTGTCGTACAGGACCATGGCCGGGATAAAAGCAAGGGCGCCGCCGGAGGCTTGTCTAAAGTCTGCCATACGCTGCCCTCCTTATCGCTTGAGGCAGTCCAGGCCGGTGTAGCCCTCGCCATAGGCCGCCATGGCGGCCCTGGCAGCCCGCCGGGCCTGGGGGCCCGTCATGGTAGGGGAGGCGGCGCGGACGGCCTGGACGGCCTGCTGGGTGACGCTGACGGGGGCTTGGGCGGACTTATAGCAGCCGGAAATATAACGGTCCAGGTCCGCCTCGTCAATGCGGACGGCCCGCCCTATGCGGTAGTGGGCCAGCTGCCGTTCGGCGGTCAGCTTATACACGGTATTGACCGGGACGCCCAGGCGCCCGGCGGCGTCCTTAACTGTCAACATTTTCCCCGTCATAGTCGGACCTCCTCAACTCGCAGTATTTCAAATTCATAACGGCGCGTACCACGCCGTCCAGCTTTGCCATGATATAGGCAAAGTCCGCCTCTTCCTGGTATTCGATCATGCCGTCAGCGGCCAGGTCCAGCAGTTTGGTGGCCACCTGTTCCCGCTCAAGGTCTGCCAGGGAATATAACAGGTTTATGACGGCCTGGGACAGCGCTATGGACTGCACGCTGGGCATGATTTCGTCCGCTATTTTGTACTTCTCTTTGAAGTGGCGGAACATAAGCAGGGGACTGCCGGCCAGCTTGGCCACCGCCAGCATAATGTCGTCGGGAGTGGGGGCCTCGCCGGACTCCCAGCGGCGCAGCGTCCTGGGGTCGGTCCCCAGGAACGCGGCCAGGTCCTCCTGGCTCATACCGGCGGTTTTTCGCCCGGTTTTGATAAGAGTCTGGGCGTCTTTCGCCCTTTCGCCGGAGTCATTCCGGGGGTATGCTGTTGACATGGTCGGGGGCCTCCTTTCCCAGTATCGCGTCCAGCACCTCGGCCACCGGGCGGCCATACAGGATGGCCAGGGGGCGCAACTTGTCCACCGTTGGGCGGTCCGTTCCGCGCTCCCATTTGCTTATGCCGGCCTGGGTTACTCCCAGGGCGGTGGCCACGGCGGCCTGGGTCAGGTTGGCGGCCTTTCTCATTTCTTTAAGTTCCACGGGCTTGCCTCCTTTACAGTCTGGCCAAGATCGCGCCCAGCCCGATAAGGAACAGGGCCAGGGCGGCCACAATAACGTAGTCCTGCAGGGTCATTTTTCCTCCTCTACCATTTCGACGGTATAGCGGTCCCCGGAAAAGGTGACGTGTTGGCCGGCGGTGTCAGCGCACACATAGGCCGGGCCACGGTAGCCGCCGGGGCGGCCGTCCACTTTCATGCTCCCGGTCAGTTTGGCGACGCCAGAAACGTGCAGCCGCCGGAGCTTTTGCTTGTCGTAAAAAGTAACGGTCATGGGTCGCCCTCCCGCGGTCTGGATGGCGTCAGCGCTGGCGCGGTGCGCCGGGGGCGGGGGGCGGTGGCCTCCTGCAGCATGGCCACCGCCTTTTTGAAAATGCCGTCGGTGAAACGGCTGTTTTCCGTTTCTTTGCCGTCGGCGGCCCGCAGATACTCGCGGCGCCGTTCGTCGGCCAGGGTGATAATCAGGCGCAGTTCGGCGGGGGTAAAGTTGCCCATTGTCATACCCCCAGGCCAGGGCCAGCGTCCAGGGCGGCCTGGGCCTTTGCGACGACGGCCCGGCAGTTCGCCGCCTGTTCACGCCAGTACGCGGTGTCTTTAACGGTGCCATAGCCCGCGGCCACCAGTTCGGCGGTCATTTCGGCGCTTTTGTCGTGTTCGTCGGCCACCCGCTCCAGTTCAAAGCGGATAATAAAAAGGTCGGTCCCGGTCAGCTGGAGGGTGTATGTCCTTTCAGGCATGTGTCGGCGCTCCTTTCCTGAAAATCCCGTGGGTAGTGTAAGGCGTCCCGTTGTACACGCCGTTTATAGTCCGGGCCTCAAATTCGGGCAGCAGCTCCCAGGGCGTGTCTGGTTCGTTCAGTGCGCTGTCGGCGACGCTGTACGGGTAACAGTCCATCAAATAGTCGGCGGCGGTGCCGGCGTTCTTGGCACTGTCGTAGTCACTTATGGGCATGCCGCAGTAAAGGGCGCCGAAATAATCCGACTGCACGACGCCGGGCAGGTGGACGAATACACGGCCCATTTCGTTGGGGTTGTCCGGGTCGGGCTTGGCCTCGGCGGGGTATTTCCCGGCCTTTACCAAAATATCCTTGTACCAGGCGGCACACTCGTAGTCACGCCGGAAGACCTTGTCCTGCCGTAAATGGAAATATCCGATCTGCATATGGCTGCCTCCTTACTTGCCCAGGGCCACGGCGCGGTGGCCTTTGGTGACGTACTCCCGGCGCTGGCCGTCCGGGCCAATGGCGACGGCATAGGCGAACGGGGAAACGGCGGCGCAGTTCTGCAAGGTGTTATACGCCTGGCGCCAGTTGCGGGGGCGGGCGTTCAGCGCCCTGCCGTCCACGGTGATTTCGATGTGGGGGAGGATGGACAGGGCCTCATTATAGGTAATGTGCCGGTGGCAGCAGGCGCCCCGGTTCCCCTTGGCCATGCCCGTTTCATTGAAGACCGCCTCCGGGTAGTAGTCGGCGCAGTTCAGCACGCCGGGGGTGCGGTCGGGATATGCGGCGCGGAAAATTTCGTGTGCCGTCTTGATGTCGGGGGCCTCTATGACAATCCAGCCGCCGGAAAAAGGGAAGTGTTCGTCCGTTCCAAAGGTGTAGTAATAGCGTTTCATTGTGGTTCCTCCATGTTCATAAGAAATTTTCTGTTTCTGCTTGTCGTGCCTTATGTACTAGCGAAATATGCTTGCAGGTAATAATATACTAGCGTGTTTCGCTAAAGTCAACGGGGTATCATTCTGAAATTAGCGAATTTAGCTAGTTTGACCAAAAATAAAACGCGCGGTTGTATAATATACCCATTAAAAAATAATTGGGCGGGTTGCTATGAACAGACTTCGCAAGATTCGGGAGGACCGGGGCCTCCGGCAGGAAGATGTCGCCGCCGTGATCGGCGTCCACTTCACGACAATATCAAAATACGAATTGGGGACGAGCCAGCTTACGGAAGACCTTATTTTGAAGTTCTGCGCCTATTACCATGTCACCGCCGACTATCTCTTGGGGCTTTCAAATTCCAAGTGGGCCGCGGTGCCGGATTCGGACGCCGACGTGTTGACGGCGTACCATGCTGCCCCCATGGAAATAAGAGGGATTGTTGACCATGCCCTGGCCCCCTATAAGCAAGCGGGGGCCGACAGGGCGGTGTCGTGATTCCCTTTAGGGCAAGGAGGCGTTGATATGGCAGAAAAACGCCGAGGCCTTTTTGGGGCCATTCTGGGGCAGCCGCCCCATCCCCAGGAGGCGGAGCATGCCCAGGGGCCTGCCCGCGTAATTCTGGCGCCGTTGAAAGACTATCCAGAAGAGGCCCACGGCTTTATCCTGGTGCGGGTCTTTAGGGGCGTTAGGATATATCCGCCCTGGGAAGACTGGCGATATTTCAAGCCCGCCGCCGTTGTAGATCACCCAGCGCTTAAAACCGCGCCGGAGCCGTCAAATGAATACGACAAAAACGCGGTCGCGTTGCTTTGGCAAGGGCGGCGCCTGGGGTATCTGCGTCGGGGCCCTTTGCAGGACATGACCAACGACTGGTTGCGGAGGGGCTGGCCAGTATTCGCGTCCTTTGAACGCGGCACAAAGGACTACGGCAATTCGGAGGTATACATATCACTGGCCTTTTACCTGCCAGAAAAATAAAGAGGCCCGGCACATGGCCGGGCCCTTGCATATCCTGGGGAGGGGATACAATGGCGGAATACCCCTATAAGCAGTATTTGAAAGATGAACGGGGGAAGTATATCAAGGTCTACGCCACCACGGCGGAGGAGCTGGCAGAAAAGGTCCAGGCCCGCCAGGCGGAAATTGACCACCTTATCGCTCTGCAGCATAACCCAACCGTCAGCATGTACGCGGTCACATGGATGAGGTTGCAGCCGTCCGATCTGTCCGAGTCCAGGCTATCAGACTTTGACCTTTCCCTGCGCCTCCACATTCTGCCCCATATCGGCAATATGCACATGCTGGACGTGACGGCGGACCATATCGCGGACCTGATGAAAGCGGAGGCCCATATGTCCCGCTCTATGCAGCAGAAAATCGTGTTTGTACTAAAGGGCATGTTCGCCCTGGCCGTGTCGGAGGGGCTGGTGGCCAACAATCCCTGTGCCACCTTAAAGGCCGGGGGGAAGACGTCAAGCAAAAAGGACAGTCTTACCGCGGAACAGCGCCAGAAACTAATAGAGGCCGTCAGGGGGACGCGGGCATACCCCTTTGTCATGGTGGGCCTGTATGCCGGCCTGCGAACGGAGGAGGCCCTGGCGCTGCAATGGGACGCTGTCACGCTGGACGGTGATACCCCATGCCTGAATATCCGCCGGAAATTGCTATGGGAAAAAGGGAAGAGGGAGCCGGTCATATATGACGATCTGAAAACAGACGCCGCCTGGCGCATTGTCACCATCCCGGATGCCCTTGTGGAATGCCTGCAGGCGGAAAAGGCCACTGGGGCGTCGGACTTCGTTATCCACGACACAAAGGGCCAGGCCTGCACGGAGGCGGCGTTCCGGGCGATATGGTCCCTGGTGGAACGGCGGCAGCTGGAAGAATACCGGCCCAAAAAGCGGCGGTCACGGGCGAAAAAGCGCGGCGCCGACGGCAAAAAGGTGGACCGGCGGGGATACCATAAGGGCTGCCCGCATACGCTGGACTTCGCCGTGACGCCGCACACGCTCCGCCGGTCCTATGCCACGGAGCTGATACTGGGCGGGGCGGACCTTGCCACGGCCCAGTATTTGCTGGGGCACAAAAAGGGCGAAACGACGTTAAACTGGTATGTCAAAATCATGCAGGGCCGCCCGGCGGACACCATAAAGAAAGTCCGGGCCGCTTTTGATACATGACCTGGGACAGGGGGCTGCATACCCGCAAAAAGAGGGCAAAAATGCGCGTATGGTAGACATTTTTATAGATATACAATCATTTTTGCCCATAAAAGGCCCGTATAATGGGCGCCTGGGCACCTGCCGGGAGGCTTGACGTGCGGGAGGTCACAAGTTCGAGTCTTGTATCGTCCACCATAAGACCCCGGGGAAGAGAATCCCCGGGGTTTTCTATTTTGATTGACTTGTATGCTATAATACGAGTATACTAGGGAAAAGGCATATGGAACGGGACGCCGGAAAGGAGCAGGGGCTATGCCGGAGATAGCACGGTTTTACGGCATCGTGATCAAGATGTTTTTCAAGCCGAAGGAACATGAGCCCAGCCACATACACGCCCTGTATGGGGAGTATATGGGAGAGTTCAATATCCAGAGCATGGAGATGCTCCAGGGCGATCTGCCGCTGAAAGCACAGGAGCTTGTCCGGGAATGGCTGGGAGCACATCAGGCGGAACTGCAGGAGATGTGGGAGAGCCAGACCATCCGGAAGCTCCCGCCGCTGTGAGGGGGTGCCGGACATGATCCAGAGGATATTGAAGCTGGTCCCGCTCCCGGATTTTCAGCTGGCGGCGGCCTTTGACGATGGCCGGAAGGTCGTGTATGATGTCAAGGAAGATCTGTGGCTGCCCGGGTATCATCTTCTGGCTGAGGTGCCGGGTCTGTTCCAGCAGGTCCAGCTGGACGAGAGCCGGACCTGCGTATTTTGGAGTGACGAGATAGACCTCCCTAGCCACGCCATATATGAATACGGCCGGCCGGTGGAGGAACTGCCGGAGCCTGACTAATAAAATAATAGCGGGACAGGGTGGACCTGTCCTGCTATTTTGCGTCCACTTCCAGTTCGATGATCTCCAGGCCCTGGCGCATGGCGTAGAGCATGGTGCTGCGGGTGCCGCCGGGGGAGCCGTTATAGGCGGCGATCAGGTAGTGGGAGGCGTCCACCATGTACCGGTTCCGGTCCATCATGCAGTCCGGCGTATAGGCCCGGTGCAGGACGGTGAGGGTATCGCACTCCTCCGCCAGGCGGAAGTAGCGGCTCTTCCAGGCCCCGCTCCACTTCGCCTCCTGGCCCGCGTGGGGTACGGCGGCCTCCAGCGTCACGTCCGGGTGCTCGTCCCGCAGGGCCACCACCGCCTCGCCGAAGTACATGTCCGCGCCGGTGGCCATGCCGCAGATGAAGTGGCGGCATCGGTTGGCGTACAGCGAGGCCAGCACGTCGGCGATGGCCTCTTTCAGTTTTAAACATCTGGGGTCTCTCTCGTTGTCGCCCCAGGGCAGCTTGTCGGCCCGGTGGCCGGTGAAGCAGCATGTCTTTTCACGTTCCATGGTCCCATTATTACATAGCCGCGCCTCCATTGCAATCAGATATTTCCAGCACTGTTTTTATGCGTCTATGAAAGTTTCGGCGAAAAGTTGGCATAATAGTGCTTGTACAAATTCTAAGTTCAATGGAGGCATACGTGATGAAGACCATCATTTCCACCCTGCTGGCGGCGGTCCTGGTCCTTTCGGCCCTGGCCGGCTGCTCCAGGGATATGGATGGCGCCAAGGCGTCTCCCACGCCGGCGGCCACCGAGACGGCCCGGCCCACGGCCACCCCGGCCCCCAGCCCCGCGCCCACCGACAGGACCGCCGACGGCGTCATCGACGAGGATCATGACGCGGAGGACGGCGTCATCGGCGCCGGCGAGGACGCGGTGGACGACCTGATCCAAGGCGGCAAAGACGCCGTGGACGACGTGGCCCAGGCCGGCGAGGACGCCATCGGCCACCTGACCGGCGATAACCCCGAGGCGACGCCCAAGTCCGACAGCGACAAGTGAGAGATGAGCGGTCCGGCCTGTGCCGGGCCGCACTTATTATCCCGCTTTTACACAAAGAATATCAATTTATTCACAATTTACAAAAGTTGTTGACAAGACGATGGATTATTGGTAAGATTGACTTAAATGTAGGGGTACATAAGCGTTTCGTAACGGAGAAGGGCCCATATCCGCGCTCTTTCTCACCCATGACCCCGGCAAATATTTGAAAAAGGAGACTACACCTATGAAGAAATTCCTTGCGATCGTCCTGGCGCTGGCTATGGTCATGAGCCTGGGCGCCGTCGCCTTTGCGGCGGAGGAGCCCGACGTCAGCGGCCTAAAGGTGGGCGTGTTCTGGTATGCCTTCAGCGACGCGTTCCTGTCCACGGTCCGCGCTTCCCTGAACGAGCAGCTGGAGGAGGCCGGCATCGACTATGACGACTTCGACGCCAACAACACCCAGGCCACCCAGCTGGAGCAGGTCCAGACCGCCGTCACCAACGGCTACA
>CANQPD010000024.1 GCA_947625655.1 uncultured Dysosmobacter sp.
AAGCCGTACTCGATGTCGGCCCGCAGGGTCTGCAGGGGGATGGTGCCGTCGTGGTAGTGCTCCACGCCGGCGATCTCGCGGCCGCCCAGGCGGCCGGAGCAGCAGCACTTGATGCCCTTGGCGCCGGCGCGCATGGCCCGGGCCATGGCGTTCTTCATGGCGCGGCGGTGGGAGATGCGCTTCTCCAGCTGCTGGGCGATGTTCTCAGCCACCAGCTGGGCGTTCATGTCGGGGTTGCGGACCTCGACGATGTTCAGCTTCACCTTCTTGCCGATGAGCTTCTCAACGGCAAGGCGGTACTGCTCGATCTGCTCGCCGCCCTTGCCGATGACGACGCCGGGACGGGCGCAGTGCAGGAAAATGGTGACGGTATCGGCGCTGCGCTCAATCTCGATCTTGGGCACGCCGGCGCCGTACAGGGTCTTCTTCAGGTACTTGCGGATCTTCTGATCCTCGACGATCAGATCGCCGACCTTCTCATCACTGGCATACCAACGGGAATCCCAGTCTTTGATGACGCCCACGCGCAGGCCGTGGGGATTAACTTTCTGTCCCATAAACTGTTCTCCTCCCTCTTATGCCTTTTCCGTCACAGCCAGGGTGACGTGAGAAGTGCGCTTGTTGATACGGTAGGCGCGGCCCTGGGCCCGGGGCATCATCCGCTTCAGGATGGGGCCGGGAGTGGCGAACACCTCGGACACCACCAGCTTGGCGGGGTCCATGCCGAAGTTGTTCTCAGCGTTGGCGCAGGCGGACTTCAGGAGCTTCTGGAGAGGCTCGGAAGCGGCCTTGGGGGTCTGCATCAGGATGGCCATGGCGGTGCCGGCATCCTTGCCGCGGATCAGATCACAGACGATCTGGACCTTGCGGGGAGCGATGCGGACATAGCGCAGGTAGGCTTTGGCTTCTTTCTTTTCCATGTTCAGCATCCTCCTTCAATTAAGAATCTTTCCGGTGGCCGCGGAAGGTGCGGGTGGGCGCGAACTCACCCAGCTTGTGGCCGACCATGTCCTCCTGGACATAGACGGGCACGTGCTTGCGGCCATCGTGAACGGCGATGGTGTGACCGACGAAGGCGGGGAAGATGGTGGAGCTGCGGCTCCAGGTCTTCAGGACCTTCTTCTCGTTCTTGGCGTTCATTTCCTCGACCCGCTTCAGAAGCTCCGGGGCAACATACGGGCCTTTTTTAATGGATCTGCTCATATTAACTTGCCTCCCTTACTTCTCGTTGCGGCGCTTCACGATGAACTTGTTGGTGGGGTTCTTGCCCTTGCGGGTCTTGTAGCCCATGGCGGGCTTGCCCCAAGGAGTGACGGGGCCGGGACGGCCGACAGGGGCGCGGCCCTCGCCGCCGCCGTGGGGGTGGTCATTGGGGTTCATGACGGAGCCGCGGACGGTGGGACGCCAGCCCATGTGGCGCTTGCGGCCAGCCTTGCCGATGTTGATGTTCTCGTGCTCGATGTTGCCCACCTGGCCGATAGTGGCGTAGCAGTTGGTGCGCACGATGCGGACCTCGCCGGAGGGCATGCGGATCTGGGCGTCGCCGCCCTCCTTGGCCATCAGCTGGGCGGAGGTACCGGCGGAGCGCACCAGCTGGGCGCCGTTGCCGGGATGCAGCTCAATGTTGTGGATGATGGTGCCCACGGGGATGTTGGCGATGGGCAGCGCGTTGCCGGGCAGGATATCGGCGTCGGGACCGGTCATGATCTTGTGGCCGGCTTTCAGGCCGACAGGCGCCAGGATGTAGCGCTTCTCGCCGTCCTCATACTGGATCAGGGCGATGTTGGCGCTGCGGTTGGGGTCATACTCCAGGCGGAGCACGGTGGCGGAGCCGACCTTGTCGCGCTTGAAGTCGATGACGCGGTACTTGCGCTTGTTGCCGCCGCCGCGGTGGCGGACGGTGATGCGGCCATAGCTGTTGCGGCCGGAGCTCTTCTTCAGAGGCTCGGTCAGGCTGGGCTCGGGCTTGGCCTTCTTGTCGATGCCGTCGAAACCGGAGACCGTCATCTGACGTCTGGAGGGAGTCGTCGGCTTAAAGGTTTTGATAGACATATCGCTTTACTCTCCTTCCGTTATCAGACCATGCCTTCGAAGAACTCGATGGTCTTGGAATCAGCGGCCAGCTGGACATAGGCCTTCTTCCAGGTCTTCGTCATGCCGGGGCGGCCGGCGCCCATGCGCTTTTCCTTGCCGGGGACAGTCAGGGTGTTGACGGAAGCGACCTTCACGCCGAAGATCTCCTCAACGGCCTTCTTGATCTCGACCTTGCCGGCGTTCTTGGCGACCTCGAAGACGTACTTCTTGTCGGCGGCGCCGGACATGGCGCGCTCGGTGATAATGGGACGGATAATGATATCGTAAGCAGTCATTATGCGTACACCTCCTCGATTTTGGCGAGGGCGGCCTGATCCACAACCAGGTACTGGGCGTTAATGATGTCATAGACATTCAGCTGCGCAGCGGGAGTGGTCAGCACGCCGGGGATGTTCCGGGCGCTCTTGACGATGACGGTGTCAGCGGCGGGAGTCACGACGACGGCCTTGCCATCGACCTTGACGGCGTCCAGGAACTTGCGGAAATCGGCGGTCTTGATGGCGTCCATCTTGATGGCGTCGATCACGACCAGCTTGCCCTCGGCAGCCTTGGCGGACAGGACGGACTTCAGCGCCAGGCGCTTGACCTTCTTGTTCAGCACATAGCTGTAATCCCGGGGCTTGGGAGCGAACACGATGCCGCCGTGGGTCCACTGGGGAGACCGGGTAGAGCCCTGACGGGCGTGGCCGGTGCCCTTCTGACGCCAGGGCTTTCTGCCGCCGCCGGAGACCTCGGCGCGGGTCAGGGCGCTCTGCGTGCCCTGTCTGCAATTGGCGAGGTGGTTTTTGACGACCTCATGCACAACGACGGTATTGGGCTCGATGCCAAAGATCGCGTCGTTCAGTTCCACAGTGCCGACTTCCGCGCCGGCCATGTTCAAAACTTTGATAGTAGACATTACTCAAGCACCCCTTTCTTACTTGTTTCTGGCGGAGGCCTTCTGCGGGTTGCGGCCGGAAGCCTTCTGCGGGTTCTTGCTGATGTCGGCGCCAGCCTGCTTGACCTTGTGGACCTTGACAGTGGACTTGATGGTCACGAGACCGCCCTTGGGGCCGGGAACGGCGCCGCAGACGACCAGCATGTTCAGCTCGGGGTCGACCTTGACAACGGACAGGTTCTGGACAGTGACCTGCTCGACGCCCATGTGACCGGCGCCGTCGCGGCCCTTGAAGATCCGGGCGGGATCGGTGCCGGCGGCCAGAGCGCCCTGATGACGGTGGACGGGGCCGCCGCCGTGGGTGTTGCGCTTCACAGCCGCGCCGTGGCGCTTGACAACGCCCTGGAAGCCGTGGCCCTTGCTGATACCGGTGACGTCAACAAAGTCGCCGGCCTTGAAGGTGTCGGCCTTGACGATGTCGCCGATGTTCAGCTCGGCGGCGTTCTCCAGGTCGAACTCCCGCAGGTGCTTCTTGGGGGACACGCCGGCCTTGTTCAGGTGGCCCATCTCGGGCTTGGTCAGCTTGCGCTCGGGGACATCCTCAAAGCCCAGCTGAACAGCCTGATAGCCTTCCTTCTCGGAAGTCTTCTTCTGAACGACCACGCAGGGGCCCGCCTCGATGACGGTGACGGGGATCACATGGCCGTTCTCGTCAAAAATCTGGGACATGCCCACTTTTTTGCCGATGATAGCTTTCATTGTGTATTCTCCTCCTGAAAGGTTATTGGTCGGCTTAGATACGGACGGGTTGGGTAAGCCGCCGCATTGCTCTGCCGACATGACCCGCTCATCTCGCAAGACGATGAGCATTGGGTGAGCAACATATTAAATGGGGATTCTCGGTGAGACCGGGTAATCATGCAGATTTTTTCGCCAGGCAAGGCGGAGCGCCGCAGACAGTGCCGTGTGTACGGCAAGGCGGTCCAACGCGGCATGGCGGAAAAAGACGCGGGATTACAGCTTGATCTCGATTTCCACACCGGCGGGCAGCTCGAGGGCCATCAGGGCCTCGACGGTCTTGGGGGTGGACTTGGTAATGTCGATCAGTCTCTTGTGGGTGCGGCGCTCGAACTGCTCGCGGCTGTCCTTGTACTTGTGCACGGCCCGCAGGATGGTGACGACTTCCTTCTTGGTGGGCAGAGGGATGGGGCCGGAGACCTCGGCGCCGGTGCGCTTGGCGGTCTCGACGATCTTCTCTGCGCTCTGGTCGATGACCTGGTGGTCATAGGCCTTCAGGCGAATGCGGATCATTTCTTTCTGTGCCATGGTTTGTTTCCTCCTGATTTCGTAGGTAGTTTGACGCAGTCTCGACGACCTACGGCGAGAGAATTTTTTCTATACGCTTATCCGTGCGTATCATTCCCGCTCATGAAAAATACCGGCGCAGGGGACCTACGGCCGGTACGCGGATCATGGCGTGGCGATCTACGCGACGTACAGATCTTCTCAGCCGCCCGATTATCGGACATACTCCCCGGAAGTTACCTCCTTTCGGAGCAATCTCCCGGTTCATCGCAGTACTGGGGACAGGACAAGTCCTTTTCCGCACAGCCACTATATGATAAAAGAAAATTCCCTTGCTGTCAAGAGGAATTTCTCTGTTTTTGATGAAATTTTGAAGATTTTTTTGGCGGGCCGGAAATGGGGAAATTTGATCGGTTTTCTGCGGGGGAGTGAGGGGGGCGCCCTGGCGGGCGGGGCGGGAGGGTTACGCCGTGTTGCGGCGTGGGGAATGCACCCCCCATTTTCTTTTCGGTCTTGCCGAAAAGAAAACGGGCCGTGCACGGTCCAAAAGAAAAGGCGCTTTGCGGCCAAATTCCCCCTGTTCGGGGAAATTTGGCCTAAATACGGGGGTCGTGCGAATCGGGGCGGCACAAACTTGCTGGGCTTTATCCGGCTGCGCTATACGCTGGCGTTCGGTAGAAGGTTTAAGCCGCAATTTGGGACGTTGAGTGCAGGCTTGTGGGTGCATGTCGGAAGGGTTTCACCAACCGCCCCGCTACCGCTACGCGGGCTGTTCCTCCATGTTGGTGTGGCGTGTCACCCCGTAGGGCGGGGCGCCCTCGCCCCGCCGCAAAGCACCATCTCTGCACGGGCCGATGCGCACATCGGCCCATTAACACCTGCTTCGCTCCACATGCCTTCCCCTGGGGGAAGGTGGCCCGCAGGGCCAGATGGAGGGGAGTCTGCTATTACCTACGTTCTGGGCGGATGATATCCGCCCCTGCAAGATATTTCCTTACATTCTTCGGACTTTTTCCAAGGGGAACCATTTTTCCGTTTGCACCCAATGCGGGATAACGGCCCACGCGGCGGGGCGAGGGCGCCCCGCCCTACAGGAGTTGTCAATAGGCATTTCCGTAAATACTGTACCAGCACAGGTTTACAGCCCACTAGCGGCAGCGGGGCCAGAGGCGCAAGCCCTTGCGTCAAGTACCCACAAGTCTGCACCCACGCCCCTAATTGCGGCTTGAACGTCCTACTAAACGCCAGCGTACAGCGCAGCCGGATAAAGCCTGACAAGTTTATGCCGATCCCGATTCGCACGGCCCCCCGCGCACAGGCCAAATTTCCCCGAACAGGGGAAATTTCTGGCCGCAAAGCGGTTTCTCTTTGGACCGTGCACGGCCCGTTTCTCTTTTTCAAGAAAAAGAGAAATGGGGGGTGCATCCCCCCTCTGCCAGCCTGGCAGAAAAAAGGAGGGGAACTCCCGTTCCCCTCCCCGTTTTCATCAGTAGGCCACGCCCCAGTAAATATCAGTGGTACACTTCTTTCCGCACACGGGGCAGACGCCCTCGGTGCCGCTCTGGCTGAGGGGCATGCAGCGGGAGGTGACGCCGGCCCGCTCCTTCATGGCCAGCTCACACTCCAGCGCGCCGCACCACTTGGACCGCAGGAAGCCGCCCTTGCCCTCGGCAATGGCCTTGGCCTCCTCGGGGGTCTTGATGTCGAAGGTGTTGTCCTCCCGATTCTTCAGCGCCATGGCGTACATGTTGTCGTGGACGGCATCCAGCAGCTCCCGGACCTTCTCCTCCAGCTCCGCCAGGGCCACGACCACCTTTTCGCCGGTGTCCCGGCGGGCGATGACGCACTGTTCCTTCTCCATGTCCTTGGGGCCGATCTCCACCCGCAGGGGCACGCCCTTCATCTCGTACTCGGCGAACTTCCAGCCGGGGGAGTTGTCGGAGTCGTCCATCCTGGCCCGGATACCGGCGGCCTTCAGCCGGTCCCGCAGAGCCGCGGCGGCGTCCAGAACGCCGGGCTTGTGCTGGGCCACAGGGATCACCACCGCCTGGATGGGAGCCACCCGGGGCGGCAGCACCAGGCCGTTGTCGTCGCCGTGGGTCATGATGATGCCGCCGATCATGCGGGTAGAGACGCCCCAGCTGGTCTGGTGGGGGTGGTGGGGCTGGTTGTCCCTGCCGGCAAAGGTGATGTCGAAGGCCTTGGCGAAGCCGTCGCCGAAGTAGTGGCTGGTGCCGGCCTGGAGGGCCTTGTGGTCGTGCATCATGCACTCCACGGTGTAGGTCTCCTCGGCGCCGTTGAACTTCTCCTTGTCGGTCTTGCGGCCCTTGATAACGGGCATGGCCAGATAGTTTTCCATGAAGTCCGCATAGACGTTCAGCATCTGCATGGTCTCTTCCCGGGCCTCTTCCTCGGTGGCGTGCATGGTGTGGCCCTCCTGCCACAAAAACTCCCGGTGGCGCAGGAAGGGACGGCTGGTCTTCTCCCACCGCAGGACGGAGCACCACTGGTTATACAGCTTGGGCAGGTCCCGCCAGGAGTGGATGATGTTGGCATAGTGCTCGCAAAAGAGCGTCTCAGAGGTGGGGCGGATGCACAGGCGGTCCTCCAGCTTCTCGCTGCCGCCCATGGTGACCCAGGCGCACTCCGGGGCGAAGCCCTCCACATGGTCCTTCTCCTTCTGGAGCAGGGACTCGGGGATCAGAACGGGCAGGTACACGTTCTCGTGGCCCGTCTCCTTGAAGCGGCGGTCCAGCTCCGCCTGGATGTTCTCCCAGATGGCGTAGCCATAGGGGCGATAGATGAACATGCCCTTAACGGAGGTGTAGTCGATCAGCTCAGCCTTTTTACAGACGTCGGTGTACCACTGGGCGAAGTCCACGTCCCGGGCGGTGATGGCGTCCACTTGTCTCTTATCCTGTGCCATAGTCTCAAATCCTTTACCTTTATATCAAATGTCGCAAGCGCGGTTTTCACTGGATTCCTATTGTATCCATTCCGGCGAAAAATGTCAACCGTCACTGTTTCGCGATCTCACCGCGGCCATCCCTTTTTGAAACGTCCCGAACGGAGGGCCAAAAGCCGGGATTGAGCAAACTGCGGCAATTAGGGTATTACCTTTCTATTTACTTTTTCCGTCGGCCGTGCTATTCTTAATCCCATGGAACCGTATGAACTGATCCGCTCCCGCCGGAGGACCCTGACACTGGAGATCACAACTGACTGCCGCGTCCTGGTCCGGGCGCCGCTGCGGCTGTCAAAGGAACGCATCGACGCGTTCGTGGAGGGCCACACCGCCTGGATCGAAACGCATCTGGCGCGGCAGCGGCAAAAAGCCGCCTCCGCCCCACCCGCCCCCACACCGGAGGATATCGCCGCCCTGAAAGTCAAGGCCCGGGCCGTCCTGCCGGGAAAAGTGGCGTACTGGAGCGAAAGAATGGGCCTGGTCCCCACCGGGCTGAAAATCACCACGGCCCGGAAGCGCTACGGCAGCTGCAGCGGGAAAAACAGCCTGTGTTTCTCCTGCTTTTTGATGAACTGCCCGGAGGAGGCCGTGGATCTGGTGGTGGTCCACGAGCTGTGCCACATCCGGGAGAAAAACCACGGCCCCCGGTTTTACGCCCTGCTGGAGCGATACCTGCCCGACTACAAGGAACGAAAGAAACTTTTGAGATAGGAGCCACACATATGGACAAGCTGAACCTCACACAACTGCTGGAGAGCAACCCCTACCCCGGCCGGGGCATCGTCCTGGGCCGCACCGCCGACGGCAGACAGGCCGTCGCCGCCTACTTCATCATGGGCCGCAGCGAGAATTCCCGCAACCGGGTGTTCACCGTCACCGACGACGGCATCCGCACCGAGGCCCACGACCCCTCCAAGATGACCGATCCCAGCCTCATCATCTATCACCCTGTCCGCCAGGTGGGCCGGGGCCTCATCGTCACCAACGGCGACCAGACCGACACCGTGCGGGACGGCCTGCTGGCGGGCAAAACCTTCGCCTCCTCCCTCCACACCCGGGAGTTTGAGCCGGACGCCCCCAACTACACCCCCCGCATCTCCGGCCTGCTGTCCCCCGACGGCAGCTTCAAGCTGTCCATCCTGAAGTCCGCCGACGGCGATCCCTCCTGCTGCCACCGCTATTTCTACACCTACGATCACCCCCTCCCCGGCGAGGGCCGCTTCATCCACACCTACATGGGCGACGGCAGCCCCCTCCCCTCCTTCGAGGGCGAGCCGGAGCGGGTGGCGCTGGACGCCCCCGACGCCGAGACCCTGGCGGACCAGATGTGGAACGCCCTGAATCCGGACAACAAGGTGTCGCTGTTCGTGCGGTACACCGATCTGGAGACCGGCGCATACCGGCAGGTCATTCGGAACAAATTCTAAAACGCGCAAAAGCCCCCGGCTATGCCGGGGGCTTTTTTCGGTCCCGGGCAGAATTTTTCAAAAAACAGTTGACTAAGTCCACCAATTGTCGTATACTCCAAATAGTGGACTTAGTCAACTATATCAAACAGGAGGCATCTGATGGACGCAGACCGCCATGCCGCGCGGGAGGCCGCCGTGTCCCGCATCCGGACGTTCACCCGGTTCTATATGCCCACCTTCGAGCTGCTGGGCAATCACTATCTGGGCTCATCGTACTCCGCCACGGAGGCCAGAGTTCTGTTTGAGCTATACGAGCACGGCGGCTGCAACGCCGCGTACATCGCCAAGGCGCTGCATCTGGACAAGAGCTATCTGAGCCGGATCATCAAAGGCCGCGAAAAGGACGGCCATCTGACCCGGACGGCATCAAAGACCGACTCCCGGTCTTTCCAGCTTCACCTGACGAAGCGGGGGACTGCCCTGACCGAGGAGCTTATCGAAAAGTCCAACCAGCAGATCAGCGCCGTCATCGGTCCGCTGGCGCCGGACGATTGCAGGGCGCTCATCGACGCCTTTGACGTCATCACCGGCATTTTAAAAACATGCGGTCCCCAAACAGCCGCCGGAGAGGAGCCTATTCCATGAACATCGTACCCTATGATCCCAAGTACAAGCAGGCCTTCATCGCGCTGAACAAGCAGTGGATCAACGAAATGTTCACCCTGGAGCCGGAGGACCTGGCCGTGCTGGAGGGCATCGAAGCGTCCCTGGCCCAGGGCGGGCAGGTCTTTTTCGCCGTGGACGATCAGGACGAGGTCCTGGCGGCCTGTATGATCGCCCCTCTGCCCAACGGAGAGTGGGAGATCGAAAAGTTCTGCGCCCGGGGCATGTATACCGGCACCGGCGCCGGGAGCGCCTGTCTGAAAGCCTGTCTCGACTACGCCAGGGAGCGGCGGGCGGAAAAAGTCGTCATCGTCTCCAACCGCAGGTGCGTCCAGGCCCTTCACCTGTAGCGGAAGTTTGGCTTTGTCGAGATCCCTGTGGACAGGGAGAAATTCCCCTTTGACCGGGCCGACATCGCCTTTGAACAGGTCTTCCACTACGAATAAGCCCCAAAAGCAAAAGCCCCGCCGGCTATCCGGCGGGGCTTTTTAGGCTTCTCACGCCCTGGGGCTGGTGTCCCGGTCCACCGGGACGTCGGGGCGGCGGGCCCGGATGCGGTCCAGCACCTTGTCCGCGCTGGACTGCTTTTCAAACAGGTAGTTCTGGTAGAACTCCCCGTCGTAGCACAGCCGGAGGCACACCATGGGGATCTGCTTGCCGCAGGTGCCGGTGACGCTGATGCCGGTATTCTTGGTCCAGACCTGGTTCAGCGCGGCAAAGGGGATATATTTGCTGCCGGGAAACGCGGAGATATACATGGCCTCGCCGCTGACGCGGTACTGCTCCACCTTTTTGGCGGCGCGGTAATCCTCGGCGGCGTTTTCCAGCTCACACTGCTGGGACATGGACTTCACAGGAAACAACGGCATTTTATCTTTCCCCCTTCTGTTAAGAATCCGCTAATTTTCTATAGCATACCGTTTTGGAAGCACATATAATATGGCAAATGCAACATTTTAACAAAAAATCAGCCGCCGGAAAAAACAGCGTGTGCCTAAAAGGCACACGCTGTTTGGGGCAAATACGCTTATTCTCCCATGGGAGCGCCGCACTGGGGGCAGAATTTGCTGTCGGACACCGCGCCGCAGATGGGGCAGGCCTTCTCGCCGGCCGCGGGCGCGGCCTCGGGAGCCTCCTCCTTGGCGGGCTTGCCGGCTTCCAGCTCCGCGATCTTCGCCTTGGAGGCGTTGACGGCCTCCACCATCTCCCGCACGGCGTCGGGGATCTCACCCTCGTACTCGTTGACGAACCACTCGCCGATCACGCGGTAGTTCTTCTCGATCTCCTTCTGCTCACCGGCGATGGCGACGTTGATCTTCACCAGCTCGGCGGCATCCTTGGTCTTGTCGGCGGCCAGGTTTGCCATGTCCTTTGCCTTCTTGGTCAGTTCATCGATAGAAAACGCCATGTTGGAAATCCCCTTTCATATACAGCCTTCCGGCCTGTTTTCAACGCGTTTGATCCTCGCTCACTGAGGATAAGCCCAGTATAGCGCACTTTTTTTCAAAACGCAACCGGCTTTCCATTTGTTTACACATCGTTTTCAATCCAGCTCCGGGACCGCTCCACCGCCCGCCGCCACTGGGCGTAGTCGGCGGCGCAGTCCGCCTCCTTCCGCTGGGGCCGGAACAGGTGCTGGCTGCGGCGCAGGCCCTCCAATTCTTCAAGGCCGCTCCAGACCCCCGCCGCCAGGCCCGCCAGGGCCGCGGCGCCGAAGGCGGTGGTCTCCACCTGGGCGGGCCGGTCCACCGGCAGCCGCAGCAGGTCCGCCTGGGTCTGCATCAGGATATCGCTGACCGACGCGCCGCCGTCCACCCGCAGGGTGGTGATGGGGCAGGGGGCGTCGGCGTTCATAGCCCGCACCAGGTCCGTCACCTGAAAGGCGATGGAATCCAGCACTGCCCGGGCGATGTGGGCGCGGGTGGTGCCCCGGGTCAATCCCACGATGGTCCCCCGGGCGTACATGTCCCAATAGGGTGCGCCCAGGCCGGTGAAGGCGGGCACCACGTACACGCCGCCGGCGGAGGGCACGCTCTCCGCCAGCCGGTCGCACTCCGGCGCCGTCCCGATCAGCCCCAGCTCGTCCCGCAGCCACTGGATGGTGCTGCCGGCGTTGAACACGCTGCCCTCCAGGGCATAGGCGGTCTCGCCCCCCACGGACCAGCCCACGGAGGTCACCAGCCCCGCCCGGGAGCGCACCGCCTGGCCGCCCACGTTCATCAGGGTGAAGCAGCCGGTGCCGTAGGTGTTCTTGGCCTGGCCCGGCGTGAAGCAGGCCTGGCCGAACAGGGCCGCGGGCTGGTCCCCCGCGCTGCCGCAGATGGGGATGCCCGCCAGGTCCTCCAGGCCGGGGATGTCCGGGGCCACCGCGCCGTAGGCCTCGCTGTTGGGCCGGGGCTCCGGCAGCAGCTGCATGGGAATGCCCAGGGCATGGCACAATTCCTCGTCCCACTGCAGGGTGTGGATGTTGAACAGCATGGTCCGGGAGGCGTTGGAGTAGTCCGTCACATGGGCCCGGCCTCCGGTCAGGTTCCAGATCAGCCAGGAGTCCACCGTGCCGGCGCACAGCTCCCCCCGCTCCGCCCGCCGCCGGACGCCGGGGACGTTGTCCAGCAGCCACTTGATCTTGGTGCCGGAGAAGTAGGCGTCGATCAGAAGGCCCGTCTTGTCCGTCACCGCGCCCCCCAGGCCGTCGGCCTTCAGCCGGTCGCAGATGGCGGCGGTGCGGCGGCACTGCCAGACGATGGCGTTGTGCACCGGCTGCCCGGTGGCGCGGTCCCACAGGATGGTGGTCTCCCGCTGGTTGGTCAGCCCTAAGGCCGCGATCTGCTTGGGGTCGATGTGGGCGGCGTCCACCGCCTCCGCCAGGGCCCGTTTCTCCGTGGCCCAGATCTCCATGGGGTCGTGCTCCACCCAGCCCGGCTGGGGGTAGATCTGGCGGAAGGGATGCTGGGCCCGGGCCACGATCTCCCCGGCCCGGTTGAACAGAATGGCCCGGGAGCTGGTGGTGCCCTGGTCCAGGGCGGCGATATAGGTCTCCATAGGCGTCCTCCTCTGGTATTTTTCGCCGGAGTATGGTATCATGATGGCAATTATATCACAGGGAGGCTGGATTTTCCATGGTGAGAAATGAATTTACCTTCCCCTCCGCCGACGGCAGAACCGCCATCCACGCGGTGGAGTGGCTGCCGGAGGGGGATGTGCGGGCGGTCCTGCAGATCTCCCACGGCGTGGCGGAGTACATCCTGCGGTACGAGCCCTTCGCGGAATACCTGACGGCCCGGGGCTTTGCCGTGGCGGGCCACGACCACCTGGGCCACGGCGGCTCCGTGGCGGAGGGGGCGGCGCGGCTGTACTTCGGCCCCAGGGGCAGCTGGAGCTGGGTGGTGGATGACCTCTACACCCGCCGCCAGCTGGCCGGAAAGCGCTTCCCCGGCGTGCCCTGTTTCCTGCTGGGCCACTCCATGGGGTCCTTCCTGGCCCGGACGTATCTCATCCGCTATCCCGGCACGGTGGACGGCGCCGTCCTCATGGGCACCGGGCAGCAGTCCCCCGCCCTGATCGCCGGGGGCAGGGCCGTGGCCGCGGCGGAGAGCGCCCGCATCGGCGAGGACAGGGCCAGCCCATTGGTAGAAAAGCTGGCCTTCGGGGCCTACAACAAGCGCTTCGCCCCCAACCGGACATCAAACGACTGGCTGTCCGTCAGCATGGAGAACGTGGACCGCTATCTGGCGGACCCCCTGTGCGGCGGCACCCCCACCTCGGGGCTGTTCCGGGAGATGCTGGGGGGCCTGACCTTCATCGCAAAGCCGGAGAACCTGAAAAGGATGAACCTGAACACCCCCGTCCTCTTTATCTCCGGGGAGATGGACCCGGTGGGGGACTGCGGCAGGGGCGTGAAGAAGGCGTTCCGCAGCTTCCAGAAGGCGGGTGTCCGGGATGTGTCCCTCCAGCTCTATCCGGAGCTGCGGCATGAGATCCTGTGCGAGGACTGCCGGGAGACGGTGTACGGGGATATTTTTCAATGGCTGGAGGCCCGGATCCCTGTGCGCGTGTAAAAACGCCCTTCCGCCGGATGACGGCGGGAGGGCGCCTCTTCATTGAAGGGCGCTGCAACAAGCGGTCGACCCTAGATCGTTAGTTTAGCAAAGCTAAAGAAACCGCCACTTGGCCGAGTGGCGGTTTCTACTTTTTACGATAATCGTCACGGTGAACCGTCCGATATGTAACGTAATCCGCATGGCTCCACCCCCTTTCGGGGTATGTGTAGCCGACATCTCGGCCTAAGAGCCGCCCTGCGGGCGGTTGGCCTCGAAACGTGTCTGCGGACACAGCGCCTGCCGTATGCGCAAAGCCCCGCTTTCCCAAGGGAAAGCGGGGCTTTTATATCATAATATGGGTTTTTCTGTCAATTATACTCTTTTCCAGCTTGCGCCGCCCTTGACATCGGTGATCTCAATGCCCTGGGCCTTCAGCTCATCCCGGATGCGGTCGGCCTCGGCAAAATTCTTGGCCTTCTTGGCCTCGTACCGCTGCATGACCAGGGCGTCGATGGCGGGGTCGCCCTCGCCGGTGACGGTATAGCCCCCCTCGGTCTTCGCCGCCTGGGCCGCCTTGGCGTCCTCGGCCCGTTTGGCGGCCGCCTTTTCCAGCAGGCTCAGGCTCAGCACCCGGTCAAAGTCCCCGATCAGGGCCAGCTTGGTGGCGTCGCTGGTCTTTGCCTTCAGCACGTCGAAGATGGATGTCACGCCCATGGAGGTGTTCAGGTCGTTGCCCATCTGCTGGAGGAATTTGGCCTTGTATTCGTCAAATACCGCCTGATCCACGTCCCCGTCCTCCGGCTTCAGGGCCGCGATGCGCCCGACCAGCTTGTTGTACGCCGCCACGGCGTTGTCCAGGTTCTCATAGCTGAACACCAGCGCCTTGCGGTAGTGGCTCTGGAGGCAGAAATACCGGTAGGCCAGGGGATCGTAGCCCTTGCTCTCCAGCAGGGAGACCGTCAGGAACTCGCCCTTGGACTTGCTCATCTTGCCGTCGTTGGTGTTCAGGTGGTGGACATGGAACCAGTGGGAGCACCAGGGGTGGCCCAGGTAGCTCTCAGACTGGGCGATCTCGTTGGTGTGGTGGGGGAAGGCGTTGTCCACGCCGCCGCAGTGGAGGTCCAGGTACTCGCCGTTGTACTTCATGGAGATGCCGGAGCACTCGATGTGCCAGCCGGGATAGCCCACGCCCCAGGGGGAGTCCCACTTCAGGGCCTGGTCCTCGAACTTGCTCTTGGTGAACCACAGCACGAAGTCGTTCTTGTTGCGCTTGTTGGTGTCCTCCTCCACGCCCTCCCGGACGCCCACGGCCAGATCCTCCTCGTCGTGGTCGTTGAAGACGTAATAGCGGCTGAGCTTGGAGGTGTCGAAATACACGTTGCCGCCGGCAAGATACGCGTAGCCGGTGTCCAGCAGTTTGGAGACGATCCTGATATAGTCGTCGATCAGGCCGGTTGCGGGCTGCACCACGTCAGGGGTCTTGATGTTCAGCTTGCGGCAGTCGTCGAAGAACGCGTCGGTATAGAACTGGGCGATCTCCATGACGGTCTTGTGCTCCCGCTTGGCGCCCTTGAGCATCTTATCCTCGCCCTCGTCGGCGTCGGAGGTCAGGTGGCCCACGTCGGTGATGTTCATGACGCGGTTCACGTCATAGCCCGCGTAGCGGAGATACTTCTCCAGCACATCCTCCATGATATAGCTGCGCAGGTTGCCGATGTGGGCAAAGTGGTACACCGTGGGGCCGCAGGTGTACATCTCCACATGGCCGGGGGTGTGAGTCTTGAATTCCTCTTTTTTATGGGTCGCCGAATTGTAAAGATACATTTCAGGCTGTCCTTCCTTTCTGGTTTTGTATATGCGTCAGAGCTTTGATCTGTCTTTCCAGGTCTTCGATGCGCTTGGACATGGCCACCAATTCATCCACCACCGGGTCGGCCACATGGATCTGGTCCACATCGTCGGCATAGTAGACGGGCTTGCCGTTGTGCCGGACCACCCGGGCGGGAACGCCCACGGCGGTGCAGCCCGGCGGCACCTCGCCCAGCACCACGGCGCCCGCCGCGATGCGGGCGTTGTCCCCCACGGTGAAGGGGCCAAGCACCTTGGCGCCGGAGCCCACCAGCACGTTATTGCCCAGGGTGGGATGGCGCTTGCCCTTATCCTTTCCCGTTCCGCCCAGGGTCACTCCCTGATACAAAAGGCAGTCGTCGCCGATCTCCGCCGTCTCGCCGATGATGATGCCCATGCCGTGGTCGATGACCAGCCGGCGGCCGATGGTGGCGCCGGGGTGGATCTCGATGCCGGTCCAGAAGCGGCTCCACTGGGAGACGCAGCGGGCCAGGAAAAAGCGGCGGCGGCAGTACAGCCAGTGGGCCGCGCGGTGGTAGAGCACGGCGTGGACGCCGGGATACAGGAGAAAGATCTCCAGCTTGCTGCGGGCCGCGGGGTCGCGGCGCTGGTAGGCGGCCAGCAGGCCGCCCAGACGGGTCACTCGTTTTGCCATATTGCATTACTCCTTGTGCCGGCCGGGAGGCAAACAAAAGCGCCCCCCGTACCAAAGTACGAGAGGCGACGAATCGCGGTTCCACTCTCTTTTATCACTCAAGGAAGGTCCTTGACGCGGACCAGGCGGAGGGCTTCCACATCCCCCGCGCTCCCGGACGCACTTCGCAGTTCCCGCCGCAGGCGCGCTTGCAGCCGGTGACGCGCCCTCTCTGTTCTTTGGGTGGACTGTTACTCTTTCCGTTCATCACGCTATTCACTTATATCCAAGTATATTAGCAGGATTTGTCCGGGGTGTCAAGGGCTGATTTTCCCGGCGCCCGCTCCCGCAGGAACACCAGCCGGCCCGGTGCCGACGCCTCCGGGACATAGCGGTAGTTCAGGCCGTCAAAGCACTTCACATCCTCCAGGCTCCGGGCCCGGGTCTGGGCCAGAAAGCGCACCATCTCCCCCCGGGCCATTTTCACGTACACGCCCTTTTCCACCCAGCCGCGGCCGGTGGTCTCGCCGAAGATCACGTCCGCCATCCGCGTCCCGGAGGGCAGGTGCCGCCGGACGGCCCTGGCGTACTCCTCGCTGGCCAGGTTCAGGATCAGGTCCGTCTCCGCCCCCAGGCATTCCGCCAGACGGCCGCCCCAGAAATCATATAGATCCCGGCAGAACTCCGTCCGCAGCTTCGCCTGCATCTCCAGGCGGTAGGGCGTCACACCGTCCAGGGGCCGCAGCAGCCCGTAAAAGCCGGAGAGGATCCGCAGGTGCTCCTGGATTTCCTCATAGTCGTCCTCTTCCAGGACATTTGGGGCCATGTACTGGTACTGGATGCCCTGATAGGCCAGCAGGGCCGGGGTCAGGTCCCGCCGCAGATCCATGGCCTGATACCGCTCATAGTTCTGTTTTGCCAGCTGGTCGTTGCACTCGAGCAGCTTTTTCAGCGCCCCGTAGTCCAGCCCCCGCAGATGGGCCAGCAGCCGCTCCGTCTCCGGCAGGAAGTCCGGCAGCGCCCGGGGCGGCAGAAAATCCCGCTCCCGGCGCATTTTCTTGGCGGGTGAAATGATCCAGCGCATCCGTCACCCCTGTTCCGCGGGCCAGAGGATATCCCTGGCCACCGGCGTGTAGAACAGCCGCTCCACCTCGGCCCGGTCCCGGGTCTGGCCCAGTATCCACATCAGCTTGGCCGCCACCGCCTCGGTGGTCATGTCATAGGCCTCCAGCACGCCCAGGCCGTTTTTCAGCACGTGGCCCACGTGATAGACCCCCAGGTCGCTGCCCTCGCTGGCCACCTGGGTGGTCAGGACGATGATCCGCCCCGCGTCCATCCATTGGCGGATGCAGTCGTAAAACCCGCCGGCCTCCGGCAGGCCGCCCACGCCGAAACTCTCGATGATGAGGGCGTCGTTCCGCTCCAGCAGGAAGTCCGCCTGGGCCCGGTCCGCGCCGGGCAGCAGCTTCAGCAGGGCCACTTTGTCGTCCAGGGTATCGTAAAAAACAGGGGCCGCCCCGCAGTCCTGCCGGATATAGCGCAGCAGCACGCCGTCCCGCAGGACGCCCAGATAGGGGTAGTTGATGCTGGAAAACGCCTGGAAGCTCTTGGAACGGGTCTTTCTGGCCCGGGTACCCGGGATCACCTTGTGGTCGAACACGATGGAGACGCCGGGCATGTCCTCCGCCGCGCAGCGGAAGGCGTCGGTGAGGTTTACCTTGGAGTCCGTGGAGTCGAAGCCGATGGGCTTCTGGGCCCCGGTGAGGACGATGGGCTTGGGGCTGCCCTGCACCAGATAGCTGAGAGCCGCCGCCGTATAGGCCATGGTGTCCGTACCGTGGGTCACCACAAAGCCGTCGTAGGGGGCGTAATGCTCCCGGATGCACCGGGCCAGCAGCAGCCAGTGGCTGGGGCCGATGTTGGTGCTGTCCAGATTCAAAAGCTGGACGCAGTCCACCCGGCAGATCTCGGAGATGGCGGGGATATGCGCCAGCAGCTGCTCCGTGGTCAGCTCCGGCGCAAGGCCGCTGTCCGTCACCTCGGAGGCGATGGTGCCCCCCGTGCCGATGAGAAGGATCTTCTTCATAAAACCACCTGTCAATTGGGAATTAGGATTTAGGAATTGAACGGGATTGAGGCGCGCAGATCATTCCTCATTCCCAATTAATTGAGGTCTCTGTGGTCCAGGGCCGCCAGACCGAAGCGGGCCGCCTGGGTGACGGTCTCCCGCTCCTCCTCCGTTTGGGCCGCGCTCCACTTTGTCCGCAGCTCCCGGAGGAACAGTCCCCGGAGGGAGTCCTCCTCCGCCCGGGCCCAGATGTCCTCCGCCATGCGGGTGTGGTCCCGGATCTCCAGGGCGTAGAAGCGGTCCGCCAGCGCCTCCCGCAGGGCCGCCGCGTCCACGCCGCCCTCCCCGGTCTCGCCGGTGAGGAGGATGCGGTACAGGTGCTGGGCGGTGTCGGCGGGCAGGGCCGCCTCCACGGCGGCGCGGGGGGACTGTCCCGTCACGTCCACCTCCAAAATCTCATACCGCCGCCGGGCAAAGGGCACAAAGGTCAGGGAGACCTTTCCGCCGTCGTCCATCACGCCCTCGTAAAACCCCTTCTCCCCCAGCTCGTCGAAGCCGCGGCCCTCGGGGCAGCCGGGCCAGGCGCACAGGGTCTCGCCGAAAGTCGCCGGCTCCGCCCGCTTGTGGATGTGGCCCAGGGCCAGGTAATGCAGGCCGCTGGCGGCGATCTCCTCTTTTCGGATGGGATCGTAGCGGGCCTCGGCGCCGTCCACTTCCCCGTGAAGCAGGCCGATGTGCACCCGGCCGTCCGCCGGGGCCGCAAAGCCCGTCAAAAACCCGGATGCCTGCTCCGGCGCGGTGAAGGCCGCGCCGTGGATGGTCAGATTCCAGTCCGGCAGCTCCACCGCCGTCAGGCGGTTTTCCCGGAAGATGTACACGTTCTCCGGCCAGTCCACGGTCAGCCAGGGGCTGCCGGGGCCCACCCAGTCGTGGTTGCCGGGGGCGACGAACACCTTGGCCCGCATCTGCCCCAGGGCCTCTGCCAGCTGTTCGCCGGTCTCCCGGAACACGCTGCCGCTGTCAAACAGGTCTCCCGCCAGCAGCACCAATTCAACGCCGCGGCTGTTCACGTAATTCGCCAGCCGGAAGGCCAGCTCCCGGCTCTCCCGCCGCCGGGCCGCCGCCTGCCGGGCGGTCAGCGCGCCGAAGGCGCTGTCCAGATGGAAGTCGGCGGCGTGGATGAATTTCAGCATATCGGCACCCCTCCTCCGGTATTATGCCTGCTCCTCCGGCCGCCACGCCTTGCAGACGTCCACCCACGCCTGGAAGTTGGAGGCATACTTCTCCAGTTCCTCACAGGTCAATTCGATGGCGCTGTTGTCACTGCCGGCGGCGGGAAACACCGTCTCAAACCGCCGCAGCGACACGTCCAGATAGACCTTCACATTCTCCGGCAGGGCAAAGGGGCACACGCCGCCCACATCGTGGCCGATGAGCTGGTGGGCCTCCTCGTGGGTCAGCATCTTGGCCTTGGTGTGGAACTGGGCCTTGTAGCGGCTGTTGTCCACCTTGGCGTCCCCCGCTGCCACGATGATGATGGGCTGGTCCTCCACCTTGAAGCTCAGGCTCTTGGCGATGCGGGCGCCCTCCACGCCCACAGCCACCGCCGCCAGCTCCACCGTGGCGGAGGAGACCGCAAACTCCCGGATGCGCTCCTCGATGCCAAATTCCTTAAAATAAGCTCTCACTTTCTTGATCGACATATCTCTTATCTCCTATCTTCTATCTCTTATCTTCCTATCGGATGTCCACCCGCTCCACGGCGGTGCAGAGCCCCGTGGCGCTGTCCAGGGTGAAAATGGCGCCCTGCAGCTTGCAGGGCCCCTCCGCCGCCTTGTACCGTCCCGGCAGGCCGCCCAGAAAGCTCTCCACCGACTGCCACGGCTCGATGCCCAGCACGGACTCGATGGGCCCGGTCATCCCCAGGTCGGTGAGATAGCCGGTGCCCTTGGGATACACCCGCTCGTCGGCGGTGGGGACATGGGTGTGGGTGCCCCACAGGGCGGAGACCCGGCCGTCCAGATAATAGCCCATGGCCAGCTTTTCACTGGTGGCCTCGGCGTGGAAGTCCACCAGGGTGAAGTCCGCCTGATCCTGCTTCAACAGGGCGTCCGCCGTGGTAAAGGGGTCCGCCGCCTTCCAATCCAGGTCACAGCGGCCGATCAGGTTCATCACCCGCACCCGGACGCCGTTCAGCTCAAAGATCTCGCAGCCGTGGCCCGGGGCCCGGCCCGTATAGTTGGCGGGCCGCAGGAGCCAGGGCGTCTCGTCCAGAAAATCCCGGATCTGCATTCTGCCGAAGGTGTGGTTGCCCAGGGTCACCGCGTCGGCTCCCGCGTCGCGGATGCGCTGCGCCTGCTCCGGCGTCAGCCCCACGCCGGAGGCGTTTTCGCCGTTGACCACCGTGAAGTGGATCTGTTTCAGCTTTTGCAAAGGCCGCAGGCGCTTTTCCAGGTGCCGGAGCCCCGGCTCCCCCACCACGTCGCCCACCGCCAGAATGTGATACAGCATGTGTGTCCCTCCGCCGTCAATGTTCTAACGCTGGTAGTATACCAAAAACAGCGGTTTTTGCAAAGGGGGGATGAAAATTCCTCCCGGGGCTTGTCATTGCCGCCAAAGTTACTTATAATGGCATTGCTATCATAAGAACATCTGATTACGGAGGCATCCCTATGGCAGTCAAGCTCGAGTTATACCGCGTGTTCAAGGAGGTGGCCGAGACCGGCAACATCTCCGTGGCCGCGAAAAACCTGTATATCTCCCAGTCGGCGGTGAGCCAGTCCATCAAGCAGCTGGAGACGGCCCTCCAGGCCCGGCTGTTTGCCCGCAGCCCCCGGGGCGTGTCCCTGACCGGGGAGGGACAGATGCTCTACCAGTACGTCCGCAGCGCCCTGGGGCTCATCGCCACCGGGGAGGACAAGCTGTCCCAGGCCCAGCAGCTGCTGCTGGGCACCCTGGTCATCGGCGCCAGCGACACCGTGACCGGCTGGTTTTTGACCCCTTATCTGGACGCCTTCCACCGCCAGCACCCCGGCATCCGGCTGAAGATCGTCAGCGGCCGCAGCGCCAAGGTGCTGAGCATGCTGAAGTCCGGCGCGGTGGACATCGCCTTCGCCTCCTCCCCCGCCGACAGCGCGGTGGAGAGCTGGCCCTGCTTCGCCACCCACTCCGCCTTTGTGGCGGGCAGCGGATACGACTGCGATTTTGACCATGTGTACTCCCTGCGGGAGATCGCGGAATTCCCCCTGATCCTGCTGGAGCGAAAGGCCAGCAGCCGGGTGTTCCTGGAGCAGTATTTCCTGAAAAGCGGCGTCACCCTGACGCCGGAGATCGAGCTCTCCTCCCGCAGTCTGCTGGTGTCTCTGGCCCGCATCGGCCTGGGCGTGGCGGGCGTAACCCTGGAATTCGTCCAGGAGGCGTTGGACGCCGGGGACATCCGGGCGCTGAAGACCGGCTTTGACATCCCCGCCCGCAGCGTGGACATGTGCACCCTGCGGGACGTGACTCCCACGGCGGCCGCCGCCGCCTTTATGGAGATGATCCGCTCCGGCGGACTGTGAGGCGCCTATGGATATCTGCATTCTGATCCTGGAGCTGGTGGGCACCATGGCCTTTGCCGCTTCCGGGGCCATGACGGGCCTGCGGAAAAACATGGACATCTTCGGCGTGTGCATCCTGGGGCTGACCACCGCCGTGGGCGGCGGCGTCATCCGGGACGTCATCCTGGGCAGCACGCCGCCCGCCACCTTTCAGGACCCCATTTACGCCGCCGTGGCGCTTTTGACCTCTCTGGTGCTGTTCCTCCCCCAGGTGCGGCGGCTTTTGATGTGGGACCAGCGGCTGTTCGACCTGTCCCTTTTCCTGATGGACACCGCGGGCCTTGCCATCTTCACCGTCATGGGCATCCGCATCGCCTGCGCCCACGCCCCCCGGCCCACGTTGTTTCTGCTGGTGTTTGTGGGGGTCGTCACCGGCGTGGGCGGCGGCGTCCTGCGGGACATGATGGCGGGGGACACGCCCTACATCTTCGTCAAGCATGTCTACGCCTGCGCGTCTCTCGCCGGGGCGCTGGTGTGCGGGGCGCTGTGGCGTCACGCGGGCGAGATGCCCGCCATGCTGCTGGGGGCGGGCGCCGTCATCCTGATCCGGGCCCTGTCCGCCCATTACCGCTGGAATCTGCCCAGAGCCCACGACTGAACAGCAGCCGCCCTTCCTGTTGGAAGGGCGGCTGCTGTTTATTTACAGGTCGTCAATGTTCATCCTGTCCATCTGGGCCTTCACCCGCCGCTTCTCCCGGACTGCCCAGTAGATGGCCAGCAGCACCAGGGTGGGGATGTTCCCGATCAGCAGGGTAGTCAGCACCAGCAGGACGTTTTGGGACACGCTGCCCGTGTCTGCGACAGCCAGCACGTTCAACAGCGACGTCAGGAACGTCAGCAGCGGCAGCACCAGTCCCGGCCACTTGCTCTCCCGCCGGGAGAGGAAGATCTGCAGCAGGATGCCGCCCACGGCGAAAATCAGCAGCGCAAGCAGCAGAAGCATGATCGTTCCGGATGCGATTTCCATAAAAACACCTCCTCAAATATCGTCGATCTGCATTTTATCCCGTTCCCGCAGCCGCTTCCGCCGCCGCAGCTCCCGGCAGAGGGCGTAGACCGCCAGCAAAATCGCGGCCGGCACGATTTCCTGCAGCAGCATCAGCAGGGCAAAGCCCAGCGCCCCGGCAAACCGCTGCCGGAGGCCCGCGAAAAAGCAGGCGGCTTCGATCAGCGCCCACAGGGATACCGCCCCCGGCAGGATCAGCCCCGGCCAGCGTTTTTCCCGGCGGGCCAGCCAGATTTCCAGCGCGACGCACAGGGCGGCCGCCGCCAGCAGGGCCGGCAGGCTGTGCGGATGGGCGCGGATGCCAACGCGGGCGGCAAATCCAAAGTTTTCCATCATGCTCCTCCTCACTCCGGCGCGGTTACAGATCGTCCACCCGCGTCTTGTCCAGCTCCCGCTCCCGGCGCCGTCTGCGTCTCCGGCGCCACCGGCACAGGGCGTAAATGGCCAGCAGGGCCAGGGTGGGCAGATTGTTCCGCAGCAGCAGCTGCACCAGCATCAGGCCGCTGATGCCCATTTTTCCCAGAAAGGCGCGGGCCATGCCGCAGCTCATCAAAAAGCCTCCCACCGTCCACAGCAGCACCGCTCCCGGCAGCAGCAGCCCCGGCCACCACCGCTCGCCCCGGGCCAGCCAGATCTCCAGAAGAACGGCCAGGACGGCGGCAAGCAGCAGAAGCCACCTGTTCTCAAAATACATTTCGATCCCGGTCACGGACACCGACACATCAAACCCCACGCATGCCACCTCCATCCACCGGCTCACAGATCATGCAGATCGTCCAGCCGCATCTTTTCCCGGTCCCGCCGGCGCTTCCGCCTGCTGGATTCCCGGCAGACGGCGTAGATCACCAGCAAAACCAGTGTTGAGACATTGGACAGCGCGAATTCCAGCAGCACGGCTGCCAGTGTGAAGCCAGCGGACCCGCCGTTCCCATAGAGCGCAACGATCTTTGCCAGCCCCCGCAAAAGAGCCAGCCCCGGCGGGATCAGCCCCGGCCAGGGCGCCTCCCGGCGGGCCAGCCAGACCTCCGCCAGAGCGGCCGCGGCCAGCAGCGCGATCTCCAATCGCGCTGCCTTCGGGTCGATAAAGAGCCTGATCTTTGTTTGCAGGGCGTAATGTCCTGTCCTCACATCAGCCCGCCCCCTTCGCCTTCCGGTACTCCGTAATCAGGATCTTGGCGGTGTCGAAGTCCAGCTTGTCGTCCACCGCCAGCCGCTTCACCAGGGACACATAGGGGTCCGCCTCCGCCGTCTCGGCCAGCCTGATCTTCTGGATCAGCCGGTCCAGCCGCAGCCGCACCGTGGGGTAGCTGACGCCGTACAGCCCCGCCACCTCCTTCAAAGACCCCGACGCGAGGATGAATTTTTTGATGAACGCCACGTCCTCGTCCTCCAGGTCCGCCATCCAGCTTGGGATCGTCTCCATATGCGCGCCCCCTTTCATAAAATTAAATATAAACCTAAATTTTATTAAAGTCAAGATTTATTTTAATGATCAATAAAATAAAACCTCCGGTATCCCGGAGGTTTTATTTTTCCCTGTCCCGTCAGGGCAGGCTGATCTGATCCAATGTATCCTCGGAAAAGAAGCGCTGCGCGTTGGGCGCCCCGCCGTAAAGGTCTCCCAGCGGGTTTTGGGCCGCGCCGTCCCGCCGGACCTCGAAGTGCAGATGGGGGCCGGTAGACATGCCGGTGGAGCCCACGGCGCCGATCATTTCGCCCGCCTTCACGGTATCGCCCTCCTCCACAACGAAGTCCCGGCAGTGGGCGTAGAAGGTCTCCAGGCCGTTTCCGTGGTCCAGCACCAGGTAATTGCCGTCAGAGGCGCTGAAGCCCACCTCGGCCACAGTGCCGTCCGCCGCTGCCAGGATGACGGCTCCCTGCTCCGCGGGGATGTCGATGCCGTCGTGGAGCACCTGTTCCTCTCCGCCGGGCTGCCAGCGGCCGCCGAACGCCTGGCTCAAGGTATGGGAACCGCCGTCCTGCACCGGCCACTGGAGCCAGACGCCCTCTGACGGGGCGGCGCCCTGCTCCCGCTGCCGGGTCCACTGGGCCTGCTCCTCATCGGAGGCAAACCGCAGGCCGGTCAGGATGCCATTTTCATACACGGCGTAAACCTCCGCCGCGTCTTTGCCATAGGCGCTGTTTCCCGCGTGTTCCGTGATCCAGACATCGCCGTCCACGATGCCCCGGACCTCCCGGCCCTGATAGGACATGGCCAGCCCGTTGCCGTCATGGTCCGGGTCGTCAAACCGATACGTCAGCCCGAAGGGCACATACGGGGCCAGCAGGTCCTCCCACTGCGCCGCCACATCCGCGGAGATATCCGCCCGGAGCCCGGCGTCTTCCCCCGGCAGGTAGGCCGTCAGGTCGATGTCCCGCTCCTCGCCGTCCACGGCGGCGGTCATGGTCAGATTGTCGTAGGGTGCGTCCGCCGCCTCAAACTGGTAGGTCTTTCCGCCCTCCCAGCTTCCGGCGGCGCTCTCCGCCTCCAGGTAGTGGACGCTCATGCCCATGCCGTCCACTTCCATGCGCCCGCCGATCCAGATGGACCAGCCGGCGCTGCCCTCCGGGATGGTAAAGGACAGCCTGCCGTCCACGCAGACGATGCTTTTTTCCAGCCGCTCCAGCGGCGTGGCCTCTGATACAGGCGCTGTCTTCGGGGCGGGGTCCGCCGCCGAGGTGGCAAAAACGGCGGTCACGCCGCACACCAGCAGCAGGGCGCACGCCAGCGCCAGCGCTGAGGTCTTTTTCAGTTTCATAATGGCTTTGATCCTTTCTTCAATGGCGGTTTGACTGAAGTGACTGTACAGCGGGCGGCAGCCGGACCTGGCCTCCTCCATCCGCAGCAGTGTCCGGGCGTAGGCCCCGGGCTGGCCCAGCAGGCGCACCACGGCCTCGTCGCAGGCAAGCTCGATGTCCCGGTTGGCCAGGACGTACAGCAGCCACACCGCCGGGTTGAACCAGTGGACGCACAGCACTGCCGCCAAAGCCAGCTTCGTCACGCCGTCCAGGCGCCGGATGTGGACATACTCGTGGGTCAGGATGTGCGCCAGGGCCGTTTCGTCCTCCCAATCCATACGTTTGGGCAGCAGGATGACCGGGCGCCAAAAGCCGTAGGTCAGCGGGGCGCCGATCTGGTCGGACACCCGCACCGCGACGCGCCGATGGGCCTTTGCCCACTCCGCCGCGAAACCCTCCTCCACCGGCAGGGATGCCCGGAATCTCCGCTGGGAGCGGACATAGGAGACGGCAAACCACGCCGCCAGCAGGGCCATGCCCGCCAGCCACAGCGCCGTCCATGGGGAGAGGGGGCCAGCGGCGGCAGCTGCCGCCTGGGGCGCGGTCTCCGCCGCCGGAGGCAGGGCGGCGCCGGGGAGAATCCGGACCGGCGCGCCCACCGCTGCCGGGATCCGGGCCGGCGCCTGCCGCAGGCCCGCCAGCAGGGTGTACACGCTGAACCGGGAGGGCAGGGCGGCGGGGAGCAGAAGGCGCAAAACCGCCACCCACCACAGCGCCACAAAGGTCCGCTTGGGCAGGCGGCCCTGGGCCAGGGCCCGAAGGGCCGCGATCACCAGGATCAGCAGCGCCCCTGTCAGGCTCCGCTCCAGCAGGCTCATGACTGTCCTCCCCGCTCCGCGTCGTCGATGATCCGCCGCAGGCGCTCCAGCTGGTCGCCGGAGAGCTTTTTGCTGTTCAGCAGGGACGCGAACAGCAGGTCCGGCGAACCGTCGAACAGCTTGCCGATCAGCTCGTCGGCCTCCGCCGCCCGGACCTCCTCCTTGGAGATCAGGGCATGGCACAGGAAATTGGGCTCGCTGCGGCGGACGGCCCCCTTGGCGATGCACTTTTTGATGACGGTGTAGGTGGTGTTCATGTTCCAGCCGGTCTCCGCCTTCAGGACGTCGGAGATGTGCTTGGCGGTCTGGTCGCCCTCCCGCCAGAGAACGTCCATCACTTTCAGTTCCGAGTCAAACAATTTGACGGTCATATTGGCATCCTCCAAACTACTGCAATAGTTTATAGCGTTATACTATCACAGTAGTTTGTCTTTGTCAACACTACTGGAGTAGTTTTAAAAAAGTTTTTTAGGCAGAAAAACGGAGCCGCGCACCGCGGCCCCGTTTCCCGTTTGATCTTCAGTTTTCCGGCACCGCCATGATGCCGTAGACACACGGTTCTTCGTCCTCCGCCCACTCCGGCAGGAGCACCATATGGCCGTCCTCGTATTCCACCAGCAGCTTGCCGGTGGAGAGCCGGTAGTTCCGGGTCTGCTCGGTGCCGTCGGTAAAGGTGACCGCCACCGTCAAAACCGCGCCGTCAAAGGCGTCGATGCTGTCCCAGTGGGACTGCCGCAGGTCCCCGTCCTCGTCCGTTGCCTTATACTGCTCCGGAGACACCCAGAAGCCGTAGCTGGCCTCCGGGTCATAGTCCTCCGTCACGGCGGCACCCAGAGAGGCCATCTCCTCGGCGTTCATGGGGCCGTCCTCGTCTTCGCCGTAGACGCTGTAAACCGGGGCTCCCGCCTTCCACTCAGCCAGGTACTCCCGCACCTGGTCGTCCGTCAGGTCCGTGAGGGTCCGGCTGCGGTACAGGCCGCCCCGGTCAACGGACAGGGAGACCGTCCGGATGTTCTCGCCGGTCACCTGGAACAGGCAGCCGGTGAAGCAGCCGACCTCCGCGCTGGCGATGCCGCCGCCCTGCGCCATGACCAGTCTGCCGTCCTCGCCGGCAGGAGTCAGCCCCCCGGTCTCGGCGGCATAAGCCGCCAGGCCGAAGGACAGGCTGGGCACCATCACCGTGGAGGCGGGCTCCCCGTCTCCCGGCACGTCCGCCCGCTCCGCCGGGTAAAACCGCACTGTCCCCACCACCAGGGCCAGGGCGCAGGCAGCGCACACCGCCGCCCGCAGGATGGGGCGGGCGCGCCGCTTCGCCAGACGCTTCGGCCCGGTCTCCTGTTCCGCCGTCTGCCGCCGCGCCGCCAGCAGCACCCGCTCATTCAGCCCGGCGGGGGTGCGGATAGCTTCCATCATAGTCTGATACTGGTTCTTCATCGTCGATACCTCCCAACAGGTCTTTCAGTTTCATTCTCGCCCGGCGGAGCCGGGTGCGCACCGTCGCCGCCGGGACGCCCAGCATGGCGGCGATCTCCTCGGTTTGGTAGCCCTCGGCGTAGTGCAGATGCACCGCCGTCCGCAGCTTTTCCGGCAGCTGGGCCACCGCCTCCCATAATTCCGCCGGACGGGCTCCGTCCGCCGTCTCGTCGGCGGGCCGGGCCATGTCTGGGATCTCCTCCAGGGACAGCGCCGGGCACCGCAGGCGGAAGCGGTGCAGGTCGGCGCAGCGGTTCAGCGCCGTGCGGAGGAGCCATGCCTTCAGGTGCTCGCCGTCCCAGCTCTCCGCGGGCTGCCCCAGCAGGCGGAGGAACACGTCCTGGTAGACGTCCTCCGCGTCGGCGGTGTTCTGCAGGCGGCACAGGGCCAGGCGGTATACCGCGTCGCCGTGGGTCTCCATGGCATTGCGCAGAAAAATCTCCTGGTCTGTCATGCAGCACCTCCTTTCATTGGTTTGATGGGTGAAAAGCGCCTTTCACTCTTAATACGCCGGAGAGGCGGAAATTGTTTCTTCCGCTTGATGATTTTATGAAAAAAAGAGCTTCCGCCCCGGCGGCCGGGGACTCGGCGCCGCTTGTTCAAAAATTCTTTAAAACCCTTTCAGGCATTTTTAAGGTATGCGGCCTATACTGCGGACATAGGCTCAAGGAGCGAAAGAAATTCAAAGAACGTGCAAACTTTCTTCATATTTTTGACACAATCCCCTTTTATACTTTGTTTCAACAAAAGAAAAACGGGATACAGCAGGAGGAATCACTTATGTATAACGACGAACAGAACCTGTATCATTACACCTACCGCAAGGACGGCAGCGAACCCGGCCAGCACCAGGCCTCCCCCACCGTGGATGAACAGCTCCACGCGTATCAGAGCGGGCCCCAGGGGCCGGTGCAGGAGATGAAGCGCGCGAAAAAGAACCGCACGGGGCTGAAGATCGCCGCCCTGGCCCTGTGCTGCGCCCTGCTGGGCGGCGCGGTGGGAGGCGGCGTCGCCTGGGGCGTCAGCCGCGGCGGCAACGAGACCGGCGTCAATGTCTCCAGCCGCCCCGCCGCCCAGGTGAAGGTCAACACCGTGGACGGCAAAACGGAGATGAGCGACGCGGAGGTCTATGCCGCCAACGTCAACAGCGTGGTGTCCATCAACGTCACGGGCACCGGCAGTACCAACTTCTTCGGCCAGACCACCCAGACCGCCTCCGCCGGATCCGGCTTCGTCCTGACCACGGACGGCTATATTGTCACCAACTACCACGTGGTGGAAAACGCCGACACCGTGAAGGTCACCATGTACAACGGCGACGAGTACGACGCCAAATATGTGGGCGGCGACGAGGATTACGACATCGCCGTCATCAAGGTGAAGGCCGCGGGCCTCCAGGCCGTCACCCTGGGGAACAGCGACAGCCTGAACGTGGGCGACCGGGTGCTGGCCATCGGCAACCCCCTGGGCGAGCTGACCTTCTCCATGAGCGGCGGCATGGTCTCCAGCGTGAACCGGGCCATCAATGTGGACGGTACGCCCTTCAACATGATCCAGACCGATACGTCCATCAACCCCGGCAACTCCGGCGGCCCCCTGCTGAACCAGTTCGGCGAGGTGGTGGGCATCGTCTCCGCCAAGTACTCCAGCTATTCCAGCGAGACCGTGGAGGGCCTGGGCTTCGCCATCCCCATCAATGATGTGGCCGCCATGATCCAGGATATCATGACCAACGGCTATGTGACCAACAAGGCCTATCTGGGCGCCACCGTGGGCACCCTGACCCAGAGCATGGCCCAGCAGTACCGCTACAGCATCACCTCTGGCGCCTTTGTCTACTCTGTGGAGGAAAACGGCCCCGCGGCCCAGGCGGGATTGCAATTGGGCGACGTCATCACCAAGATCGGTGACACGGGGATCTCCTCTCTGGACGACCTGACCGCCGCCAAGAAGAAGTACTCCGCCGGGGACACCGCGGAGCTGACCGTCTACCGGGGCGGCCAGACCATTACGGTGGAACTGACCTGGGGCGCCGTGCCCGCCGACCAGCAGGCCGCCGGCCAGGATCAGGAGCAGACCCAGGACAACAGCCAGTCTGGCGGCAACTACTATACGGATCCCTATGACCTGTTCGACTACTTCTTCGGCAACCGGTACAGGTAACGAGGAGAACCCCGAACGCGTCCGGCGGCGGCTTCGCGGCAAGAGCTGCGGCAAGGCGAAAAGCCGCCCATGCGGCGGGCGCGGGACGGCATATATAGATCAAAAAGCGCACCGTGCGAAAACACGGTGCGCTTGCCGCGTCTGCCTCTTGCGCTTTTTCGCGGAAGATGATACAATACTCTGTCGAAAACAACAGCAAAGGAGATTTGCTTCTATGAAACTGGGTATTGTTGGACTTCCAAATGTTGGAAAGTCCACCCTGTTCAACGCCATCACCAACGCCGGCGCGGAGAGCGCCAACTACCCCTTCTGCACCATCGACCCCAACGTGGGCATGGTGGCCGTGCCCGACGAGCGGCTGGACAAGCTGGCGGAGATCTATGAGCCGGACAAAAAGACCCCCGCCGTCATTGAGTTTGTGGACATCGCGGGCCTGGTGAAGGGCGCCAGCCAGGGCGCGGGCCTGGGCAACAAGTTCCTGGCCAACATCCGGGAGACCGACGCCATCGTCCACGTGGTCCGCTGCTTTGACGATGAGAACATCATGCACGTGGTGGCGGACGCGGGCACCAACGTGCCAGTGGACCCCCTGGGTGACATTGAGACCATCGACCTGGAGCTGATCATGGCGGATCTGGAGATGGTGAACCGCCGCATTGAAAAGGCCCAGAAGGCCGCCAAGGGCGACAAGAAGTTCCTCCACGAGGTGGAGGTATTCAAGGGTCTGGCGGAGCATCTGAACGCCGGGAAGTCCGCCCGGACCTATGCGTGCGACGATGACGACATGGCGTTGATCGCCACCTCGGACCTTTTGAGCCTGAAGCCCGTCATCTACGCCGCCAACACCGACGAGGACGGCTTCACCGATCTGGACGGCAACCAATACTACCAGCAGGTGAAGGAGCTGGCGGAGCGGGAGGGCGCCCAGGTGCTGCCCATCTGCGCCAAGCTGGAACAGGACATCGCCGAGCTGGAGGGCGAGGAGAAGCAGATGTTCCTGGAGGAGCTGGGGGTGGAAGAATCCGGCCTGGACCGGCTCATCAAGTGCTCCTACGCCCTGCTGGGGCTGATCTCCTTCCTGACCTACGGCAAGGACGAGTGCCGGGCCTGGACCATCAAGAAGGGCACCAAGGCCCCCAAGGCCGCCGGCAAGATCCACACGGACATTGAGCGGGGCTTCATCCGCGCGGAGGTCATCGCCTATGACGACATGATAAAGTGCGGCAGCGTCAGCGCCGCCAGGGAAAAGGGCCTGCTCCGCAGCGAGGGCAAGGAGTATGTGGTTCAGGACGGCGACATGATCTACTTCCGGTTCAATGTTTGATACATTGCTTTTGAAGCCTCGCCGCGATGAAAGGCATGGCGCAAAATCATCGGGCGGTTTTCGGGGCCGATCATTGGCAATCGGCTGTGAAAGATTCCCCTATTGAATATCGTCTGGATTGAAAAGCGTCGGCTGCCCCGGAATCAGGGCAGCCGGCGCTTCGGCCCGCCAAAAAAGTCCTTTGGGCTTTTTTGGTGGGCCTCACAATGCCTCACTTTTTGGGCGGCTCCGCGGCCCAAAAAGTTCCCACTTCGCGGGGCAACAGGCTGTTATCACAGCCCTTTTGCAGGCATTCCATCCAACACGAGGGGACTCCCGTCCCCTCG
>CANQPD010000025.1 GCA_947625655.1 uncultured Dysosmobacter sp.
TGCCGCCGGGGGCCGCGGGCGGATGATATCCGCCCCTACGGGGGTGATCGTTCCAATCGGTACGCGGCGGGCCGGAGGCGGCGCCTGTGAACCGGATGGGGCGCCCCGCAGGCCGCCTTTCGGAGGCCAACTGCCGCAAATCGGCGGCTCTTGGGCCGGAGATCGGCCCGTGATGCCCTCACAGCCCGAACAGGCCCAGGTACGCGGCGATCAATTGCTCCCCGAACAGGGCGGAGAGCCAGATGCCCGCCGCCAGATAGGGCCCGAAGGCCAGCTTCCGGCCGGAGCCCCGCAGCATGCGGAGGGAGTGGATCGCCGCCCCCGCCACGCTGCCGATCAGCATGGACAGCAGGATCCGCTGCCAGCCCAGCAGCAATCCCGCGGCGGCCATCAGCTTCACATCGCCAAGGCCCATGCCCGCGCCAACCGTGACAAACCACAGCAGCAGGAAGAACAGGCTGACGGACAGCATGCCGATGAGGTAGGTCTTCCAGTTCCCCAGGTCCAGGGCCAGCTGTGCCGCGCCCAGCAGGAAGATCGCCAGGTTCAGTCCGTTGGGGATCTCAAAGGTGCGCCAGTCGATGACCGCCAGCACCAGCAGCGCCGAAAACAGGGCGCAGTATAATACGGTATGGATCGGGTCTCCCCACAGCAGCCACCCCGTCAGCAGCCACGCCCCGCCGTTCAGGGCCTCCACAATGGGGTACTGGCGGGAGATGGGAGCGCCGCAGGCCCGGCACTTCCCGCCCTGCATCAGCCAGCTCACCAGGGGCAGCAGCTCATACCAGCGCAGACGGTGGCCGCAGGACATGCAGTGAGAGGGCGTTTTCACGAACTCCTCCCCCCTGGGCAGGCGGAAGATCAGCACGTTGCAGAAGCTGCCGACGCACAGGCCCAGCAGGGTCAAAAGCAGCAGGGGGAGAAATCGGGTCATGGGGGTGCTCCTTTATATATTTATATAAGGTATATTGGAGGGGTGCGGGGGCGTCCCCGCCCGGCTGATAGGAGCCGGGGCGGGAATTTAGGCTGTCTTTTTCTTCTTAGGTTTTGCTGCCTGTAAAGTTACCCCCGCTGAAAGTAATGGTCGTGTAATAGCCAAACTGTGTCTTCTCATTCCCGCTAAAGAAAACCTTAAACGAATTTGCAATGGCAGTCTGTTTAGCCGAGAGAGCGTCGCCAGAGAGTGCAGTGCCGGAAACAGAAATAGTAGCATCACTCATAGAAAGTGCGGCATCCGCACTGCTGGTTGCAGGAGTAAATTTTGCGCCAGTAACATCTGTATTAGACACCTGATTTTCAACACAAGCTGCTGCAAAAGCAGTATTGATAGCAGACAGCAACTGAGTATCATTGGCTTCCTTTGCCTTCTCAAGATAACCTGTATACTTAGGCACAGCCACGGCGGCCAGAATGCCCAGAATGGCGATGACCACGATCAGCTCCACCAGGGTAAAGCCGGCTTTCTCCGCCATTCTCTCCTTGAACTTCTTCATGGGGGATCAATCCTTTCTTCTTGAAAATTTTGCTGTTTATATCATCGCCACACTCCGGGAAAAACGCCGCCTATCCGACGCGTGTGGAGCGGCTGTGATATACATTTAATAATGTATAGGCTTACAGATACTGGTCGTAAGCCGAGGTCATGTTCAGCATGGGCAGGAAGATGGAGAACACGATGATGACCACGAACACCGCCATGAACAAAATGACGATGGGCTCCAGCGCCGCCAGCAGCTTCTGGGTGGCCTCCTCCACTTCCTCGTCGTAATAATCCGCCAGCTTGCCCAGCATGCCCTGGAGGTCGCCGGCCTCCTCGCCCACGCCCACCAGATTGCTGACCATGGGCGGAAAAACGCGGGTCTCCTGGATGCCCCGGCTGAGGGTCCAGCCCTCGGTGACCATGCCCCGGACGGAGCGGACAGCTTCTTTAAAATAGATATTGTTCATGTTGCCCGCCGCCAGCTCCAAACTCTCCGTCAGCGTCAGGCCGGAGGCCAGCAGCAGCGACATGGTGCGGCACAGCGTGGCGCAGGCGGACCGGACCGTCAGCTTGCCAACCAGCGGCAGCTTTCGCGCCAGAAAACCAAAAAAATGCCGTCCCTTATTGGTGTGGTCAAACAAAATACCGCCCACCACCAGCACCACCAGGATCAGCAGCAACAGCCACCACCAGTCCACAAACCAGTCGCTGACGGCCATGACCATCAGCGTCAGCGTGGGCAGCTCCGCGTTCATCTCCTTGAAGGTCTGGAGGAACATGGGAATGATCTTGGTCATCATCACGAACAGCACGATGATCATGACCACCAGCAGGATACACGGGTAGATCATCACCCGGGTGACGGCGCTTTTGGTGCGCTTGGCCTTTTCAAAATAGAGCTCCATCTGGCGGAAGGAATCCTCCAGATTGCCGGACTCCTCTCCTGCTGCCACCATGTTCACCAGCATGTTGGGAAAGATCTTCGGGTGCTTGCGCATGGAGCCTGTCAAGGTCTCGCCCTTTTCAATGTCGGCCTGCATCTCCCGGACGGCGGCGGCCAGCTTGGCGTTTTCCGTCTGCTGGCCCAGCATGGTCAGCACCGCGGAGATGGGCACGCCGGAGCGGAGAATGGACACGAACTGCCGGCAGAAGATGGCCATGTGCTTGGCCGTGGGATTTCCCAGGAAAGGCAGGTTGATGTCCCGGTTCAGGGGGTTCTGCTCCTTGATCTCCAGGATGGTGTAGCCCGCGCCCCGCAGGGAGTTCTTGGCGGTGTCCAGGGAGGAAGCCTCCACAGATTCCTTGATCTTCTTTCCGTGCTTATCGATGGCAACGTAACTAAAAAAAGGCAAAGCCGTGCCTCCTCATCAATCGAATGGTAAATTCAGCGTCCCGCCGCCCGGACCGCGTCAGGGTCGTTGGCCGCGGCGGCCGCCGCGTCGGCGGTGACCTGGCCGGAGCGGACCAGCTCGATCAGGGCGTCGTCCAAAAGCTGCATGCCCTGTTTTTTGCCGGTCTGCATGCTGCTGACGATCTGGAACGTCTTGTTCTGCCGGATCAGGCTGCGGACGGCAGGTGTGGCCACCATGACCTCGAACACCGCCCGGCGGCCTCCGCCGATCCTGGGCAGCAGGGTCTGGCCGATGGCGCACTCGATGACGTCCGCCAGCTGGATGCGCACCTGGGCCTGCTGGTTGGCGGGGAACACGTCGATGATGCGGTCGATGGTGTTGGCCGCACCCTTGGTGTGCAGGGTGCCGAACACCAGATGTCCCGTCTCGGCGGCGGTGATGGCGGTGGAGATGGTCTCCAGATCCCGCATCTCGCCCACCAGGATCACGTCCGGGTCCTGCCGGAGGGCCGCCCGCAATCCGGCGGCAAAGCTGCCGGTGTCGGTGCCCACCTCCCGCTGGTTGATGATGCATTTGTTCCGCCGGTGGACATACTCAATGGGGTTTTCCAGGGTGATGATGTGGCGGCGCTCCGTCTGGTTGATGTGGTTCAGCAGCGCCGCCAGGGTGGAGCTCTTGCCGGAGCCGGTGGGGCCGGTGATGAGCACCAGTCCCCGGGGCTTATCCGCCTGGGCCACCACCACGGGGGGCAGATCCAGCTGCTCCGCCGTGGGGACCGTCAACGGCAGCAGACGCAGGGCCATGGCCGTGCATCCCTGCTGCCGGAAAATATTGCACCGCATGCGGTTGGTGTCCTGAAAGGTCACGGCGAAGTCCACCTCGCCCACCGCGTCCAGCTCTTCCAGCTGGGCCTCCGTGGCCAGCTGCTTGGCGGCGGCGCGAACGGTTTCCTCCGTCAGCAGATCCTCCCCGTCGTTGACCAGGGCGCCGTCCACGCGGAAAACCGGGGGCAGGCCCACGGTCAAATGGATGTCCGACGCGTTTTGGGCCGCCGCGCGGCCGATCAGCTCCTGCAGATCCATCATGGGGCCACCTCGGCCAGCCGGTTCTGATCCTCCACGCTGATGCGCTGCATCTCGCTGAGGGAGGTGGTGCCGTCCAGCACCAGGCGGCGGGCGCTTTGGCGCAGGGTGTGCATGCCCTCCCGGAGGGCCTGCTCCCGCAGCTCGTCGGTGGTGCAGCGGCGGGAGATCATGGTGCGCAGCGCAGGGGTGATCTCCATGATCTCGTAAACGCCGATGCGGTCGTAATAGCCGGTGCCGCTGCACCGCTGGCAGCCCACCGGCTCGCAGATGGCCGCCTGCTGCCGTTCCTCCGGGGGGATCTCCAGATAGTCCATCTCATGGGGCAGCATGGGGCGCCTCCGCTTGCAGTTTGGGCACAGCCGCCGCACCAGCCGCTGGGCGATGATGCCCACCGTGGCGTCGGCGATGAGGTAGCTCTCCACGCCCATATCCAGCAGGCGGGTGACGCTGCTGGCGGCGTCGTTGGTATGTAGGGTGCTGACCACCAGATGGCCCGTGATGGACGCCTGCACCGCGATGGCCGCGGTCTCGCTGTCCCGGATCTCGCCGATCATGATGATGTCCGGGTCCTGGCGCAGAATGGAGCGCAGGGCGTTGGCAAAGGTCAGGTTGGCCTTGGGATTCACCTGCACCTGGTTGACGCCCTCGATATTGGCCTCCACCGGATCCTCCACGGTGACGATGTTCACCGTGTCGCTGTTCAGCTCGCTGAGGGCGGTGTAAAGTGTTGTTGATTTACCGGAGCCGGTGGGCCCGGTGACCAGCACGATGCCGTTGGGCGCTTTCAGGATCTGGTCGAATTTCTCCATCTCCTCTTTGGAAAAGCCCAGCGCCTCCTTGCTGCGGCTGAGGGCCTTCTTCTGGGCCAGACGCATCACGCACTTCTCGCCGTAGACCGTGGGCAGGGTGGAAACACGCACATCGTACTCCCGCCGGTCCACCGTGGTGGAAAAGCGGCCGTCCTGGGGTTTTCGCTTTTCGGAGATGTCCAGCCCGCTGATGATCTTGATGCGGGCAATGACGGCGGAGAGAAGCCGCTGGTCATAGTTGGCAGTGGTGTGGAGGATGCCGTCCACACGGCACCGCACCCGGACGCCCTCCGGCCCGGCCTCCACATGGATGTCGGACGCCCGCTGGCGCACGGCCTGCTCCACCATGGAGTTGACCAGCATGACCACCGGGGAGGAGTTGATATCCTCCTGGAGCATCTGCTCTTCCACGGTGCGGTCGGCGTCCCGGGCCTGGGCATACTGCTCGGCGGCCTCCTGCATCTCGTCGGAGCCGTAGTAGCGGCCGATGGCCGCCAGGATGTCACTGCTGGTGGCCAGAAACGTCCGCACCCGGCATTTGCTGGAAACGGCCACCATGTCCCGCCCCTTCATATTCATGGGGTCGCTGACAGCCACCCACAGCGTCCCCTTGTCGTTGGGGTCCAGGGCGAAGGGCATGATGCTGTAATTCCGCGCCACATCGGGCCGCACCATCTGGCGGACCTCCGGGGGGATGGGGTTTTCATGCAGATGGACCGTCGGGACCCGGAACACGGCGGAGAGGGCCTCCAAAAGCTGCTCCTCCGAAACCGTGCCGCGCTCTGTCAGCAGTTCCCGGATGGGCTTCCGGCTCTCCTTATGCGCTTTCCACAGCTCTTGGGCCTGGTCCCGGCTCAGCATGCCGTGGGTGACCAGGTAGTCCAGCAGTTTTTCGTTCATGGTTCGCTTCCTTCCATGGTTTCAAGGGGTATGCGGGGCAGACGGCAAAGCGCCGCTGTCCAGATGCATGGAACTATCGCCGGCGCTTGCCGGCCACAGTTCTATGGACCCGGACGCTGTGCCGGGGACGGGACGTCCCCGGCACAGCAGACCGCTGGGATTCGTTAGGTCTTGTCTTGGATCAGTCGATCTCAAGCACCAGATAGAAGGTAAAGGTCCTTGCGTTGTAGGCCACGGTGACAGGCACGCCATCCTCGCCGGTGAAGTCGGCCAGTTTCAGGTCTTCATGGTCGTTCATCAGCTCGATCATGGCGTCATAGAACTCCTCGGCAGTTTCAACGCCGCCAAAAGCGTTCATCAGGGTTTCCTTGCTCAGTTCATAGCCAGCAACTTCGACGCTGACGTTGGCGGGCAGACGCTTGATCTGGTTGACTGCCTTTTCAACGTACTTGTCATATTCAGACAGGTCGATATCGGCCTTGTCGGTCAGTTTCTCCAGCATCTCCGCGGCCTTGCCCATCTCGACGTTCTCCAAGTCTGCGATGGTGCGGATGGCGCGGGCCTTCATCAAAGTCTTAATCTGGCTGGTTTCTTGCAGCTTTTCCTTGACCATGCCATCAATCTCTTTGGTCATCGCAGAATAGACAGCACGGTTTGCATAATTATTTTTAACGTTCTCCAAACCGTTTAAATAATCGCAAATTGTCGTAAGAATATAGTTCTTGGCAGCAGGGTAATTACTTAACTTTGACGTAAGGTCAATGCCATAATCAAGCATGGTCCCTTCCAGATTTTCAGGAGTTACCGATTTACAAATCGCGTCGAACATCCACAAACTATTTTCGCCAAGCTTCTCCACAATTGCCTGCTTCATGGTATCAGCAGCATACGGGCCTGCGGCTTCTGCAGCGCTGCTAATCAGCTCATAGACATCCGTGTTATCATAGTCGATATCCTGCTCCAGCCAGTACAGCTTATACATCGGACTCTTATCCAAAGTATTAGCTTCTGAATAACCTGTATAGTTGGATTGTTTCCACGCATCCATTGCCGCTTGGACAAGGCCCTCAGGATCCTCCATTTCAATCTCCGTCATTGTCTCAATCAGGGATTGGAATGTTGTACCCTTGATGAACCCCTGAATAGCAGCATCAATTTGGCCATTCAGTTTCTTCTGCACGGACTTGTTGTCCAAAGCGCCTTTAACCACGCTGTCCACTGTCTCGGTATACTCGCTCTGGATTTCCTCCGAGATGACCAGTTTTACATAGCTGCCCGTGCCATCTACGAACTTGTACTGCACCAGGTCGCGGCCGTTCAGGTTGAGCCTCACTTTTACATTGTAGGTATAGGGATAGTTCTTGGTAACCTCTTCATAGTCATTAGCAGGAGCAGAGAATTTCAACGTAACAATACTATCCATGTACACCAGGGAAACATAGTCGGTGTATTGCGTCAAATCAGCGTACAGCGCATCAGCAATAGCTTCTGCGGTCTTGACAACAGCGGTGCGTTTAGAGCCATCCAGCCTAGTCGGATTGCTCTTGTTGCTCTCATTGACGAGAATCGTAGCAGTCTCAACGCCCTCGACGCTCACCGTGACGTTGCCGGTGTAATACTTGCCAGCACCGTCATTGAAGTTCTGCCACAGGCTACTTCCCTCTTCCAGCAGCTTGTTGTAGACATTCTCTTTGATGATATCGATGTCCCCGCTGGAAATATCAATGCCCGTGGCCTTTTCAAACGCCTCAACGATTTCCTTAACTATGGATTTTACTTCCTCTTTGTCGATCTCATCGGGATCGAACTGCGGCAGCATATTCAGCGCGATCTCGGAGGCTTCCTCCAGAATACTGGTCACCAGCTCTTCGTCCACATATGCTCTGACAGTCATCGTCAGGTTGCGCTCATTCTCCTCCGTAAAATCAACATCCGTGATATCGACAGTGGACTTGGCAAGCACGGTGCCTTGGCCGTTCTCGACCGCAGCATTCTTATTGAATGGATCGATGTACTCCTTCCGGGCCTGTTCGATGGCATCCTGCACGGCGTTGCCGATGAGGTCACCGCTAAACACGGCGTATACGGTCAGGGTCACTTCCGTCTCTTCGCCCTCGCGGGTAAGCCTAATGAACGCGTCCTTCGGATATTCTGCCGTTTTGCTGTCCTTGTTCACGCTCCAGCCGACAAACTTCGAGGTTCCTTCATCTTCCAGAACATAGGGTTCAAACATGCAAGAGTTCGCTACCACCGTTTTGGTTACACGCTGCTCCTCGACATCCGCGTTCATATAAATCAGCGTGTAGGTGATCTCTTCCTCAGGAATCGGCTCCCATACGGCGTATACGGTCAAGGTCACTTCCGTCTCTTCGCCCTCGCGGGTAAGCGTAATGGCCTCGCCCGTCGGATATTCTGCCGTCTTGCTGTTCTCTTCCTTGCTCCAGCCGACAAACTTCAAAGTTTCTTCATCTTCCAGAACATAGGGATCAAACGTGTAAGAGGACGCTGCCACCGTTACGGGAGCAGGGCTATCATACTCCGTCGTGCCATCTGCGCTCTTATAAATCAGCTTGTAGGTGATCTCTTCCTCGGGAATCGGCTCCCATACAGCGTATACGGTCAGCTCAGGACGATCCTTGGTCAGTTCGATCTGTTCTCCATCCGCATATTTCACATCGCCATTGGGCTTCAGACTCCAGCCCACGAAGGTGAGGCCGGCTTTTTCAGGGTAATAGGCCGGGAATCTATAGGAGGTCTCGTCCGTAGTCTTCTTAACAGTAGGACGCAGGAACCCGCCATCGGTGTCCTTGTAGGTCAGCTGATAGGTGTACCGACCCTCGTCGGGCTCGTCAGGCTCGGTGCTCGGACGGCCGCTGCCGGGCTTGGTCTGGCTGCTCTGGGCGCCGGCGCCGCCGCTGAACTTATAGCCGCAGCTGGGGCACCGAAGCTCGCCCTTGGGGACCAGCTCGCCGCAGTCGGGGCAGACAACGTACTTGTCCGCGTCCTTGGCTCCGTCGATCAGGAAGGCCAGGCGGTAAATGATGGCCGCCACATGGGCGCGGGTGGAATATGCCTGAGGCCGGAAGGAGCCATCCTGATAGCCGTTGATCAGGCCATAGATCTGGCAGTTCCGCACCGCGTCAGCGGCATAGGCCGGCACCTGGCTCTGGTCGGCCAGGGTGGACGCCGTGCCCTTTTGGGCCACGACCACGCCGTGCTTCGCGGTGTAGTAATCCACATAGCGGTCCATGATGGCGCACATCTGGGCCCGGGTGATGGGATCATTGGGGGCAAAACGGCCGTCGCCCTTACCCGTTACGATCCCGTTTTCCGCCGCCCACTCAATGGCGCCGGCACACCAGGCGCCGGGCTCCACATCGGTGAAGCTGCTCTGGCTGTTGTCGACCTCCACACTGTCGAACCGGGACAGGACCACCACAAACATGGCACGGGTCATGTTCCGATTCGGGGAGAAGGTCGTGTCAGTGGTGCCGAGGAAGTAACCTTCAGAGGTCACATAGTCCACGTAGTCGTAGCACCAACTGTCTTTGCCAACATCCGTGAAGTCGTCCGCTCCCGCTGCCAGTGCCGTGGGCACCAGGGAAAAGACGAGACACAATGCCAGCAAAGCGCTGAGGATACGCTGCTTTTTCATGTTGCATTCTCTCCTTTTCATGGAATTCGTTTTTTATTGATCCCCCAGGCTTTCGGTAAACGGCCAGCGTTCCGTCCTTCCGGAAAACCCGCAGTATCCAAAATGGGTGTGAACCAGCGTCTGGCGCAGGTCATTACATAATGATGTTTATGTCTTAATGAAACACCCGGGCTCGTGATATAACACAACATAATGATGTTTATGTCGTAATCCGAAAGCCCGGGCAGACGGCAAGAACACAATTTACATATGCTCAAACGCATTGTACCCCAAGATAACATAAAAATCAAGTGCTGTTCTCCAAATTGTGGCATGGTTTTTTTCAGAAGAGCACAGTTTCACTTTGGGATCGGCGCAAAAACAGCAAGCCAGATAGACCGACAATTTCCTAAAAATCGTCGGTCTATCTGGCTTGCCATTTTTTTGTGGTGAAAAAAGGGGTATTTCGCATCATATGTCTCATAGTCAAAACTTTATATCCAAAAACAGGAAAAATGCCGTCTGATGACTTACGACATAAACATCATTATGTCGTAATCTATATGACCAGCCCCAATTCTTCGATTTGGATGGCGTGTTCTCTCGCGGAAGAGATGATATAGATGCGGGTGGTGTTGATGCTGCTGTGTCCCAGGATATCCGCCAGCTTTGACAAATCGCGGTGCTGTTCGTAATAGCGCCGCGCGAACAGGTGCCGCAGGTTGTGCGGAAATACTTTGTGGGGATCGACTCCGGCCTTCCCGCAAAGTTTTTTCATATCCGCCCAAATGTTGCCCCGGTCTATCGGCGCGCCGCTGCGCGTGACAAAGACCGGCCCGCTGGAAAGGCCGCTGCGCTGCGCGTATTTTTGCAGTTTCCGGCACAGCTTGCCCGGCAGGAGGATGGTGCGGATCTTCCCCTTGCAGGACACCACGGCGCACCGCTTTTGGATGGATTCCACGGTGATGGCCCGCAGCTCGGAGATCCGGATGCCCGTACAGGCAATCGTCTGCAGGATCAGGCTGAGCCGCGTTTTGGAGGAGACCTCCGCCGCCTCTACCAGCTTCAGATAGTCCTGATAGTCCAGCTCCCGGTTTTCATCACAGAAAATCCTGCGCTGCGTCTTCAGGGGCTTCATCAGAAGCTCCGTCCAGCCGCAGAAGTGAAAAAAGCTGTTGAGCGCCGCCAGTGTTGTGTTGACACTGGCGGCCTTTTGCTGCTGCTGCAAAATCGCCTTATAGGCAAGGGCAGTCTCCCTGGTGACACACTTATCCTGCGGGAGCCAGAGATAAAACCGCTGGACCGCCCGCCGGTACTGCAAAACCGTTCTCTCCGCTTTCTCCGCGCAGACCAGTTCCCTTTCATATTCCCTGATGGCCGACATGCACATTCTGCGACACTCCATTGACGCGTCCCCTTTCGCCTTGACGGAATTCCAATTATTAACACCTATTTTGCCATATTTTGGAATATATGTCAACAGCTGTTTGAGAAGAGCATTTCCTTTTTTCCTCTTTTTATGCACATGCCCCGGGGAAAGGCACCTTCATGCGGCGTGGGAGGCCGCCAAAACCTTTTTGCCGTTTGAACGGGTTTTCCACCGGCTGCGGCCCCTTTACTTTTCTGCCGCCATCCGTTATACTGTTTACAAAATTCCAGGCGCTCTGCCCGCGCGGATCCTACGGCGATGCGCCAGATTCGGTATGCTGTCCACCGGAAGCCCGACAGCCGCGGCCGCCGCCGCAGTATATGGAGGTCACAATGGTAAAAACCGCCGCTTTTCCGCCTGTCCGCCCCAAAGCTGCCGTGACTGAGGTCTCCCGATGAACCACACGGAACTGCTGATCGCCGCCGCCTTTGACCAGCTTCTGGCGGAAAAGCCCCTGACCAAGATCACTGTGAAGGAGATCGTCGAGCGCTGCGGCGTCAACCGCAACACCTTTTATTACCACTTTCAGGACATACCCGACCTGGTGGAGCGGCTGGCAAGAGAGCGGGCTGACGAGATCATTCAAAATCACATCCAAACGGCCTCTCTGATAGACTGCATCCAGCTGGTCATCCAGTACTGCGGCTCATACAAGCAGGCCATCCTGCACATCTACCGCTCTGTCCAGCGGGAAAACTTTTTGAAAACCCTGGAACACCTGGTGCTGTATGTCGTGGAGGAATTTGTAACGGCTGCCACCGCGGGCCTGTCCATCCAACCCGAGGACAGGCATCTTCTGATCCGGTACTATAAATGCACCATCATCGGCGTCTGCCTGGACTGGCTGGACGCCGGGATGGAATACGACCTTCTGGCGGCGTCCGTCCGGGTCTGCGACCTGTTTGCCGGCTCCGCGGAACGGGCTTTTCTCAAAGGAACCGGGGAAGCACACGGCGTGTAGGTTCAACTGCCCGCACGCTTGGCCGCCCGCTGCGTCACGAAAGGCCGTGTGCCGCGGTTTTTTGCGGAGAGCCCTTGCGCCCCGCCGGTTTCCGCAGTACAATTTACGTGAAAAAAGCCCGGCGGCCCGGGCAGACAGAAAGAGAGGCGCACTTCCATGCTATACGGAACAACAAAACATTTAAGCTCCTACCAGGGCATCCACCCCGGTGTGATGCGGGGGCTGGAGCTCCTGCGGGACACCGATTTTTCCAAGCTGGAGGACGGACGGTACGAAGTAGACGGCGACGATCTGTTTTTCTTTATTCAAAGCTATGAGAGCAAGCCGGCCAACGACACGCCGGAGGCCCACAGGAAATATGTGGACATCCAATATCTGATCTCCGGACGGGAGTATATGGGTGTGGCCCCTCTGGAGGACATGGCGGAGGTGGTGGAAGCCCGGCCGGAGGGCGACATCTGGCTTCACCACGGCCCCACGGACAAGATCCTGGTGACAGGCGACCGCTTCGCGGCCTTCTGGCCGGAGGATGCCCATGCGCCGGGTATCGCCGTGGACGGACCGGAGCCCTGCCGTAAATGCGTGGTCAAGGTCCGGGTCAACTGAATGACAACGAACCGAGGAAAACCATGGTTTTCCTCGGCCCTGAGGCTGTCAAAAGAGTCCAGATGGACTTTTTTGACAGCCTTTAAAATGCCTCGCTTTTTGGCCTGCTTCGCAGTCCGAAAAGCTCCCGCTTCGCGGGGCAAACGCCTGTTATCACAGGCTTTTTGCAGGCATTCGATCAAACACGAGGGGGCCGCAGCCCCCTCGTACTCCCCCTGCGAAACGGAACACTTTTTCTCCAAACAGAGGTTCTTCGACAAGCTGAGGGCCGCGGAAAACAGTTGTTTTCCGCGGCCCTTTTTAGATGTATCCATTGATCTCACTTAGAAGCGGACCAGGTTCTCCTCGCTCTCCGGATCGAACAGATGGATGGAATCGGGGCGAAGGGTGAAGCTCATCTCCACGCCGTAAGTAATGCCGCCCCGCAGCTCCGCGGGCAGATCCATGGTGGGAACGCGCAGGACCACATCCTGGCCGCTGCAGGTCACATGGAGGTGATACTCGCTGCCCATCATCTCAGAGACCTCCACCGTGCCGGTGAGGACACCGGGGGTGCCGGCGGGGGCAAAGCGGATGTGCTCGGGGCGGATGCCCAGGGTCACGTCCTGGGAATCCTTGCCGGTCAGGGCCTTCTGGATGTCCTCAGACAGGGGGATGTCGGTGCCGTTGACCACGGCGTGATAGGCGCCCTCGCCGTCCTTCACCAGCTTGGCGCTGAAGAAGTTCATCTGGGGCGTGCCGATGAAGCCGGCCACGAAGATGTTAACGGGATGGTCAAAGACCTGCTGGGGGGTGCCGATCTGCTGGATGAAGCCGTCCTTCATGATGACGATGCGGTCGCCCAGGGTCATGGCCTCGGTCTGGTCATGGGTGACGTAGACAAAGGTGGTGTTGATGCGCTGGCGCAGCTTGATGATCTCGGCGCGCATCTGGTTGCGCAGCTTGGCGTCCAGGTTGGAAAGGGGTTCGTCCATCAGCAGGACCTTGGGTTCCCGGACGATGGCGCGGCCGATGGCCACACGCTGGCGCTGGCCGCCGGACAGGGCCTTGGGCTTGCGGTCCAGATACTGGGTGATGCCCAGGATCTCGGCGGCGTCCTTGACGCGGCGGTCGATCTCCTCCTTGGGCACCTTCTTCAGCTTCAGGGGGAACTCCATATTCTCCTTGACGGTCATGTGGGGATACAGGGCGTAGCTCTGGAACACCATGGCGATATCCCGGTCCTTGGGCTCCACGTCGTTGACCAGGCGGCCGTCGATGCGAAGCTCGCCCTCGGAGATCTCCTCCAGGCCGGCCACCATCCGCAGCGTGGTGGACTTGCCGCAGCCGGAGGGGCCGACCAGGACGATGAATTCCTTGTCAGCAATGTCCAAATTGAAATCATGGACAGCGGTGACAGCGTTGTCGTAGATCTTCTTGACGCCCTTCAAAGTAACAGTTGACATAATTCTTGGCCGTGACTCCCGCGCCTCCGCGCCTGGAGCCTCCCCGCCGGAGGAGCGTCCCCCGAGGGTTTACGGCAGGTCTCCACACTGCCGCACCGCCGGCCGGCGGCTTTTTCCTCCTTCAGTTCGATCACGGGCTCTATGAAAATGGAGTAGAGGCCGTGCCGTGGATTATGCAGCCCGGCTCACAGGGAGCCGGCAGCCACATTGCCGTGGAACAGAACTGCTTTCAGCTCCAGATGTTCGTCCAGGACGGCGACATTGGCCGTCTTGCCCACATCCAGGCTGCCCACCCGGTCATAGATACCCAAGACCTTGGCGGGGTTGACCGCCGCGGCAGTCACCGCGTCGGCCAGGGGGATGCCAAAGGAAACCGCTGTCTTGAGACAGCCCATCAGGTCCGTGACGGACCCGGCCAGGGTATTGGGGTCGTGGGCCAGCGTTGCCCGGGGACCCTTGACCACGATCTCCTGCCCGCCGAAGGGGTACTGCCCATCGGGCATGCCGGCGGCCCGGAGAGAGTCGGAGATCAGCACCACGCGGTTGGCTCCAAAGAGGCGGAAGGTGGTGCGGACCACACTGGGATGGATGTGAATACCATCGCAGATCAGCTCCACCCGGACGCCGGGATGGTCGGAGGCGGCGCCGATCACGCCGGGGGCGCGATGGGTAAAGGGAGGCATGGCGTTGAACAGATGGGTGCAGTGGCTGGCGCCGGCGTCCATGGCGGCACAGGCGGTGTCATAGTCCGCCGTGGTGTGGCCGATGGAGACGACGATGCCGTCCTCCACAGCGCCCCGGATGAACTCCATGGCGCCGGGCTGCTCAGGCGCCACGGTGACCAGCTTCACCAGCCCCTGGGCGGCCTCCTGAAGGCGCCGGAGCATGGGGAGGTCGGGATCGTGGAGCCAAGCGCCATTCTGGGCGCCCTTTTTGGCGGCGCAGAGGAAAGGGCCCTCCAGATGGACGCCCGCCAGCTCCGCGCCGGGGACGCCCGCCGCCCGGTGGGCGGCGGCCACGGCGCAGATCCTGGAGAGCTGGTCCTCCAGCAGGGTCATGCCGGCGGGGCAGATCTGGGTCACGCCCCGGGACAGCTCATAGGCGGCGATTTTGGCAAGGCCGGCGGCGTCGCCGTCGGAAAAGTCCTCGCCCACGCAGCCGTGAAAGTGAAGGTCCGTCAGGCCGGGGATGAGATAGCAGCCCTTGGCGCTGACAGGGTCAGATGCCTCTTCGGCGATCTTCTCCCCCGCGATGCACAAATCCTTGGACACAAAGCCCCGAGTGGGATCGAATACCTGAGCGCCGGTTATCCGCATACGGGCACCCCCGCGGCCACCAGCTTGCTGAGGGCCGCCTTGTCGCCCACCAGGACCACGTCATTGTGAAGCTGGAGGATGGAGGCGGGGCACGCCGGGGTGATGGGGCCGCAGAACGCGTTGTACACGGCGTCAGCCTTGTCGGCGCCGCTGGCGATCAGCAGCACCCGGCGGGCGGCCATGATGCAGCCGATGCCCATGGTCAGGGCCTGGCGGGGCACATCATCGGCGCTGGCAAAGAAACGGGCGTTGGCATCGATGGTGCTCTGGGTCAGGTCCACCACATGGGTCTCCTTGATATAGCTGTCACAGGGCTCGTTGAAGCCGATGTGGCCGTTGCGGCCCAGGCCCAGCAGCTGCAGGTCGGCGTAGCCCAGGGAGCGGACCAGCTCGTCGTACCGGGCGCACTCGGCGTCGGGGTCGGCGGCGAGGCCGTCGGGCACATGGGTGTTTGCCACGTCGATGTCGATGTGGTCAAAGAGGTTGGTCTGCATAAAATAGCGGTAGCTCTGGTCGTGGGTGGGGGCCAGGCCCTTGTACTCGTCCAGATTGACGGTGCGGACTTCCTTGAAGCTGAAATCCCCCCGCTGGTTCCAGGCGGTCAGCTGCTTGTAGGTGCCGATGGGGGTGGAGCCAGTGGCAAGGCCCAGCACACAGTCCGGGCGGCGGATGACTTCGGCAGAGATGAGGTTGGCGGCCCGGCGGCTCATGGCCTCGTAATCCGCCTCCTGATAAATCCTCATAATGGTTTCTCCTTTGTTACGCGATGGTTTTCAGCAGTACTTGGCGATGGCGGCCGCGATCATGGCGGCGCATTCGTCCACCACGGCCTGGTCGGCATCGGTCAGTGGCGCCAGAGGCGGCCGGACGCCGCCGCAGTCGGGGCCGCCCTGCTTGCGGAGGACAGCCTTGATGACGGCGTACATGTTGCCGTGGGCGGAGCACATCTTGTAGATGATGCGGCAGGCCTCGTTCTGGATCTCCCGGGCCTCCTCCATCCTGCCGGCCAGGAACAGCTCCCGGATCTTCAGATACAGCTCGGGCATGGCGCCGTAGGTTCCGCCGATGCCGCCGATGGCGCCCATGGCCAGGCCGCCCAGCAGCTGCTCGTCGGGGCCGTTGAAGACGATGATGCCCTCATCCTTCCACATCTGGATATCCTGCACGGGCATGGAGGAGTTCTTCACGCCGACAACACGGGGGTTCTTGATCATCTCCCGGATCAGGGAGACGGACAGGGACACACCGGCCAGCTGGGGGATGTTGTAGATGATGAAGTCGGTGTTGGGGGCCGCGTCGGAGATGTCATTCCAATACTTGGCGATGGCATGCTCCGGCAGGTGGAAGTAAATGGGCGGGATGGACGCGATGGCGTCCACGCCCAGGGACTCAGCGTGAGCGGCCAGCTCCCGGGAGTCGGCGGTGTTGTTGCAGGCGACGTGGGCGATGACGGTCAGCTTGCCCTTGGCAACGGCCATCACGTTCTCCAGCACCAGCTTGCGCTCCGCCACGCTCTGGTAGATGCACTCACCGGAGGAGCCGCCCACATACAGGCCCTTGACGCCCTTGTCCGCAAAATACTGGGTCAGCTCGCGGACCGCCTGGGGATTGATGGCCCCCTCGGCGTCATAGCAGGCATAAAACGCGGGGAAAATACCCTGATATTTGGTGATGTCTTTCATAACGATCAAACGCTCCATTCTTTTTCAGTATAGCGGGAAATCGCCGTTTGATACGGTCTTCCCTATCAGCCCTTCACAGCGCCCATGGTGATGCCCTGGGTGAAGTACTTCTGGAAGACCAGGAACACGATGATGATGGGCACGGCGGCCAGGGCGGCGCCGGACATCAGCAGGCCCAGATCCACAGAGGTCTCCGCCTGCATGGTGGCAATGCCCAGGGAGATGGTGTAGTTGGCGTTGCTGGCCAGCATGACCAACTGCATGAAGTAATCATTCCAGGAGTTGATGAAGGTGAAGATGGCCAGCGCGCCCACGCCCGGCTTGACCATGGGCAGGACGATGGTGGCAAAGGTGCGGATCTCACCGGCGCCGTCCACTCGGGCGGCCTCTAGGATCTCACCGGGGATGCCCTCGGCAAACTGCTTCATCAAAAACACGCCGAAGGGCCAGCCGACAGTGGGGAAAATAACCGCCCACAGGGTGTCCCACAGGCGCAGGGCGGACATCTCCCGCAGCAGGGGGATCAGGATGACCTGCTTGGGCAGGGCCATGGCGCACACGATCAGGGAGAACAGCAGGGTGCGGCCAACAAACCGCTTTTTGGCTAGGGCGTAACCGGCCATGGCGGCGGTGAGGCAGGTGAGGAGCATGGCCATGACGGACATGAACACCGTGTTCACCAGCCAGCGGATGACACCGGGAACGGTGGGCCCCACCAGGGCGCCGATCTGGAACAGGGGCGCGGAGCGGCGGGAGAACAGCTTTTCAAAGTTGGCCATGGTCCACTCGGTGGGCCACAGGTGCGGCGTCTGGGCATAGATGTCCTGGCCGGTTTTGAAAGCACCGGTGACGATCCAGTACAGCGGGAAGATAAACAGGAACGCCAGGATGATCAACACGATCAGGCTGAAAATCCGGTAGGCTCTGGTACGATTGGATGTGATTTTCATAGTTCCCTTCCCCCCTTACTTTTCTTTTGCCAGCTTGAACTGGAGCGCGGACAGCAGGCCGATGAAGATGGCCAGGATCACGCCCATGGCGTTGGCGTAGCCGAAGTGGCCGGCCTTTTCCGTCAGCTTGAAGGCGGTGTAATAGATATAGTACATCACCGTGTTGGTGCCGGAGCCGCCGGAGGTCAGCAGCTGGATCAGCGCGAAGCACTGGAAGGAGTTGATGGTGGTGATGACCAGAATGTACAGGGTGGTGGGCATCATCTGGGGCCACTTGATCTTCCAGAAGACCTGGAAGTTGGTGGCTCCGTCCACCTGGGCAGCCTCCACCAGGGACTGGTCCACATTGCCCAGGGCGGAGACGTACAGCACGATGGGCTGTCCAACAGAGGTGGTGAACAGGATCAGGATGATGCAGCCCAGGGCGTACTTGGGATCGCCCAGCCAGTTGATGTTCTTGTCGATGAGGTGAAGCCCGTCCTTCAGCACATAGTTGAAAATGCCGGTGTAGTTGTCGTACATCCACTTCCACACCACGGTGACGGCCACAGAGCCGGTGACCACGGGCAGATAGAAGATGCAGCGGAAGGCGGACAGCAGCTTGCCGTTCAGCTTGTAAATCGCGGAGGACACCCACAGGGAGAACGCGCAGACCGTGGGCACGCTGACGATCACGATGACAAAGGTGTTCCAAAGGGCCTCTTTAAAGGTATCGTCCTTCCACAGGTCTATAAAGTTTTTCAGACCCACGAAGTTCCCCATACCCTCGGTATTCATGTTGACGTCGGTCAGGCTGTAGAAGATGCAGGTGAACATGGGGATGATGACAAAGCCGATGAAGAAAATCAGGCTGGGCAGCAGAAACATATAACCGGAGATGGTCTCGCGCCGCACCAGCGCTCGGCTCATGGTTGATTTGGGCTGTTTTGCCAAGATAAATCTCTCCTCTCTCGGAAATCTGAGGGCGGAGTACGCATCACAGGCCGGCCGCGGCACGGCCGGTCATGCATACCCCCATCCTAAAAGGGGAGACGCCCCTCCCCCGCGCCTTGCGGGGAAGGGGCGCGCTACCCTTCTATGCTTTGGATGGTGTTTCGCTATTCGAATCAGCCCGCAGCTGCGGTATTGGCCTCTGCCATAAACGTCTCAACAGTAGAGGAAATGTCGGCGCCCTCGCCGATATCCTGGAGCATGTTCCACCAGGAGGTACGGGCCTGGGCCCAGCCAGCGGTGACCTGATACAGGTCGCCCAGGTAAGGCATCAGCTTGTTGTACTCGGCCATGATCTCGTTGTCGGCCCAGATGCCGGACAGATCGGCGCCCTCAGCGGTGTCGCGGACGGCGAAGTAGTTGGCGGCCTTGACGGCGTCAGCAGTGTGCTCGGAGTCGCAGAAGTACTTGATGAAGGTCTTGGCGGCCTCAATCTTGGCATCGTCGCCGTTGTCAAAGATGCCGAAGCCCCAAACGCCGCCGCACAGCTGGGACTCGCCGGTCTCAGAGGGGAAGCTCATGAACACGATGTCATCGCCGGTGATGGTCTTGCCGGCGCCGGTGCCGGCAGCGTTGGGATCCAGCTGCTGGGCGATGTTCCAGCAGAAGGCCATCTTCAGGATACCCTGATAGAACTTGACGATCTCGTCGCCGCCTTCCAGAGAGGCGTCGAAGTCGATGCCGTCCATGCCCTTCAGCAGCTCCAGGGCCTCGATGTTGGCGGGATCGTCCCAGGTGTAGCCGTCGTGCTCGGGAGTGGTAAAGGTGCCGCCGTACAGGTTGTTGATCAGAGCGCGGGTGCCCTGGTCGCCGCCCTGGCCCTTGCAGAACACGGCACCGACAGTGTCGCCGTAGTAATCATTCAGAGCCGCCACGGCGCTGATGAAGTCCTCGGTGGTCCAGGTGTGGGTCTCCTCGTCAATGTACTGCAGGGCGCCGGCCTCTTCAAAGGCGTTGCGGTTGATCGCCATGCAGTGAGCGGTCATGACCAGGGGATACTCGTAGATCTTGCCCTCAGCGTTGGTGCAGGAGGCCAGGGTCGCGGCGTTGATCTCCGCCTTGTCGGTGTCGTCCAGCATGTCGGCCAGATCGACCATGTAGCCCTTGACGCCCCAGTTGGCGACCAGGCGCTCGGGGCCTTCCATGATCAGGTCGGGCGCACCGTTGGCAGAGATGGCGGAGTTGACCTTGTCGTCGCCGTCGGCGTAGGCCAGATACTCCACGTTGACCTTGATGCCGGTGTCGGCCTCGAACTGGGCCATCAGCTCATCGACCACGTCCTCCTTGCCCCAGCCGCCGATGGGATAGGTCCACAGGGTGATCTCCTGGGTGGCGGCATCGCCCTCGCCGGCGCCGTCATCCGTTGTAGGTTCCTCAGTGGTGGTGTTTCCACCACAGGCAGCCAGGCTCAAGACCATGGCCAGGGTAAGCGCAAGTGCCAAAAGCTTCTTCATAAATGTACATCCTCCTTGTAAAATCAGATATCTGTGCTTTCAGCCAGAATATCTAGGGATATTGTACTGAACCTTGTGGAAATTGTCAATAGTGCCTGGAAGAAATTTTCAAGGAATGCGGCTTTTTGATATAAATTTTCAGAAAATGACGAAAAACGTCAGATGTGTTTGGAGGAAAGAGCATCCGCCACCCGTTCGCGGACCTCCTTGGCGGCGTCCTCGTTCCGGCGGCAGACCTCAGTGAACAGGATGTCCACCAGAAACAGCTGGGCCATCCGGGCAGGCACGGAGCCCAGCTGGAGAGGACCCTCGTTGGCGCCGCACTGCAGAACGACATCCGCCAGGGCCGCGGCGGGAGACTTGGGGAAATGGGTGACCAGGATCACCTTTACGCCCCGCTCCCGCACCACATCCAGCAGGTCCATCAGTTCCCGGGTGGCGCCGGAATAGGAGAAGAACAGCACGGCGTCCCCCGCCGTCAGCGTGGTGGCGGCGATCAGCTGGAGGTGGGAGTCGCTCACCGGCGAAAAACCCGGCATGGCGGTGGAAAACAGGTGGGCCGCCTCCTCCGCCATGATCATGGACCCCCCCTGCCCCATGCACAGCACCCGCTTGGCGCGGCTGAGGATATCGGCGGCGGCCAGGATGCTTTCCGGCCGAACCATGGAAAGGGTCTGGGAAAGCGCCTCCACCTCCGTGCTGTACAGCTTCTGGCACAGATCCGGAACGGAGTCCTCCGGCGAGATCTCGCCGGACAAAAACATCTCGCCGGCATACTGGCCGGCGGTGTTGGCCAGCGCCAGCTTGAACGCATTATATCCCTTGTAGTTCAGGCGGCGGCAGAAGCGGGAAACCGTTGCCTCCGCCACGCCGCAGGCCTCTGCCAGTTCCGAGATGGACATGAACTGGGTGTCCCGCTGGTGAGCCACCACATAATCCGCCACCTTCCGCTCCGCGGTGGTGAGCTGGTAGTACTCGCTGCTGATCCGTTCCAGGATGTTCCTCTGTGCAAAAGGCATGGCAGTGCCTCCTTTCCGCTTGATCGCGCGCCGGGATCAGGCAGTCTTTACGCCCGGTCCAAAATCTCCCCGATCATGGTGTCCACCATAATGAGCATCCGGGGCAGATGGAAGGGCCCCTTGAAGGTGGAACCCTTTGTGGAGGGCATGGTGGGCTTGCCGTCCCGGCGGAGATAGCCGTACCACTCGCCGTACTCGGCGTCCGCAAAGTGTTCCTTGCAGTAATCCAGGGTCTTCTGGAACCACTCCAGATACTTCTCGTCGCCGGTATCCCGGTAGATCATCATGGAGGAGATCAGGATTTCGTCGTGGGGCCACCACAGCTTCATGTCGTGCTCGTAAGCCTCAGGGGGCTTGCCCAGGCAGTCGATAAAGTACAGCAGCCCGCCGTACTCCTTGTCCCAGCCGGCCTCGATGGCCCAGTCGAAAATCTGGACAGCCTTCTTCACCAGCTCCTGGTCACCGGTGCGCCTGGCGTGCTCCAGCAGGAACCAGACGCCCTCGATGTCGTGGCCGGGGTTGACGGTGCGGCCCTCGGTGTAGAACAGGCGGGCGGTGCCGTCCTCGGCCACATTTTCCAGCACGCACTTCAGCTCAGGATGGACATGATACTTGAAGATCTCATCCACACACTGCTGCGCCCGCTCCTCGTACATGGCCTTCCGCTCCGGGTCCACCCGCAGCATCACGCCGGTGACGTTCAGGATGATCATGGGCAGGCCGAAGGCCCGGCCGGTGCGGGTCTCGGGGATGGTCTTGGGGCCCAGGCCCGTGGGGTCCGCCGCGCCGTGGGCCAGATCCCAGTACAGGTCATAGGCCCAGCGGGCCCGGTCCAGGTGCTCGCGCTCTCCGGTGACGCCGTAATACTCGGCGTTGGCCAGGGCGTAGAAGGCCTCGGAGAAATAGTAGCGCCGCTGGCGCAGGGGCTCGCCCTCGGCGGTGACGGTGAAGTACAGCCGGTTGCCCGCCGACGCGTTGCGGCAGTGATCCTCCAGGAAGTCCAGGCAGCTCTTGGAGGCATCCAGCCACTCCTGCTTCGCGCCGTACACATGGCACAGATACGCGAAGATCCATCCGCAGCGGCCCTGCATCCACACGCTCTTGTCGGTGGAGTAGATCTCACCCTTCCGGTCCAGGCAGGTGTAGACGCCGCCGTTGACCTTGTCCATGCCGTTTTTCAGCCAGAAGTCCACGCAGGTATCCAGCTGCTCCCGGATCCAGGAGCGGCTCTCCTGAAGCAATTGCTTCGTATCCAATGGAACACACCTCATTTCTTAAAATGCCCGCAGCCATGCCGCGGTGATGTCGGCTCTATTTTAACAGCACTGAAAGTATTTTTCAACAAAAATAAAAGGTGAAAATAATTATCATGATCGGGGGTGACAATTTGATCCCGGTGTGTTATGATAGGCCCATAATGGGTGATTAGGCAAAATATACCAAACAAACAGATTTTTCTTTTTTGGAGGTATGAAGCATGAATCTCTACGGAATCGAAGTTTCCCCCCGCCGCATGCCTGAGCTGGACCCCGATTTTATCCCCCTGTATCAATTCAACCAGGCCTTTCTGAAGGACGCCAAAAAGCCCCTGAGCCTGGCGGTGGAGCGGGCCGACGGCCAGATGGCTGTGTGCCATACCTTTATCCATGGCACCGGGGACATGATCCAGGCGGATCAGTATTATGTCAACCGCATCGTGAAGACCATGCTGTGGATGAAGGGCGGCTTCAAGATCTACGTGGCCGGCGACCAGGGCATTTATGAATATCTGAAGGAGGCCTACAGCGCCGGTGGCTGCCAGGCCTTCGACTGGGACTATATGGCCAGCGTCTTCGAGCACCCCTTCGAGGTGGTCCTCTGCGACCGGGTCCCCGAGGCCAAGGACGCCCCCAAGGCCATGGGCGGCCATCTGGAGGGCTGCCGCATCGGCTTTGACGCCGGCGGCTCCGACCGCAAGGTCTCCGCGGTCATCGACGGTGAGAGCGTATACAGCGAGGAGGTCGTCTGGTTCCCCAAGACCAATTCCGACCCCGATTACCACTATGACGGCATCGTCTCCGCCCTGAAGTCCGCCGCCGAACACCTGCCCCGGGTGGACGCCGTGGGCGTCTCCTCCGCCGGCGTGTATATCAACAACCGCACCATGAACGCGTCCCTGTTCCTGAAGGTCCCCAAGGACCAGTTCGACGCCAAGGTGAAGGACATCTATATCCGCGCCATCACCGACACCTTCGGCGATGTGCCCTATGCCGTGGTCAACGACGGCGACGTGTCCGCCCTGGCGGGCGCCATGAGCCTGGACGACAACAACGTGCTGGGCATCGCCATGGGCACCAGCGAGGCCGTTGGCTATGTGGACGACCAGGGCCGCATCACCGGCTGGCTCAACGAGCTGGCCTTCGTCCCCGTGGACGCCGCCCCCACCGCCATGCGGGACGAGTGGTCCGGCGATATCGGCTGCGGCGTGAAGTACTTCTCCCAGGACGCGGTGATCAAGCTGGCCCCCGCCGCGGGCATCAACCTGTCTGAGAGCCTCTCCCCCGCCGAAAAGCTGAAAGAGGTCCAGAAGCTGATGGAGACCGAGGGCAGCCCCGCCGAGGCCATTTACCGCTCCATCGGCGTGTATCTGGCCCACTCCCTGGCCCTGTATTTCGACCTGTACCACTTCAAGCATGTGCTGCTGCTGGGCCGCGTCATGTCCGGCCGGGGCGGCGACCTGATCCTGGACACCTGCAAGAGCGTCCTGGCGGACGAGTATCCCGAGGTGGCCGCCGCCATCGACCCCGCCCTGCCCGATGAGAAGTTCCGCCGGGTGGGCCAGTCCGCCGCCGCAGCCAGCCTGCCGGAGATTGTGAAGTGAGCCGATGAAAAAACACATCATCTGCCTGGGCGATTCCAACACCCACGGCTACTGCGCCGACCCCAGCGACTGTGCCGATCCCGCCCTGGCCCGCTTCAACGAAAGCGAGCGCTGGACATGCCTGCTGCAAAAGGCGCTGGGAGACGAATATCTGGTCATTGAAGAGGGTCTCTCCGGCCGCACCACGGTCTTTCAGGATCCCCTGTATGAGGGTCTGGACGCCCTCCACTACCTGTACCCCTGCCTGAAGAGCCACGAGCCGGTGAGCCTGCTCATCATCATGCTGGGCACCAACGACACCAAGGAGCGCTTCGGCGTCAACCCCTTCGCCATCGGCCTGGGGATGCGCCGCCTGGTCCAGAAGGCCAAGACCGTGGACTGCTGGGGCCCCAACGGAACCCCCAACATCCTGGTGGTGGCGCCCCCGGTCATTGGGGAAGGCGTCCTCACCTCCGGGGTGGCCGAGGAGATGGGCACCATGGGCCCCTCCTGCGTGGAGAAGTCCCGCAAGGTCCCCGGTGAATTCCGCCGGATCGCTGCCGAGACCGGCGTCCACTTCCTGGACGCCAATGAAGTTGGCTGCAAATTCAACGAGGTCGATTTCATGCACCTGACAAAGACCAGCCACGCCCGCCTGGCGGAAGCCCTGGCGGCGCTGGTGCCGGAACTGCTGTAAGCCATGTCCGCCTCCATCTTTGACCCGGAAAAGGGGTTCTGGCGGCTGATGAGCCGGGTGGTGGACGTGCTGTCCCTGAGCCTGCTGTGGACATTCTGTTCCCTGCCGGTCATCACATTGGGCGCCGCCACCACCGCCCTCTATGACGCGGCGGCCCGGGGCATGCGGGGGCAGGAGCGCTCCCCCTGGAAGCGCTTCCTCCGCACCTTCCGGCGGGAGCTCGGCACCTCCGCCGCCGTCACGGTGGTCTGGGGCGCGCTGCTGTTTCTCCTGGCAAATATCCTGCGGCTGCTGTGGCAGGCCCAGGTCAACGATGTGGCCGGCGCGCCGGTGATGCTGGCGGCCTTCCTCGTGCTTTTGCTGCTCCCGGTGGGCGCCGCCTGCTGGATGTTTCCCCTGCTGTCCCGGTTCACTTTCCGTCCGGCGGGGCTGATGATGACAAGCCTGCGCTTCGCGGTGGGCTATCTGCCCTACACGCTGGTGATTGTGGCGGTCACCGCCCTGGCGGCGCTGGCTGTCTGGATGCTGTGGCTGCCGGTCTTTGTGCTGCCCTGCCTCACGGCCCTGCTCTGGTCGCTGCCGATGGAGCGGGCCTTCCGCAGGTACATGCCCCCGGAGGAGCCCCTTCCCCCGGAGGATGAGGAACAGACCGGTGACTGTTGAATGGATCCTAAGTGATAAAAGGAAGTCCCTGCGCGCATTGCACAGGGACTTCCTTTTTTGTAAAAACCCCAGGCCTCATATGGCGGCGCAGCAGTCGATGACCGCCTGCATCTGGGGAGAGATCCACTTGTCCCGGTGGCAGAAAAGCTGTTTCCAGACCTCCACCGTAAAATCCTCCACCGCAAGGCGCGCCAGCCTGCCCGCCGCCACGGCGGGCTCTGTGGCGTAATCCGGCAGGAATGAGCAGCCGTCCCCCTGTTCCACCAGGCGGCAGATCGTCTCCACGTTGCCCGTCTCCAGCAGGGGGCTGACCTCCAGGGCGGAGGCCGCCAGCTTCTCGTCCAGCAGCCGGCGGTAGCTCATGCCCCGCTCCGTCAGCAAAAAGGGCTGGCGGACCACCTCCTGGACGGATAGCCGCTGTTTCCCTGCCAGCGGGTGACCGGCCGCCGCCACAAAGTGGGTCCCCACCCGCTCCTCCCGCAGGATGACATAGGAGCGGTCATAGATGCGGTTATCCAGGGTCAGCACCAGGTCCACCTCGTTGTGGTTCAGCAGCCGGAACATCTCCTCCGTCCCCGCCGAGATGATCTTCAGGCTGATCCCGGGATACCGCTGCCAAAATCCGTGAAACGCCCGCTCCAGACGGTCGCAAAGCGAGTCCGCCATGGCCAGCCGGATGTGTCCCACCATCTCCTTGTCCGCCCGCAGATCGTTGTCCAGTTCCTTTGTCAGCTTGTCCAGGCGGTGGGCGTACCGCAAAACCTCCCGCCCCTGTTCCGTCAGGTTCACCGTGTGGTGTATCCGCTCGAACAGCCGGACGCCCAGCTCCGATTCCAGCTGCTTGACCTGGAAGGACACCGTGGACTGGGAAAATCCCAGCCGCTCCGCCGCCCGGGTAAAGCTGCCCAGCTCCGCCACGCAGATAAAGGTCTTTACATTTTTCAGATCCATGTCCCACGCCCCGCAAAATCTATATTTTCGATCAACACTATCTGAATTATCAATTTTACAAATGGACTCTTTCATTATATACTGAAATAAAGAAAAAGCAACGGCATTTTCGGAATATCCCGGCGGTGAGACGCACATGCTCACACCGCAGTCAAAAAGGAGACGCTTCAAATGGAACACATCATCCGGATCATTTCCGCGATCTACAGCCTGCTTTGGGGCGACCTGTTCACCCTCCCCCTCCCCGGCGGAGGCTCGGTGGGGATCTCCCTGCTGGTGCTTCTGCTGATCCCCACCGGCATCTATTTCACCATCCGCACCCGTTTTCTCCCCATCCGCATGTTTCCCGAAATGCTGCGGATCACGGCGGAAAAAAACGTCAGCGCCCACGGAAGCGCCATCTCCGGCGTCCAGGCGCTGATCGTCTCCACAGCCACCCGGGTGGGCATGGGGAACCTGATCGGCGTGGTGGCGGCCATCTCCGCAGGCGGCGCCGGGGCGGTGTTCTGGATGTGGGCGTCGGCCCTGATCGGCTCCTCCACCGCCTTTATCGAGGCCACACTGGCCCAGCTCTATAAGGAAAAGGACCCCCTCTACGGCGGCTGGCGGGGCGGTCCCGCCTATTATATCCACGGCTTTGTGGAACAAAAACTGGGCAAAAAACGCCGCCGGTCCGTGCTGGCGGTGCTGTTTGCCGTCTCCGGCCTGATCTGCTGGTGCGGCATCAGCCAGGTCATCAGCAACTCCGTCTCCTCCGCCTTCCAGAACGCGTTCAGCATCCCGCCCCTTTACACCACCGTTCTCCTGGTGGCCCTGGCCGCCGTCATCGTTCTGCGGAAAAACGCCACGGTGAAGGTCCTGGATGTTTTGGTCCCCATCATGGCGGTGTGCTATTTCGGCATCACCCTGTTTTTGATCGCCAGGAACATCACCGTCCTCCCCTCTGTGTTCCGGCGCATTTTTGAGGAGGCCTTCGGCATCCGTCAGGCCGTGGCCGGCGGCTTCGGCGCCGTTTTGATGAACGGCGTGAAGCGGGGCCTGTTCTCCAACGAGGCCGGCTCCGGCTCCGCCCCCTGCGCCGCCGCCGCGGGCGACACCAGCCACCCCGCCAAGACCGGCCTGCTGCAGGCCCTGGGCGTGTTTATCGACACCATTATCATCTGCAGCTGCACGGCCTTCATCATGCTGGTCACGCCTCAGGAATATATCGACGGCCTGGGCGGCATGGATCTGCTGCAGGCCTCCATGCAGTATCATCTGGGCCGGTTCGGCGTGGTCTTCATCGCGCTGATCCTGTGGCTGTTCTGCTTCTCCACCTTCATCGGCATCCTGTTTTACGCCCGCTCCAATGTGGCATACCTCTTCGGCGACAACTGGATCTCCCAGACGGCCTATAAAGTCGTGGCCTTGATCATGCTGTTCATCGGCGGCCTCGCGGCCTATACCTTCGTCTGGGACCTGGGCGATGTGGGCGTGGGCCTGATGACCGTATTCAACATCATCGTGATCCTCCCCATGGGCAGGGAAGCCCTGGATGCGCTGAGAGACTATGAGCGCGGGATGAAAGCGCGGGAATACCGTTAAAAACAGCATGGGCCCCCTGGAACGTGTTCCAGGGGGCCGTGCTCAGCCCATCCAAAAAGTCCAAAGGACTTTTTGGATGGGTTTCACAATGCCTCGCTTTTCTGGCTGCTCCACAGCCGGAAAAGCTCCTGCTTCGCAGGGCAACGGGCTGCTGTCACAGCCCGTTTGCAGGCATTCGATTCAACACGAGGGGACTCCCGTCCCCTCGTACTCCCCCCTGCTTTTCCTGGCTTCTCTCCTATCCATCAGGTTATCAGGTTTTTGACAGACGCAGCATGGGCCCCCTGGAACGTGTTCCAGGGGGCCCATGCTGTTTGCGGATCAGGCCGGATCGTCATACCGCGCGATAAACTCGCGGATCTTTCCAAAGGTCTCGTCGCTCAGGTCATGCTCCACCTTGCACGCGTCCACCGCGGCCTGCTCCGGCGAGACGCCCATCAGCCGAAACAGCTTTGTCAGGGCCTTGTGGCGGCCATATACCTGGCTGGCGATCTCCATACCCGTGTCGTTCAGGGTGATGGTGCCGTCGCCGGCCATGGAGATGTAGCCGTTTTCCCGCAGCTTTTTCATGGCGATGCTGACGCTGGGCTTGGAATACCCCAGCTTATTGACGATATCGATGGAACGCACCTGCCCGCACTGTTCCTGCAGGACCAGAATGGATTCCAAATAGTCCTCCGCAGACTCATGGATCACCAATGTGTCCATCTCCTTTCATGAAATTATTTTTTCTATTTTAACAAGTCCCGCCGCCAAATGCAAGGCTCTTTCTGGCAGAACCGCCAGTCTGCCGCCTCTCTCCCGACGAGTTCACATCTGTTTGACAAGCCCATATGGGGCGCTCCCCGGCGGCCCGATACGGTTTGACGGTGGGAGATCCGTATGGTAGAATAAAGCATCTGCCGAATAAGGAGTATGGACTATGGAACCAACCGTCAGCATCATTGTGCCGGTATACAACGCGGAACGCACCCTCCGGCGCTGTGTGGACAGCATTTTAACGCAGCAATACACCGATTTTGAATTGCTGCTGGTAGACGACGGCAGCAGTGACGCCTCCGGCGCCATCTGCGACGCATACGCCGCCCAGGACCCCCGGGTACAGGTGCTCCATCAGGAAAACGCCGGCGTCTCTGCGGCGCGGAATCTGGCTCTGGACCGGGCCCGGGGCGTTTACCTTCAATTTTTGGACAGCGACGACTGGATCACGCCGGACGCCACCTCTTCTCTGGTGCGGGCGGCGGAGACCTGTCACTGCGATCTGGTCATCTCGGATTTCTACCGGGTCGTCGGCGAGCGTGTCTCCCGCAAGGGGGATATCGATGACGAAGTCCTGCTCTCCCGGGAGGAATACGCCACCCATATGATGGAGAATCCGGCGGACTTCTATTACGGCGTCCTCTGGAACAAGCTGTACCGCCGCAGCATTGTGGAGCGGCATCATCTGCGCATGGACCCGGAGATCAGCTGGTGCGAGGATTTTATGTTCAATCTCGAATATATCTATCACGCTGAGACCTTTTACGCCCTCCAGGTCCCGATCTACTACTACGTGAAGACCAAGGGCTCTCTCGCCAACCAGAACATCTCCATCTCCAAAACCGTCAAGATGAAGCTGACGGTGTTTGAGTACTACCATCGGTTTTTCAAAAATGTTTTGGACGAAGAGGAATACGAAAAAAGCAGGCTGAAGGTCTACCGCTTCCTGCTGGACGCCGCCGGAGACGGCGTTGTTCCGCCCGCCGTTCTGCCCGGCTCCTGGAAACTGGGCAGTGAACGGATCCGCATTGACCCCAACGCGCTGAATGGCGCCGGCATCCTCTTCGATGCTTTCCGGGACCGCAAGCTGCTGGAACACTATCTGGAAACCGCCGCTTTGAAGCATGACCTGCCTATCTCCGACGTCAGTCTGCTGTTTGCTCTGCGTCAGAACGGCTCCGCCTGCACCCGAAAGGAGCTGGCTGATTTTGCGGATCTCTCCCGCAGCGGCCTGTCGCTTGCCCTGCAGCGGCTCAGCGGCAGGGGGCTTGTCAAAATCGAGGAGCTTCGCTCTCCCGAGCTTGCCGAAAAGCGGATCAGCATTTCCTTTACGCCGGATGCCGCTCCCATCCTGGCCGATCTGAAGGCTGCGGAGGAGGATTATGAACAGGCCCGTTTCGCGGACTTCAGCAGCGAGGAGCTGTCGCAATACCGCGCCTTATCCGAGAAAATCAGGAAAAATATCCAATCTGTCCTGCAATGAAACCACCCGGCCGGAAGTGGTCAAATCACTTCCGGCCGGGCCGGTTTTTAAACAGGCATATCTGCCGCGGATTCCCTTTTCAGCAAACGGTACACCCCGCGGTACATCAAAAGGATGAACACGATAAACAGCAAGGTGGAGGGAACGCTGCCGATCATGGCGCAGGAATCGTAAACGCCGTGCAGAAATACAGCGGACAGATAGCCCACCAGCCAATTCCGCCGCATGCCCCGCTCGTCTCCGCAGGCCGCACAGAGCTTGGCCCGTCCATAAAACAGCCCCATATAGACAGCGAAAGACATATGTCCGGGCACGGCCAAAAACGCCCGCGGCAGAGCAACGGAAAGGCCGTAATGCAAAACATACTGGATGTTTTCAAAAGCCGCAAAGCCCAAAGAGACAAATACCGCGTAAACAATGCCGTCAAATCGGTAATTGAAGGCGGGATGCTCCCAGGTCCGCCCCTTCAGCAGGCAGAACTTGGTGCCCTCTTCCACCAGCGCCACCACCAAAAATGCCAGCAAAATGGTATATGCCGGGCTGCCCGGGTCTATCAGCATCTGCAGAACCGTCTGTGCCAGCCGCTCCAATACGCCGGAAATCAATGCCGCCGCCACGCCCAGCAAGAGCAGGGTCACCAGCAGTCCCAGCGGCTCCTTTTCCACCGTGTCCTGCCGGTAGATATACCGCAGCAGAAACGCCGCGGGCAGAACAGCCGCCAATATGTAGACCGCTAAAAGCGGAATCACCGGCAGCACAAAAAACAAAGTTGACTCACGCCTTTCTTCTCAGATTCAAGTTTCAATATGAAAGCCGCTCCAGCAGCGCATTCCGCGCCGCGCAGTTGACGGGCAGAAGGGCCGCCAGCAGTCCAATCTATGGAACTGCAGGCAACGCCCCCTTGCTTTCGCGTCTATAAAGAGGGATTCTTTACATTGAAAGCAGTGTACCATACCCATCGGAAAATTACAAGACAAACGAAAAAGCGACAGCCTTTTCAGGCTGTCGCTCTGTGTTGGCGTTACCTATTTTCCCAGGCCGTCACCAGCCAAGTATT
>CANQPD010000026.1 GCA_947625655.1 uncultured Dysosmobacter sp.
TAGCGGCCGCCCTGGAAGTGGTCGTGGCTCAGGATGGAGCCGCCCACGATGGGCAGGTCCGCGTTGCTGCCCACGAAGTAGTGGGGGAACTGCCGGATGAAGTCCAGCTGCTTGCGGAAGGTGGAGCGGTCGATCTTCATGGGGACATGTTGTCCATTAAACACGATACAATGTTCATTATAGTACACATAAGGGGAGTACTGGAAGAACCAGTCCTGTCCGTCGATGGTGATGGGGATGACGCGGTGGTTCTGCCGGGCGGGGTGGTTCATCCGGCCGGCGTAGCCCTCGTTTTCCCGGCAGAGCTGGCATTTGGGATAGCCGCTCTGGGGGGCCGCCTTGGCGGCGGCGATGGCCCGGGGGTCCTTCTCCGGCTTGGAGAGGTTGATGGTGATGTCCAGGTCGCCGTAGGGCGTGGGGGCCGGCCACTTCATGTCCCTGGCGATGCGGTAGCGGCGGATATAGTCCGTGTCCTGGCTCAGCTTGTAGTACCAGTCCGTGGCGGCCTGGGGAGAGACCGCGTATTTTGCCCGGAAGGTGTCGGTCACCTGGGAGGGGCGGGGCGTCAGGCGGCCCATCAGCTTGGTGTCGAACAGGTCCCGGCTGGTGGTGCCGTCCTCGATGCGGCCCTCCGCCACGGCCCAGTCCAGGATGTCCTTCAGGATCTCCTCCAGGGGACGGTCATGGGCCGCGGGCTCCTCCCAGTCGGAGAGGCCCAGGTCCTCCAGCAGGCAGTTGACGGCCCAGACCCGGTCGCGCTCCTCGATCAGTCCGGTGCGGACGGCGTAGGCCGTCAGATCGGCGATGGCTTGATCAATCATGTTTCCGCCCTCCTTACGCCAGCCGGACGCCGCCCACGGGCCGGATGGTCACCACATGGCAGCTGTCCGCGCCCAGGACAGCCTCTGTCCGGGCCTTGAAGTCCTCCAGCATGTCCAGGGGCACAAAGGCCTGGGCCGTGCCGCCGAAGCCGCCGCCGTGGACACGGACGGCGCCCCGGCCATTCAGGATGCGCTCACACAGGGCAATGGTCAGCATCAGCTCCTGGCTGACGGTCTGCCCGGTGGGGATGACGTTTTGCAGATACAGGGCGGAGGACCTGCCGGACTCCCGCACCAGCCGGAGGAACTCCGGGAAGTTTCCGTCCCGCAGGGCCTGGGCCTCGCCGGCGGCCCGCTGGTTTTCCGCGTAGATGTGGAAGGCCCGGTTGACGGCCCGGTCGCCCGCGGCCTTGCGGACCTGGGGCAGGGCGGCCAGAAAGCTCTCCTCCGGCACCTCCCGCAGGACCTCCTTGCCGAAATAGCGGCAGACGGCCTTCAGTTCGTCGGTGATGGCGGCGTATTCGGCAGTGAGATCGGCGTGGCCCGCGCCGGAGTCCAGGATGCACATGGCGTACTGGTTGGCGGCCAGGTCCAGGGAGATCTGCTCCACCACGGGATGGGCCGTGTCCGCGAAGTCGATGGACACCACGCCGCCCACGGAGGAGGCGGTTTGGTCCATCAGGCCGCAGGGCTTGCCGAAGAACACGTTTTCGGCGTATTGGCCGATCTGGGCGATCTCCACGGGGGTGCATTTGCCGTCCCAGAAGAGGTCGTTCAGCATGGTGCCGATCAGCACCTCAAAGGCGGCGGAGGAGCTGAGGCCGCTGCCGCCGGGGACGGAGGAGACCAGATAGGCGTCCAGGCCGGCGCTCTGCAAGGGACAGCCCAGGGCGGCGAACCGGGCCGCCACGCCCCGGATCAGGGCGGCGGAGGTGTTTTCCTCCTCCGGCTTGGGGGCCAGCTCCCGCAGGTCCACCACGATGAGGGGATAGCCCTGGGACTGGACGCGGATCATGCCGCTCTGGTTGGGGGCGGCGGCGGCCAGGATGTCCAGGTCCACGCTGGCGGCCAGGACCCGGCCGTGCTGGTGGTCCGTGTGGTTGCCGCCCACCTCCGTGCGGCCCGGGGCGCTGAACAGGGCCTCGGGCAGGCTCTCAAAGGTCTTGGCAAAGCCGGACAGGACGCCGGCGCAGCGGGCGCGGGCCTCCTCCAGACGGTTTGCGCCATACAGGCGGACCAGGGCATCATCCAGGGCGCCCCGCACCAGGCGGGTCTCCAAAGGCATAGTTTCCATAGGCGTACCTCCTTTACTTCTTGTCCTTACCATAACAGGCGGCGGCGGCTGTTTCCATGTGTTTGTGTCGATTCTTACATGGATTTTTGTTGCATAAACGGTTGCGCGGGTGTATGCTGTCCTCAAAGACGCGGGCGAAAGGAGGCGGAAGGATGGCGGAGGATTTCAAATATTCCTTTAAGGCCGAGGAGCGGGAGGCGCTGTCCCTGGTGGTATACAACGCGGGCTTTCAAAAGTGCCCGCCGGGGTATGGCTGGGGCCCCGGCGTCCGGGACCACTATCTGCTGCACTATGTGGTCTCCGGCCGGGGGGACTATGAGATCGAAGACAGGACTTTTGTCCTTGGGGCCGGAGATGCGTTCCTGGCCTGGCCGGATACGCCCATCTATTACCGGGCGGACGAGGCGGAGCCGTGGGAGTATTACTGGGTGGGCTTTGCCGGGCCCAGCGCCCGGCTGTTCCTGGCCCAGACGCCCTTTGACCGCCGGACGCCCGTCCTGCACCCCGCCGCCGGCGAGACGCTGCGGCAGGCGCTTCTGGACATCTACAAGGCCCGGGGGAGCGGCTACTCCAGCGCCGTGCGGATGGCGGGCTATCTCCAGGCCATGCTGGGGCTTTTGATCGAAAACGGCCCCAGGCGGGGCGAGGAGGCCCTGACGGCCTACGCGCGGCAGGGGGCGGCCTTTATCCAGCGGAACTACTCCCGCCCCATCGGCGTGGAGGAGGTGGCCCGGCAGGCCGGCGTCAGCCGCAGCTATCTCTACCGGGCGTTTCAGGAGGAATTCGGCTGCTCCCCCAGCGAATACCTGTGCCGCCACCGCATCCAGCGGGCCTGCCAGCTTTTGCGGCACAGCACGCTGGCGGTGGGGGCGGTGGCCACCTCCGTGGGCTTTGAGGACCCCTTTTACTTCTCCCGGGCCTTTCGCCGGGAGACCGGCCTCAGCCCCTCGGCGTACCGAAATGGAGGGGGCCGCGGGGCCTAGGCGCACCTGCCGGGGTGCAAAAGTTGAAAATTCAGTCCCAAAAGTGCCGGCGGCGCCGAAAGTTTGTGACATTATCGTGCATTTTGTCATCATGTGCAATAAATTCCGAACCGCCGCCTGTCGTTTTTTATTGACAATCAACAAAAACAGTGATAAAGTTTCCTTGAACGATTGGTGGATGAAAGCCGGTCGTATGCTGCAAAACAAAAAATAAGGAGAAGATCGAAGATGAAGAAGTTTCTTGCATTGCTGCTGACCCTGGTCATGGTCCTGAGCCTGGCCGCCTGCGGCGGCGACACCCAGACCGAAGAGCCCGATACCGAGGAACCCGCTGACCAGACCCAGACCGAAGAGCCCGCTGCCCAGGGCGGCACCATCGGCGTGTGCATCTACAAGTTCGATGACGCCTTTATGACTACTTACCGCAACGCCCTGCAGGAGATCCTGGAAGGCAAGGGCTACACCGTTACCGTCGTGGACGGCAACAACGACCAGGCCAAGCAGAACGAGCAGATCAACACCTTTATCACCCAGGGCGTTGACGCGCTGATCATCAACCCCGTCATGACTTCCGCCGCCGCCACCATTATTGACACCGTCAAGACCGCCGGCATCCCCACCGTGCTGATCAACCGCGAGCCCACCGCCGATGAGATGGCCGTGTATGACAAGCTGGTCTACGTCGGCTGCGACGCCTCTCAGTCCGGCACCATGCAGGGCGAGCTGATCCTGGATACCCCCAACAAGGGCGATATCAACGGCGACGGCAAGGTCTCCTACATCATGATCCAGGGCGACCCCGAGAACATCGACGCCAAGCTGCGTACCGAGTACTCCGTCAAGGCGCTGACCGACGCCGGCGTGGAAGTTGAGCAGCTGAACCTGACCCGCGGCGATTGGGACCGTGAGAAGGGCCAGACCATCTGCGCCAACGACCTGGCCCAGTTCGGCGATCAGGTCGAGGTCGTGTTCTGCAACAACGACGATATGGCCATCGGCGCCCTGCAGTCCATCCAGGCTGCCGGCCGCAAGGTCAACGAGGACATCTACCTGGTGGGCGTTGACGCTCTGGACGCCGCTCTGAACGAGGTCCAGGCCGGCAACATGACCGGCACCGTGCTGAACGACGCCAACGGCCAGGCCGCCAAGGCTGTCGAGTGCATGGAAGGCCTGCTGGCCGGCGATACCTACGCTGCCGGTGAGCAGAGCGTGTATGTCGACTACGTCAAGGTCACTCCCGAGAACGTCGGCGACTTCATGAAGTAATCGCTCCAATCTTACAACCGAAGCTGAAGAAGGGTGCGTGTGCATAGGCGCACGCACCCTTTTCCATAGAAAAATGCCTGCTTTGTCCATATTGCGGCTTAGATACATGTTGGGAGGGAACGATCACGCCCGTTCCCCGCGGCGCGATTCGGAAACAGGGCAAGCCAATCAAAACAAAGGGGGCCAGTGAATTGTCAGAATATCGACTGGAAATGCGCGGGGTCGTCAAAACTTTCCCCGGCGTCAAGGCGCTCGACCACGCGCAGCTGCAACTTCGTCCCGGTACTGTCCACGCTCTGATGGGAGAGAACGGCGCGGGTAAGTCGACCTTGATGAAATGCATGTTCGGCATTTACCACATGGACGAGGGCGAAGTGATCTATGAAGGGGAAAAGGTCCAGATCAAGGGACCTCTGGACGCGCTGAACCGCGGCATCGCCATGGTGCACCAGGAGCTGCAGCCCATTCCGGAGCGCAGCATCGGCGAAAACATCTATGTGGGCCGCTATCCCACCAAGAAGCTGGGGCCGGTCACGGTGATCGACCACGACAAAATGTATGAGGACGCCGCCAAGGTGCTGAAGGAAGTCCACCTGAACTACGACCCCAAGGCCAAGCTGGGGACCCTCAGCGTCTCCCAGATGCAGTTGGTGGAGATCGCCAAGGCCGTGTCCGCCGACTGCAAGGTCCTGATCCTGGACGAGCCGACCTCCTCCCTGACCGCGGCGGAAGTCGAGGCCCTCTTCACCATCGTGGATGAGCTGCGGGCCAGGGGCGTTTCCATCGTCTACATCAGCCATAAGATGGACGAGATCCTGCGGATCAGCGACGAGGTCACCATCATGCGCGACGGCCAGTACATCGGCACCTGGGCGGCCAAGGAGCTGACCACCGACATGATCATCACCAAGATGGTGGGCCGCGAGCTGTCCAACCTGTACCCGCCCCGGGAGAATGTCCCCGGAGAAGTGGTGTTCGAGGTGAAGGATTTCACCTCCATCAATCCCAAGAGCTTCCGCCACGCCAGCTTCCAGGTCCGCAAGGGCGAGATCCTGGGCGTGGCCGGCCTGGTGGGCGCCCAGCGGACGGAGCTGATGGAAGGCCTGTTCGGCCTGCGCTGCCACAGCGCCGGCACCGTTACATACAAGGGCAAGGAGCTGAAGATCAACCAGCCCAAGGACGCCATCAACAACGGCATCGCCATGCTGACCGAGGACCGCCGGGCCACCGGCATCCTGGGCGTGCTGTCCATTGCGGATAACGTCTCCATCGCCTCTTTGAACCAGTACCTCATCGGCGGCATCATGCTGGACGACAAGAAGATCGAACAGCTGGTGCAGGACAATGTGGCAAAGCTGTCCATTAAAACGCCGTCCTCCAAAACGCTGATCCAGTCTCTGTCCGGCGGCAACCAGCAGAAGGTCCTGATCAGCCGCTGGCTTGCCAACGATCCCGATATTTTCATCCTGGATGAGCCCACCCGCGGTATCGATGTGGGCGCGAAGTACGAGATCTACTGCATCATCGCGGATCTTGCCAAGCAGGGCAAGAGTATTATCATGATCTCCTCCGAAATGAGTGAGCTGATCGGTATGTCCGACCGCATCATGGTCATGTGCGACGGCCGTGTGACCGGCTTTATCGACGGTGACAAAGCCAATCAGGAGAATATCATGGCCCTGGCGACCCAGTTTGAATAAGGAGGAGAGAGAACCATGAAGAAAACATTCAATCTTAAAAAATTCCTGTCCAACAACGCCATTATCATCCTGATCGCCGCGCTGGCGTTGATCGTGGGCTTTACGACCGATAACTTCTTCAGCGGCAGCAACCTGAAAAACCTGATCATCAACGTGTCTCCCCGTTTCATCATCGCCTGCGGCGTCTCCGGATGTCTGATCACCAAGGGCACGGACCTGTCCGCCGGCCGTCAGGTGGGTCTGGCTGCCTGCCTGTCCGCCATGCTGCTCCAGAGCGTGGACTACGCCGCCCGGATGTTGCCCGGCCTGCCGGACATCCCCGTGTTTGTAGCCCTGCTGATCGTGCTGGTCATCATGGCCGTCTTTGGCGCCATCAACGGCTGTGTCATCGCTTTCCTGAAGGTGCCCCCCTTCATCGCCACCCTGGGCATGCAGACCATCGTCTACGGCCTGTGCTCCGTCATTACCGACAACCAGCCCATGGGCGGCTATAAGCCCAGCTATTCCAAGGTGGCGCTGGGCTCTCTGGGCCCCATCCCCTATCTGGCCCTCTTCGCCATCCTGGTGGGCCTGTTCATGCTGTTCCTGTACAACAAGACCCGCCATGGCAAGTATATGTACGCCATCGGCGGCAATGAGAACGCCGCCCAGGTGGCCGGCGTCAACGTGCCCGCCACGCTGATCCGCATTTACGTCCTGGCGTCCGTGCTGTATGCCCTGGCCGGTTTCCTGGTGGGCGCCAAGGCCGGCGGCGCTTCCACCGCCACCGGCAACGGCTACGAGTTGGAGGCTATCGCCGCCTGTACCATCGGCGGCGTTTCCACCAACGGCGGCGTCGGCAAGGTCGGCGGCATCCTCATCGGCGTGCTGGTGTTCGAGATTTTGAAGATCTGCCTGCAGTTCCTCAAGGTCGATCCCGCTTATACTTACATCGCTCAGGGCCTGGTCATCATCGTGGCCGTCGCTCTGGACCTGCGGAAGTATCTCGCCAAAAAGTAACATGCAGCTTGAAGCAGAAGGCCACGGCTGTGGCCTTCTGCTTTATGAAAAGGATATTGATATGGACGAAAACGAAAAGGACACACGGCCCGATCCCGGCCAGCTCAGCGCGCGTGAGCGGTTTTACGAGAACTTTCGGAAGGTCCCTGTGAAATATCTGGATATTTTTATTGGGGTCTGCGTGGCGGCTTTCGTCATCGTGGTCGCGGTCGGTATACTGAAGGGACACGGTATCCTGTAAATACGGGTGTTGGATTTGCCCTGCCTGCGGCTGGGCTTGGGGACATGCCTTTTGTGTGGCGGAGCGGCGGTCTCCCCCGCAGAGACCGGCCTTTTCAGGCGGCGGGTCTCAGAGAAACTCTGGCAGGGCAGCTTCCGGACACTCAGACGATACGGAACCTCAGAAGCGGCTTGTCACGCGGCGGAGCCGTCGGTGAAATACGCCGCCAGTATGGACAAAAACTGCGCCGGCACCGGCCTGCCGGGAAGCGGGCCCCGGGCGAGAGCGCATAAAAGCGCCGGGTCATGCTTCCATGCGGCGGCGACCACGCGGCGGATGTTGCGTTCCACGGCCTTCCAATTGGTGTGATAATGGCGGGCGACCTCGGGATACAGCCATTTGGTGACGAGCAGCAGCATCTGCGGCTGCTCCACAGCCAGCCGGACGGCGTAGGCAGTGTGGAAAAAGGCGACGGATTCAGCGGATACTCCCAGCCGGTACAGCAGGTCGTAGATCTCCGCGGTAAGAGGGCTGTTTTCAAGCAACATCGTGCCGGTCCGCCCTTTCCACCAGCGCGCGGAAATCATTCAGCAGCCGCAGCAGGGTTTCCATGTCCAGCCGGATCAGGAAAAAGAAGGCCGTCACCGCGGAACAGCCGTATTTTTTGTGCTCCAGGTCGATGTAAGAGCGCGGGGAGACCCGGAGCGCCTCAGCCATTTGCTCCTGGGTCATGCCGTTCTCCGCGCGGTATCGTCTGATTTCCTCCGCCAGGAAGTCTTGCAAAAGATATTTGTAGTATTTTCGCAATGTAAAACCTCCAAATTCGACAGAATCTAAGAGAATTTTACCGGAGGCTGCTTGGCGCCGCCATGAGGTATACTTCACCCGCGGCCCCAAAAAATGGCGCGGCCGCCCAGTGGCCGCAAAAAAAGTACCGGGGCTGCGGCGGCACGGCCAAACAGCCCGGTAAGCAGAGGGGCGGATCCCGGGCCGCGGCTGTTCAGGCCGCGCGGAGGATTGTCAAAAGAACAAACTGCCCCTCTGTATATATTTGGTATGAGCTGTAAAATATAACAGGTTTTTTCTAAAAAAAGTAAAAAACAGCGGTATCAGCGCATCCCGGAACCCCAGGAAGACAGATGGAAGGAGGGGAGCTGCGTGGACTCTAAGCAGAAGTGGATCGACGCCATGTATCGCGCCCATCGGCAGAGGACGCTGACCATCGCCTACCATTTGCTGGACGACCCGGAGCTTGCGGAGGACATCACGCAGGAGGCCTTTGCGCTGCTGACGCAGAAATATGAGCAGGTAAAAGGGTATGAGGACATCCCAAATTGGCTGGCCAGGGCGGTTGCGAACCTGATCAAAAACGAGAAGCGGAAGGCGTATCACCGGCGGGAGGTGGCCATGGACCCCCAGGCCGTTCCCACGGTGGAGGACGCCTATTTTCAAGGGCTTTCGGCATCCTTTCCGCCGGGCCTGCGGGAGAAGGACAGGGAATTGCTCTGCCTGTGCTTTGAGGCGGACCTCCCCCAGGAGGAGATTGCCCAAAGGCTGGGCTGTTCGGTGGAGGCGCTCCGCATGCGGCTGAGCAGGGCGAAAAGGCGGTGCGGAAAATTACTTGAAAAAAATCCGCCCGGATAGTGTTATGTTTGGCGGGACACGGCACATATAAGAAGTAGGAGGTGTTCAAGATGTCTGAGGCTCGAAAGGACGCGGCATTCGGCAGGGCCGGCGGAGATTCGGGGCAAATTCCAAGTCATCTGCATGACAGCGAAGACCAAAAAGAACGGCTTCAGGACGAGCTGGCCGATCTTCTGCTCCAAACGTCCGGGGAGGGCCCTGACAGCGACCAGCTGGACGCCCTGCTGGCGGCTTTGGAGGAGATCGACCCCATGCCTGAAGACGGGGTGCCCGACACGGAGGAGAGCCTGACGCGCTTTCATCAGCGGTACGCGCCGCTCTTTTCGCCGAAGGGGGACCCGGCTGCCGGGATATCTGAATCTCCTGAAAAGAAACATTCCCGCCGTTTGACATTCAAATTCGCCGCCATCGCCGCGGTGATGATCCTTCTGCTGGGCTCCGCGGCGGCCCAGGCCTTCGGCCTGAACGTCTTTGGCACCATTGCCCGCTGGAGCTCGGAGACCTTCCGGATGCGCGGTGAGGACATCCCTTACGCCACCGTCCGCGCCAACCCGCTGGAGGAAGGGGAGACGGCCTATTACGACACCCTGCAGGACGCCGTAGACGCCTTTGGGATCACAGAGCCGATCGTGCCTCAGTGGGTGCCGGAGAGGTTTGAGCTAAGTGAGGTTACCGCTACGAATCGAAGAGATGGGATACTTATTTACGCAGATTACTGGTGCAGAGATGAGTATTTTAGAATTCGATATACTGAGACAAGTGATTTTAATTTCCGCAGCCTTGAAAAGGAAATAGGCGTAGAGCTATATAGCTATAATAAGGTGGACCATTATCTGATGACTGATATGGACCGCTGGAAGGCAGAATGGCAGAACGGGGAACTGGAGTGCCATATATCTGGCGATATCTCTGAGCAGGAGATCAAGGATATCATTGAATCCATCTATTAAGGAGAGAGAAACATTTTGAAACGCATTTGGAAAAGAGCTTTGTGTGGACTCTTTGCGGTGTGCCTGTTCTCGACAGTCCTGTGCAGCGCTGTTTCCGCTCGTTCCAGCGCTTATCTTGACCTCTATGGTGCAGCGATAACACCCATAAGCGGCGGAGGGATGGTTGTGACCGTTGATGTAGCCGGTGTTGGGTACATGACCCAGATCGGCGCCACCACGATATATATATATGAATCCACAGATAATAAATCCTTCAAAAAAGTAGCGACTTACGATTATGAAGACTATCCCGAGATGATGGGCTCCGGTACACAGTATTATGAAGACCCTGTGACATACCCCGGTACACCCGGTTACTATTATAAGGCTTCTGTTTATTGCTATGCCGCCAATGCCAACGGCAGTGACGAGAAAAACTACACCACTGCCTCTAGGCGGGCCATCCGCTGACAGCTGCGAAGCATCACGCAAAAAGCCCCGGACGCGAAAAGCGTCCGGGGCTTCCAGTCTGTCAAAAAATCTCTGTTTGGAGAAAAATGTTCCGTTTCGCAGGGGGAGTACGAGGGGGCGAGAGCCCCTTCGTGTTGAATCGAATGCCTGCAAAACGCCTGCGGCAGCAGGCGTTTGCGCCGCGCAGCGGAAGCTTTTTGGGCTGCGAAGCAGACAAAAAAGCGAGGCATTGTTCAGGCTGTTGAAAAAGTCCAGCCGGACTTTTTCAACAGCCTGAAACCCCGGACGCGAAAAGCGTCCGGGGCTTGACATAGCACCATGGCTGGCCTACAATAAACATAGAAAGGGCGCTGCGGCAAGCGGTTAGCCCAGTTCGATTTGGTTAATAACGCAAAGCATTAGAAACCGTCACCGGCCAGGGTGGCGGTTTCTGCTTTTACTCTGATCGTCACAGTCCAGCAAAGGACATGGAAGGTCAATGTAATCGGCATGGCCTCACCTCCTTCCGGAGGATGTGGCTAACCGCCGCCTCTTGTGCAGCGCCCCGCACCTATAAAAGGCGCTGAGGGTATTACAAAATATGACAAAAGACAAGAAAAAGCAGGGACGCGTCCCTGCTTTTTCCGCTTCAGTAATTGAATTTGTCGATGGTCACATGGTCACAGTACTGGGCTTTCAGGGCCTGGAGCTGGGCAAAGGTCTCGGTCTGGCAGTGGGCCTCTTGCAGGGCGGGCGCGGTCCAGGTCTCCACCAGCAGCAGGGCATCGGGGTCCTGGGCGTCGAAGAAGTAGTCGTATTTGACGTTACCATCCTCATGGATGGAATTTTCGCGGACGCCCAGGCCGGTAATGGCTTCATAAAAAGCCTGCCGCTGGCCGGGCTTGCAGTGATAGGTGACATTCCAGGTTAACATCAGAAAACACTCCTTTCAAAAATCACACGTTGGGATCAGCCGCGCCATATCCTCCGGCAGCGACGCGGTCAGGCGCAGCACCTCCCCGGTGACGGGGTGGGTCAGCGTCAGGGCACAGGCGTGCAGGGCGGGGCGGGGGATCAGGGCCGGGTCCTCGGTGCCGTACAGCCAGTCCCCCGCCAGGGGATGGCCGATGGACGCCATGTGGAGACGCAGCTGGTGGGTGCGGCCCGTCTCCGGCACCAGCCGCAGCAGGGACAGGCCGTCCCCCTTTGCCAGCACCTCGTAATGGGAGACGGCGCGCTGGCCGTCGGGCCGGACGCAGCGGCGGATGGTGGAGGTCTCGTCCCGGCCGATGGGGGCGTCGATGGTGCCCCGCTCCGGCTCCGGGCAGCCCACGCAGACCGCCCGGTACTCCCGGTAAAACCGGGGCGTGTGGAGGCTGCGGCGCAGCAGGTCGTGGACGTAGCCGCTTTTGGCCACCACCATCAGGCCGGTGGTGCCCTTGTCCAGCCGGTTGACGGAGTGGAACACGAAGTCCGTGCCCCGGGTCCAGGCCAGGGCCCCCGCCACGGTGGGGGTGTCCGGCAGGAAGTTGGAGGCGTGGGCCGTCATCCCGGCGGGCTTGTTCACCACCAGCAGGTGGCCGTCCTCCCAGACGATGGGCAGGGGCCAGTCGCCGGGGGTGGGGGTCACCTTCGGCGGGCGGTGGTCGCCGGTCTCCACCTGCAGGATGTCCCCGGTGTGGAGGACGTCCACCGTGCGGGCGTGCCGGCCATTGACCAGGATGCCGTTTTCCGCCCGGGTCAGCCGGGAGACGGCGTGGGACGAGAAGTGCAGCCCCGCCCGCAGGATGTGGCGGACGGTGGAGCCGTCCTCCTCCGGCGTGATGATTTTGGTGATGGTTTCCAGAGGCCCGGCCCCCTTTCGGGTATCAGGATAGCACAAAAAGCGGCGTTTGAACAGGGGCGTTTTTGCCGGGCTTGAAAGAACGGCGCGGACACGGTATAATCAGTGCGAAGCGGCAGCGGCCGTTTGCGGAGGAAAAATGATGGAAGCCTTTGCGGTTTATCTAAAAGAATATGGTTGGAATATAGAATGGAACGAAACGCGAAACGGACGCCTCCCTGAAGCCATCCAAAATCGATATAAAGCGATCCCGCAATCCTGGATGGATTTGATCAAAGGCATGAAACGTATGATAAACGCCGATGAAACCATGTGGTTTTTGTGTGCGGATGATTTTGCCATGCAGGGCGGCGAAGCGTTCCAATGGAATGAATGGGAGCGGCTCAGCCTTGAAAGCGCCGGAAATGATGCGGCGTGGAGGGGTGAAATCAAGCGGTTTTGGGACGGTCATCTGCCGTTCGTTATGTCTGTAAAAGGCGGCTATTCCTATTACGCGATCACTGTAAAAGACGGCTCTGTTGTATATGGGGCAGAACCGGAGTTTGAAGAATGCGAGACCGTTGCGGCTTCGTTTACGGATTTCGTGGACAAAATTTTAAAAGGGGAATTGCGGCTGTAGCCTTCCGTTTACCGGACGGCCCAATTCCCACAACAGGAGGCATCCCATGCTTTTATCCGCGGAACACATCTCCATCAACTTCGGCAGCCGCCAGCTGCTGGACAATGTGAATTTCTATTTGAATGAAGGGGACAAGGTGGGCGTCATCGGCATCAACGGCACCGGCAAGTCCACCTTTTTGAAGGTCCTGGCCGGGGTCACGGAGGCGGACGCCGGGCGCATCTCCCGAAACCCCAACGTGCAGGTCAGCTTCCTCGCCCAGAACCCGGCGATGGACGATAACGCCACCGTGCTGGAGCAGGTGTTCCTGCATTTCCCGGCGGAATTCCGGGCGCTGAACGAGTACGAGGCCAAGACCATGCTGAACAAGCTGGGGCTGCCGGATTTTGACCAGAAGATCGGGACGCTGTCCGGCGGGCAGCGGAAGCGGGTGGCCCTGGCGGCGGCCCTGATCCACCCGGCGGACGTGCTGTTCCTGGACGAGCCCACCAACCACCTGGACAGCGAGATGGTGGCCTGGCTGGAGGACTGGCTCCGCCGCTTCAAGGGCGGCCTTGTGATGGTGACCCACGACCGCTACTTCCTGGAGCGGGTGGTGAACCACATCACGGAGCTGAGCCGGGGCAAGCTGTATCACTATGAGGCCAACTACTCCAAGTATCTGGAGCTGAAGGAGCAGCGGGCGGAAATGGCGGAGGCCAGCGAGCGAAAGCGGCAGTCCATCCTGCGGGTGGAGCGGGAGTGGATCATGCGGGGCTGCAGGGCCCGCACCACCAAATCCAAGGAGCGCATCCAGCGGTACGAGGCCCTGCTGGACCAGGAGGCCCCGGAGACCGACGGCGCCGTCCAGCTGGCGGCGGCGTCCAGCCGCCTGGGGAAGAAGATCATTGAGCTGAACGGCGTGACCAAGGCCTTTGACGGCCATGCGGTCGTGGCTGATTTTTCCTATAACCTCCTGCGCGGCGACCGCATCGGCATCGTGGGCCGCAACGGCGCGGGCAAATCCACGCTGCTGCACCTGATCGCCGGGGAACTGGCGCCGGACGCCGGCACCGTGGAGATCGGCGCCACGGTGAAGATCGGCCACTTCTCCCAGGAGGGGCGGGAGCTGGATTTGAACCAGCGGGTCTATGACTTCATCCACGACATCGCCGACGAGGTGAAAACCGACGAGGGGACCTTTTCCGCCAATCAGATGATGGAGCGGTTCCTGTTCCCCGGCGACCTGCAGTCCGTGCCCATCGGGCGGCTGTCCGGCGGGGAACGGCGGCGGCTGTATCTGCTGTCCGTGCTGATGGAGGCCCCCAATGTGCTGCTGCTGGACGAGCCCACCAACGATCTGGATGTGATGACCCTGTCCATTTTGGAGGACTATCTGCAGGGGTTCCCGGGCCCGATCCTGACGGTGTCCCACGACCGCTTCTTCCTGGATAAGCTGGCGGAGTCCATCATGGAGGTCCGGGGAAACGGGGAGATCCTGCGCTATACCGGCAACTGGTCGGACTGGGCGCGGAAGCGCCGGGCGGAGGAAGCCCCCGCCAGGGCGGAAAAGTCCAAAACGGCGGCGGAGCGCCCCAGGGAGCGGAAATTGAAATTTTCCTTTAAAGAACAGCGGGAATTTGAGACCATCGACGGCGAGCTGGCCGCGCTGGAGGCGGAGCTGGCTTCGTGTCAGTCGGAGCAGGAGCGCTGCGGCAGCGACTATGTGAAGCTCCAGGAGCTGCAGGAGCGGCAGACGGAGCTGGAGACAAAGCTGGAGGAGAAAACGGAGCGCTGGATCTATCTCAACGAGCTGAAGGAGAAGATCGACGCACAGTAAAAAGCAGCCCGGAAGGGCTGCTTTTTACAGCATGCGGTCCGCTTTGCTCTCGGCGTACCAGAAGTTCCAGGTCTGGCGGTAGACCTGAGCGGCGGCTTCGGTGTGGCAGACCATCCGCACCCGCCAGGGCAGGTCGTGTTCCGCCAGGAAGTCCATGATGGCCTTCAGCGCCACCGCGGCGGCCTGGGGCAGGGGATAGCCGTAGACCCCGGTGGAGATGGACGGAAAGTCCACGGTGCGGATGCCGCGCTCCGCCGCCAGAGTGAGGCAGGAGCGGTAGCAGGACGCCAGCAGGGCGGCCTCCCCGTGACCGCCGCCCTGCCAGACAGGGCCGGGGGTGTGGAGGACATATTGGGCCCTCAGGCGATAGCCGCCCGTCAGCTTGGCCTGTCCGGTCTCACAGCCGTGCAGGGTCCGGCACTCCGCCAGCAGCTCCGGCCCGGCGGCCTTGTGGATGGCGCCGTCCACCCCGCTGCCGCCCAGCAGCGTGGTGTTGGCGGCATTGACGATGGCCTCCGCGTCAGACTGGGTGATGTCGCCCGTGATAATGGAGAAGCGTTCCATATTTTCTCCCTCCTTTTTGCCCAGTATACCCCATCGCGGGGAAAAAGCAAAGGGGGAAGACGCGCGCATGGGCCGGGCGGGCAGATCATCCTTGACCGGGACGGCAAAATGTGATACTACTTTCAAAAGGGCGGCAGGCATCCCAGGACTGCCTGCAAGTCCCGGATACCGGAAGAATGGAGAGGAACAGACTATGAAATACGCGGTGATCGGCGCGGGCGGAACAGGCGGCGGGATTGGCGGCTTTCTGGCAAGGGCGGGAAAAGACGTGACCCTGATCGCCCGGGGAGAGCATCTGGCCTGTATGCAGACTTGTGGGCTGCGGTTCGAGACCCTGGACGGAGCGTTTACCGTTCCCGTCAAAGCCTGCGCGATGGAGGAGTACCGGGAGACCCCGGATGTCATCTTCGTGTGCGTGAAAGGGTACTCCCTGCCGGAGGCGGTCTCCTTTATCAGGAGAGTGGCCGGCTTTCATACGGTGGTCATCCCCATTTTGAATATTTACGGGACCGGCGGGAGGCTGCAGGAGGAGCTGCCGTCGCTGACCGTTACGGACGGCTGCATCTATATCGCCTCGGAGATCCGGGAGCCGGGGACGATCCTGATGTCCGGAAGGATTTTCCGGGTGGTCTATGGCCTGCGCCGGGACACGCCGGAGACAGTCGCGCGGCGTGTCCGCCCTGTGCTGGAGACCGTGGAGCGGGACCTTGCGGACGCGGGGATCACGCCGGTCTTTTCCCGGCAGATCGAAAAGGACGCCCTTCAGAAATTTTCCTTCGTCTCTCCCATGGCGGCCATGGGGGCGCGCTACGACATCCCGGCCTCCGCCATTCAGGCGGAGGGCCCCATGCGGGAGATGTTCGCGGAGCTGGTCCGGGAGATCAAGGCCCTGTCCGATGCCATGGATGTCAGCCTGCCGGAAGATATCGTCGCGATCAATCTGCGGATCATGGACGATCTGCTGCCCACGGCCACGGCGTCTATGCACCGGGACATCCGAAGCGGAAAGCAGTCGGAGGTGGACGGGCTGGTCTATCAGGTGGTGCGTCTGGGCGAGGAATACCATGTGGATCTTCCGGTTTACAGAGAGATCGCGGAAAAGCTGCAGGAAATGCTGCGGGGAGCGTGAAGCAATGACGGGGATACTCTTTGTCTGCCACGGCAACATCTGCCGCAGTCCCATGGCCGAGTTTGTGATGAAGGATCTGGTGAAAAAAGCGGGGCTGGAGAAGCGGTTCCACATCGAATCCGCGGCCACCAGCACCGAGGAGATCGGCAATCCGGTGTATCCGCCGGCGCGGCGGAAGCTGGCGGAGCACGGCATCGGCTGCGCCGGACACGCGGCCCGGCAGCTCCGGCGGCCGGATTATGAGGAATATGACTTTTTGGTTGGGATGGACGGCGCCAATCTGCGGAACATGCGCCGCATCTGCGGCGGCGACCCGGAGGGGAAAATTTCTTTGCTTCTGGACTTCACGGACCGCCCCGGCGATGTGGCGGACCCCTGGTACACCGGGGATTTTGAAGCCACCTGGCGGGATGTTCTTGCGGGATGCCAGGGCCTGCTGGCCCACATCACCCACAGCCGCTGAGGGGCAGCGGAAGGTTGCTTTACAAGCCCTCTCTGGCATGGTGAGCTGAGGCCATGAGGTGATGGTTCATGGAATTCAAGGACGTATTCTCGGACCTGCGGAAGAAGGCGGGCTTTTCCCGGAACGGCATGGCGGCCTGGGCCTGCCGCCGGAGTATCTGTTCGGCAGTGACGGCCTGGGGTGAAAGCGGAAATGCGCGTGAAAAACCGCCGCGGCAGCGGCGGTTTTTTTGTCCGCGGACGGAAAAGGACCCGGCGGGAACTTGTCCGCGGAACAGCCCTTTTTGCTCTTGCAGTTTCTCCCGTTTTATGCGATAATCACATTGATACGCTGAAAACCTGCAAAAGATTTGGAGATGCTGTTATGATCCCACAAAAAATCGCGCTGCTGACGGATTCCTGCGCGGATTTGTCCCCCCGGCTGGTGGCGGAAAATCACATTTACATGGTGCCGCTGCGGATCCTGTGCGCGGATGGAGAGTATTCCGACGGCGTGGATATTTTCGGAAAGGATATCTATGCCCGCCTTCACAACGGAGAGCTGCCCCAGACCTCGCTGCCCGCGGGGGAGAGCATTGAAAAGATCCTGCGCCAGATCGTCATGGACGGCTACGACGGCGTGATCGCCGTGATGCTGTCCGGCGGCCTGTCCGGCACCTATAACCTGGTGCGGCTGATTGGCGAGGAGTGCCGGGGCATGCTGCCGGTGAAGGTGTTCGACTCCGTCAGCGGCTCCCTGGGCATGGGGCTGACGCTGCTGCAGGCCGCGGAGGACATCCGAAACGGCATGGGCTGGGTGGAGCTGACGGAGCGCCGCATCCCCCAGCTGATCGCGGGCAGCCACCCCTTCTTTTCCGTGGACACGCTGGAATATCTGCAAAAGGGCGGCCGCATCGGCAAGGTGACCGCCACGGCGGGGATGCTGCTGCAGATCAAGCCCATCCTCACCTTCGCGGAGGACGGACAGCTGACCTCTGTGGCCAAGGTCCGGGGACGGCACCAGGTCATCGACAAGCTGGTGGAGCTGACGGTGAAGAGCTGCGGCGATCACAGGCGGTATAACCTGGCGGTGGCCAACGGCGGCGCGCCGGAGGAGATGGAGATTGTCCGCCGGAAGCTGACGGCGGCCCTGCCCAACTACGACCACATCTGGGACGGCGAGATCGACGGCACGCTGAGCGTCTACATCGGCGACGGCGTGCTGGGCGCGGCTGTTCAGGTGCTGGATTAAAGCTCCCGCATGACGGCCCACGCCGCCTGGAACATGGCCTCCAGCTTCGATATCCCGCTGTTCTTCCAGCGCGTCGCACAGCTTTTCCAGAATGTCCTTTTGCGCTTGCGGAAGGACCTGCTCAAGGGTATGCAGATGCCTGGCAAACATATCGCCGGCGTCGCGGTAATTGCCGCCCAGCAAAAAGGCGGAGAAGCGGTGTTCCAGGGTATAGTCGTACAGGGCTTGCAGAGAGTCGGTCATGGGCATCAACTCCAATAGGAACTTTATGTTCTTATTATAACCGGAACATAAAGTTCTGTCAAGAGGGAAAACTATGGATTTATTTGCGTTCAGACTACAGGAGCTGCGAAAAGAGAAAAAGGTTCCTCAAAAGGAATTGGCAGATTGCCTGGGGATCTCGGTACGGGCTTATCACTACTACGAAGAGGGCAAGCGGTATCCTGATTTTCAGGGTTTGCTGGCACTGGCGGATTTTTACGGCGTCAGCCTGGATTACCTGGTGGGCCGCACGGACCGGCGTTAAGCGCTGAGAATTAAACGAAAAAGAGCCTGCATCCAATCGGATGCAGGCTCTTTCTTACGCTTTCGCCAGATACGCCCGGCAGGTGTCCCGGGCTTCGGCGGCGGTCTTCTCCTCGTCAACGGTGACCAAACGGCCCTCCCGGACGACCACTCTGCCGTGGACCACCGTGTAGTCCACCGGGCCCCGGAGGCCCACCGTGGCCAGCACGTCGGCGGGGCTGTACTCGCCGCCCACCAGTTCCAGGCGGCGGCTGTCCACCAGGAAGAGGTCGGCGCACTTGCCGATCTCCAGGGAGCCGATGTCGCCGCGCCCCAGCAGCCGGGCGCTGCCCCGGGTGGCCATTTTCAGCACCTGATAGCCGGAGGGGGCTTTGGCGCTGGAGGTCAGGCGGTGCAGCAGGTATGCCACCCGCAGCTCCTCCATGAGGGAGGAGCCGTCATTGCTGGCGGAGCCGTCCACCGCCAGGCCCACGGGGACGCCCAGCTCCAGCATTTCCGGCACCCGGGCGACGCCGGAGGAGAGCTTCATGTTGCTGATGGGGCAGTGGGCCACGCCGGTGCCGGTGCGGGCCAGCTCCCGCAGCTCTTCGTCGTTGAAGTGGATGCCGTGGGCGTACCACACGTCCGGGCCGGTCCAGCCCAGGGAGGCCATGAACTCCAGGGGCCGGACGCCGTGGTTTTGCAGCATATACCGCTCCTCGTCCTTGGTCTCGCACAGGTGGGTGTGGAGCCGGACGCCGTACTGCCGGGCCAGGACGGCGCTCTGGCGCAGCAGCTCCGCCGACACGGAGAAGGGAGAGCAGGGGGCCAGAGCCACCTGCTGCATGGAGCCGGGGCGGGGGTCGTGATACGTTTCGATGACGCGGGCGGAGTCCTCCATGATCTCATCCACCGTCTGGACCACGCTGTCCGGCGGCAGGCCGCCGTCCTTTCGGCTCAGGTCCATGCTGCCCCGGGAGGCGAACATGCGGATGCCCAGCTCTTCCGCGGCGGCGAATTGGGCGCCGATCAGGTCCCCCGCGCCGGCGGGGAAGACGTAGTGGTGGTCGAAGCAGGTGGTGCAGCCGTGCTTCAAAAGCTCACCGCAGCCCGTCAGGGTGGAGAGGCGGATAACGCGCTCGTCCAGGCCCTTCCAGATCTCATACAGGGCGGTCAGCCAGTCGAACAGCTCCAGGTTCTGCACCTGGGGCAGATTGCGGGAGAACACCTGATACAGGTGGTGGTGGGTGTTGACCAGGCCGGGATAGCACCAGTAATGGCCGGCGTCGATGACGGCGTCGGCGGACTGGGGAAGGCCGGGGCCGATGGCCCGGATGAAGCCGTCCTCGCAGTAGAGGTCCACATGTTCCAGGACCCGGTCGCTGTCGTCGCAGGTGACCAGGGTCTGGATATTTTTCAGCAGCAGAGTGGCCATAAAAACACGCTCCTTTCCTGGGTACAGTATAAAGGAGACAGGACAAAAGGTCAACCTTGCGGCAAAAAAAGGAGGCTGCCGAAGCAGCCTCCTCTGGACGAAAAGGGATTTACTTGCTGGCGGCAATGGCCTTCTGCAGCCAGTCCTTGCCGTCCACGAAGCGGGAGACGATGTAGCTGACCACATAGTCGCCGGCGGAATTGATCATGGTGGCGGGGGGGTCCACCAGGTTGCCGATGGCCACCAGGATGGGGAAGGCCACGGTGATCTGCTCGGGGAAGAAGATGGAGCAGATGATGTACTCGCCGATATAGCCGCCGCCGGGAACGCCGCTCATGCCCACGGAGGACAGCACGGCCACCAGCACCACGGGGATCAGAGAGGAGAAGCTTATCTCTTTGCCGAACACGCCCCACACGAAGGCGATCTTCAGCACGCAGGAGAAGCAGGAGCCGTCCATATGCATGGTGGCGCCCAGGGGCAGCACCATGTCGCTGACGTCCTTGGAAATGCCGGTCTCAGAGGCCACTTCCATGTTGGTGGGGATGGTGGCCACGGAGGAGCAGGTGCCCAGAGACACGATGGCGGGGCGGGCGATATGCTGGAACATGGTCTTGATGCCGCCCTTGCCGCCGCCGAACCAGGCGAACAGGGGCCACGCGGTGAAGATGTAGATGAAGCACAGGGGATAGTACAGCAGCAGGGCGCGGCCGTAGTTCTCGATGACCTCGGAGCCATAGGTGGCCACCAGGTCGGCGAAGATGGCGAAGAAGGCGATGGGGGCGTAGTAGGTGACGATCTTCACGAACTTCAGCATGACGTTGGTCAGGTCCTCCAGGAACTTGCCCACCATGGTCTCAGAGCCGCCGTTCAGGTTCACGGCGAAGCCGAACAGCAGGGAGAACACGATCAGGGGCAGCATGGCCCGGCGGGACAGCAGGCCCACAAAGTCCTCGGCGGTGAAGAAGTTGACGATCATCTGGGTCAGGGTGGCGTACTCGCCCATCTCCTCAGAGGGCAGCTCCGTCCAGGCGGTCAGGACGGGAGGGAAGATCTTCACCAGCACGAACATGATGACGGCGGCGATGGCGCCGGTGACCACGAAGGTGGCGATGGTGATGCCCATGATCTTGCCGGCCCGCCTGCGGCTCTTCATGTTGGCCACAGCGCCGGCGATGGACGCGAACACCAGGGGCACCACGATGCAGAACATCATGTTGATGAACACGGTGCCCAGGAAGCTGATGGAGTTGCCGAAGTCGGGGGCGACCCAGCCAACGATGGCACCCAGGATCATGGCGCCCAGCATGATGGCCAGGAAGCGGTAGTTTCTGGCGACGGATCTCTTATCCATACTTATTTTCCTCCTATTGTTTTCACACACGGTTTATTTTGCAAGGCAGAGGTCTTCGTCCGTGACCTCGCCCTTACAAACGATATTGGTGGGGCCTGTCAAATACAGGTCCCGGATGGCGGAGCCCTCCCGCTCCACGTCGATCACGAGCTGGCCGCCGGTCATATCGGCCTTGACCTGATGGCCGCTGACCCTGCCCTGCAGGGTCAGCACCGTGACCACGGAGCCGGTGCCGGTGCCGCAGGCGTAGGTGAAATCCTCCACGCCCCGCTCAAAGGTGCGCTCATAAATGTGATCCTCGCCGATGATCTCGTAGAAGTTCACATTGGCGCCCTTGGGGAAAGCGGGATGCCAGCGGAGCTTCCGGCCCAGCTCCCGCAGTTCATTGGCGTCGGCGTTTTTCAGGTCGTGATAGGGCACCACCGCGTGGGGCAGGCCGGGATTGCCCAGCTCCACATAGGAGCAGGCGTACCGCACGCCGTCCACCTCCACGGGGGAGTCCAGCTTGACGGTGGTGGGGTCGTTGAGCCGGATCTGATAGAGGCGGCTGTTGATGCGGCGGCCTGTGACGATGCCCGCCGTGGTCTCCACCGTCTGGGTATCGCCGGCCAGGCCGTTTTCATAGCCGTACCGGCAGATGCACCGGGCGCCGTTGCCGCACATCTCGCCCACGCTGCCGTCGGAATTGAAAAACAGCATCTTGTAGTCGCCGCCCTGGGTGGGGGCGTCCACCACCATAAACCCGTCGGCGCCGATGGACAGGTGCCGCTCGCACAGCGTCCGGGCGATCCGGGGCAGAACCTCGGCGGGCAGGCGCTCCTCCAGATTGTTCAGCACCAGAAAGTCGTTGCCCGCGCCGTTCATCTTCCAAAATTTCAAAGTCACCCCTCCTCACTTTTACTATAAAGTGTATTATAACAGCCTGCGGTCTCTGAAAACACTGGAGAATGTGCTAAAAAACATGCAAATCCTGCGGCGACCTTCGGCTTTTTGATTTGATTTGCAGTTTTGAAAACGGTGTGATATGCTAAAGAGCAGGAAAGCGAGGTGCCGCGCGTATGCCGAGAAAAAACGCCAGGAACACCAAGGGCCGCATCATCTCCGCGGCGTGGAAGCTGTTTTACGAGCAGGGGTATGAGGACACCACGGTGGAGGATATCGTTTTTGAATCCGAGACCTCCAAGGGCTCCTTCTACCATTATTTTGACGGCAAGGACGCGCTGCTGGGCACGCTGGCCAATGTATTTGATGAAAAGTACGAGGAATTGAGGACGGTGATGGACCCGTCCCTGAACGCCATGGAAAAGCTGATCTATCTGAACCACGAGCTGTTTGCCATGATCGACGGCGGCGTTTCCATGGATCTGCTGGCCCGCCTTTTGTCCACCCAGCTGCTGGCCCGGGGGGAAAAGCACCTGCTGGACCGCAACCGCACCTATTTCAAGCTGCTGCGGCAGATCATCAGCGAGGGACAGAAGGCCGGACAGCTGCGGACGGACAAAAGCGTCAATGAGATCCTGAAGGTCTACGCCCTGTGGGAACGGGCGCTGCTGTACGACTGGTGCCTGTCGAACGGGGAGTATTCCCTGGTGGCCTATACCGACAGCGTGACGCCGATGTTTTTGGAGAGCTACCGGGCAAGTCCGGCGGAAGACAAATAATATTTTATTTTGGGAACGATAATTCATCCGAAAAATCGTCTTGTATAAAATGATTGAAAAACAATGAAAAGTGAAGATAATCTGCAGATGCCGTATAGAATTCATTCTATACGGCATTCTGTATTTTGTTCTTGTAAAAAGTGTGGTAAGATGTCTGACATTGAACGCAAAGGAGAGAGATAACATGACAACCGCACAAATCTGCATCCTGCTCGCCATCGCGGCATATCTGCTGGCGATGCTGGGCGTTGGCGTATGGTTCGCCAAGAAGAACAACTCTGTGGACGATTTTTACCTGGGCGGACGGAAGCTGGGACCTTTCGTCACCGCCATGAGCGCGGAGGCCTCCGATATGAGCAGCTGGCTGCTGATGGGCCTGCCCGGCGTGGCGTACCTCACCGGCCTGGCGGAGGCCAGCTGGACCGCCATCGGCCTGGCCATCGGTACCTATCTGAACTGGCTGATCGTGGCCCGGCGGATCCGCCGCTACTCTACCCGGCTGGATGCCATTACCGTCCCCCAGTTTTTCTCCAAGCGCTGGGGCGATGACAGAAACCTGCTGGCCGCCATCGCGGCGGTGGTCATCATCGTCTTTTTCATTCCCTACACCGCTTCCGGCTTCTCCGCCTGCGGCAAGCTGTTTTCCACCCTGTTCGGGTTGGATTATGTGACAGCCATGCTGATTTCCGCCGCGGTCATCGTGCTCTACACGGTTCTGGGCGGATTTCTGGCGGCGTCCTTTACGGATCTGGTCCAGTCCATCATTATGACGGTGGCGCTGATCGTTGTGCTGGGCTATGGCGTCACCAAGGCGGGCGGCATGGACGCCGTTATAGGCAACGCCCAGTCCCTGGCGGGATATCTGTCCCTGGTCAATATCCACGATTCTTCCACAGGCGGCTCGAATCCCTACGGCCTTCTGACCATTTGTTCCCTGCTGGCCTGGGGCCTGGGCTACTTTGGCATGCCCCACATCCTGCTGCGCTTCATGGCCATCGAGGATGAGAAAAAGCTGTCCCTCAGCCGCCGGGTGGCGTCTGTTTGGGTGGTCATTTCCATGGGCGTTGCTATTTTCATCGGCGTGGTGGGCAATGGCATGACCAAGGCCGGCGCGCTGGACCAGCTGGCGGACGCGGAGACCATCATTGTCCGGATCGCCAGCCTGATCAGCAGCCACGGGGTGCTGGCGGCGCTGCTGGCAGGCATCATCCTGGCCGGTATCCTGGCGGCCACCATGTCCACCGCGGATTCCCAGCTTCTGGCGGCGTCTTCCTCCGTGTCCCAGAATCTGGTGGGGGAGTTCTTCGGCGTAAAGCTGGACGGCAGGAAGAGCATGCTGCTGGCCCGGGGCACCATGGTGGTGATCTCCCTGATCGCGGCGTTCCTGGCCCGGGACCCCAACAGCTCCGTATTCCGCGTAGTGTCCTTTGCCTGGGCCGGGTTTGGGGCGGCTTTCGGCCCTGTGGTGCTGTTTGCCCTGTTCTGGAGACGCTCCAATCAATGGGGTGCGCTGGCCGGCATGATCTCCGGCGGCGTCATGGTATTCGTGTGGAAGTACCTGATCGCGCCCATGGGAGGCGCGTGGGGCATCTATGAGCTGCTGCCTGCTTTCATTGTGGCCTGCATCGCCATTGTTACCGTGAGCCTGGCCACGGCGAAACCTGACGCTGAGATCGAAAAAGTCTTTGATGAAGTCAAGGCGATGTAAGCCTTAAAACTGATTCAGCCGCGTGCAAAAACACGCGGCTGAATTTTTTTGAAAAAAACTCGAAATTAGGTGTTGACAAATCGGAATCGGTTTGGTATTCTAACAAAGCTGTCGCTGCGGCGGGTGCTGCGGCAAAACTGATTTTGAAAAAATTCAAAAAAACAGTTGACAGATTTAAAAAAGCGTGGTATCCTTTAAAAGTTGCTGAAAGTACAGAACGGACCGAGAAAACGTCAAAAACTTTCGAAAAAAGTTCTTGACAAACGGAATGAGGTTTTGTATAATAACAATGTTCCGCCGATGAGGCGTGTACCTTGTAAATTAAACAACGTAACGAAAAGAAAGCACCAGACGGGAACGGTCC
>CANQPD010000027.1 GCA_947625655.1 uncultured Dysosmobacter sp.
AAGGCCATCAGCGGGGAGATGAAGCTGACGATGATGCACAGCACCGCCGCGCCCCAGATGCTGACGGTGGAGGCGTTGCGGGTGATGGCCACGCAGGCGATGGACTCGCCGTAGGTGGTGTTGGGGCAGCCGCCGAACACGGAGCCCGCGATGGAACCGATGCCGTCGCCCAGCAGGGTACGGGTCAGGCCCGGGGTCTTTAAGAGGTCCACGCCGATGATGGAGGACAGGTTCTTGTGGTCCGCCAAATGCTCGGCGAAGACCACGAAGGCCACCGGCACATAGGCGGTAAACAGCGTCAGAAGGTATGTAGGCGTGATGTCTTTAAGACTGCCGCCCAGGAGGAAGGTGAAGTCCGGCAGGGACACATAGCCCACGTTGGCCAGGGCGCTGTAGTTGATGACGGTGAAGGCGGGGTTGCCGGTCACATAGCTCAGCAGAGCGAAGAGGCTGGCGCAGGCATAGCCTGCCAGAATGCCGATGATGAAGGGGACAAGCTTTACCATCTTTTTGCCGTAGGTGGAGGCCAGGATGGTCACGGCCAGGGTCACCAGGCCGCAGATGAGGGCCACGTACACGCTGCCGCCCTCCACGCTGGAGGAGGTGAGGTCGCCCACGGCGTTGCCGGCGAGGGAGAGGCCGATGATGGCCACGGTGGGCCCGATGATGACGGGGGGCATCAGCTTGTCTATCCAAGCCACGCCGCAGCACTTGATGACGATGGCCAGGATCACGTACACCGCACCGGCCATGGCCGCGCCGATGATCAGGCCCCAATAGCCCGCGGCCATGCTGGCGGCGCCGGAGAAAGCGCTCATCATGGAGCCGATGAAGGCGAAGGAGGAGCCCAGGAACACGGGGCTGGCGCTCTTTGTGAAAATGAGGTACACAAAAGTGCCTATACCGGCGCCGAAGATGGCGGCGGAGGCGGGCAGGGCCGTGCCGCAGGCGGAGTTGACCACCGCCGGCACCGCGATGGTGGCGGCCATGATGGCCAGCAGCTGCTGGATGGCGAACAGGACGACCTCGCCGAACTTGGGCTTGTCCTTGATGCCGTAGATGAGTTTCATTTTTGTTTCTCCCTATCCTCTCCCATGTTTTGTGGCCGCGACGGGCGGAAAAATGCCCCCTTGCCGGGGCAAGAGGGCATGGCCGTATTACCATATCGCGTCTCGCCGACGGCGCTGTCGCGGGGAAAGACACTACATACTGTATCACGCTAAAACGATGATACCCCATAGGTGGGCGGATGTCAATCTGTGTTTTGCCCAAAATCCGCCCTTTTGCCGCCGTCGTTTTTTATCGCAGAACTTTTGCTTTTCCAAATATCCCTCCCGCCTGCGAAATGTGATATTATTCATCCTCTGTCCGGGCGTCCAGATGAAGCTGGCGAAAATACTTTTCGTAATTTTCCCGGAACATCTCCCGGTAGGCGGCGTTGTCGGAGTGGTGCAGCTCGTGGAGATACCGGTGCTCCCGGCCGCTGATGGCCGTGTCGTCCCGGCTGAGCATGTAGATGGCCAGGTCCGAGCACTGGTCGGACACCCGCTCCAGGTTCTGGAGGATGTTCTGGTACTGGATGCCCGCCGTCACGCCGCAGGTACCGGCGGTCATGCGCGCCACGTGGCGGCCCTTCATGACCTCCTCCAGGGGCTCCACCGCCCGGGCCTGGCCCATGTCGTCCTTCAAAAACGCGTCCACGGTGAGTGCCAGGATATCGCCCACCACGGTGATGGACCCCTGCAGGTCCGTCTGAGCCTGGGGCGAGAAGGTCTCGCCGCTCTCCGCCAGGCGCCGTGCGTCATGCTGGATGTTCTGGGCCAGGTCGCCGATGCGCTCAAAGCAGGTGAGCGCCTTGATGAGGAAGTTCTGGCTGCGGGTATGGGCGGCCAGGGTGATATAGGGGGACAGGCTCACGATGTACTGGTTGGTGGCATCCGCCATCCGGTCCAGCAGCGCCTCCCGCTGGTCTACCTTTTCCGCCTTTTTCCCGTCATAACCGAAAAGCTGTCCGGCGGCAGTCTGGTAGTTGTCCCGGGCCACAGAGGCCATGTGGCCGATGAGGTGGGCCGCCTGGTCCAGGGCCACGGCGGGGTTGGAGATGAGATGGCTGTCCAGCTCCCGCAGCCCCTCCTCGATGTCCTGTTCCTCGCTGTCCAGGGGCTTATCCGGAACCAGCTTCTCCGCCGCCCGGGCGAATACCCCGGACATGGGCAGCAGCAGCACCGCCGGTATGAGCCGGAACAGGCCGTGGACGTTTGCCACGCCGCCGGAGTCCAGCATGGTGTTCCAGAGCCCGTCGCCGATGACCCCCGCGGCCCGGCCGGCGGCCAGCACCGCCGTCACCAAAAGCGCCGCGCAGATGTTGTAGATCACATGCACCGTCACCGTACGGACCTGCTCCGGCTTGGCCCCAATGCGGCAGACCAGCCAGGCCGAGAGACTGTCGCCCATGTTGACGCCCAATATCACCGCCACGATGCCGCATAGCCGCAGGCCGAAGGAGCTGGCGAAGGACTGCAAAATGCCGATGACGGCGGAGGAGCTCTGGATGACGCAGGTGGCGGCCGCGCCGGTGAGGAAGCCCAGGATATAGTTCCCCTCCAGCTTCATGAGGAAACCGCCCACGGAGCCGCTCAGGCCGCTGACCGCGTCGCGCATGTAGATGAGCCCCATGAACAGGATGCCAAAGCCAACGGCGATGGAGCCGGCGCTTTTGGCCGTGCTCTTTTGCACGAACATGATCATCACGATGCCGGCGATCAGGGCCAGGGGCGCGAGATTTTCCGCGTTGAGCATGTACAAAAGCCCCGTGGCGCCGCTCTCCACATCCATGAGCCGGATGATCTGGGCGGTGATGGCCGTGCCCACGTTGGCGCCCAGGATGACGCCGATGGACTGGCGGAAGGTGAGAAATCCCGCGCCAACCAGGCCTACCGTCAGCACGATGGTGGCGTGGGAGCTCTGGATCATGCAGGTAACGAACATGCCCAGCACGAAGCCCAGGGCGGGCTTCGCCGTCACCTTGGCCAGCGCCGAGCGCATGGCGCCGCCGGAGCAGCTCTTCAGCCCATCCCCCATGACGCGCATGCCGTACAGGAACATGGCCAGCCCGCCCAGCAGGGCGATCAGTTGATACAAAAGGTCCATGGCGCCTCCTATCCCGGCGGTCCGCAGAGCGCCCGGGAGCAGTCATTCTCACCCATTGTGACATTTAGCCATTCGTATTATACCGGCGCTTTGTAAACTCTACGATCGCGGAAATGTTAAATCCGTGTAAAATCCTCCCTCCGGCGGAAGAATAGGAATACCCCCCCCCGGCGCAGTTCGATAGCTGCGCCGGGGGGCTTTGCTGTGTTTTTGCTGTCCGTCAGCGTTTTTTCCGCTTCCGGGCGGCGATCACCAGGCCGAAGCCCGCCATGGATATGACCAGCATGGCCATCCAGGGGATGACCGCCGTGTCGTCGCCGGTCTTGGGGCTCTCGGGCCCGCCGGGCACGGGGGCCGCTGTGGCGGGAACAGGCAGCGGGTTCACTCTCGCCTCAGTGCTCTGCTCCGCGTCGGAGCCCACCTTCACATACGCCATGTTCAGCACGGCGCCGTTGATCCGGGCGGTCTCGTTCACGCTGACCGTCAGCGTCACGGACCCTCTGGCACCCGCGGGCTGCTCGCCCAGGGTCCAGGTGACCGTATGGTCCGCGCTGTCGTATATGCCGCCGCCGGAGGCGCTGACGAAGGACAGGCCGGGATCCAGCGGGTCGCGGACCGTCACGGACGCCGCACCCTCCGTGTAGTTCTCCCAGACGATCTCATAGGAGATCCACTGGCCGACTGTCACCTCCATACCGGCGCCGGGGGCCGTCTCCACCTTGTGGGGCCGCCCGTCGGGTACGGGCGTCGCGCCGGGCCCGGGGGACGTGCTGGGTCCGGGGGACGTGCTGGGTCCGGGGGACGCGCTGGGTCCGGGGGACGCGCTGGGTCCGGGGGACGCGCTGGGATCGGGGGATGCGCTGGGACTGGGCGAGGGCTCGATGGGATAGCTGGGACCGGAAGGCGCGCCCGGCTCGTTTATAAACACCGCGGTGATCGCGTTCTTTGTAAGCGTTCCGCCGGCGTTGAAAGCCGTGGACACGTATCCCTCCGCCGGCTCCTCGGTCACGGAGTAATACGCGCCCTCGGGCAGGCCGGAAATGGCGATGCTCTGCATATGTCTCAGCTTCACCTCCGCCAGGCCGTCCTCAAACACGATGGCGGTCACACCGCTGTCGGAGCGGATGGCCTCATACATGCCGTTGACCTCCGGGGAGCTGTACAGCCTCACCTGGAATGTGAAATCGTCGTCATACGCTTCGGGACCTGCGCCGGACACCACCTTCAGGATGGTCAGCGCGCCGTTCAGTTTCTCCTTTTCGGGGGGAGCGGACGACTTGTTGTTGACGAAGGTAGCCACCGCCGACGGACCGGCCGTGATGACGCCGGCGTCGCCCACGCTGGTCACCGTGTATCCGTCGCCGCTGTCGGTCTCCGTGACAGTATACTTCGTCCCCACAGGTAGGCCCGTGATCGTGACCGTTCCGCCGTGGCGCAGGGTCACTTCACAAACGCCGTTTTCGTCGAAGCCATACACGCCGAATATACCCTGCAGCGGCGTGTCGTCGCTGTTTTTCAGCGTGATCCGGAACTTGAAGTCCTGGGTCCTGTCGCCCAGATCGCCGGAGACCAGCTTCTTGATCTGCAGGCTGCCATGCTCAGGGTCTTCGGGTCCGATCACCTCAGAGCCGCTGACTGTGACCGGGTTGGGGATGATCTCCGTCAGCACCGACTGCGGACCGGACATCGCCATCGCGGAGCCCGCCACGGTGCTGGTCACCGTGACCATGGCCCGGTTATAGATCATGCTGTCGTCCACGCCGGTGGGACCGAACGCCAGAACATCCGGGGTCCCGACATACTCCACACCGTCCGAATAATCCCCGTTCACCCGGACCGTCAGCTGCACGTCGCCGTGCGCGCCGTCGCTCTGGGGCCCCAGGTCCCAGATAACGCTGGTATACCCGTCGGTCGTCTCCTCTGTCCTGATCGTCGTCGTTCCGCCGGAGGCGGTGCCGCCCACATCTTCCAGGGTCAGACCGCCGGCGGCCGCGCTGACGAAATCCACGCCGGGATCCAGCAGGTCGGTGACCGTCACGGTCCCCTCTCCGGCGAAGCTGGTCCAGTGGATATTATATTCGATCTGCTCGCCTGTGCCCTCGGCGTCATTATAGCTCACGGGCACGTAGGCGCCGGGACTTGTCTCGGTCTTGGCGACCGTCTGGTTGGTGAACGCCGCCTCCATCATGGCAGCGGCCCCGAGATCCGGGTAATAGTTCACCGAGGCCAGAGACAGGACCCCATCTGTCTCGGTGATCTCGACCACCACTTGATATACCGTCTTGTCGAAGGACATGCCGTATTCGCTGCCGGTCGCTTCGCGGATCTCATAGTTGTATGTTCCGGCCTTTGTAAAGACGATGGGGTCGAACTGGAACAAGCTGCCGGTATTCTCAGTGGTTGCCACCATGCTTATCGCCGTATACGGCATGGGAGCGTCGATGGTCATGACCTGGCCGTCAAAGGTCTCCGGTCCGTCAGGCATGGCCGGGTCGCCGGGTACGGCCGGGTCGCCGGGCACGGCCGGGCCGTCGGGTGCGGCCGGGTCGCCGGGTATGGCCGGGTCGTCGGATACAGCCGGGTCGCCGGGTACGATCGGGTCGCTGGGTACGATCGGGTCGCCGGGTACGATCGGGCCGTCGGGTACGGCCGGGTCGCCGGGTACGGCCGGGTCGCCGGGTATGGCCGGATCGTCGGGTACGGCCGGATCGCCGGGTACGGTCGGGTCGCCCTCCGTGCCGCCGGGATCGCCGGGCTGCGTCTCATCGTTCGGGCCGCCGGGCGGCTGCTCAGTCTCCGGGCCACCGGACGTATCCTCGCCCTCTGCGGCGATGGTCACTGGCTCATCCGCCGCCTCGGCCGCCGGAGCGCTCTCCGTGGCCGGCTCGTCGCCGGCGGGCTCCTGGGGCAGATCCTCCGCAGGCGGGGCCTGGGTCCCGCCGTCGGGGACGCCGCCCTGATCGCTCCCGGTATCCGGCGTCACGCCGCCGGAGCCGTCGTCCGCACCTGTGTCAGACCCGTCCGCTCCCGTATCGGGACCGGACGCAGGGGACTCGCCGACGACACCGTCTTCCGGCCCGCCGGGCTCTTCCTCATTGCTGATCGCCGCGGCCTCGGTGCCGCCCAGTGACGAAAGGATAAAGGTGAACTTATCCGCCCCTGTCAGCTCTCTGCCGCCCAGCGTCTTCGTGCCGTGCAGGACCACGACTATGGCGCCCGGGTCAGCGGTCGGCATATTGCTGAACCTGCCGACCTGCACCCGATAGCTATGGCCGCCGCCGGCGTTGTCGCCCTGCTCGGTGAGCGCAGGTTCCGAATAGATCACCAGCTTGCCCGTGCTCACGTCGCCCGTCACGGTGACCGTGAGGGGCAGGATGCCGGCGTCGTACATCACGCCCGGCGCATTGTCCGCCTTCTCTCTGACCGCATAGAAGTAGGTGCCCTCCTTGTCAAAGGTCAGCGTGTCGAAAACGACCTGCGCGGCGCCTGTGGCGTCCGGGGCGCCGTTCCTGGCCTCAAGGACTTTGCCGGCAAGAGGATCTCCCTCCACCTCGGACATAGGTTCCATAGTGAAGGTGAACGCACCCTCCGTGAGATCGGCGCCCAGGAAGGTCTTCTCCGCCGTCACCTGCAGCGTCGCCGGGGCAAAGCCCTGTTTTCTGTTGACGAATGCCACCGTACTGCCGTTGGCTTCGCCGGAGACAAGAGCCTCATCCCCTGTCCACTCGGTGTCGTTGACCGTGACCTGCGCCAGCTCGAAGCCCGGCGCCGCCGTCTCGCTGATGGTAAACTTTGCCCCTGCGGGCAGATCCTTGATGACGATCTGCTCGTTGTTGCACAGCACGATATCGGCGCCGAACTCGCCGCCGCTGCCGGTACTCAGCGTACCGGTCTCCATGCCGCCTCTGTTGTTGAGCTTTTCATAGGCAAAGCCCTGCATCAGCGGCACGTCATCCTTATCCCTCAGCTCCAGCCGGAAGCTGAATTCTGTCCAGTCGTCCATCCAGGTGACCTTGGAGCCGGGCTCCGTGCCGTCCTCCAGGGTCTTTTTGATGGTCAGGTCATAGCTCTGGACCGGGTTCGTCACCGTGTTGGTGTCGGCCCAATGCGTGCCGACATGCACCTCGGCGCTGTTGGCCACCTTCTTGGCGTCGCCCAGCCGCTCGCCGGCCAGGTGGCCGACCTTCACGGTCAGGGTGACCGTACCGCTGGTTCCCGGCCCCTTCGGGCCCAGGTCCCACGTGACCGTGCGGTTGGCGGTATCATAGTCATATTTCCCGCCCCCGGCGCCGTCGAATTCCAGGCCCTCGTCCAGCACGTCCACGATCTTCACGTCCGCGTCCGTGTCGTACACGTTGCGCCAGTTGATGGTATAGGTGATGGTATCGCCCACGCCCACTGTGCCCGTCTTATCAGCGGTCTTCTCAGGCATGAAGTTCACGAACCGGATCTCATCGCTCCAGGAGCCGCTCCCGCTGTGCGGCAGCAATGTCCAGCCGTCCGTATTGGACGACCTGTACTCGACTTCGGTGATATCCGCCTTCAGTCCGCCGGTGGCGCCGTCCGCGGTCACCGTCACCGTGACCAGATACTCTCTCCGGTCATAGATGGTGCGGCGGCTGCCCGTGCTGCTTTCGTAGGGATTTATCTCCTGGATCCTATAACGGTATACGCCCTCGTCGGTATAGGTGATCTCGCCGAAGGAGAAGGTGTCCACCAAGGCGCCGTCATCGTCGGTCACGGCATGGTGATCGTTCGTCACGACGCGCCGGTTCTCCTCATCCGTCACTGCGCTGGCCGTCATGATCCCGCTCTCAGACGCGGCTATGTCTACGGGCATGGGCGGGACCTCAGAGGGGCCTGGCTCCAGGATGAACTGGAACTCCTCCGTCGTCAGGTCGCCGCCGTACAGCTTCTTTGTGCCCGTGAGAGTCAGCTTCGCCTCTTTCGGCGTATAGGTGTTGCTGAAGGGGACCGTCACGCTTGAAGACCCGTTTCCTTCGACAGCCCGGGACCCGGCACCAGCGTCCGGCCCGACCGTCACGGCCGCGGTATAGCTGCCGGTCCCGGCACCGCTCTCCTTCGTCTCTGCGACGGTGACGGTCACGGTGTATTTCGTCCCGTCATACTCCACGTTCTCATAGAAAGGCTCCCGCAGCTCTTCGAGGGTATAGACGTAGGCGGCGCTGTCCATGCCCGCCGGCGTCTTGAACTCATAGCCCTCGAAGAAGTCCGCGCTGATCCTCATGCCGCCCGCGGAGCCCTTGGTGTACCCGACCGTGATCTTCTTTGTGCCGCCCGCAGCCTTCACCTCTTCGTCATTCGCCACGGGGTCTTCCGCGGGGTTGCCCTCCTGCGGCGTCAGCGCAAAGGTAAAGGTCTTGTCCTCGATCAGGGCATGCCTGGCGCCGTCGTTGGCCGTCAGGTACTTGGACACCGTCAGACTGGCCGCGGCGGGACCCTTGCTGTTCACGAAAGACACGCTGCCGGGCACGGCGCTGTTGATGGAGCCGCTGTCCCTGTTATGGGTCACGCCATAGCCGGTGCTGCTCGTCCCGTCCTCCGCGGCCTTATATTCCGTGCCCTCAGGCAGGCCGGAGATGGTCAGGCTCTCGCCGTCCTTCAGCCGGAACGTGACGGTCGCGGTCCCGTCTTCATTGTGGGTATAGCTGTAAGTATCCTCCGCACCCTCCGGTGCAAACTTGTGGGTATATGCGCTTCCATCCGCAGACAGCTCCTGCGCGCCGGGCACGCCGCCATCCGCAGGCGGCGTCAGCGTCACGGTGAACGAGAACTGCTTATTCGTCTCCGCGCCCTCGCCCCGGACTCTCTTGCTGACCGTCAGTTCGCCGGTAGGATGGGTATAGACGTTCTCAAAGCTGATGCCCTCGGACAGTTCCGTCAGGTCCTTGGGTTTCCCGGTCTCAGGATCGATCTCATGCCCGGAGGGATTTTCGCTGTAGTAACTGACCGCCGGCTTCAGTGTGCCGGACCCGTCCGGCTTCACCACCACCAGGGCATAGAATTCCTCCGCGCTGCTCTTCATATTCGGCGCGGTGGTATCGAGCTCTGTAATCTTGTATATGTACGAGCCGGTGGTCGTATAGGTGATGGGCCCAAAGGAGAACACGCCGCCGCTGCCGTCCGGATCCTTTTTGGCGTACACGGTCGTCTCCTCAGGCATGGGCGCGGTCAGCGGCGCTGCGGGCGCGATGCTGAAGCGGAATACCTGGTCCGTCTCATCCTTCTCCGTCCAATCACGGCCCGTGATGGTCTTGGTCCCCTCCAGCATGGCGGTCTGGGCCGTAAGCTTGTAGTGGTTCGTGAAGGTGATGCCGGCGGCAGCCGCGTCGACAACGGGTCCGTCGTCCATATCCGTGACCGTCACCGCCGCCTTATAGATGCCGGGGGTACCCATGTCCTGGGTCACCGTCACGGTGACTTTATATTTGCTCTCGTCGTAGGTAACGCCCTGCAGGCCGGTATCCACCTCGGACAGGATATACTTATACTCCCCCTCCTGCGCGTATTCCAGGCCGCCGAAGATGTTGACGGACCCGGAGTAGAGGTCCTCTTTCGTCACTTCGATCTCTCTGGTGAACCCGTATCCGCCGTTCGGCTCGAACGGGCTGCCGGGGGCCTGCACCGGGTCGGTCTTTCCATCCTGCTCATTGCCTTCATCCGGTTCCAGCGCAAAATAGAACTTCCTGGGCTCCGTGAGGTCAAATCCGCCCGTATCCAGCTTCTTGATCACCTGCAGGAAGGGCTCGGCCGGGCCGCTGCTGTTGGTCACCTCGGCGGCTGCCCTGGCGCCCGCGTTTATCGTCCCCGTGCCGCTCACGTAGTTGGCGGTATACCCCTCCACAGGGGCCTCCTCGACCGCATACGCAGTGCCTGCGGGGATGTTGGACAGGGTCACGCTTTCGTTGTGCTTCAGCTCGAACTTAAGGATCAGGACCTCATTGGAGGAGGAACCATCCTTCGTCACGCTTATGCCGCTGTCGGTATAGACGCACTTATGCCCTTCGGCGTCGACCGCACTGTCGCCCCAATACAGGTCCCCGGCGCCCTCTACGGCGCCGCCCTTTGTCAGTGTCACGGTGAACGGGAACGCGTCGCCCTCGGCGGCCTTGTCGCCGGTGACCCGCTTGGAGACCGTCAGGCTTCCGGCGGGATGGGTATAGGTATTGGTGAACAGGACGCGGGATGCGTCATCCCCCGGGATCACGTCCCCGCCTTCAAAGTCCATGGACCGGCTGTAGGTCACGGTCTCTTCCAGCTCGTTCAGGCCGGGCGTCGCGCCCTCCTTCGGCGTGACGGTCACCTTCACATAGACCGGCGTCTCATCCCTGGCGACCGTGCTGTCGGCGACGGCGCCCTCTGTGATCATGTAGTAATATGTGTCCGCTCTGGTGTACACGATAGGGGCGAATTTGATCAGCGCTCCGTCCCCAGGCGTACGCGCGCCGTTGTTCTCGGTCACGGTCCGGTCGGCGGTGCCGCCGGGCATGGGGGTATCGCCCCCGGCGTCTTCCGGGGTCAGAGCGCCGCCCTCATTCGTCATCGCCGTCAGGGTGAAGCTGTAGGCGTCTGTGTCCCTGTCGTCCCAGGCGCGGCCGGTTATGGCCTTGCGGCCCTGGATATTGACGGAAAGCGGCTGATTGCCATAGACATTCATAAAGGCAGCGCTGCTCGCCGCGGGCTCCAGAGGCTCACCGTTTTTCGCGGTCACGGACGCCGTGGCGGTATATGTGCCGTCAGCGGCCTTGACTTCGACGACCACCGTATAATAGTCCGTGCTGTAGGCGACGCCGGACTCTTTGTCGTCCGCCTCCCGCAGGGTATAGGTATACTTGCCGGCAGTGGTGTATTTCAGGTCGGCAAGGATATTCACGCCGGCGGTCCAGGTGCCGTCGCCGTCCGGGGAGACTGTTATCTCCTTTGTGTACTTGCCCTCAGGCAGAGCAGCCACCGGATCGCCCGGGACTTCCTCGTCAGGCGTCAGTTCAAACCTGAATGTCTTCGCCTCTTCCAGCAGGCCGTTGGTCTCCAGCGTTTTCACTATGTTGAGCTCGGGGACAGCCGAGGACTTGGTGTTGTAGACCTCCACCTTCGTGTCGGCGGTCACGGTGCCCGTTTGGCCATCGGCGGTACCGGCGGGGACATAGGTCACGTTATAGCCGGCGCTGCTGCTCTCGTCCTCCTTGACGGTATACGTCATGCCCGCGGGCAGCTTCAGCTCGATGCTCTTGCCGTCGGCAAGGAGGATGTCAGTCTCAAAAGTCCCGTGCGATTCGTCCTTCTGTGTCAGCGTGACCTTTTCATCCGCCCCGCCTCTGGTTGCATCTACCGTCACCTCAGACTGGTCAGCCAGCATGCCCTTGTCGGTATTAGTCACGGTCAGGTGGATCTTGAACGCATCCGCCGGGGCCGGGTCGACGCCGGCCACCTTCTTGGTGATGGTCAGTCTGCCCTCTTCGCTGAATTCGTTCCGGAATACGACGTCATCCGCGCCATGCTCCAGCGGCTCAGTGACCTTGTGCCCATCGGCGTCATAGCTCTTGCCGTACTTCACGGAGCCCTCGGAGATGGTCAGTTTGCCGGTCTTTGGGTCAAAGTCGACGTCCAGCTCCACATAGAACGCCGCTGTGTCGTACCGGATGCGCTCGTCGCCGGTATTTTCCTCGGTGATCCTGTAGATATAGGTCCCCTTGCCGGTGAAAGTGATGGGACCGTACTCAAACTCCTTGATGCGCTTGCCGTCCTCGACCTTATTCTGCACCGTGGTATTGGTGGGCAGCGGCGCGTCCCCGGGATACACTCTCTCCAGCAGGAAGGAGAACGAGTCGTGCTCCTCGTCCCAGGCGCGGCCGGTAAGCTCCTTGGAGCCCCGGAAGGGGAATCCGGCAACGCCGGTGTCGAAGACGATGGGGTCCGGCGTGAACACGTTTGTGAACGAGATCATGCCCTCGTCCTCACCCGCCTCGGAGGATGCGTAAGTGACGGTAGTATCCAGCTCGCCCGCCTCGTTTACGAACACGTATACGGAGACGGTCTGTCGGGTGGTGGAATAGGCGATGGTCTTATCGCCGCCCTCGGCCTCCTTCACCTCATAGATATAGGTCTTCCCCACATCCTCCGCGGTGTACTCGATGGTCCCGAAGTCGAAGGACCATTTCCAGGGCGCCGGGGCGGCCACATCATCGCGGCCCGCTGTATAAGCACCCTCTTCCTCTTTGATATCATCCGTCCAGGTGATGGTCTTCGTATAGGTCAGCTTACCGTCTTCACCTTTCGCGACGCCGGCGCCGTCCGCATCCCATGTGCCGTCTGCCTGCGCTTCAACGCCTTCGGGGGCCTTGGGCATAGGCGCCTGCGTATCCGTTTTGTCCCGGTCCCAGCCGGTCATGGTGAAGGTGAACGCATCGGCCGTTACATCCGGCTCCTGCTTCGCGATGAAATCGCGGTTCAGGTTCTTTACCGCCTTGAGACAGACGGACACAGGAGCGTCCTTATTGATGAAGGTGATCGTGCCGCCGCTCACATCCTCTTCAAGGCTCTCTCCATCCGCCGACTTGAAGCGTATGCCCTTGCCCTTGACGGTCTGGACGACGCTGTCCAAAGCCAGGGAGGAGGGCCCGTCGTCCGCATTTTCCGTATATACGTAGTAGATGATATAGTACTCGGTCCTGTCATACCGGCCGCTGTCATCGACGGCGGCCTCGCTGATCTTATAGAGATAGTCCACGCCCTGGGCACGGTCCGCCTCCGTACCGCCCAGGTTTTCGGCGGTGAATTCTATGGTGCCGAAGGACACAGTGCCGGTGGTGCTCCGGGGGCCTGTTACGGGCATTGCCGTATCTCCGCCTCCGGTGTCCTGCGGCTTCGGCTGGGTAACGCCGTCCTTCCCGTCTTTGAACAGCGCCTCCAGCCCGGCGGCCGTCCCGATATCCTTATACACGGCGAAGTCGTACTCCGATCCGTTCGTCTCATCCGCCCCATGGGCGCGGCAGCCCATGGGCTCCATGCTGAACTGATACTTATCCAGGTCGTTGTCCGTCAGAGCGCGGCCCGCCATCTGCTTCACGACGCTGAGGTTCCGCGTCAGGGTGTTCTCTTTGTATGTATTCGTGAACAGCAGCGCGGCCGGCTCCCCTTCAGGTGTGACCGGCGTCGACGCGGCGGAGCCGGTGGACTGGAGGAGGACGGCCGCATCCAGACCGCCGCCGCCTTCCTTCTCCGTCACGAGGATCTGCAGCTGATACTCCTCCGTGGAATAGGTCACGCCGGCCAGGGCGGCATCGTCCGCCGGAGTCGTCTCTTTGATCGTGTAGATATAGGCACCGGGCTTGGTGAACGTCAGGGGGAACCACTCCACATATGTTCCTCCGGCAGCGTCCTCTTTTTTGTACAGGTCGACCTGGGCAGGGTCGCCGCTGCCCGTAACCAATACCTGCAGGACGGTGTCGTCCACCGGTTTGGTCTCCTTGTATTCACTTCCCGCCATGGTGACGGATACCGTCCCATCCTCCGCCGCGCCGGCGGGCATGGGGCATTTTTCTCCCTCATCCAGGGTGCGGCCGGTCATGGTGAAGGTGAACCAGTCGTCCTCCTCAAAGCCGCGCCCGGTCAGCGCTTTTTTCAGAACCACATTGGGCGTCACCGTGATGGGGGCATAGTTGTTTGTGAAGGAGAAGGCATGGCTCGCTTCCCCTGCGCTCAGCGTGTAGGACTGTACATCGCCGCCCTCCGGGAAGAAACCCTCAAAAGCCGGGTCGCCCAGTTGCTCTGTGACGACGATGGAGCTGCCCGCCTTCACGTTCTTCAGCTCGACGCTCTCACCGTCCCCCAGCTCGACCTTGGCGTGTCCGTCATGGAATACAAGCGTCGTCTGCTCCGGCCTTTCCGGAGTGTACGCCACCTCCAATGTTTCGTTCCCCAGTGAGGGGATACTGACGTCGAAGGAGAATTTCAGCCCCTTGAGCTCTTCTTCTTTCTCCGGCGGCAGTCCCGCCGGGAGGACCACCTTTTTCGATATGGTGACGCCGCCCACAAAGGTGTTGGTAAAGGGCAGCGTGACGGCCCCGTTCGTCACATCGACGCTGTCGCCCGCGGCATAGGCATAGGTCGCCACCACGGACGTCTTGCCCGTGGGAACGCCGTCCTTTTCCTCCCGCTTGACGGTGAAGGTCAGATCCACCTTTTCGGGCGCGGTCACATAGGAGCCGCCGCCCGGCTGCTCCGTGACCGTGAATTTATATACTTTCTCCCCCGTCTCAAAGCCCTTCACGAACCGGATGCTGCCCAGGTCGGCGGTGATGGGATAGCTCTTGTCAACGTCGCCCTCCGACGGCTTCACCGCGGCGGTATAGCAGCCATCGCCGGCTATCTCCCCGACCAGCGTCAGGCCGCCTCCTTCGGCGCCCGCCACGGGCATGACGATATCTTCACGGGCGATTGCCTGACGCGTTTCAGCGTCGGCCGGCGTGATAAGGAAGGTGAAGCTGTCGCTCCCCAGCCAGTTACGGCCCTCCAGGCTCTTGACGATATCCAGGTCAAAGGTCGCCGGGGCGTCCGCATAATCGTTGACGAAGGTGATCACCGGCCCGTCATTGCTCTCCGGCGCGCCCGGATCGGCGCTGGTGCGGAACTTCAGCTTCATGGTGCCGTCATGCCCGTCCTCGGCGTTCACATAAACGGTGTAGGAACTGGTCGTCCGCGTGATGCCCTCGACCTCGTCCGTCTCGGAGATGGTGACGGTATACTGTCCCGGCTTCTCAAAGGTGATCTGCGGGAAATAGGCGGAATGCTCCCCTGCATCTCCCGTATCTTTTTTGATGTCCAGCACCCGGGTATTATCGCCATCCCCAGCGATGCTGAAGCCATCTGTCCCACCGGCCGCGTCCACGACCTCGAGCTTGAAGGAGAACGTATCGTTCTCTACCCATTCGCGGCTGCGCAGATCCTTGATGACCTTGGGGGTCCAATCCCCGCTCTTGACGGCGTAGGTGTTTGTGAAGACGATATCGTGGTGGCCGCCCTCGTCGTTGTTCGGCAGGTGGACGGTCGTCTTTCTCACATAGCGTCCCGTGCCGTCCTGGAGCTGATAGACGTTTTCGTCGCCCGTACCCGGATCATAGCCCGGCTCCAGCGCCTGGGTGGCCGTGCACTCGCACAGACGGTCGCCCAGCGAACTGTCGAACTTGTTCGTGAAGTCCTGTCCATCGAGCGTGTCGGTCCCGGACGCTATCTTTTCTCCGTCAGCTCCGACGTTCCGGTAGACCTCAAAGACCATCGTCTCGATGACGCCGTCGTCCTCCTCGGCTTCGACACCACCGGCGGAGTTCGTGTTCTTCAGCGTGATCTTCATCACGTACTGGCTCCGGTCATAGGTGACGCCGTACTTGGTCCCGTCGTCCCCGACATCCATGGCCTCCAGGTCCTCCTGGATGCGGAGCAGATACACCATGTCCTTGGTGCGGGTGCCGATCTGACCCGCCGCATTCAGATCTTCATAGGCCGGATCGTCAGGCGTGATGGACTGGCCCGCCATTTCGGGGTGTAATGAGCCCTCTTTTACATAGAATTCCGTCTCGAATTCGATGTCGTTGAACTCCAGCGTATTGAAATCGAAGCGGTGGACGCCCGCGTCGTCGTTGTTGTTCTTCCCGATGGTGAAGGTCATCACGGAGGAGTCCGGCTTCATCGGCTGGGCCTGGGCGTCGTCCTTTACCCCGAAGCGGCCTATCTTCAGCTGGCCCGCCCGGATGGCCGCTTTCGTCTGGTCATCGTCGCCGTCGACGGTAAAGGTGAACACATCCGTATCCAGCCAGGGCTCCGTTTCCGGGCGGCCCGTGAGGTCCTTCACGACCCGGTAGGGCGTGATCTGGGTAGCCGGGGCCACGCCGTACACGTTGGTGAACAGCGCCGCGTTATCCGTGATGACGGAGGCAGGGGTATACTCCCCGGTCGGCGCACCGGTCTCGTCCAGGATCTTCGTCTTTCTCTTGATCTTGTCGATGCCTGCCGTCAGGTGGGAGTTATCCAGCGAGATAACAGCGTTCGGATCGGCGTCGGGGTCCAGCTCCCGCTGCACCGTGATGGTCACGTCGTAGACGGCCTGGGAATACGTCATGGTATCGCTCTTATCCGCAGGCTGTTCTTCCGTGATACTGAAGGTATAGGTGCCCGCGAAGGGGAACACCTGTTTTTTGCCTTCTTCAAACAGATAGGGCTCCTCGACATCTCCGTCCTTCCAGTTGGTCAGAAGGGCCTCGGAGCGTTTCGTGTCCGCGCTGGCCACCGTCTCCTCGCCGTCGTCGGTCTTCTTCGTCGTCTCCGCGAACGGACTTTCGTTATCGATGGTCACCGTATAGGCGTCCACCGCGGCCACAAACTTGTCCTTCTCAGTATCCGCATTTTTGCCGGCGGTACGGAATAGGTTTTCGTCCTGCAGGTCGATCTGCGCGTCGGCGCCGAAGAACTGGAAGGTGAACGTGTCCTTACTCAGCCATGTGCGGCCATAGATACGCTTTTGGACCTGGAACGGCGCGTTGGCGTTCAGGCCGTTGGCCACGGGCAGCACGCAGTAATTGCTGCCGTTGAACGCGTGGGCCAGCGCGTCATCGTTGTTTTTCTTGTTGTCTATGCCATTGGGCGCGACCTCGTAGTATTCATAGTACACGCGGTAGTCCCCTCCGGGAGGCGCGCTGACCTCACGGACGGTATAATACTGGCCCGCGCCGATCTCCAGCCCCGGGAAGGTCACGCGGCCGTTGGCCCGGGTGTTCTTGGAATCTATAAATATCCCGTTGTGCGCCGCTTCCGCCTTTTCCAGCGCCTCCCGGTTCGATTCGCTCCGGTCCGCGGCATAGGCAGCGATAGCTTCCTCGTACGTTTGGACGATAGCTCTGACCTCGGCGGCCGTTCCCCTGTACAGACGGAAGGCGGCGCCCTCCAAAAGGTCATAGGCGTCCGCGTCCCCTCTATCGTCGATGGTGCCGTCCTCATTGACGTTCAGGGCGCCGGAATACTTCACCACCTCGATGGTTCCTGGCTTTGCGGAGTTGGTTACGGTAATGGTGACGCCGCCCGCGTTCACGACCCGGTCCACTACAGCGTTATAGGAGGCGGTCACGTCCCCTTCCGAGCCCGAGCCCAGCGGCTTCGCCTGGCTCCATTGGTACGTCCCCCCGACATCGGATATCGCGGCCAAGTCGTCGTTGTTGAACGCCTCGTCCCCGTTCAGGTCGGGCAGGTTCATAATGCTGTAGGACGCTGGCACGGATCCGCCCTGCCATTTATCCGCGGGAACCTTGCTCAGATCGAAGTAGTCATCCGAACCCACGAAGCTGTCGTACTTGTTGGACTCGATGTTATAGATGAATTTGTGGCGGAAGAGATAGTGGTCCTGGACATAGTACTCCGCCGACACGAAGTAGTCCTGTACCGCCTTGTGGTCGCTGCCCACCTCCGTGGGCAGATAGGAATAGGTCTTCTGGGTGGCGTAGATGCCCGCCATGGCGTCGCGGGTGTAGACCGCGGGATCCAGGCCCTCGACCTTTTGGGATATCTCGAATACCACCTCGGGGGTCTCGGCCTCCGCCGTCACGTCCCAGTCCTTTTTCACGGTGAGCGTGGTGGCGGGCACATAGTAATAGCCCACGTCGATGGCCGTGGCGGACCGGTCCTTTCCGGTCAGATCCGTCACCTTGATGTTGCTCGTACCCGAGGAGGCGCCCACGGTGAACTCCTGGACCTCCACGCCCGTCACCGTGTCCGGGAAGGCGTGGGCGGCGTAATAGCCGTACTTGATGGTTCCGCTTGTCAGCTCCTTGCCTTGCTGGCTTTCCGTGGTGAGCTTATAGCTGGCGTTGGGCCTGGTCACCACATACAGGTATTTCGTCCCGCCCTCGTCGTAGGTCAGGTTGGAGAACACGTAGTCGCCCTGCAGCGGCGTCACGCCCGCCTCTATCAGCTCATAGACCGGCTTTCTGGTTCCGGGATCCGCGCTGTTGAAGCCGTCAATTATCTGGCCCGTATATGGCTCGACGGTCTTATCGGCGCCGTCGGCCTTCACGGTCACATACTTTTTATCGTCCGAGGTGGATCCGTCTTTCGTCTGCTTATACAGCGCCACCGACACGCCGGACAGCTTCTGGTCCCCCTCCATCTCGTCGAAGACGGCGTTTTGGTTGGCGTCGAAGAACACACGCCCCGTCAGCTGGAAGGCGGATCCGTCCAGAATGGTGATCTCGTCCCTATCCACCGGCGTGCCGCTCTGACCGGGGACGAAGGTCCAGTAGTTGGCAATGCCGTAGTCCGTGGTGGAATAGTTGCTGCTGGTCGATTTGCCCAGAGGATGTTCGGCGCTGTTCAGATAACTGATCATACCGGACTGGGTTTCAAAAACCCCGGCGTCATAATAATTTATCCGGTTAGTGATATGGCTGTGGTCGCCCACCCGCAGGTCCGCGTCTCTGCCGTAAGTATTATACGCCCCCTGTTCCTCGCCTTTAGTGTAGTTATTGTACTCGAAAAACTTTCTTCCCTGTTTGTCTGTGCCTGTATATATATTTAAATCATCGCTGTCAGGCTTCAAAGTCTTAGTTCCATCACCGTTTTTCACGTCCATCTCAGACGCGCCGGCGGTGGTGACCCGCTCGCCGTAATAGATGGCGGTCTCGTCGTAGTAGACCACGCTTTCCGTCTGCTTCAGCTTATCTGCGAGCTCTCCCGCGTTTGCCGGTGTTTTCGTCCGGGTGATGGTGATGCCTTTCGACGCAAACTCCATGTCGAAGACGGGGAAGTGGATCTCGCCGGCCCGGGTGGTGACGGCGTAGATGAACTCATCCATGTTATAGACGCCCTGGGGGATGGGCACACCGTTGCCGTCGCAGCCGTCCCAGTCCAGTTCGTTGTGGGAATAGGGCGCCACTACGTCGGCGATCTCCACCGGCTGGAAGGCCACGCACAGAACGTTCGGCGTTTCGCCTATGGTCCTCTCTTCGATGGTATACTCGCGCGTCACGTCGTCCTTGGAGAATCTGATCTTGTCGCCCGGCTTCGGGTCTCCTTGTGTCCCATGCCCTGTGTCCACAACATATTCGACCGTCCAGCCGGTGTTTTCCGTATAGGTCGAACTGCTTTCCAGGACGCTCTTCACGCCTCCGCCGCGCTCATCGGTCCAGGGCAGGACGAAATCCAGGCGCAGCGCGGCCGAGGAAGCCTCCTTCACGTCGAAGGAGAAGGTGCCGCCCATGCCCACATAGGTGCCCTTTTTTCCGCCCTCCAGCGTCTCCTCGAAGCGGATGTTCTCCGCCATATCCGGCATGAGAGCGTCCTTGTAGAGGATGCCGTTGAGATCGCCGGACGGCGGCTCGAAGAAGAGCATGCACCCCTTGGCCAGGTCGGTGTCCGGCGTGCCGGGATAGGTGTAGGAGATACCGAATTTGTTGAAGCTGTTGGAGTTCTGCAGGTCCTTCACGGACTTGTAGAGGATGTAGCCGCTGTCGGTGTCGATCAGGCCCCGGTTGTCCGAGAAGATGTTGTACCAATAGGGCCGGGCGCCGTTGAAGGAGAACTTGTACTCGTAGTTATCCGGTGTCATGATGTAATAGGTCTCCGCCATATCATGTTCCCCCGCCTCGTAGAGGGACAGATAGTCGGCGTAGACCCGGCCGGTCTCCCGGCTGCCGCTCTCATTGAACACGCTGACGTCCCAGGCCGCCACCAGGTGGCCGGGCTGGGCCTTTCGCAGGGTCTTCCTGCCCGCAACCGCGCTGCTCGCGCTAGCCGTAGCCGTCACGATAAGATCTTTCGGCCCGGTATATTCATTCTTTGTTCCCGCGCCGTCGGACGACATGACATCCTTATTTTCACTGTCCTTGGCCTCGTATGCATCTTTAAGCTCTTTACCGTTATCAATGTAATACACATGGCTGCTCGCTTTAGACGCGTCTGTCGAGTGGAATTCAACGGTATATTCACCGGTCTCCGTGACCTTGTATTCAAGAGGGACATATGAATATGTTTTTTCGCCTACGTTTTGCTGCGCGCCCCGGGAGGAGGACATGGTCTTGGCCAGGACCTCCTGCTGCACGTTGCCGATGTAGCCCTTCTCTTCGGTCACATCGAATCCCTGCTTGTTGCCCTTGGGGTCGATGATGACGATGTCGTAGGCCGGGTCCTTATCGGTCTTTGCCGCCGCCAGGTCTCCATCTATATTATATATGGACTCCAGCACACTGGAGCCGACGGCGATGGTATCGCCCTCAAAAGCGTACACATGGATCTCGTTCCGCCTTTTCACGCCGCCGAAGGTATTAAACGCGTTCTTGCCGGTCGGCTGCCAGGTCAGGAACACCCGGGCGGAATCGTTTGTCCACGTCAGGCTCGTCATATCGAACCTCGGGTCGCCCGCCGCGGGCGCCGGCAGGGGCGCCGCGGGCGCGGCGGCCTCCGCCTCCGTGGTCCCGAACACCGGGAAAAGGGACAGGATACTGCAAAGGCACAGCAGCAGCGCCAGCAAGCGCCGCCCTGTGCCCTTTCTCCGAGTTCTCATGTTATTCGCAATATTCATAGCATATTCCCCTGTCTATGCGCTTGGATGTTCCGCCGTATTATCCGCGAATATTCCGGATATTCAGAATATTCAACATGTATTTATTTTCGCTGCGGCGCATTTTGCATATAAAAAATTAATACCCCCCCCCCGTGACATCTTTCGGGGGAGAGGGCATGCGCCTCTCCTGTATTCTTTCCGGACCGGCCGTCCGCCATGGACGCCCGTCCGCTGTATTGCAGCCTGTTACATCCCTTCCCGCCCTGGGGAAGCATATTATTGGCTAATGTAACAATATGCGGTATATCGCACGTTTGATGTAACAAAATGATGTGCTTCTTTTTTTGATTATTTTATCAGAGAAAGTCCCATATTGCAACCCCTTTCCGCTAATTTGACAGAAAACTTGCTCAGACGATATGGCCGCGGTTTGGGCCGCTCCCGGAAGCCCGGACACCATAAGCCGCCCGGCGGGAGTTTGAACTGCGACCCGTCAAGAGGACAATGAAAAAGGATAAGGATTTATCCCAGCCAGCA
>CANQPD010000028.1 GCA_947625655.1 uncultured Dysosmobacter sp.
GGCTGCTGCCGCAGCCCTTTTGCAGGCATTCGATTCAACACGAGGGGACTCCCGCCCCCTCGTACTCCCCCTGCGAAGCGGAACACTTTTCTCCAAACAGAGGTTTTTCGACAAGCTGAGCGGCCCCGGCAGGAATTCCTGCCGGGGCCGCTTTCGCCTCTGTGTCATCCACGGGCCATCAATCCCCGATCACCGCGCCGCCGGGCAGCTCCCCGGCCCCGGCGGGGTTCCGCCCCACGGCTTCCCCAGAGGCCTGGGCGGTATCGGACGGCTCAGGCTGCGGCTCTGCCGGTGTCCGCGCCGGCCGGGCGGACTCCGCCGCCGTCTCCGGCGGCCTGTCCGCGTTGGGGGCGTTCTCCCGCAGATAGTCCATCACCTCGTCCAAAGTCTCCGCGTCGGCGAGATCCGCATACACATCCCGTTCAAAGGACAGCCCATCCCCGGTGTCCAGGAACAGGAAGCGGATGCCCTCGTCAAAGTACAGCTCCGCCAGGTCGGCGTAGGAGAAGTAATCGCCCCCATTGCTCCAGCCGGTGTCCGCCGCGGCGATATAGGGCATGAAGACGGCGTCGCTGCCCACTTTCAAATGCTCCAGATCCCCGGAGACAGAGGTGCTCACGCGGCCCGCCGCGCCGGGATACAGGACATTGTAGATATCTCCCGCGGCCAGCCCGCCCCGGACGCAGTCCGTGACTTCCACCGACGCAACGGTATAATCCATGGCCGCACCGCCTGCCGTCACCTCAAAATACCGCAGATTCAAAACCGACCCCCGGAAGATCACCGTGTCCCGCGCGAGAATTTCCTCCGGCTCCAGCCAGGCCAGGCAGGCCGACGAATCGACCTTCCGATTCCCGTCCCCCGGCCCGGCAAATTCTCCAATTTCCGCGCCCACGGAATAGATGGGCCGGGCCGGCGCATCCTCCAGCGCGGAGTAGTAGCTGCCGTCCAGGCTGCTGTTTTCGACAATGCCCGCGTCCGCCTGTCCGCTGCAACGCTCCTCCGCCGGCCGCAGCCGGTCCAGGGCAAAGCCGGCCGTCAGCACCACCGCAAGGCACGCCGCCAGGGCCCCATACCTTTTCCAGGGCCGCCCCTGCTTCTTCCCCGTCTCCGCCTCCGTGATCTGATCCTCCCGGACCTCCCCCACGGCGCGGAACAGTTCCTCTCTCGTCATAAGTCATACCCCTCCCGTATCAGGTGTTCCCGCAGTCCCTTCCGGGTGCGGTGGAGCAGGGACCGTATCCTGGCCTGGGTGAAGCCGGTGCCCTCCGCGATCTCCGCCATGCTCTCACAGTGCCAGTACCGCCGCAGGAACACCCGCCGCGCCGCCGGGGTCACCGTGTCCAGATAGGCGGAGATGCTCTCCCCCAGCCGCCGGAGGTCGAAGTCCTCCCCCGCCGGGTCGCCGCCCACGCACTCCGCCAGCTCCTCCAGCACCGTTTCAAAGCCGCCGTTCCTCCGCCGGGCGGTGTTGTAGCTGTAGCGGTCCAGGGCCGTGTTCCGGGCGATCCGCCCCAGAAAGGCCCGCAGGCTGCCAGGCCGCTGGGGCGGTATGGCGTTCCAGGCCCCCAGCCAGGTGTCGCTGAGACACTCCTCCACGTCCCGTCCATCCCCCAGCGCCCGCCGGATGATGGCGCGGCAGTAGCCGCCGTACTTCTCCGCCGTGGCCTGAAGGGCCTCCTCTGACCGCGCCCAATACAGGGCAACGATCTCCTTGTCCTCCATGTGGTCACTTCCTTTTGAAAGCCGCTTTCACCTGTATAGTCGGCAAACGCCCCCATTTTGTCGCGCCGCCGCCTCAAAAATTTGAAAAACCGGGTGAGGAATTTCCCCACCCGGCGTCGTTTTCTTTACAGGATCTCCTCCAGAGAATACTTCCGTACCGCCTCCGGCGCTTCCCGGCTCCCTGCGGCCACGCCCGCCGCATAACCTGGGAAGGTGTCCAGCTCATAGTAAAACTCCCCGGGCCGCAGAGGTGTCTCCCCCCGCATCACGGTCCCGATCCCCGCGCCGGTGCGCTTGACCCGGGCCTCCCGCCGGACCCAGCTTTGGAAAAAGGCCTCCTCCGTGGTCACGTTTGCCAGCTTGCACACTGCCCGGCGGCTGACCGGGCGGATCTTTTCGATATCCACCCCCAGCGGCTGGTCTGAAAGGCCCACCAGCACCGCGCCGCCGGTATGGCTGATATTGAAGTGGACTGCCGGATGCTCCGGGAACCAGGGCTTTCCCTGGGGGGAGAGGCGGATCTCCGGGATTTGGCGCCAGCGGTACTGTTCCCACAGCGCCAGCCGCAGGAGCATGTAGGCGCACAGCGGCTCCCGGCGCTTTTCCGGCTGCTTCAGGCGCAAAACGCGCTCCCGCCGCTGAGGAGGAAGCATGTCCAGCATCACCGCCGTCTCCTGTTCCGTCAACGGGCGCTCCAGCCGCGCCGCCCACAGTGCAACAGGCAAGGCTCCTCCCCCTTTCCATAGATAGTTTTATTCTACCGGTCTTCCGGCACACTGTAAAGAGTCTCCCCCTCCAAATTTTTTTCAAAAAATTTGTGAAAAAAAAGAGGAAATCCAAAGACCGCGGGGTATAACTTAATATCGTATTTTTGCCGCCGGTATGACAACCGTGGATTTTGGCTAAACTGACCGAAAGGAGGGATCCCGGCTTGGCCTTTCCCCAGAGCTTTATGGACGAGCTTGCGGCCCGCAGCGATATTGTGGATATTGTGGGCCAATATGTCCCCCTGGTCAGCAAAAGCGGAAGCTATTGGGGCTGCTGCCCCTTTCACAGCGAAAAGACCCCCTCTTTTCACGTGCTCCCGGACAAGCAGATGTACTATTGCTTCGGCTGCAAAAAGGGCGGCGGCGTGGTGAACTTCATCATGGAGGAGGAAAACCTCTCCTTCCCCGAGGCGGTGCGCTTTCTCGCCAAGCGGGCGGGGATGGAGGTCCCTGAGGACCAGGGCGACCGGGAGGCGGGGCGCCGGCGGCAGCGATTGCTGGATCTGAACCGGGACGCGGCCCGCTTCTATTACCAGCTTCTCCAGCGGCCGGAGGGCCGCGCCGTCCAGGAGTATCTGGACCGCCGGAAGATCCGGAAGGCCACCGCCGTCAAGTTCGGCATGGGCGCCTCCCTGGATTCCTGGGACACCCTGCTGACCGCCATGACGCAAAAGGGCTACACCAAGGCCGAGCTGCTGGACGCGGGCCTGGTGGTCCAGAACAAGAACGGCGGGCTGTACGACAAGTTCCGAAACCGCCTGATGCTCCCGGTCATCGACACCCGGGGCGACGTGGTGGCCTTCGGCAGCCGGGTGTTGGACAAGTCCGAGCCCAAGTATATGAACTCCTCGGAGACGCCGGTATACTCCAAGCGGCGGGTGCTGTACGGGCTGAATCTGGCAAAAAAGACGAAGCGCCCCAATATCATTCTCTGCGAGGGCAACCTGGACATCGTGACGCTGCACCAGGCGGGGTTCGACAACGCGGTGGCCTCCATGGGCACGGCGCTGACGGTGGAGCAGACCCGGCTCCTCTCCCGGTTCACCAAGGAGCTGGTGCTGTGCTACGACAACGACAACGCCGGGAAAATCGCCACGGAGCGGGCGCTCCAGATTTTGAACAATTCCGAATTCTCCGTCAAGGTCCTCCAGCTGCCCCGGCGGCTGGTGGACGGCGAATACGTTAAGCAGGACGCCGACGATTTCATCAAATTCCAGGGGCCGGACGCCTTTGAGCGGCTGCTGAATGGCAGTGAGAACGGCGTGGAGTTCCGCATGGCCCAGGTGGCCGGAAAATACGACCTCTCCAGCGATGAGGCCCGCATCGCCTACTGCGGGGAGATCAGCGACCTGCTGGCCGCCCTGCCCAGCGCGGTGGAGCGGGAGATTTACACCGCCCGGGCCGCCGAGACGGCCAAGATCACGCCGGAGGCCATGAAGCTGGAGGTCCAGCGGGCCTTCAAGCGCCGCCAGGCCCGTGACAAAAAGGCTGAGCTCCGCAGGGACCTGAACCCGGCGGCGCAGCTGCAGCCCAGGGAGCGGTCCCTCCGCTACGACAACATCCGCTCCGCCCGGGCGGAGGAGGGGATTTTGCGGCTGCTGCTGCTGGATGAGAGCCTGTTTCCCCCGGAACAGCCCCTGACGCCGGAGCAGTTCTCGTCTCCCCTGCTGGGCAAGGCGTTCGATCTGCTGTGGCAGGCCAGGCAGGCGGGCCGCACCCCGTCCGTGACCAGCCTGCTGGGCCAGCTCTCACCTGAGGAGATGAGCCACATCACCGCCATCTGCCAGCAGCCGGAATCCACCAAAAACGGCAGGCAGGCCCTGGCGGACTACATACGCGTCGTACAAACAGAAGCCGACAAGCGCGCCGGCGGGGTCACGGACCCGCTGCTGGCGGCGACAGAAAAATACAAAGACAAAAAGGGTACTGGAGGAAAGCAGCATGGCTAATAAAAAGGAATTGACTCCCGAGGAGTTGGAACAGCAGGCAGACGCGCTTCTGGCCGCCGCCGACGCGGCCGAGGCGGAAGAGGCCGCCCAGGAGGAGCCGGCCGCCAAGCCCGCCAAAAAGGCCGCCAAGAAAAAGGCGGCGGAGACGGAGGAGCCTCCCCGCATCATGACCGATGAGGAGGCCAAAAAGGCCGGCATCGTCCGCCTGGACGACAAGCAGGTGGCCGCCCTGCCCGCCGCCGGCTGGCTCATCAACAATGAAAAGCTGCGGGAGCTGCTGGCCAAGGGCAAGAAAAAGGGCAAGCTGGAGTCCTCTGAGCTGATGGAGGCCGTGGACGACCTGAATCTGGAAAGCGAACAGATGGATCAGCTCTACGACTCTCTGGAGGCCCTGAACATCGACATCAGCGCCGACGAGGACCTGCTGCCGGAGCTGCCGGACGACGAGCCCGCCGCCGAAGAGATCGCCGATGTGGAAGAAGAGGAGCTGGTAGACCCCAACACCCTGGTCAACAACTTCTCCATCGACGACCCCGTCCGCATGTATCTGAAGGAGATCGGCAAGGTGCCGCTGCTCTCTCCCGACGAGGAAGTGACCCTGGCCCAGGCCATGTCCGCCGGAAACGAGGCATCGCGGAAGCTGGCGGAGCTGAAGGAAAAGCGGGAGGCCGGCGAGGCCGTGGAGGTCACGCCGGAGGAGGAAGCCGCCTGGAAAAAAGCCTATAAGGCCGGCGAGAGCGCCAAGCAGAAGCTGGCGGAGGCCAACCTCCGTCTGGTGGTCTCCATCGCCAAGCGCTATGTGGGCCGGGGCATGCTGTTCCTGGATCTGATCCAGGAGGGCAACCTGGGCCTCATCAAGGCAGTAGAGAAATTCGACTACACCAAGGGCTACAAATTCTCCACCTACGCCACCTGGTGGATCCGGCAGGCCATCACCCGGGCCATCGCCGACCAGGCCCGCACCATCCGCATCCCCGTCCACATGGTGGAGACCATCAACAAGGTCATCCGGGTCAGCCGCCAGCTCCTCCAGGAGCTGGGCCACGACCCCTCCCCCAACGAGATCGCCGCCGAGATGAACATGCCCGTGGACAAGGTGCGGGAGATCCTGAAGATCGCCCAGGAGCCTGTCTCTCTGGAGACCCCCATCGGCGAGGAGGAGGATTCCCACCTGGGTGACTTTATCCCCGACGAGGGCGCTTCCGAGCCCTCCGAGGCCGCTTCCTTCACGCTGCTGAAGGAGCAGCTGATGGACGTCCTCTCCACCCTGACGCCCCGGGAGGAAAAGGTGCTGAAGCTGCGCTTCGGCATTGAGGACGGCCGCACCCGCACGCTGGAGGAAGTGGGCAAGGAGTTCAACGTCACCCGCGAACGCATCCGCCAGATCGAGGCCAAGGCTTTAAGAAAGCTGCGCCACCCCAGCCGGAGCAAGAAGCTGAAGGACTTTTTGAACTGACAAGCGCGAAATCGCTTTTCCAGTTTTTCGGCGGGCCCGTGCGGGCCTGGATGGGGCGACGGAAAACCGAAAAACTTTCTGACGTGAAAAACAACACGGCCTGTTCCAAGGGAACAGGCCGTGTTGTTTTTCATGCGGGGCTGCCGCCGGGCGCGGCTCCGTTTCCGGCAGCCCCGCATGCTGTCATCAGGAGGACGTGTGATCCCGCTCCGGGGGCCGCTTTCCGTTTTGCCCGGAATGGCTCCGCCCGCCCCGGTGAAACGCCAGTTTCATCAGGCGGCCGCGGACCGCAAGCATCCCAACTGTCAGCAATATGATCCCAAGCGCGGCCATCATCAGGCCCCCTTCCCGTTCATTCATGAAGGAGCTTCCGCATCCCATGTCCGGCGCAGAAGCTCCCAGTCCGGCATTTCCGCCCGCAGGGACTCCCATCTGGGCATTGGAAGTCCGATGCCCAGCATCCGCAGCTCTGCAAAGGCGCGGTCCAGCGCCTCCATCTCCGACACTGCGTGGCGGCAGTGGTCTGACGCCGCCAGACGGCCCAAGGCCGTCTTTGCCATGCACCACAGCATCGCGCCCATGACCATCCGGCGGAGTCCCGGCTCAAAATGCCGCTCGTCACCCTCCGGCAGGATCGGATATCCCAAGCGCCGCAGAAGGCGGTAGCCCTCAGCCGCGGCGTCCATCAGCCGGCGGCGCTGGGGCGCGGTGGACCGTCTCAGGTCGCAGCCCGTCTGATAGCAGAGATAGGCAACGGGCAGGATGAACGCCAGATGGCACTTATACCAGGCGTCCATATTTGGCACATAGTCCACGCGATACGCCTGCCCGGCAAACAGCCACCCCAGGGCGGCCCGGACAGTCCCATCCGGCTCGCCGTGAAGCGTCCCGCAGGTCAGGGAGCCGGCGCCCTTCCGGACGCAGACGACTCTCCCGCCCTCCCAGCGCCCGCCGGTGCCCTGAAAGCCAAACAGCACCGTCTTGGGAACGGCGCTGCCGGAGAGAATGGCCCGCTCCATTTCCGGCGCAGCCATATTGTTGCCCACCAGGCACACCAGCGGCGTGTCCGCCGCCGCCAGGGCCGGCAGGATGGCATACATCTGCTGGAACTGCGTCACGGCAAAGACGGCGTCATAGCGAATCCCCTTATCTAATTCACCCACGATGCACGGCCGGTCCACTGTGACGGCCCGCTGGAGATTGTGGCTGATCTCCAGCTCCCGCCTCCGCCGGCCCCGGGCCAGCACCGTCACATCATTTCCCGCCGCGCACAGCACATGGGACAGATAGCTTCCGATGACGCCCGCGCCATACACCAACACCTTCATATCCCAGCGCCCTTTCTCCGTCAGCCAGGCTGTCCGGCCGTTTCACCGTCCTCAAGCGCGCTCTCCGGCAGGGCCGCCGCCAGCACGCAGGCCGCGTCCAGCAGCTCCTCCTCCGTAAGGCGCAGGCCCATCCGGGGGATCCGGGCCTGAAGCCGCTCCACTTTTCGTTTAAAGTCCCGCGCGGCCAGAAAGCCCGTGTCCGTCAGATAGATCTTTCCGTACCGCTCCCGCACCAGCAGCCCTCTGTCCATCAGGATGTTCAGCATCCGGGTCACGGACGGCCTGGACACCTTCAGGGTATTCGCGATCGCCGCCGCGCCCACATCCGGCGTCACGCGGCTAAGGTCATAGATCGCCAGCAGATAGCGCAGATGGGTCTCTGTCAGCTCCATGGTCTTCTCTCCTTCTCCGCTCATTGGAAAGGAGACGCGGACAGCTTCCCTTTGCCCGCGTCTCCTTCCGTCAGAACATTTCCTTATTTGTGATGGCAGCCGCCGCAGCTGCTGCAATCGCCGCTGCAGTGCCCTCCAGACTTGTGGGACTTCCACAAGGATCGGACGGCCAGGGCCACAACGATAACCAGGGCCGCGATCACGATGGCGTTTCCAAGGATACTGGACATTGCTGCGCCCTCCTTTCAGGTTCCGGAAATCACTTCGCGGCGGCAGCGGCCACGGAGGTCAGGTGACGGGTCTCGTCTTCAGGCTGATAGCCCTTGCGGAACAGCAGATAGATGATGCCGGCCAGCAGGACGACGGCCACGATGGTACCAATGCCAAAAGAAGCCTCGCCAGTAATCAGGCCGCCCAGTTGGAACACAATCAGTGCGCACACATAGGCGAAGCCGCACATATAACCGATGGCGCCCAGGGTCCACTTGGCGTTGTTCATCTCCCGCTTGATGGCGCCCATAGCAGCAAAGCAGGGAGCGCAAAGCAGGTTGAAAATCATGAAGCTGTAAGCGGACATTGCTCCGAAATCAGCGGCGATCATCGCCCAGATGTCAGCGCTGTCTTCCAGCAGATCAGCCTCGCCGGCATACTGGTACAGCACGCCGAAGGTGTTGACAACTTCTTCCTTGGCAATCAGGCCGGTGATGGTGGCAACAGTGGCCTTCCAGGCCATGCTGCCGACCCAGCCCAGAGGCGCGAAGATCCAGGCAATCGCACTGCCGATAGTGGCCAGCAGAGAGTCATTGTTATCCTCAACAGCCTGCCAAACGCCGTCCACAAAGCCGTAGCCCTGGAGGAACCACAGGATGATGGAGCTCAGCAGGATGATGGTGCCGGCACGCTTGATGAAAGACCAGCCGCGCTCCCAGGTGGCGCGCAGGACATTGCCGGCGGAGGGCAGATGGTAGGCGGGCAGCTCCATAACAAAGGGAGCGGGCTCACCGGCAAACGCCTTAAACTTCTTCAGCATAATGCCGGAGATGATAACCGCCGCGATGCCAATAAAAAACGCGGAGGTGGCAACCCAGGGAGAGTTTCCAAACAAAGCGCCGGCAAACAGACCGATAATGGGCATCTTGGCGCCGCAGGGGATGAAACCGGTGGTCATGATGGTCATTTTGCGGTCACGGTCCTGCTCAATGGTACGGGATGCCATGATGCCGGGCACGCCGCAGCCGGTGGCCACCAGCATGGGGATAAAGCTCTTGCCGCTGAGGCCGAAGCGGCGGAAAATCCGGTCCATGATGAAGGCGACACGGGCCATGTAGCCGATGTCCTCCAGAATGGCCAGCAGGAAGAACAGCACCAGCATCTGAGGCACGAAGCCCAGCACGGCGCCGACGCCGGCCACGATGCCGTCCTGGATCAGGCCGTACAGCCAGCCGCCCTCGGCAACGCCCAGGGCGCCCAGGATGCTGTCAAACAGACCGGGAACCATCTCACCGAACAGCACATCGTTGGCCCAGTCAGTACCGAAGGTGCCAATGCCGATACCGCCATCTGCTATAGAGGTGCCCATGGCGATGGCATAGATCAGAACCATAACCACCGCGAAGATGGGCAGAGCCAGGATGCGGTTGGTGACGATCTGGTCGATCTTGTCGGAGACAGACAGGCTGCCCTTGGCGGCCTTTTTCTTCACGGCCTTGGTGACAACGCCGTTGATGTACGCGTAGCGCTGGTTGGTGATGATGCTCTCGGCGTCGTCCTCCAGCTCTTTTTCGCAGTCGGCGATATGGGCTTCCAGATGCTCGGCCAGGACCTTGTCCAGCTTCAATTCCTCCAGAACCTTCTCGTCCCGCTCGAAGATCTTGATGGCGTACCAGCGGAGATACTGGTCGTCCACCTTGCCCTGCACGGATTCCTCAATGTGGGCGATGGCATGCTCCACGCTGCCGGTGAAGACGTGCGGCAGCTCACCGGCCTTGTGGTTCTGGGCCAGCGCCACGGCCTTTTCCGCGGCGGCCATGCCGCCCTCGCCCTTCAGGGCGCTCATCTCCACGACCTCGCAGCCCAGAGCGTCGCCCAGCTTGGCAAGATCGATCTTGTCGCCGTTCTTGCGGACCAGGTCGATCATGTTCACCGCCACCACAACGGGCAGACCCAGCTCGATCAGCTGGGTGGTCAGATACAGGTTGCGCTCGATGTTGGTGCCGTCCACGATGTTCAGGATGGCGTCGGGCTTTTCGTTCACCAGATAGCTCCGGGCCACCACCTCTTCCAGGGTGTAGGGGGACAGGGAGTAAATGCCGGGCAGGTCCTGGATGATGACATCCTTATGGCCCTTCAGCTTACCCTCCTTCTTCTCCACCGTGACGCCGGGCCAGTTGCCCACGTACTGGTTGGAGCCGGTCAGGCTGTTGAACAGGGTCGTTTTGCCGCAGTTCGGGTTGCCTGCCAGTGCGATCTTAATATCCATGGTTCTCTCCTTCCAAAATGTTAGTTATTGCTAACTTTCGCTCTTAAAAATCGGCGGCCGAAACCGCCCAAAATCCGTTTTGGCGGAATTCACTTCTGCCAAAACACAATCATTTTCGCCGCGGCGTGTACATGGCGAAAATACCCCGGCTCAGCCGCCTTGGGCGGCGTTCACCAGTCCGCAGACTGGTGGGGGGATTTACTGCGCAGCCGTTGGCGGCTATGCCGCTTACGGATGCGGCGTGCCCCTTGCGGGCAAAGGGGGGACCTGTCCCCTCTTTACACGATCTCGATCATCTCCGCGTCCGCCTTGCGCACGCTCAGCTCATAGCCGCGGACATTCAGTTCCATCGGGTCGCCCAAAGGCGCCACCTTGCGGACATAGATCTCCACGCCCTTGGTGATGCCCATGTCCATGATGCGGCGCTTCACCGGGCCCTCCCCATGGAGCCTCGCAACGGTAACGGTCTGCCCTACCTTCGCGTCCTTCAGTGTCTTCATTTCCATTTCTCCTCCTTTAAATCATGATCCGATTCGCCATGGTCTTGTCCAGTGCGATCCGGCTGTCCTTCACCTGCAGGATCAGGTTTCCGGCGATCTCGCTGACGACCGTCACGGTACTGTCCACCACAAAGCCCAGCTCCGCCAGGTGCTGGCGGACCTCATCCCTGCCGGTGATCTTGCGGATCGTCACAGTCTCCCCTGCCTTTGCCATTGTCAGCGGCATCATACATATCCTCCTCCGCAAAGAATTAGTTTCCGCTAACCGCAGTCCCGAAAAAGAGCGGTTAGAATCGCCTAACCACTTGACAATCAAAGTTTAAGGCGCCTAACTGCTTTTGTCAAGTCCTCCCATTGAAATTTCTTGCATTTCCGGCTTGTTTGTGGTAATCTCATGTTAATTCTCGCACAGCAAGGAGTTTTTTTATGAATATTCACGAATCCGCGGAAGATTATTTGGAGGCCATCCTGATTTTGCAGGAACGCCAGGGCTTGGTGCGCTCTATCGACATCGTGCGGGAGAAAAATTATACAAAACCCAGTGTCAGTATCGCCATGAAGCGCCTGCGGGAGAACGGCTATATCGAAATGAACGCCGAGGGCTACATCACCCTGCTGCCCCAGGGCATGGAGATCGCCCAGCGCATCTACACCCGCCACCGCCTGATCTCCCAGTTCCTGGAGCATCTGGGCGTCAGCCCGGAGAATGCCGTGGCCGACGCCTGCAAGATCGAGCACGACATCAGCGTGGAGTCCTTTGACAAGATCGTCGCCTATGCCAAAGAACACCGCCTGATCGACGAGGCGGATTGACCGCGCCTGTATGAAAACACCGGAAAGGGCCTCCTTTCCGGTGTTTTTCATCCGCGCTTTGTGAAAAGTATCTTCGCGCCTGTTCAGCCTTCCCCCTCGAATGCCGCGATTTCCGCCAGGAACGCCTTGCCGTAGCGGCTGGCCTTGGCGTCGCCCACGCCGCTGACGGCCCGGAGCTCCGCCACGGTCCGGGGCCGGGCCAATGCCATTTCCCGCAGGGTCCTGTCGGTGAACACCACATAGGCGGGCACCCCCTGCATCCGGGCGGTCCTGGCCCGGAGATTCCGCAGGCGCTGGAACAGCTCTGCCGCCGGGCCTTCCAGCTCATCGGGCACGGCCCGGCGGGGCGCGGCGGGCAGCTCCTCCTTTACCGTCTTCATCAGCAGCGGCTGGCCGCCGCGCATAACGTCCTCCGCCCGCTCTCCCAGCCGCACCACCGGATACTGGCCGGGGCTCAGGGTCAAAACGCCCTCCTCCAGCAAAAAGCGGATGCGCTCCCGGACTTCCTTCTGGGTCAGGTCCTTCAGGGCGCCGTAGCTCTGCTCCCGGTCCAGATGGTACTTGCGCACCTTGTCAGTCTCCGCGCCGCACAGGGTCTCCGCCACGATGCCCACGCCAAAGGCCTGGTTCAGCTCCGATACACAGGCAATGATGCACTGTGCCTCCCGGCCCACGTCCACTTCCTCGAAGTTGTGGAGGCAGTTGTAGCAGGCGCCGCAGTAGTCCGGGGCAAACTCCCCGAAATACCGCAAAATATGCTGCCGCAGGCAGCGCCGTGTCCGGCAGTAGCCTGCCATCTTCCGCAGCCGCTGGAGATCCCGCTCCCGCAGCATCTCCGCCGTCCGGGCGTCCAGGCCCTCCCGGGGCTCGCTGTGGGTGATGAGAAATTCATTGGTCCGCACGTCCTGCCCGCTGTACAGCAAAATGCAGCTGGAGGGCAGCCCGTCCCGGCCGGCGCGGCCCGCCTCCTGGTAGTAGCTCTCGATGTCCTTGGGCATGTTGTAGTGGACGACGTACCGCACGTCGGACTTGTCGATGCCCATGCCGAAGGCGTTTGTCGCCACCATCACCTGGGCCCGGTCATAGAGGAAGTCCTCCTGGTTCCGGCGCCGCTCCTCCGCCTCCAGCCCCGCGTGGTAGCGGGTGGCGGCAACGCCCCGCTCCTGAAGGAATCCGCAGACCTCCTCCACGTTTTTCCGGGTGGCGCAGTAGACGATGCCGCACTTGCCGGGGCGGCCCTGCACCAGCTCCAGCAGCGCGGCTTTTTTGCTGTCCGGCTGCTGGACCTCAAAATACAGGTTCTCCCGGTCAAAGCCGGTAGTCACCCGCAGCGGGTCCCGCAATTCCAGCAGCCTTTCGATATCCTCTTTCACGTCCGGCGTGGCGGTGGCGGTGAACGCCCCCACCACGGGCCGCTTGGGCAGGGACTTCACAAAGGCGGGGATATTTAAGTAGGAGGGCCGGAAATCCTGTCCCCACTGGGAGATGCAGTGGGCCTCGTCCACCGCCACCAGGGAGATGTCCGCCGTCTCCGCAAAGGCCCGGAAGCCCTCGGTCTCCAGCCGCTCCGGGGCAACGTAAATGATCTTGTACCGCCCCGCCTTCGCCCGGCTCAGCGCCAGCAGATACTGTTTGAAGGTCAGCGTGCTGTTGAGGTACGCCGCCGGCACGCCCATCTGCACCAGCTGTGTCACCTGGTCCCGCATCAGGGACACCAGCGGCGAGACCACCAGCGTGATCCCCGGCAGCAGCAGCGCCGGGATCTGATAGCACACGGACTTCCCCGCCCCCGTGGGCATGATGGCCAGGGCGTCCCGCCCTGAGAGCAGGGCATCAATGACCGGCTCCTGCCCGCCCCGGAAGGCGTCGTAGCCGAAATAGGTTTTTAAGGCTTCTTCTTTGGTCATGGGGCCTGTTCCTCTCTCCCTTGCAAGTGCTGCTGCCATCATACCACAAACGCGGCCAAAAGTCGCCTGTTTTTTATCTACTACAAGGTTGTAGTAAATTGTTCTTGACATTACTACGCGCATGTAGTAATATGATATTGTACTACATGCATGTAGTTTATGGAGGTGTATCTGTAATGGCAGAATTTCAAAGCCTGTCCGACTCCGAAATGGAGATCATGAAGGTGATCTGGGAACTGGCCGGTCCCGTCACCACATCCCAGCTTCTGGAGCTCTTTGCCCACAAGGGCTGGAAAGTGCAGACCCTTTCCACCTTTCTGACCCGTCTGGTGGAAAAGGGCGTGCTGCGGGTGGAAAAGAAGGGCAAAACCAATCTCTATTCCCCCGCCCTGACCCCGGCGGACTACCACAAGCAGGAGGCGAAACACGTCATCGACTCCATGTACCACGGCTCCCTGCTGGATTTTCTGACAGCGTTCTACGGCGGCCAGGGGATCAGCAAGGCGGAGCTGGCCCAGCTGAAGCAGTGGTTTGAACAGGAGGCCCGGCATGATTGACGTGCTGTTCCGCACCGCCCTCACCGGCAGCGCCGTGACGCTGGCGTGGCTGGCGGCAAACGCCCTGCTGGGCAAGCGGCTGCCCGCCCTGTGGCACTACCGGGTGCTGAAGCTGGCCCTGCTGCTGTTTCTGGTGCCGGTGTGGCCCCTGGCGGCCCTGGCCGCGGCGCTGCCGGCAAGGCTGGCTCCCGCCGCTCCCGTGACAGTGCCGGAGCTGACGCCGGCCCCGCAGATCCCGGTGACGGCGCTGCCTGCGGCCCCCGTCTCCCCCACAGTCCCTGTGGAAGCGGCCGCCCCGGTGGCCCTGTCCGTGGATCTGTTCCAGGTCCTGACGGCGGTGTGGGCCATCGGCGCGGCGGCGGTGCTGGGGTACAAGCTGTGGGTGTACATCCGGTTCCGCCGGAGCGTCCTGGGGCAGAACCGCGCCGTCTCCGATCCGGAAACCTGGGAGGTCTTCGCGGCCTGCAAGGCCCAGCTGGGCCTTCGGCGGGCTGTGGAACTGCGGGAAAATTCCCTGGTCCCCACGCCGCTGTCCACGGGCCTGCTGCGGCCTGTGGTGATCCTGCCCACCCTGCCCTTGTCCCCGGAGGAACTGCATTACCTGTTCCTCCACGAGCTGACCCACATCAGGCGGCATGACCTGTGGGTGCGCTTTTTTGCCATGCTGGCCGTGGCGCTCCACTGGTATGATCCGCTGGTGTACGTATTGAATAAACAGATCAAAGATCTCAGCGAGCAGAGCTGCGATGAGCGGGTGTCCGCCCCCCTGGACCGTGACGGGCGCTTTGCCTACGGCAGCGTGCTGCTGAAGCTGGCCGCCGACACCGTGGCAGGCCCCTGGGAATGGGCCGTGTCCCTGTCGGCCAAGGACACCATCGAAAGGAGATTGATCCGCGTGCTCCACTCTGAAAAACTGAAAGGCCGGAAGCGGCTGCTGGCCCTGGCGCTGGCGGCGGCCATCCTGGCCTGCGGCACGGCGGCGGCACTGGCCGCCAGAAGCCCGCTGGTTCAGCGGGAGGTCGGGACTCCCCCACAGAATATCCAGAATGAAAACACCGTCCTGGGGGAACTGCTGACCGAGCGTGAAGAACCAAAAGAAGCGGATGCCGCCGTCTGGTTCACCCCGGCGGACATCCACGACATCGAAACCGCGGAGCTGGTCTGGTGGGATGGCACAGTGTATCCCCTGAAGGACCCCTCCGCCCCGGATGTGCTGGAGCCCCTGCTGAACGGGGCCTCCGCCGTCACCCCCTCCGGCTGTCCCTTCCACAGCGTCCTGTATCTCCGCCGCTCCGACGGCGTGACAGGCAAGGTCCTGCCCGCCGAGGACTCCTGTGACCTCTTCCAGTCCGGCGGCGCTTACTACTCCCTGGGCACAGGCGATAACGAGTCGTTCTACGCCCTGTTCGGCGTGAATACGAAGGAGCTGCCCCAGTACACCAGCACGGCGGCCCAGCAGCCGGAGGAGACCGACACTGAACCCGCTGACACGGCACAACCCAGCGAATCGGGCAAAGGCACGGCACTCTACCCCGACGCCCTCCGTGGCGACACGGCCCTGATCCTGAGCCGGGGCGGCACGCTGCTGCCGGACGATGATCCCAGTTCGTACGTCTCTTCCCTTTCAGCTGACGGCACAGAGATTTATTACAAGCGGTTTATCAGCAAAGATGGACGGTACTACAAAAAAGAATACCTGGTCGGCAACAAAGAAGCTCTGCTGGCGGAAGAGACCTTAAGACACGCCGAAGGTGCGGAGGAACGGGTGGAGCGCTGGCTGTCCACTCTGGTCAACGGTGAGTATCCCAAAAATAAAAACGGCGAGAGCTATGGGCTTGATATTCTGGCAGATTATGTAGGCTATGAGCCAGATTTGTTCGGTGTTAAAAATCCTGAAACCGGCCTTTCGGGCTACGTCCGTCGGGCAGATGAACCCGGCTATGATGTCAGAACGCCGGAAGATGCCGCGGCCTATATGGAGTGGCGGGAGGCCAATCCCGGCCCCTATCAGCTCCCTATGTATGACGCCAAGGGCGACCAGATCGGCTATTGGGAGATGGGCGGCAGCGACGATTCGGTGGATACCACCGGCATGACCATTGAGGAGGCCAAAAAGGCCGTGGAAGAGGCCGGGAAGGAGCCACTTTATCCCGACGCCGTCCGGGGCGACACCGGCCTGATCCTGGCCCGGGGCGGTACGCTGCTGCCGGATGATGAGCCCAGTTCATATGTCACCATCAATGGCATCACCTATAAGGACTACCGGGACAAAAACGGCGTTGACCGGCATGAAGCCTACCTTGGCAACAAAGACTATTTGCGTGACAGTCACTTACGCTTTGTTACCTCACTTGTAAATGGCGAATATCCTAAAAACAGCAAGGGTGAAAGCTATGGTATATCTGGTCTGGAAAATTATGTGGGTTATGCGCCCGATCTGATTGCGGCTCAAGGCACCAAAGGTGAGTCCGGGTACATCTGCGAAGCGGATGAAGAAACACTTCCTCACGACCTGCCTGTTGACGAGTGTCCCCATGAGTTTCTGATCCCCCTCTACGATAGTGAGCATAACGTTATCGGTGAATTTCCCGTGAGCTGCGGCGGGCACCTCAACCCCGCAGCCACCGGCATGACCATCGACGAGGCCAAAGCTGCAGTTGCGGCGGGAGCCGTATAAATACGATCACCCCGTCAAAAAAAGGACCCGGCCCCAGGCCGGGTCCTTTCCCTTACCCCAGATAACTCAGCAGCCGCCCCGTCTCCATGGCCGCCAGGGCCCGCACGCCGTCGAAGTCCACATAGGGGTTGTAGACCGCCTCCAGCTTGTCGTGGTTGGCCTTGGCCTCCTTCAGGGCGCTGACGCCCTCCTCCCGCAGCAGCGCGGTCATCCGGTTCTGGAACCGCAGGCGGGCCTTGCCCTCCACTTCCGCCATGGCGTCCAGCCGGACGCGGCGGAAGGGCTTTTTGCCGTAGTCCATCCCCGGCCGGGAGGTGACGAAGGCCACCCCCAGCCCCGGCACCAGCAGGTGCTCGATGCGCCCCGGCTCCTCCGGGGACGGGCAGGCGATGGTATCCCAGCCCTTTTCCACCGCCGCGGCGTGGAGCCGCGCCAGGGCAGGGCCGGCCAGCTCCCAGCTGTCGGCAAACTCATAGACCTTGGGGCACAGGGCGTCCACGCTGTCAAACCGCCAGATATAGCCCCTGTGGGTGACGCTGCCCAAAAACCGCCAAGTGGTCTTCCCCGCCTGACCGCCCTTCTGCCGCAGTTCCCGCTGGATGATGCCATCCACCCGCCGTGCGGCCCTCTGGGCGTCAAAGCTCCCGCGCACCGCCGCCACCGCGTCCAGCTCCACCTGCCGCGCAGCCTTCAGGCTGTGATAGGCCCGGACATAGGCCGCCTGATAGGCGTGGGTGTGGGTCTTGACCTCCTCCGCGGCAGCCTTGGCGGCGGTGAGATCATAAAACCGCCCCAGATCCACATACCGGTCCACCGCCGCTGGATACTTGGGCTCGATGACGTGGGCAGTGTCTCTTTAGGACACCTTTTTGCGGCAGGTGGTGGACGGCACAAGGCCGTGGTCATGATACCTAAACTTTAGAATTTCCATGTGATTCTGACTTCCTGCTCGCCGGTATCCGGATTAGTTTCTCCAATCTCAATTTTTTCGATTAGAGCCACCGCCAGTTCTCTGGGTAGGGTATTCAGCTGCAGTAGCTCCCGGGCTTTTTCCATCAGGTCTTCCTGTTCCTTTGGCTGCTCCCGCTCGGCCAGTTCATCGCCGATTTGGGCCAGCCGCAGTTCCAGTCGGCTTTTCTCCGCCAGAAAGTCCCGGTTCAGCTCCACGAATTGGCCCTCGCTCAGAACGCCGGAGATCTTATCAAGATACAGGTTCTTCAGTGCAAGGCTCCGCTTTTCCAGCTGGGAGCTCAATGCCTTTTGTTCCTGCAGCAGAGCGTCCTTCCGGGTATCCTGCGGTGGCGGAATGTCCAGATCTTCCAGTGTGTAGTAGGTCTGAACATAGTGCCGCAGCCGCTCCAGCACCAAATCGATCAGTCGATCCAACCGGATGGAATGGCGGGTGCACAGCTTCTCCACACCGCTGTCGGCGTATAGCTTGCACCGCAAGTAATAGACCTGCTTATGCCCCTTTTTGCCGTTGGAGCTCTTACTCATGGTGCTGCCACAGTCTATGCACTTCACCAAACCGGCCAGAGGATGAACCATTCCTGTTCCATCTTCTCTGGTGCGCAGCGCCATCAGCTTTTGCACCGTGTAGAAGGTCTCGGCATCAATGATGGCCTCGTGAGTTCCTTCGACTCTGAACCACTGTTCCCGAGGCATGGTGATGAGAGTCTTGGACTTATAACTCACCTTTTTCGTCCGCCCCTGCACCATGTTGCCGATGTACATCTCGTTATGTAGGATCCGCCATACCGTTGTCTTGTTCCAAAGGCCGTAGTCGTTCTTAACGGGATGGTTACAGTCCCATCCCCGCTCCATCTTGTAACGGGTGGGGTTGATGACGCCCCTGCTATTGAGCATAAAAGCAATGCTTTGCTTGCCGTGGCCCTCCAGCGCCCATTGAAAAATCTGCCGTACCACCTCTGCCGCTTCCGGCTCTATGATGAGGTGGTTTTTATTTTTGGGATCTTTCTGGTAGCCGTAGACGGGAAATCCGCCGATGTACTGACCCTGCCGCCGCTTCATATCAAAGACCATGCGGATGTTTTCGGACAGGTCCTCCAAATACCACTCATTGATGAGACCGTTGATCTGCCGGGCCTTCTTGTTGCCTTTGATCTCAGTGTCGGCGTTGTCGGCCACCGCAATAAAACGGATGCCCCAAACGGGAAACAGGCCGTGGATGTACTTCTCTACCAGCTCCATATCTCGGGTAAAACGAGACTGGCTCTTGCAGAGGATGATCTGGAACTTCTTTTCCTTGGCCGCTTCGATCATGCGGTTGAAGTCGGGCCGCAGGCTGTCGGCGCCGGAGTAGTCCTCATCGCAGTAGATATGGTAGATATCCCAGCCGCGCTCCACGGCGTAGTTGATCAGCAGAGACTTCTGATTCTGGATGCTCTCGGATTCGGGCTGCTGCTTATCTTCGTCCTCCTTACTCAATCGTGTATAAATCGCGCAAAGGATAGTTACACCTCCTTCAAGGCATAACTGCTCACCAAAATCGTAACACGGGAGCAGCTACCCGGCAAGAAATTATTTGAAATCCCTACGCCGCTAAAACGCAGCGTAGGGATCATTTACGAAGTTCTTTTGTGAGCCATGCGGTTATGGCTTGTTGGATGATAATGTCAGATGCTTCTAAATTGCTGTCTTGTCGTTGTTCGGTGAGTATGAATATAGGCTCCTTCATAGCAAAACACCTCCGGGACATTTTTATGAGTTCATAGTGGCGGATATGAAAAAACAGATGCCGGTGCATCTGTTCATTTTATGAGTGGGCTTGTTACCTAGCTTTAATATGTTCGTTGCCTTTGCATCCTATATATGGTATATTATATACATTGATTTACTAAATTTTGGGGTATTTGAATGTTCTCTAATTGCTAAAAAAGAGAGGTGCCTGTATGTCTATCTTCCAAAAAATTGCTAGCGTATTTGCAGATAAAGCTATAGCCCCTAAGTTAGAAAATGCAGCTATAGCCTTTGTCGACAATACTTTTGTCGACAAAAATCTAGAAGAAGGCATTATAGCTGATCTTTTAGAAACCTATGGAAATGAGCCTTTTTATAATGATTTTGATGGGTATATCACTCGAAACAATGTTATTAACAATCTAATAAAATCTGTTAGAGGAAATAGTTCGCTACAGCCCAATTTTAGAACAGGTTTTATTCGGGAGAATGAAGTTCGTTTTTTATCACAAAATCCAAAGCGATTTTCGACTATCTCTTTATAAGTTCTTAAATGCCGCTAAGTCTTGATTTTTCAAGGGTTTGCG
>CANQPD010000029.1 GCA_947625655.1 uncultured Dysosmobacter sp.
GCGCCGTATGGCGCGTACAAGTATTTTACGAAGTAAAATCTTGGCGCAAGGCGGAATTCACTTCCGCCGCGCAAGTCAAATCAAATGGGGCCTCCGCAGGGCGTCAGACCTGTGGGGCGGTCTTGCCGTGGTCCACGTGGGCGATAATGGCAACGTTTCTCAGATGTTCATTCTGCATACTTTCTATCTCCTTACCGTACGGCAAGACCACGCGGGGCCCCGCAAAGCGGGGCGCGCCGTATGGCGCGTACAAGTATTTTACGAAGTAAAATCTTGGCGCAAGGCGGAATTCACTTCCGCCGCGCAAGTCTAATCAAATGGGGTCCCCGCAGGGCGTCAGACCTGTGGGGCGGTCTTGCCGTGGTCCACGTGGGCGATAATGGCGACGTTTCTCAGATGTTCATTCTGCATATCGGGACGTCCCTTTCTCTCTCAAGAAAAAGACCTGAAAATTATTTTACACACAAGGTGATATTATAGCCTGATTTATTCTGTATTTCAATACAAAACTCCACATTTTTTCAGAATCTCCGCCATTTTTCTTCGGCAAAACGCCAAAACGGCGAGATACTACCTTTTTCCACAAAGAAATCCGCCGGGGCCGCCGTTTTTTTGGCCCTCCGCGCATTGACCCGGCGGCGCGGCGCACCTATAATGAACCTGCTGTGACGGAAGCGGCGCCAGCGCCGCACGTTCCGCCGCAAGTACTGTGGTCCGCTGGGACCACCCAGGAGGCATTTGTGCCATGTATCGCATCAAAACATTCAACAAGATCTCCCCCATCGGCCTGAACCGCTTCGACCCGGAGCGCTACGCCGTCAGCGACGAGTCCGGCAATGAAGACGGCATTCTGGTCCGTTCCGCCAAGCTGCTGGATTACGACTTTCCCGACAGCCTGCTGGCCATCGCCCGGGCGGGGGTGGGGGTGAACAACATCCCGCTGGACCGCTGCTCTCAGGCGGGCATCGCCGTGTTCAACACCCCCGGCGCCAACGCCAATGCCGTGAAGGAGCTGGTGCTGTGCGCCATGCTGATGGGCTCCCGGGACGTGCCCGGCTCCATCCGCTGGGTGCGGGAGCAGGTGGACGCCGGCGTGGACGTGACCACCGTTGTGGAAAAGGGCAAGTCCGCCTTCATCGGCCCGGAGCTGTATAAAAAAGCCCTGGGCGTCATCGGCCTGGGCGCCATCGGTTCCCTGGTTTCCAACCTGGCCCTGTCCCTGGGCATGGACGTCTATGGCTACGATCCTTTCCTGTCCGTGGACGCCGCGCTGCGGCTGGACCGCCACATCCATGTGGTAAAGGACATCAATGAGCTCTATAAGCGGGCCGACTATATCACCATCCACATCCATTTCACGGATCAGACGGCCCGCATGATCGACGCCAAGGCCATCGCCGCCATGAAGCGGGGCGTCCGCTTCATCAACCTGGCCCGGGGCGAGATCGTGGACGACGGCGCCATGCTGGCGGCGCTGGACACCGGCAAGGTGGCCGCCTATATCACCGATTTCCCCAACAACACACTGGTGAAGGCGCCCCACGTCATCGCCATGCCCCACCTGGGGGCCTCTACGCCGGAGAGCGAGCAGAACTGCGCCGCCATGGCGGTGGACGAGCTGCGGGACTATCTGGAAAACGGCAATATCCGCAATTCCGTGAACCTGCCCGCCGTCTCCATGGAGCGCAGCGGCGTTATGAGAATGTGCATCATCCACAAGAATATTCCCGCCATGCTGGCCAGCATCACCACGCTTTTGAGCAAGGACGGCGTGAATGTGGAGAACCTGAGCAATAAGTCCAAGGGCGATTACGCCTACACCATGGTGGATTTGGGGACAGAGGTGGATCAGGCGGTCATCGAGGACGTGCGCAGGCTGCCCAACGTCATCCGGGTCCGGGTGATCGCGTGAATTTTTGCGGCAGGCGGCGCTTTCATGAATTGACAGCCGCCCGCAAATCGGGTACAATACTCCCTGTACCCTGTCTCCGTAGCTCAGCAGGATAGAGCATTCGCCTCCTAAGCGAAAGGCCGCGCGTTCGAATCGCGCCGGGGACGCCAGCTCAGAAATTCCCGCCACCGCTCCGTTTCCGCCTTGCGGCGAAAACTGCGCTCTGGTGGGAATTTCTTCGCTTTCGGCCGCGACCCGCTGCGCTGGGCTCGCTGCCGAGTGACGGGGCCGCATTCAAGATAGTATTTTTATTGCATTGGCACAGTTCAGGACTTCCTGCCACCGCTCCGTTTCCGCCTTGCGGCGAAAACTGCACTCTGGCGGGAATTTTTTCGCTTTCGGCCGCGACCCGCTGCGCTGGGCTCGCGGTTGGGGGACGGACACAGACGCAAAAATAGTAGGTTTACCGCATTGGCACAGTTCAGGACTTCCCGCCACCACTCCGTTTCCGCCTTGCGGCGAAAACTGCGCTCTGGTGGGGATTTCTTTGCTTTTGGCCGCGACCCGCGCCGCCGGGTTCGCGGTTGGGGGAGACGGAGGCACGGATTTCGGGGCGGGAAAAAGCAGGACGCCGCAGGGACGGAGCTCCGTCCCTGCGGCGTCTTTTGATTTGCCTGGAAAAGGATCAGCCCACGATCTTGTCGCAGAAGCGGTACAGGATCGCCGCGAACTGGGCCCGGGTGGCGGTGCCGGCAGGGTTCAGGGTGCCGGCGGCGGTGCCGCCCACGATGCCGTTGGCAACAGACCAGCCCATGGCGCCGGTGGCGTAGGCCGCCACGCCGGCGTGATCCGGGTAGGCCGTCAGGTCGGCGGAACCGGCGGTGTTATGGCCCATCCGCTCCGCGTAGCGGTACAGGATGGTCACCAGCTGCTGGCGGGACACCGCCCCGCCGGGGTTGGTGCCGTCAGAGATGCTGTTGTCCATGGCCCAGGCCCTGGCCTCATCAAAGTCGGCGGGCTGGTAGCCGGACAGCCGGGCCAGGATCATCCACAGCTGCTGGCGGGTCACCGTGCCCTCCGGGTTGAAGGTTGCGGCGGTGTTGCCGTTCATGTAGCCGCTGTCGGCAGCCCAGTTGATCTCGTCCTCCGCCCAATAGCCGTCGGGCACGTCAGTGAAGCGGCGGGCGGGCGTTTCTTCTTTGATGGCGGTGAAGGAGGCTTCCACTTCCACCTTGCTGGCGGGCATGGTGAAGGTGTACTTGCCGTTCTTGCCCTCGGTGACCTTGACGGTCTTGCCGTCCTTGTCGGTAACGGTCAGGTCGTCCAGCTCATAGCCGTCGTCGGGCTTCACCGTAATGGTGACAGTGGCGCCCTTTCTGGCGGACTTGGGGGAGACGGTGACGGTGCCGTGCCGGCCGCTGTCCACGGTGACGGCATAGGTGGGGGTGCCGGAGGAGCCGCCGGAGCTGGAGCCGCCGGAGGAATTCGCCCGCCACAGGGCGGTCAGCGTCTGACCATCCGCAACCGTATAGGTGTCTCCCGCCTGATAGGTGTTGCTGCCGTCGCTCCAGCCCAGGAACGTATAGCCGCCCCAAACCGCCGCGGGCAGGATAAACGTCTCGTCCGCTTTTGCCTGAATCGTCGTCACGCTCACCGTGCCGCCGTTGGCGTTCAAGTTCACGGTATGGAGGAGAGTCACAGTGCTGTCGAGGACCTTGACCACAGCGTCAGAATCGTCTGCGTCCGTGGCCGCCTTGATCGCCTCGGAGGTATTCCGATAGTAGCTGTACGGGGCCTGGGGATTTACAGACGCGCTGTACAGCTCCACATTATAGCCGTCCGCCAAATATTTCTCGGGAATAGAACTGGAGTAGTTGCCGCCGGAAACCTTGGCGCCGGAACCTGTCCTGAAGTTGTCTTGCACAGGGCTATCCTTGCTGATAAAGCTGCCGCCCTGGATCTCCAGCTCGCCGCTATCGTGCTCACTGCTATCGCTGAAAGGAGCGCCGTTCAGTACGCAATTCGCAGCAGTGCACTCAAAATCTCCGCCGGTGATCGTAGCTTTATTCCAGTTCAAAATAGATGCCTGCGTCGTATTTCTGAAGCTGCCATTACGGATGGTCAGAATGCCGCCGTCATCATTTTTAACGGTATTCAAACCGCCGGTAAATGTTCCGCCGTTAATCGTGAGGCTCGGGTTTGCCGCATTTGTACCTTCTTTATAACCACTTCTGCTATCGGCGCTATTATAGGAATAGTATCCGTTTTCGATCATGCTGCTGAAGCTGCCGGTGTTTTTCACCGTAGCACCATCATTGATCTCCATGACACCATGGTTGCAGATCGTATACCAGCTGTTTCCTCCGCTGATGTCGGCACTTTCACCCGTTTCAGAAGTGCGGTCATACGTGCCGCCGTTCAAAACAACAGTTCCCTCATTGAAAATCGCCGCTTTTGCGTTTGTTTTGTTGTCTACCCTCCCATCCCCTGTTACGGTCAGTTCCCCGCCGATTGCAACAGAGATCGTATCCGAAGCAGTATTAGAAGCAGTATTATTGGTCAGGGTATATCCGTCCAGGTTCAGGGTGATGCCCTGATCCTTTGCAACCATGACATTCTCCTGCGTGTTTTTGAGCAGTGTCACCTCACCGCCCTTCGCGGCGGCATTGATGGCGCCCTGGAGGGTCGGGTAGCCGATGCCGTTTACCTCGGCAACGGCTGTTTTGGTGTCAATGACAACCTTGCCGTCTTCATCCTGCGTCATGCCCTTGACAACATAAGCATTGACATCATTGTCAAAATCACCGCCGGTAATAGCAATGTTGGGCTCGGTGAGCTTCTCGGCATCACTGCTGAGGTAGATCCCACCGAAGCTGCCATTTCCGTTGATCTCCAGAGACGCCTTGCCTTCCTCTTTGCTGTCATAAATGATCTTACCGTTGATCTTTCCGGTGTAATCATTCTCAAAGGTGACCGAGACACCCTCCTCATAGGTAGGTATATCCCAATAATAGACATCAAACGCCACAGTCTCCGGGCGGGTGGTAATAATGCTCGTATTTCCCTTGAACACAATATTGCCGTAGTTGAAGCTCAGGGGATAGCTCTCGCCGCCCACCTGATTTTCAGCGTAAAATGTCATATCGTCCAGGGTCAGATCAGCGTAATTCTGAATAATCCGCTTAATATCGTTTGCGTTCTGCGCGATCCGAATGGTTCCGTTTTTAAATGTGATCGTAGAATTTTTCAGCAGTTGAAAACCATTCGTCTCTGTGTTTTCAGAACCAGCGCCCGGGCCGGTCAGGGTATAGGTAAAGCCCCCAAAATCAATTGTGAAATTCTTACCTCCCGCAACAGAGATTCCCACCGCGTCAGAAATGTCTCTCAGAATTTCAATCGTTTCACCTGCCTGAACCTGCGCAATTGCAGTTCCCAGCGTCTCATATTTCCGGTCGCCGATCTGCGCCGCATAAACAGTTTCATCCTCCTGCGGACTGATCCCTTCGTCTGCCTCTTCCGCAAACGCCGCAGTCGGCAGAAGGCTGAGTGCCATGACGAGGGCAAGCAGCACTGCCAAAAATTTGTGTTTCCTCATGTTTTACATTCCTCCTTACAGTTTTTCAAGGCTTATCGTTCCCAAAGCCCCTTGGGCTTTGGGAACGGGAGGGCCCGGGCCCTCCCGGTTTTCCGCTTCTTTTGCACGAGACCAGTATACCCCCTCCGGCTCCGGATTGCAACGGTTTTCTTGTAAAATCCAAGGTTTTTCCGCCGGACGGGCGGCGCCCCTCCTCATGCGGCCCCCTTGTCCTTCCGCAGGCTCATCAGGGTGCCGTTGAGCTCCGCCCCCATAATCAGGGTCATGGCGCTCATGTTCAGCCAGATCAGCAGGACGATGACCGTGCCGATGGAGCCGTACAGCAGGGAGTAGTGGGCGATATTCTCCACATACCAGGCATACAGCCAGCTCAGGGCCATCCACGCCGCCAGGGCCGCCAGGGTGCCGGGCCAGATGTTCCGCCAGGGCTGGCGGCCGTCCTGGGCCAGGGCGTACAGGAAGAACAGGGCGAAATAGCCCACCACGGCCACCACCGGAAAACGCAGCTTCGCCCACAGCTCCGCCGCGAAGACCGGCAGGCGGAGATGGGCCACGGCGTAGGCCAGCAGGCGGTCGCCGACGCTCATCAGCGTCAGCGTGAGGGCGATGGAGACGATGAGGACCACGGTGTAGAGCAGGGTCTTCAGCACATGGAGGACCGCGCCCCGGGGCGGGCCCAGGTGATAGGCCGTCCGCACGGAGCGCATCAGGGAATTGGTGGCCCGCATGGGGAAATAGATGGAAAAGCACAGGCCGAACACCAGCAGCCGGGGGCTGGGGTCGGCCCCCACATAGCCAAGGTACACGGCCACAAGATCCACGATCTCCCGGGGCAGGAATTCCCGCAGCGCCCGGAGGATGGCCGCCACGTCCAATTGCAGCAGGCCCAGCAGGGCGCTGACGAAGATCAGAAAGGGAAAGATCATGAACAGCAGGTAAAAGGCCAGCGCCGCGCTCTGGATGGCCACATTGTGCCGCAGATACCGCTGGGCCATCAGGTACAGGCCCCGGAGAAAGCGGTTTTGGGGCAGGGCAGGACGGTTCATGGCAAGCCTCCTTTCTCAGATAAAAGATAACATTCAATATATGTTTCAGCAGCTTTGGGCTCCACAATATCTCTTATCTCATATCTCTTATCTCATATCTTTTATCTCTTATCTGTCTCTCACTCCCATTTTGCCCAAATGTCGGGACAGTAGCCAACCGTCGCCTCCCTGCCGTTGCGGACGATGGGGGTCTGGAACAGCTCCGGATGCTCCAGCAGCTTTTCCTCCTGGGCGTCTGGGGTGATGTAGGCCATGTACAGATCCTCGTAGGCCCGGCATTTGGTGTTCACCAGGGCCTCGAAGCCAACTTTTTGCTTGACGGACTGGTACTCCCGGGGGGATAATCCTTTTGAGGGCACGTCGATATACTGGTACTTGATGCGGCGCTCCTTGAACCACCGCTCGGCCTTCTTGGTGTCAAAGGACTTGGAGGAGCCGAAGATCTGGATATTCATTGGGATTCTCCTTATTTATGAAATGGAGGGGTCAGCATGACGGAAGCAATCAGACAGCTGAAGGAGCTGGTGGACGGCTCCGACAACATCGTGTTTTTCGGCGGGGCCGGCGTATCCACGGAGTCCGGCATCCCGGATTTCCGCAGCACCGACGGGCTGTATCACCAGGAATGGAAATATCCGCCTGAGGTGATTTTAAGCCATACGTTTTACGAAAGCAACCCCCAAGAATTTTTCCGCTTCTACCGGGCCAAGCTGCTCTGCCCCGGCGTCCAGCCCAACGCCGCCCACCGCAAGCTGGCGGAGTGGGAGCGGCAGGGCAAGCTGCGGGCCATCGTCACCCAGAACATCGACGGGCTGCATCAGGCCGCCGGCAGCAGGCGGGTGCTGGAGCTCCACGGCAGCGTCCACCGGAACTACTGTGAGCGGTGCGGGAAATTTTATGACTTTGATTTCATGCTCCACAGCCAGGGCGTGCCCCGCTGCGCCTGCGGCGGGCCCATTAAGCCGGATGTGGTGCTGTACGAGGAGGGGCTGGACCAGAAGATCCTGAACGACTCCGTCCGGGCCATTTCCGAGGCGGATCTGCTCATCATCGGCGGCACCTCGCTGAACGTCTACCCCGCCGCCGGGCTCATCAACTACTATCGGGGGCACAAGCTGGTGCTCATCAACAAGTCCGCCGTGGCCCGGGATCTGGCCGCCGGGCTGGTCATCACCGATCCCATCGGGGAGGTCCTCTCCCAGCTGTAAATGCGAAGGCCTGCGTGTTTAAGGGGCGCCATCCCCCGGGATGGCGCCCCTTTTTGTCTCAAAATGCAAGAAAATATTTATTTCATGCAAAATCAAGAAAATATTTTCGATTTTTCAGACATTGTTCCTATTGCATATGAAAGAGCAGCATGTTAATATTGCATCACGAACGCCGGCGGCACTGAAAGGAGTCCTCTGCAATGATTTGGAAAGAGAATCGGGAGAATGCCTACTGCGAGATCACCCCTGCCATTTTATCCTTAAAGGAGCAGTGGGAGAAGAAAAACTACATCGACCCGAGGCTGTACAAGGAGTACAACGTAAAGCGGGGGCTCCGGGATGAGGACGGCCGCGGCGTGCTGACGGGCCTGACCCGGGTGGCAGAGATCCAGTCCTACAACGTGACCGAGGGGGAGAAGATCGTTCCCACCGACGGCGTGCTGTACTACCGCGGCATCGACTGCCGGGAGATCGTCCGGGGCTCCGCCAAGCGGGGCCGGTTCGCCTTTGAGGAGGCGGCCTATCTGCTGCTGTTCGGCGAGCTGCCCACGACGGAGCAGCTCCAGGACTTCTGCGTGCAGCTGGCCTCCTACCGCACCCTGCCCACCAACTTCTTCCGGGACGTCATCATGAAAACGCCCCCCAGGGATTTGATGAACACCATGCAGCGGGGCATCCTGACGCTGTTCTGCTATGATGACAAGCCCAACGACATCGGCCTGGAAAACGTGCTGCGCCAGTGTCTCCAGCTCACCGCCAACATGCCGGTGCTGGCCATCTACGCCTATCAGGCCTGGCGGTACAGCCAGGGTGAGAGCCTGTTTATCCACGTGCCCCTGCCGGAGCTCTCCACGGCGGAGAACTTCCTGCGGATGCTGCGGGAGGACCGCAGCTACACCGAGCTGGAGGCCCGGACCCTGGATGTGGCCCTGGTTCTCCACGCGGATCACGGCGGCGGCAACAACTCCACCTTCACCAACCACGTGGTCACCTCCTCCGGCACGGACACCTACTCCGCCATCTCCGCCGCCATGGCCTCTTTGAAGGGGCCCCGCCACGGCGGCGCCAACAGCAAGGTCATGGCCATGATGGACGACATCAAGACCCATGTCAAGGATTGGAACGACGAGGACTGTGTGGCGGATTATCTGACGAAGATGCTCAACAAGGAGGCCTTTGACCGCAGCGGCCTGATCTACGGCCTGGGCCACGCCGTGTACACCAAGACGGACCCCCGGTGCGAGGTGTTCCGGGATTACGTGCAGCGGCTGGCGGCGGAAAAGGGCCGTGGCCGGGAGCTGACGCTGTACGCCAACGTGGAAAAGGTGGGCAAGGCGCTGCTGATGGAGCGCCAGCACAAAAAGGCCCTCTCCACCAACATCGACTTTTACAGCGGCTTCGTCTACGAGATGCTGGGCCTACCCATGGAGCTGTACACCCCCCTGTTCGCCGTGGCCCGCATCGCCGGCTGGAGCGCCCACCGGATGGAGGAGCTCTCCGTCGGCGGCAAGCTGATCCGGCCCCGGTACGAGTGCGTGGAGGAACACCGCGGCTACGTCCCCATGGAAAACCGCTGAAATGCCCCGTCCCGGATGGCTTTGCCATCCGGGAATTTTTTTGGCGAAAGGCGAAATTTGGGGTTGACATCGGGGGAAGTTCTGGCTATAATAATCAAGCAGTCTTTTCCGGGGGACAGTCATTTGCGGCTGTGCTGGAACTGGTAGACAGGCCAGCTTGAGGTGCTGGTGTCAATTCGACGTGTGGGTTCAAGTCCCGTCAGCCGCACCAGCTCTGAAAAAGCCCTGTTGGTGATGGAAACGTCACATTGTGATATTTCCATCACCGGACGTGCTTTTTCCTCGCCCTCCATCGGCAAACGCTTTGTTGGTTTCCCGATGGAGCTTCGGAAAGAATGTATATGCGCGCGAGTGGTGGAATTGGCAGACTCGCTAGATTCAGGTTCTAGTGTCCTTTACGGACGTGCGGGTTCAAGTCCCGCCTCGCGCACCATCCCAAAAAACGGATCCCGCCACAGGCGGCGGGATCCATTTTTCGGGAACCCTGGCATTTGACTCAAATCGCCCGAAATGAATTCGGTCGATTTCAAGATTTTTGCCTGCGGCAAAAATGCTTGCACGCCGTATTTGCGGCGGAGAACGAGTTCTCTTTTAAGTACATATCGATACGCGCGAGTGGTGGAATTGGCAGACTCGCTAGATTCAGGTTCTAGTGTCCTTTACGGACGTGCGGGTTCAAGTCCCGCCTCGCGCACCAGCTCAGAAAAAGTCCTAAGGCGATGAGAAAAGCCTTAGGGCTTTTCTCATGCGCCGGACGGACTTTTTCTTCGCTTCCAACCGCGATCCGCTTCGCTGGGTTCGCGGTTGGGGGATGAGACGGTAAAAATAGTATTTTTAACGCCTTGATACAAAAGAAAAAGACAGGCATTTCCTGTCTTTTCCTTTTGGTGCTTTCCCATTTTGCTTACGGCAAAATGGGCCGTTGCGCAGCCGTTAGCGGCTTTGCCGCTTTACGGATTCGGCGTGCCCCTTGCGGGTACTGCGGCGGGTTGCTTGAAATCGCGCAGGGAAACCTTGCGGTTTCCCCGCACACACCCTTTCCCTGCGCAGCTTGTGAGCCTGCATATATTTTTAACGTCTTGGTACAAAAAGAACGACAGGCTTTGGCTCCCCTTAGGATCACTCATGCGGGATACGCCGCCAGCGGCACGGATGTCGGCGGGAATGCGCTCCAGCGCCATGACAGCGCAGGCGCCGGCCGCCTCGGCAATCTTGGCCTGCTCCGGCGTAGTGACATCCATGATGACGCCGCCCTTGAGCATCTGGGCCAGTTCCTTATTCAGGTCATATCTTGTTTTCTCCATAGTAATTACCACCATAGGTTAATTGGTAAATGAATTATACCATAATTTGATATTAAAGAAAGAATCAGATTTATTATTTTGAATAAGGTCAGAATTTTGAAAAAAGAAGCTGCCGCGCTGTGCGGCAGCCTCTTGTCATGAATATCAATCCGCGAACAGCGGGGTGGAGAGATAGCGGTCGCCGGTATCAGGCAGCAGGGCCACGATGGTCTTGCCCTTGTTCTCGGGGCGCTTGGCAAGCTCAATGGCGGCCCACACGGCCGCGCCGGAGGAGATGCCCACCAGCACGCCCTCCTGACGGCCCACCAGCTTGCCGGCGGCAAAGGCGTCCTCGTTCTCCACGGCGATGACCTCGTCGTAGATCTTGGTGTCCAGCACGTCGGGGACGAAGCCCGCGCCGATGCCCTGGATCTTGTGAGATCCGGCGGTGCCCTTGCTCAGCACGGGGGAACCGGCGGGCTCCACCGCCACCACCTTCACATTGGGATTCTGACTCTTCAAATACTCGCCGGTGCCGGTGACAGTGCCGCCGGTGCCGACGCCCGCCACAAAGATATCCACCTTGCCGTCGGTGTCCTCCCAGATCTCCGGGCCGGTAGTGGCCTTATGGACGGCGGGGTTGGCGGGGTTCACGAACTGGCCGGGGATAAAGCTGCCCCGAATCTCCTTGGCCAGCTCATCGGCCTTGGCGATGGCGCCCTTCATGCCTTTGGCGCCCTCGGTGAGCACCAGCTCCGCGCCGTAGGCCTTCATCAGCTGGCGGCGCTCCACGCTCATGGTCTCCGGCATGACGATGATGATGCGGTAGCCCCGGGCGGCGGCCACGGATGCCAGGCCGATGCCGGTGTTGCCGGAGGTGGGTTCGATGATGACGGAGCCGGGCTTCAGCAGGCCTTTGGCCTCGGCGTCGTCGATCATGGCCTTGGCGATGCGGTCCTTCACACTGCCGGCGGGGTTGAAATACTCCAGCTTGCCCAGAATCTTCGCCTCCAGGCCCTCTTCCTTTTCAATATGGACCAGTTCCAGCAGCGGGGTCTTGCCGATCAGCTGGTCGGCGGATGTATAGATTTTACTCATTGTCAATTCCTCCTAAAATGTCATGCAGTTGGTTTTTGATGCTCTGGCGCCTGCCAGGTCTTTTACCAACAGCGGCGACATCGGAGGTCCAGGTTGTATTTCACTTTAATACCAACCTTTCATGTAGGTTAATACGGATTATAGCCTTGCTTCTCCCCTTTGTCAATAGGCAATTTAAAATATTTTCATTGATTTCCCTATTTACCGTGCTGTATAATAGGTTTATTCTCAAGAGGAGGGACAAGTATGCTGATCTCAACAAAGGGCCGCTATGCGCTTCGGGTCATGATCGACCTGGCGGAGCATCAGACAGAGGGCTTTATTCCCCTGAAAGTCATCGCGGAGCGGCAGGAGATTTCGGAAAAATACCTGGAAAGCATCATCAAGCTGCTGGTGCGGGCCAAGCTGTTGAACGGTCTCCGGGGCAAAGGCGGCGGCTATCAGCTGACGAAGGCGCCGGAGCAGTATATGGTAGTATAGAATAAAGCAGTTACTTATTTTTCATGCACGATATAAAAAGCCGCCTACCTTGATTTCAAGGCAGGCGGCTTTTACATTGCGATCTGAACGGTATATCTTGTTGTCCTTATGCGGGGCGGCCTTGCCTGTCGTTCTTTTTTGCGCAGGTTTCCCTTCCGCCCGGATTTGACATCCCTTTCCATCCCGCCTATAATACAGATAGATCGAAGGCAAGGGGGCGGGGGCATGACGTTTCAGCAGCTGACCTATGTGGTGGAGATCTCCCGGTGCGGTTCCATCAACAAGGCGGCGCACAAGCTGTTTTTGTCGCAATCCGGCATTTCCTCCGCGGTGCGGGAGCTGGAGGAGGAATTGGGCATCCAGTTTTTCGTCCGCAGCAACCGGGGCGTGGAATTCACGCCGGAGGGCAAGGAATTTCTCAGCTACGCGGTCTCTCTGCTGGAGCAGAAGCAGCGCATCGAGCGCCTGTACGGCGAGAGCCGGGACGCCGCTGCGCCGGCCCGCTTTTCCGTCTCCACCCAGCGCTATCCCTTCACCGAGGACGCCTTTTTGCGGATGCTCCGCGCCGCCGAGGACAACCGCTACCGCTACTCCATCAAGGAGACCGGCATGGACGCCGTCATCGACGACGTGTACGACCACCGGGCGGATATCGGGGTCATCTTCCTGACAGAACTGACGGAGAAGATGATCCGCCGCCTGCTGGACGCCCGGGAACTGGAATTTCACGAGGTGGCCGCCGTCTCCCCCTGCGTGTATGTCCGAAAGGGCCATCCCCTGGCGGGGCTGGACACGGTGTCGGAGGCGGATCTGGAGGGATATCCCTACGTCTCCTTTGAACATGCCCAGGGGGTGGCCGCGGACTTTTCCGAGGAGTATCCGGAGCTGTCCCTGAAGCGGCCCGACCGCTGCATCCATGTCAACAACCGGGCCACCATGATGAATGTGCTGGCCCAGACAGACGCCTTCACCACTGGCAGCGGGCTGCTGGTGGAGAGCTTTATCAGTCAGGCGGTGGTCACCGTTCCCCTGGCGGCCAAGAGCGATATCCGCATCGGCTGGATCGTGCCCCGGAGCGGCAAGCGCTCTCCCCAGGTGGAGCAGTTCGTCCGGCTGCTGGAGCAGTCCGTGGCGGATTCCATCCGGTTCACCGCCCGGCTCCACCAGTCTCTGGCGGCGGGTAAATAAAGAACGGAAAAGCGCCGGCATAGCCGGCGCTTTTCTTATTGCTCTTTTTCCAGCATCGCCTTTTGGGCGGTCACGCCGGACTCCGCCACATCGTACTCCCAGTTCCAGGGGTCTTTGCGGCAGGCGCCGTCGGCATAGGGGACGAAGATGGACAGCAGGCCGAAGGCCGCCAGGATCCAACAGTACCACATATAGGGCACGATCTCCACCGGGCTCATTTCGATGTGGAAGGTCGTGGTGGTCAGCGTGGCGGCGGTGAGGAGCTGGGCGCCGTAGGGCAGCAGGCCCTGGAATACGCAGGAGAACACGTCCAGCAGCGAGGCGGTCCGGCGGGGGTCCACCCGGTACTCCCGGCTCACGTCATGGGCCACGCTGCCGCTGACGATGATGGCCACGGTGTTGTTGGCGGTGGCGCAGTCCGCCAGGGACACCATGGCGGCAATGCCCACCTGGGCGGACTTGTGGCCCCGCATCATGCGGCGGAGCTTTTCAATGAGCCAGACGATGCCGCCGTTGTGGGCGATCAGCTCCGAGAGGCCCCCGCAGAACAGGGCCAGAAAGAAGATCTCGCTCATGCCGGTAAAGCCCGCCCAGATGTTCTGGGCCAGGGTGAAGACCGTCAGGTCCCCGGCGGCGATGCCGATGATGCCGGCGCCGAAGATGCCGATGGTCAGGGTCAAAAACACGTTGACTCCCGCCAGGGCCAGGGCCAGCACCGCCACATAGGGCAGCACCTTGACGATGCTGAAGGACAGATCCCCCAGCTCCACGGCGGTCTCCGGGCGGCCCGCCGCCAGCAGGATCACAACGGTGATCGCCGCCGCGGGCAGGGCGATAAAGAAGTTAACCCGGAACTTGTCCCGCAGCCCGCAGCCCTGGGTGCGGGTGGCGGCGATGGTGGTGTCGGAGATCATGGAGAGATTGTCCCCGAACATGGCGCCGCCCACGCAGGCCCCCAGCAGCATGGGGACGCTGAGGCCGCTTTTGTCCGCCACGCCCACGACGATGGGCACGATGGTGGTGATGGTGCCCATGGAGGTGCCGGTGGCGGTGCCCATGAAGGCGGAGATGACAAACACCCCCGCCGTCAGCAGGTGGACAGGCACGATGCTCAATCCCAGGTTCACCGTGGAGTCCACACCGCCCATGGCCTTGGCCACGGTGGAGAAGGCGCCGGCCAGAATGTAGATCATCAGCATGGTCAGCACGTTTTCATTGGCGGCGCCCCGGGCAAAGACGGAGAATTTTTCATCGATGCTCCCCTTCCCCATGCAGAAGGCCGCCAGCACGGCGATGAACATGGCCGTGACGGAGGGGAACTGATAGAAGGCCATCTCCTCCCCCCGGGCCTGGAGCAGCAGCCCCGCGCCCAGGTAAATGACAATGAAGATCAGGAAAGGCAGCAGCGCAAGGCCGCTGCCCTGCTTGTCGTGTTGGTGATCCATGGCAAAATTCTCCTCATATTCTTGACGTATTGATTTGATTATATCAGTTGGATACCGGCGCTGGCAACCTCTTTTCCCGGGTTTTATCCGGGACGATTGACTTTTTTCCCGGTTTCAGCTATGATTTTCTTGCATTTGATTGATTGCGCAAGGGAGTTTTGATATGTCTGATCTCAATGAGCTGCTGAAGCGCTCCGTCGGCTCTATCTCTCTGGGGGATGTTTTGACGGCGGCGGTCACCCTGCTGGTCTGCCTGATCGCCATTCGGGTGCTGATGAAGCTGATCCGCAGGCTGCTGGCAAAGTCCAGGCTGGACGGCCGGGTACAGAAGTACGTGTTCTCCGGCGCCAAGCTGCTGCTGTATCTCATCACGGCCATCATCGTGGTGGGGAGCCTTGGCATCGACATGACCTCCCTGGTGGCGCTGCTGTCGGTGGCGTCCCTGGGCGTCACCCTGGCGGCGGAGGACGTATTGTCCAACGTGGCGGGCGGGCTGGTGATCCTGTCCTCCCACCCCTTCATGATCGGCGACTTCATCGAGGTCTCCGGCACCTCCGGCACGGTGGAGGAGATCACCCTGAACCACACCAAGCTGGTGACCGCCGACGGCCTTTTGGTGATGCTGCCCAACAAGTCCCTGGCGGACTCCCAGGTGACCAACTACACCGCCCTGGGCCGCCGCCGGGTGAAGCAGGTGGTCACCGCCTCCTACGACGCCCCCACGGAGACGGTGAAGGCCGCCTGCCAAAAGGCCCTGGACATGACGGAGAACATCCTGGACGATCCCGCCCCGGCCATCCGCCTCACCAATTACGGCGAGAGCTCCATTGAATACACGGTGTACTGCTGGGCGGACACCGACGCCTATTGGGACGTCCTCTACGCCCTGGGGGAGCACCTGCGGACCGCCTTCGCGGCGTACGGCGTGGAGATGACCTATAACCACTTGAACGTCCACATCGTGGAAAACCGCGGTTGACAAAGGTCGCTCCTGCTACTATAATACGGTTTAAAGCGATGATGGAGAGGGACGGAGACCGGCGCCCTCAGAGAGCCGGCGGGCGGTGAAAGCCGGCGGCAAGGGTCTCCAGGTCCTATGGCTCCTGAGCCGAGGGTTCGAGGGCGGCGCGCCGCCGGTAGGGCCGCTCCGTGTTCCGCCGCGTCAGAGCGAAGGGGTTGCTGGACCCCAAAAGAGGCGCCCGGCCGTGAGGCCCGCGCAATTTGAGTGGTACCGCGGAAGTCATATACGGCTTTCGTCTCAAAGACAAACCTTTGGGACGAAAGCCGTTTTTTCGTCCTCAGAAACCGAAAGGAGACAACACCATGAGCGACTATCGCATCGAGACCCAATGCGTCCAGGGAGGCTACACCCCCGGCAACGGCGAGCCCCGGCAGATCCCCATTTACCAGTCCACCACCTTTAAGTACGCCACCAGCGAGGACATGGGCAAGCTCTTTGACCTGGAGGCCAGCGGCTACTTCTACACCCGTCTCCAGAATCCCACCAACGACTATGTGGCCGCCAAGATCGCCCAGCTGGAGGGCGGCACCGCCGCCATGCTGACCTCCTCCGGCCAGGCCGCCAACTTCTACGCCATTTTCAACATCGCGGGCTGCGGCGACCACGTGGTGGCCTCCTCCACCATCTACGGCGGCACCTACAACCTGTTCCATGTCACCATGCGGAAAATGGGCATCGATTTCACCTTTGTGGACCCCGACTGCTCCGAGGAGGAGCTGGAGGCCGCCTTCCGGCCCAACACCAAGGCCGTGTTTGGCGAGACCATCGCCAACCCCGCCCTGACGGTGCTGGACATTGAGCGCTTTGCCAGGGCCGCCCACGCCCACGGCGTGCCCCTCATCATCGACAACACCTTTGCGACGCCTGTCAACTGCCGCCCCATCGAGTGGGGCTGCGACATCGTCACCCACTCCACCACCAAGTACATGGACGGCCACGGTGCCGCCGTGGGCGGCGCCATCGTGGACTCCGGCAAGTTCGACTGGTGGGCCCACGCCGACAAGTTCCCCGGCCTGACCACCCCCGACGACAGCTATCACGGCATCACCTATGCTGAAAAATTCGGCCTGGGCGGCGCCTTCATCACCAAGTGCACCGCCCAGCTGATGCGGGACTTTGGGTCCATCCAGTCCCCACAGAATGCCTTTTTGCTGAACCTGGGGCTGGAGAGCCTCCACGTCCGCATGCCCCGCCACTGCGAAAACGGCCTGGCGGTGGCCCGGTATTTGAAGGGCCATCCCAAGATCTCCTTTGTCACCTATCCCGGCCTGGAGGGCGACAAGTACTATGACCTGGCCCGGAAGTACATGCCCAGCGGCACCTGCGGCGTGGTGTCCTTCGGCTTTCAGGGCGGCCGGGCCGCGGCGGAGACCTTCATGAAGCATTTGAAGCTGGCCGCCATCGAGACCCATGTGGCCGACGCCCGCACCTGTTGCCTCCACCCCGCCAGCGCCACCCACCGCCAGATGAACGATGCCGAGCTGGTGGCCGCCGGCATCACGCCCGACCTGGTCCGCTTCTCCTGCGGCCTGGAGAACAAGGAGGATCTGATCGAGGACATCCGGCAGGCACTGGAGGCTGTTGACTGATGCCCATTAAAATACCCAATCAGCTGCCCGCCACCAACATCCTGACAACGGAAAACATCTTTGTCATGACGGAGACCCGGGCCATCACCCAGGACATCCGCCCCCTGCACATCCTGCTTTTGAACCTGATGCCCACCAAGGTGGAGACCGAGACCCAGCTGGCCCGGGTCCTGGGCAACACGCCTTTGCAGATCGAGCTGGAGCTGATCGCCCCTGCCGGGCATGTGTCCAAAAACACCTCCCAGGCCCACATGCTGGCCTTTTACAAGACCTTTGACGAGGTGAAGGAGCGGACCTTCGACGGCCTGGTCATCACCGGCGCGCCGGTGGAGCTGATGGAGTTCGAGGAGGTGGACTACTGGCCGGAGCTGTGCCAGATCATGGAGTGGAGCAAGACCCACGTCCACTCCACCCTGCACATCTGCTGGGGCGCCCAGGCGGGGCTGTATTACCACTACGGCATCCCCAAGCGGACGCTGCCCCGCAAGCTCTTCGGCGTCTTCGAGCACACGGTGGAGGACCCCAACTTCATCCTCTTCCGGGGCTTTGACGACCACTTCTGGGTCCCCCACTCCCGGAACACCACCGTGGACCGGGCGGACATCGAGGCCGTGCCTGAGCTGAAGATCCTGGCCGCCTCCGACGAAGCGGGGGTCTACGCCGTCAAGACCGCCCAGGGCCGGCAGGTATTTTTGATGGGCCACGCGGAATACGACCGGGACACGCTGTACCGGGAGTACATGCGGGACCTGGCCGCCGGGGTGGACATCCAGGTGCCCCGGCACTACTTCCCCGGGGACGACCCCGCCAAAAGGCCCCGGGTGAACTGGCGCAGCTGCGCCCACCTGCTGTACGGCAACTGGCTGAACTACTGCGTGTACCAGACCACGCCCTATGACATCCGTGGGATCGAAAAGGGCGTCCGCACCGACGATTGAAACAGCCGCCGCTTCCAAAGGAAGCGGCGGCTGTTTTCAGTCGAAGTAAAACAGGTCCTCAAACTTTTTGTCCAGCGCCACGCACAGCACCAGCGCCAGCTTGGCCGTGGGGCTGAACTGCCCCGTCTCGATGGAGCTGATGGTGTTGCGGGAGACGCCCACCAGCTCCGCCAGCTGGGCCTGGGACAAATTTTTCTCCGCCCTGGCCACTTTCACGCGGTTTTTCAATACCAGCTGGTCATCCATCTCATATCCTCCATATCCGGGAGAGCTCCACCCATCCCGCGCCCAGCCGCAGCAACGCCGCCGGCAGGGTGAGGATCAGAAAGCACATCAGGCTCCTTCTCTCCATGGCGTCATCCCTGTTGGAAAAATTGTACCAGATTCCAGGCCAGAAATGCAAGGGATATCAGCAGCGTCACGAGATCCGAGACGCTCCGCCGCTTGGTCAGGCGGTACAGGCGGCTGGCGGCGCAGGAGACCCAGAACATGGCCAGCACATCCGCCGCCGGCAGGCCGTGGGCCCGCTTCCAGACCATCAGCAGCACACCCACGAGAAAGACGAAGATCAGGCTGAAGGACTCGCCCTCGATCCGCACCGACCGCTCCCGCTCGTCCTGGTTTTTGTTCTCCGCCCTGCTCTTGCGCAGAATTTCTTCCCGTTCCATAGACGCCCTCCTTACGCCGCGGCCTTGACCACTGTCAAAATATGGCACGCCAGCCAGCACAGGGCGCCCGCGGCGCCAAAGACCACCACCCACAGGTGGCTCCTGGCCCGGGAGGCCCGGTACTTGCCCCAGCCCTCTGCGGCCAGATAGGCCCAGAACATGGCCAGCGGCACATAGTTGTTCTGGTCCATGATGAAGTTGAATGTCAGGATGACCACCGTGACCGCGCAGAAGCCCACCACGCCGGCCCTCCGCCCCCTGTCCGCCACGTAGGCCTCGCCCTCGTCCCGCTTTTCCGCCCGGCTGCGGGCCAAAAGCTCGTTTTTATCCATAGCTGCTCCTTTCGCCAAGTTTTCTGTTCATTTAGCCAAGTTAACTTTGCAAGCAGAGCATACCACATACCAAGTTTACTTGTCAATAGCCTTTTGCGGATTTTTGCGCGGCGGCCGGCTGGCAGCGCGCAAAAACACCCCGGAGGGCGTCTGCCTCCGGGGTGCTTTTCATGATCTTCCCTTCCGCCGATCCGCTTTGATCAGCAGCTTCAAAGCCTCCACCGCCACCCGGACGGCGGCGCTGGTGTCCTCGTCTCCCCATGGGACCAGTCCCAT
>CANQPD010000030.1 GCA_947625655.1 uncultured Dysosmobacter sp.
TCCTCGTAGAGCCTGATCCCGTGCGCAACCAATGTCCAGAGATCCGTTGTCCGCTCCATCGTAGCTTTTTCCCCGTCCACGCAGGCCACGCCGCAGTAGCTTTTGCAATGCTTCATGCCCGCTCCTCCGCATCCTCCATACATGCCGAGCTGTCCGGATCCAGGTACTCCTCATAGTGGTTCAGATCAATACCATAGCAATCTTTCACGATGCGCTTGATGTTCTCTGCATAGTATAGCAATCCTTTCAGGTTCAAGGTCTCCTCAAACAGTTCGTTAGGTGTCATGCTGTCGATCTCCGGGCCGGTCATCTCGCCCTCGGTCATCAGGTAGCGCCGGAACGCTGGTGAAAGCTCTCGTCTCATGTGTTCGTCCTCCTCGTCTCATGATAAATGTTCGGCGTAAGCAGCAGCGCCGCTGCTGCTTACTTTCTTCCCCCACTAGCACATGCAATTCTTCCCGTGTCAAGGGGATCGTGGAATACCGGAGCGAAGCGAGGATATGCCGCGAAAGCCCCTTGACTCGGGAAAATTGCGTGCTACGCCGTCCGCTAGGACACCTTATTCCCCTCGTCCCCCGCAGGGCAAGCCTCCGTTTAGCTGCCGCCCTCGAGCGCGTGCATAGGCGGGGCATTTACGGATGTGGACTGGGGGTAAGGATTTTTTTAGAAATACAAGATTTTTTGTGTCCGTGACAAAAAATCGCAGGAGTTCTTAAAAAATCCCAGCCCCCAGGTCATATCCGGCCCCGCCCCTCCCAGCGGAGCAGCCCCTGCGCCCCCTTTTCGTCACACAGCTTCCTGGCGTCCGATCGCGCACTTGTGTTACACGCAAAAAACAAAGGCGCTGAGATCATCTCTCAGCGCCTTTGTCAATCTTTTTCTTTATTTTTAAAAATACTTCTTGACATCTGCCAAAAAATCCCTCTTTTTTCATGGCACTTGTAAAATGGCGAAGTCTGTGGTATAGTAAGGGACGATTTACAGAAGAAAGTGGTGGGTATATGGACAGCTATCCCATTAAAAGCGTAACGTTCGGCGGTTTCGACAAGCAGGACGTGATCCGCTATATCGAGCAGACCGCCGAAAAGGCCGCCGCCGCCCAGCAGGAGCTTCAGAAAGAGAACGCCGATCTCCGCGGCCAGACGGCGGCCCTGACCGAGGAGGTTTCGGCTTTGCGGGAACAGCTGCAGACACTGACGGCCCAGCGGGATCAGCTGCAGGCGGCGCTGCAGCAGGAAAGCGCCGCCCGGCAGGAACTGGAGACCCTGAAGCCCCTGGAAGAGCAGGTCTCCCGCCTGCGGGCCGAGGCGGACGCCCTGCGTCCGGACGCCCAGGCCTATGCCCAGTTCCGGGAGCGCATCGGCGCCATCGAGTGCGAGGCCCGGGAGCGGGCCGCCAGCCTGGAGGCCTCCACCGCCGCCCAGCTGCGGCGGACGGTGGATCTGTTCCGCGCCCAGTATCAGACCCTGATGAGCACCTTTGAATCCACCGCCAGCCATGTGACAGGCGAGCTGCGGAAGGTGGAGGTCAACCTCTCCCAGCTGCCCCGGGCCATGGATCAGGCGGGCACGGAGCTGAACGAATTGGCCGCGCGTTTGGAGTCCTCCAAGCCGGAAAGCCAGCAGTGACCAAGACCCATTTCAACGGGAGCCGGAATATCCGGCTCCCGTTTTTGGCTTCCGCATAATTTCACGCCCGCCGGAGAGACTAACGGCAAAGGAGGGAGATACATGGCCCATATCAGCGCCTATTTTTCCCTGGAGAACGCAAACGAGAAGCACGACGCCAAGCGGCTGAAGCAGGGTCTGGACGCCCTGCCCGGCGTCACCTCGGTCACTCTCAGCGATCGGGGCTGCCTGGCGGTGGATTACGATTCCACGGGCATCCGCCAGGAGGACATCCGCCAGAAGGTCCAGGAGCTGGGCTTTCAGCTGCGCAGCGATCTTTGACACGCGGATATGAGAAACGGCGCGCCGAGATGCTGCGCGCCGTTTCAGGCTATCGAAAAAGTCCGCTGGACTTTTTCGATAGCCTGAACAATGCCTCGCTTTTTGTCTGCTTTGCAGCCCAAAAAGCTGCCGCTTCGCGGCGCAAACGCCTGCTACCGCAGGCTTTTTGCAGGCATTCGATTCAACACGAGGGGGCTCCCGCCCCCTCGTACTCCCCCTGCGAAACAAAACGCTTTTTCTCCAAACAGAGGTTCTTCGACAAGCTGAAACGGCGCGCCGCGATGCGGCACGCCGTTTTTATTTCGCAGCCTCTCTGGGGCCGGGCAGGAATTCCTCTCCCGCCGCCGCCATTTCCAGGCCGCCGGCGGACAGCTCCGTCAATTTGCCGGAGAATGCCTCCGCTCCCCCCGCCGGGAAGGCCGCCCGCAGGGTGATGCCCGCGCCGTAATCCGCGTCCCGCACCACGCCGCCGCAGGCGGCAATGTCCAGCTTTACCCGCTCGAACAGCGGATATGTGCAGGGGACGTCCCACAGGGTCCACAGACTCATGCGGGCGATCCCCACCGCGTCCAGCACATCCTTCGCGCCCCTGGCATAGGCCCGGGTCAGGCCGCCCGCCCCCAGCAGAACGCCGCCGAAATACCGGGTCACCACACAGCAGGCATTGGTCACCTGCTCCCGCTGGAACACGTTCAGCATGGGCTGGCCCGCGGTGCCCTGGGGCTCGCCGTCGTCGGAATAGCGTACCACGTTCCCCTCTTTTAATAAGTAGCACCAGCAGTTGTGGCGGGCGTCGTAGTATTTCTTTTTCATCTCCTCGATGCGGGCGCGGGCCTCCGCCTCGCTCTCCACCCGCCAGAGGTGGCTGATGAAGCGGGAGCGCTTCTCCGTAAACTCGCTCTCGCCGTCCTCAAAGGGCACCAGATACTCGCTCACGCCAGTCCTCCTTCGTCTGCATGTAAAAATAGGTCTGCCGGATCTCGCCCAGCAGATCCACGTCCGTGGGCTTTGCAAACTGATAGCGGAAGCCGCATTTGCCGATGACCTTTGCCGAGCGGCGGTTCGCCGCATAGTGGCCGCACCAGATGCGGGATAGCCCAAGCTCTGTAAAGCCATATTCCAGTACAGCATTAACCGCCTCTGGCACCAGTCCCCGCCCCCAGTAAGCGCGGCCCAGGGCATAGCCGATCTCGTCGTCGGGACAGCCCGGGATCTTTCCGGCGGGATGGCCGCCCACAAAGCCCACGGAGCCGACGACCCTGCCGGTCTCCTTCAGCTCCATGGCAAATACGCCGGGGGCGGAGAAGACCGTGCGGATGATCTCCCGGCTCTCGGCCTCGCTGCCGTGGGGCCGCCAGCCGGCGATGGGGCCCACGGCGGGGTCTTTGGCGTATTCGTAGACATCCGCCCCGTCGCTCTCCCGGAAGGGGCGCAGGAGCAGGCGCGGGGTCTCCAATTTATCAGCCGTCATGGTGTTCCTCCCATTTTGCCGGGTTTTCGTCAATATACCGCCAGCAGCGGTTCGCACGGTTCCAAACAGGCACTGCTTGTCCGCCGTGCAAAGGGTCACAAAGCAGGTGCCGCCTTGGCTGTAATCATAGCCCTCCAGCCTTGGATTTTTCCGGGTCCGCATCATTGGCTCTCCGTCACTCCGCGATGAACGCCTCCACCTGCCCCAGGGTCCTGGGGCCGCAGACCGCCGTCACGTCGATGGTCTCGCCGTACTCCACGCTCTCCACCCTGGCCTCCCGGTACAGCATGTCCAGCAGTCCGCCCTTGTCATAGGGCAGATGCAGCACCACCCGCCGGGTGCCCTTGTCCAGCCGCTTGTCGATCAGCTCCAGCAGCCTGTCCACGCCCTCGCCGGTGCGGGCGGAGATGGCGCAGATGTCCTCGCCGTGGGGCATGATCTCCCCTGCCGGGACGCAGTCGGACTTGTTGAACACGTCGATGCGGGGCAGCTCGCTGGCCCCCAGCTCCACGATCAGATCCTCCACCACCTGGGCCTGGGCCTGCCACTCCGGGTTGGACACGTCAATGACGTGGAGCAGCAGGTCGGCGTATTCCAGCTCCTCCAATGTGGCTTTAAACGCCTCCACCAGCTGGTGGGGCAGCTTGCGGATAAAGCCCACGGTGTCGCTGATGACCACGTCCAGGGTGTCGCTGACAGTCAGCAGGCGGCTGGTGGTGTCCAGCGTGTCGAACAGCCGGTTGTTGGCGGGGATGCCCGCGCCGGTCAGCTGGTTCAGCAGGGTGGACTTGCCTGCGTTGGTATAGCCCACGATGGCCACCACCGGGATCTCGTTCTTCCGCCGCTGCTGGCGCTGGGTGCCCCGCACCCGGCGCACGTCCTCCAGATCCGCCCGGAGCTTATCGATCTTTTTGTGGATCAGGCGGCGGTCCGTCTCCAGCTGGGTCTCGCCGGGGCCCTTGGAGCCGATGGCCCCCTTGCCGCTGGTGCCGCCCTGGCGCTCCAGATGGGTCCACATGCCCGTCAGCCGGGGCAGCAGATATTTGTACTGGGCCAGCTCCACCTGGAGCCGGCCTTCTTTTGTCTTGGCCCGCTGGGCGAAGATGTCCAGGATCAGGCCGCAGCGGTCCAGCACCTGGATGCCCAGCAGCTCCGTCAGCACCCGCTGCTGGGAGGGCGACAGGTCGTTGTCAAAGATGACCATGGTGGCCCCCACGTTTTCGCAGTAGAGCTGCACCTCCGCCACCTTGCCCTCGCCGATGAAGGTCCGGGGGTCCGGGGTAGCGCGGTTTTGCAGGACGATGCCCACAGTCTCGCCCCCGGCGGTCTCCACCAGGGCGGAAAGCTCCTCCATGGTATCCTCATCGGCGTTTTGCTCTTTTTTCAGCACCGGGGAGTTCAGCCCCACCAGTACCACTTTATCACGAATTTCCTCTGTTTCCCGCATGTGTCAATGGTTCTCCTTATTTCCTGTAGGCCTCCACGACCTCCCCGGCGTAGATCCGGTGCCAGCCGCCCTTCTCACCGTAATACGGTGGAATATGCTCCCGGTCCAGCACGCAGGCGGGGTCCATGTCCTGAACGTATGCCTTTTTGCACACCAGGACCCACTCCGCCTCGTCAAAGAAGGGGGCGTCCCCGGCACCGTAACGGACCGTCAGGCCGCATTCTTTGATCTTGTCCACGTCCCGGCCGCTCTTGGCGCCGCAGAAGGCCATGGTCCGCTTTTCGCTGAGGGGCAGGACGGATACGGTGAAATAGTCGTGGGATTCCATAAATTGATAGGTATAGCGCTCCGGCCGCACGTAAACCGTGCAGACGGGCAGGTTCCACAGCCGGCCCAGCTGGCACCAGCCGATGGTCATGGTGTTGCAGCCGCCCCTGTCCCCGGCGGTCAGCAGGGCGTTTTGGGTGCCGAACACCTGAAAAATCTCCGGCGTCAGCGTTTTAGTGTCCACGGGTTGCAGTCTCATGGCGCAGCACTCCTTCCTTCATATAAGCATAGTATATGCCCATCCCGGGGAAAAGTAAATAAAAAGGGCCTGCCGTTGGCAGACCCTTTTGTGATGTGTCAGACTTATTTGTCCAGGCCGAACTTCTTGTTGAACTTGGCCACGCGTCCGCCGGTATCCACCAGCTTCTGCTTGCCCGTGAAGAAGGGGTGACACTTAGAGCAGACTTCCACCTTGATATCATTCTTGGTAGAACCTGTCTCAATCACATTACCGCAGGCGCAAGTAATCGTAGTCTGCTGATAATTGGGATGGATTCCTTCCTTCATTGCTCTCGTTCACCTCTTTCTGATCCAAACTACCCTTTTGAAGCTTTCACCTCGCAAAGGCGTTAATTAGTATACCACGCGTTTTTTTGAAATGCAAGCACTTTTCCTATATATTTTTCGTCGGTTTCAAGTATTTTCCAATTCTCGGTGCAGATCCGCCAAATATTGGGCCTGCTGCCTGCGGAGATATCCCTTGGCCAAAAACTTCATCCACCGTTTCTTCGGCGTCAGCCGCTCGGTGAAGACCACCCGCGTCCCCTCCGGCACCGGGCGGAACTCCCCTGTCCACTCGCCGGACATGTTGGCGTTTTCCAGCTCGAAGGCCCATTTTTCGCCCTCCTGCCGGCAGGTAACGGTGAATCGGGTAGCAAAGCCGCCCTTGGCGTATTCGGTAAACGTATCCGGGCCGGTCCGCTCCAGGCCCTCCAGGTCGCCGCGCCACTGCCAGCGGTCCAGGTCCGTCACAACGGCCCACACCTTCTCCACAGGCCGGGGGATCACCGCCTCCATCGTGCTGACGATTTTCTCTGACATAGGCTCACTCCTCTCACACATCCACTGTTTTCCCGGGCTCCAGGAAGTACAGCACCCGCCGGGCCACCGGCCGCTCCAGCACCTTTTCCAGCGCCAGGCTGTAGGCCGCCAGCTGGGGGCGGTAGTGCTCCGCCCGCCGGGCGATCTCCTCCGGCGTTTGCACCTGGTCGGTCTTGAAGTCCACCACCGTCAGGCCCTCCGACGTCTCAAAGCAGCAGTCCACCACGCCCTGGAGCAGGATGGTGTCCTCCCCCGACGCCGACGGGTCATACTCCCTGGCATCCATCAGCAGCGTAAAGCGGTACTCCCGCCGGACATTTCCACCTTGGCGGATCTCCTCCGCCAGGGGAGATGCCAAAAAGCGCTCCAGCGCCGGGATGTCTACCGCCTCCGCCTGTTCCGGCGTCAGCAGGCCGCGGTCCCGCAGAACCGCTGCCTGCCCCGGCACATCCGCGTCCCCAAAATCCAGGTACTGCAAAACCAGATGGGTGGCGGTGCCCCGCTCCGCCGGGGTCAGGCCCCGGCGCTCCCGCCGGAACTTCGGCTGGGACAGAGGCCGGAGATAGGGGGTGTGGGCGGCGTGCTCCGCGATCTCCTCGTCCAGGGCCCGCCCCTTCAGCTGAGTGGCCGTCACCTTGGCCGGCAGGCCCGTCTCCCGGCTGTAGGGATAGGCAAATTCCAACAGGCCGGGGTCAAAATCCGCTTCGCCGGACGCCGCATCCGCCGCGGCCGCGGCCCGGGCAGGCCGTTCCCGGTACTCCTCACTGTCATGTAAAAATACTTGCCATGGGCTGGTGTCCCCTGTATACAGCGCTTCTACTTCCGCGTCGGCATATGCCCGCAGGGGCGCCGCCTCGCTCCGGCACAGCAGGGGCAGCAGCAGCCAGTCGCCAAAGGTCCTGCAGCCCGCCACCGTCTCCGGCAGCACCGGGCAGGATGCCACCGCCGCCAGTTTTTGCAGCCGTCCCGCCGCGTGGTACATGGAATCCACCAGAATGAGCTTCTCCTTGGGCCGGGTCATGGCAACATACAAAATGCGCTGCTCCTCCGCCAGATTTTCCCGCCGCAGCTTCTCCTCGATGGCAAGCCTCGCCAGGGTGGGATACTTGATCTTCCGCTTCAGATCGACACGGCGGGGGCCGAGCCCCATGGAGGGATGGACCAGCACCGGCGTGTCAAAGTCCTGCCGGGAGAAGGCGTGGTCCAGGTCCGCCAGGATGACAATGGGAAATTCCAGGCCCTTGGACTTGTGAATGCTCATCAGCCGCACGCCGTTTACCGCCGCCGCGGCCTTTGTGACAGGCGCCTGGCCGGAATCCAGCAGCCGCCGCAGCTGGGTCACAAAGGCAAACAGGCCCCGGTATCCGCCGCTCTCAAACTTTTCCGCGTGGCGGCTGAGGGCGATCAGGTTCTCTTTCCGCTCTCCGCCGTGGTCCATCGCGCCAAAAATCCCCAGGATGTTCAGCGTGTTATAGATGTGCCACACCAGGCGGTGGACGCTCATATCCCGGGCCGCCAGCCGCAGCCGGGCCAGCGTCTCCAGGAAGGACACACAGTCCTCTCCCCCGTCCGCCGCCACCGCGTCGTAAAAGTCCCCCGCCGGCGTTTTCGCCCGGATCTCCGCCAGACGGCTGGGGGTGAACCCAAATACAGGCGAGCGCAGCACGGAGATCAGCGGCACGTCCTGCCGGGGATTGTCCACCAGCTCCAGCAGGGCCAGCATCACGGAGATCTCCATGGTGTGGAAGAAGTCGCCGCTCTCCTCGAAGGAGCAGGGGATATCCCGCTCCGCCAGGGCCTCGGCAAAGGCGGCCGTCCGGCTGCCGGGGGAGCGCATCAAAATCACGATATCCTCCGGCCGGCAGGGCCGCAGGGCGCCGTCCCCGTCGGTGACGGGGCAGCCCCCGTCCAGCAGCTGCCGGATGCGCAGGGCCACGAACCGGGCCTCCGCCGTCAGCTTTTTCACCGGATGGTCGTTCTCCGCCGACTTCTGCCGGGCGGTGATCAGATGAAATTCCGTGTCGCAGTCCTGGCGCTCCGGATAGTACTCCGCCCCGAAGTGGAGGGCCTCATCCTCGCCGTAGGCCATCTCCCCCATCTCAACGGACAGGATGTTCTCAAACACGAAGTTGGCCGCGTCCAGGATCTCCCGCCGGGAGCGGAAGTTTTTGGACAGCAGGATCTTCCGCTCCTCGCCGTCAGCGGCCTCCTCATAGGATTTGAAGCGGTTGTATTTTCCCAGGAAAATGGTGGGGTCCGCCAGCCGGAAGCGGTAGATGCTCTGCTTTACGTCGCCCACGGTGAAGATGTTCTGACCGTGGCGGGACACCGCCCGGAAGATGGCGTTCTGGACCTCGTTGGTGTCCTGATACTCGTCCACCAGCACCTCCGCATACCGGGCCGCCACCTGCTCCCCCAGCTCCGTGGGAGCGCCGTTCTCCCCCACCAGAAGCAGCAGGGCCAGGTGCTCCTGGTCGGAGAAGTCCGCGGCGTTCATCCGCAGCTTTTCCGCCCGGTAGGCCCCGCCGAAGTCCGCCGTCAGCCCCAGCAGGGCCTCCATGGCCGGGGCCACGGCCCGCAGGTCCTCCATGGCCTCCTCCCCGCTGACGTCCAGCAGGCTGTCCAGCTTTTTCGTCTCTTCCTTGCAGCTCTCCCATATTTTTTTCAGGGAGGCCACGGTGGGGTCGTCCTTCCGCCCCCTGGGGGTGTTCAGCCGGGGAAATTCGATCAGATCCGCCGCCTGCCGCGCCGTCTCCCAGCCCCCCGCCGCCTGCAAGCGCAGAAAGCCCTGGGCGGCGGTCAGGAACTTCTCGCCATAGCCGGTGGACAGCGCCGCGTCCCCCTCGGTCCGCGCCGCCGCCTGCTGGAGGAGCCCCGCCCAGTGCCCGGCCTTCCGCCGCACCGTGGCCAGCAGCTCCCGGGCGTAGACCGTTTCGTCGAAAGCAACCTCCAAATTTGCCCAGGCCGCCCGGTTTTCCGCCAGCCAGCGGTCCGGGTAGGCGTGGCTCTGCAGCTTGTCATACAGCTCCAGCACCAGCTCCGCCAGGGCGCTGTCGTCCCGGCCCGCGCCCAGGGTATCCGCCAGCTGTTCCCGGCCCTCGTCCAGCGCGTCGTAAAATTCCTCCAGCACCCGGCCCAGCACCCGCTGGCGCACCAGAGCGGCGTCGCCCTCGTCCAGCACCCGGAAGTCCGGCGTCAGGGCGTGGCGGTCTTCCTCCCGGGCCAGCAGATGGGTATTCTCCCGCAGCAGCGCCGTGCAGAAGGCGTCCACCGTCTTGATATCCGCCTGGTACACCCGCAGCAGCTGGCGCTTCAAATGCTGGTCGTTGGGCGTCTCCGCCAGACGCTTGGAGAGCTCCGAGGCGATCTTGCTCCGCAGCTCCGCCGCGGCGGCCTTGGTGTAGGTAATGATAAGGAAATCGTCCACATTGCGGTGCTCCTCCGTCACATACCGGAAGAGCCGCTCCACCAAGACCTTCGTCTTGCCGGAGCCGGCGGCGGCGGAGACCAGCAGGCTGCCGCCCCGGTTTTCCACCACGGCTTGCTGCTGGGCTGTCAGGGTCAGTTTTGCCATGTCAGTCTCCTCCTTCCTCCAGCATCTTCCAGAATTCCTCCGCCTTCACCGGCAGGATGTAGTGCAGGTGGTCGCCGTCCCGCCCGTCCTGGAAGTGGCAGGCGTCGGCCCAGTCGCAGTATTTGCAGAAGCTGTCGTCCTCGCTGTGGCAGCAGGGGTCCGCGTCGATGTTGCCCTGGCGCACCTCGTCCGCGATCCGGTGCAGCAGCGTGTCCACGTACTCCCCCAGCTTGCCAAGGCGCTCCGCCGAGGCGATGCTGCCGGAAAGGCTGCCGTCCCGCCCCACCCGCACCGGCAGGTAGTGGGGCTCCCGCAGGGCCTCGTGCTCCATGGCCTGCAGGACCGCCGGCTCCGCCAGCAGCAGGCCGGAGCGCTTCAGCTGCTTTTCCCGCTCGCTTTGCAGCCTGTCCGCCGGGATATTCCGCTCCGCCGGCAGGATCTCGTCCCGGGCGGGCAGATACAGCACGCCGGCGGGCTCGATGTCCTTTCCAAAATAGGCCTTTCCCTCTTTTTGCAGGGTGAACAGATACAGCAGCATCTGGATGTCCAGGCCCATCCGCACAGACGCCAGGTCGAACTTCTTCCTGCCGGACTTGTAGTCCACCACCCGCAGATACAGCTTGTTGTCCTTCACCCAGCCGTCCACCCGGTCCACCTTGCCGCCGATGCGCAGCTCGGCGTCCGGCTCCGAGATGACCACCGCCGGCAGCGCGCCGTGATCGCCGAAGGACAGCTCAAATTCCAGCGGCACGAAGTCCGAGTGCCGCAGCTCCTCCGCCACCTGGTCGATGACGGCGTAGGCCGTGTTCCGCAGGCGGGCGAAGAGGTAGCGGAAGCGGGCGTTTTTCTCCTGGAAATTGTGCAGCTCCCGGGCCGCATACGCGTCGATGTACCGCCGCACTAGGGCGTGGATGGATTCGTCGTCCACCTGGGCAAAGCCGCCCTGGGCCAGCACGTCCCGGGTGACGTTTTCCAGCAGGAAGTGCAGAAACGTGCCGATCTGGGGGGCGTCAAAGGCCGCCGGCTCCCGGGGCTTTGCCCGAAGGCCGTACTCCATGAAATAGGAAAAGTGGCAGGACCGCAGGCGCTCCAGCCGGGAGGCGGACATGGTGATCCGGTCGCCGTACAGCGCCCGCACCGCCGCCCGGGACAGCGAGCCCCGCTTTAGCTCCGCCGCCCGCTCCATGGCGGACAGGCGCTCCTGAAACGCGGGGTTTCCGGCAAACCAGTGCCACAGCCCCCCGCCGGGAGTCTGTCCCGCCATCTCCAGGGCGGGCAGCGCCGCTGTTAAGCGGTATTCCTTGTCATTGTTCTCTTTTTCAACTTTCAGCTCCGGGAACAGCGTCCGCAGCCGGTCGATCACAAAAGCGGGCCGCAGTTCCGCGCCGGAAACGTCCGTCACCGGATAGCTGACGGTCAGTCCCTGGGTGGGCTGGGTCAGGGCGGCGTAGAGGTTCTGCAATTCAATGCTCATCCGGTCCATGCCGGTGGGGGCCAGCTCAATGCCCCGCTGGGCCAGTTCGTCCCGGTCGTCGTCGTTCAAAATGCCGCCGCTCTGGCCGGGGTCCGGCAGCACATGGTCGTTGGCCCCCAGCAGAAACAGGTATTTCGCCGTGTGGCGGTCATTTCGGGTGATCTCGCTGACGGACACCTGATCCAGGGAAACGGGGATGGTGCCCACGCTGTACTCTGTCAGCACCTGGCGGAACAGCCGGGTAAACTCATCCAGGCCCATGGGCTCGTCCCCCAGGATCTCCACAAACTGATCCAGCACGCCGCAGAGGATGTCCCACAGCTGGGCGGTCTCCTCCGCGTCCTGGAGGCGGCCCGCGTCCGCCTGGGCCCGCATCTGGCTCTCCAGCGCGCTTTGCAGGCGCAGCTCCTCCATAAAGCTGTAAAGCGCATCCACTTTCTCCCCAGCGCTCTCACCTGCTTTCAGGCCTTCTGCCAGGCGCAGCAGCGGTTCACGGACACGTCTGCGCAGGGCGTTGACCTCCTCCAGCCGGGACTGGCGCTCGTCGTTCCAGGGAGCGCCGTAGCCGTCCGGGTTCTCCGCCCAATCCACGTCCCGCAGCCACATCTGGCCGTGGATCTCCCAGCGGATGACGTAGTTTTCCAGACGGTCGCACTCCTCCGCCGTCAGCCCCCCAAGGCCGGTCTTCAGCCAGCGGAACATATCTTCGTATTCATAGCCATTGCCGATGGCGGACAGCACGCCGGTCAGCAGGCTCAGCGCCGGCTTTTCCAGAATGTCGCTGCGGCGGCTGAGATAGGCTGGGATGCCGTAGCGCTCGAACACGGTCTCGATGACGCCCTCGTAGTCCCCCATGTTCCGGGCCGCCACGGTGATGTCCCGATAGCGGCACTTTCCCGCCGCCGCAAGGCGCAGGATGTCCGCCGCGGCCTGCTCCACCTCGGAGAACACCGTATCCGCCTCCCGGATACGGACGGCGGAGCCGCTGCCCGCAAAGGGCACGTTTTTCCCAAAAAAGCACCGCTCCACATGGCCCAGCGCCGTGGTGTCCTCCGTTTTCAGCGTTTGCAGCTTCACCGGACAGCCGTTCTCCTCCGCCAGGCGGCGCAGCTGGCCCAGGGTCCTGAGGCTGGCCTCAAAGATCTCCTCCCGGCTGTCCGGCTCTCCCAGCAGCGTGACGGTGACAGACCTGGCCTGCCGCAGCAAAATGCCCAGCGCCCGCCGCTCCTGGGCGTTGAAGTAGGTAAAGCCGTCAATAAAAATGTCCTTGCCGCAGGCATAGCCGGAGCCCTCCAGGCTGTCGCACAGCCTGGTCATCCGGTCCCGGGCGTCCAGCCCCGGACGCTTGAGCCGGGCCTCATAGGCGCCGTACAGCAAACTCAGGTCCCGGAGCTTGTCGTGGGTGGCGCCGGTGATGTCCTGGGCCTGGGCATAGAGCACCTCCGGCGTCACCTCGTAGCACCGCAGCTCGTCAAACAGATCCAGCAGCTGCCGCAAAAAGGCGGACTTCTGGGAGGGGCGGCGGTACACTGTCAGCTCCGGCGCGATCTCCAGCAGCGCCTTTTGCAGCGTCAGCAGCTTGCCGCCGGCGTCCAGCGTCACCTGGGCGATGCCGCCGGTGATGCTCAACACCCGGTCGCTGAGACGCCGGAAGCTCAATACCTCCGCATGACGGCTGGCGGTGGGGCCGCAGAAGCGGCACAGGTCCACCTCCGCCTGGTGGGAGGCGTGCTCCGGCACCAGCAGGATCTGCCGGCCGTCATCCCCCAGCTCCGCGATGCGGCGCAGGACTGTATGCGATTTTCCCGTTTTGGCCCGGCCCATCAGAATTTTCAGCACAGCGCCGCCTCCTCTCCGTCATTGCCTCCTATCATACCATATCCGTCTGCCCAAAACACCCTCTTTTTTTCAAGACCGCCTCTGTTTCAGCAAATTTTCAAAACCGCCTCATTGCACGGAGGGGATTTCGGCGCTATACTCATGGCAGGAGGTGTCAGCCATGGCCAACGAATCGAAAAAGGACTTCAACGCGATGCTGCTGGACAGCAAGGACATGCCCAAGATCCAGACCGTCACCGACCCGAAAACCATTGCAAAATACGGCGGGACGAAGATGTTCTTCGCGCCGCCCGCCGCCTATGACGCCCTGATGAAGACCGTGCCCTGCGGGAAGGTGGTCACCGTCGGCGCCCTGCGGGCGTATTTGGCGAAATTAAACCACGCCGACTTCACCGACCCCATCACCACAGGCATCTTCGTGTCCATCGCGGCCTGGGCCAGCGAGCAGCGGACGGAGAATCCGACGCCCTATTGGCGGACCCTGAAGGCGGACGGCGAGCTGAATCCCAAATACCCCGGCGGCGCAGAGGCGCAAAAGGCGAAACTGGAGGCGGAGGGGCACCGGATCATGCAGCGGGGCCGCACAAATCTCCGTTGGTTCGTGGCGGACTTCGAGCAGGCCCTGTTCGAATTGAAATGAACCCCGGCGGGCGGGTTGCCTTTTTTTCGGGTCTGTGTTATCCTGAGAAAAATGTCGAAACAGGAGGGACCGCCCATGCCCCACATTCCCCAGGGAACCACCGATACCGTCCGGCTGGAGCTGTTCGAGCCCGCGCTGGAGGCCGCCCTGCGGCCCTCAGCGGACTATGATGTATCCCGCTGGCTGTACGTCCCCAATACATACTCGGAATACCGCTATATCCTGGGCACACGGGGCAAAAAGCCCCTGATCTGCGTGGGCATCAACCCCTCCACCGCCGCGCCGGACGCCCTGGATCCCACCCTCCAGTCCGCCCAGCGCATCGCCCTGGCCAACGGATACGACAGCTTTCTGATGTTCAACGTCTACGCCCAGCGGGCCACCCGGCCCGACGACATGGAGCCGTCTCTCAATCCCCTGCTCCACACGGAGAACCGGAAGGCGTTCCGGTATCTGCTGTCCCTGTCGAAGCGGCCCGCCGTGTGGGCCGCCTGGGGCAATATCATCCTGAAGCGGGACTACCTCATGGACTGCATGCGGGACTTTGCCGCCGACGGCCAGGCCGCAGGGGCCAGCTGGTATACCGCCGGGCCGCTGCTGAAATCCGGCCAGCCCCACCATCCGCTGTATCTGAAAGGGGACACGAAGCTGCTGGACTTTGACATCGCGGCTTACCTAAACCGCTGAAAAACCACCTTTTACGAGGTCCTTTGACGAACTGAAAAGCGGCGCCCATATCGGGCGCCGCTCAGCCCGTCAAAAAAGTCCAAAGGGCTTTTTTGACGGGCTTCACAATGCCTCGCTTTTGGGGCTGTGGAGCAGCCCCAAAAGCTCCCGCTTCGCGGGGCAGCGGGCTGTTATCACAGCCCGCTGCAGGCATTCGATTCAACACGAAGGGGCTCCCGCCCCCTCGTACTCCCCCTGCGAAACGGTACACTTTTCTCCAAACATAGGTTTTTTGACAAGCTGAAAAGCGGCGCCCATCGGGCGCCGCTTTTTTATGTTCAATGCTGATCCGCCGCCACCGTCTCCGGCGGCTGGTCCAGCTGCCAGGGGTCGTCCAGCAGGCTGTGGAGATACCGCATGGCGGACGCGAAATAGAAGCCGTCCACGATGCGCTCATCGGTGACAAAGTTGCAGTTCATGTACTTCCGGCGCACTACCGTGCCGTCCCGCAGGGTCTCAAACACCCGGCGCTTCTTGCCGAAGGAGCAGAACACCGGCACATTGCCGAAGTCATAGAGGTGGTGGTAAATGGGCGGGATGCCCAGAGAGGCCATGGACGTGATATACAGCGAGCCATGGAAGGGCGACAGCTTGGTCAAAAACCGGGGCAGCAGGCCGAAGTAGTCCATGGCCTGGAGCAGGAACACGAAAAACTTCAGCAGCAGGCCGGGGATCAGGTTGAAGGCCCCCGCCAGCTTGTCAAACCCGGTGTCCGCCGGGGCGTTCTTGACCTCCTGCACCTTGGCGTTGAACCGCTCGTAGACCACCGCCGCCGTGTCGGCGGGGTCAAAGGTGACCTTGATGACGGTGTCCGGCGAATCCGTGGACATCTCCTTTTTGATGGTCATGTTGACCTCGATCTCCCGGTCCCGGGTGAAGATCTTCTGCCCCGCGATGAAGCGGTTCAGCCCCGGGTACCGGGCGCAGACCCGGACATAGGCCGCCAGCAGGACATGCAGCACGCCGAAGTTCTTCATCCCCGCCTTCCGCCTCTCCGCGATGTACCGCTCCATCTCCGTCATCTCGATGTGATCCTCGATGAAGTTCTGAGAGGTGTTGCGGGTCTTCATGATATACGGGGAGACGGCGAAGATGGGCGACAGGCTCCGCAGGCGGCGGCCGTCGTTCCGGTCGCCGAAGCGGCGCACAGGCGCCCCCTCCTCCATCGGCCGCTTTTTCATGGCCAGGGAGACGCACAGCAGCGACGCCATGCAGCACAGCACGCTGATCTCCGGCAGCCAGTCGTGGACGGGCCAGCCCGCCTTCTGGGTGTCCTCCACGAAAATGTGGTACAGCATGGGCAGGCCGAACAGCAGCCACAGCGGCTTCTGGGTGGGTACCCGCCCCGTCACCGTGGCAGTGTACAGCGCCGCCACCAGGGCGTACAGGCACAGGCACAGCACCGTGTGGAGGAGGGACGGAAAGGTCAGCGCCTTTGCCGCGAAAAACACGCAGCCCAGCCACACCGGGATGGCGGAGCGGTACAGCCGGTCCCGCCCGTCCCGGAACAGGATGACGGGAAAGGTCACGTTTGCCGCCAGGGGCAGCACCACCTGGAGCCAGAACACGGCGCCGGAGAGCGCCTGCTCCCCACAGGCCCACACGACGCGGATAACGCCGGAGCAGACCATGAACAATGCCGACAGCATCACCAGTGCGTTGACGCGGGGCAGCCAATAAACGGTTTTTGTCTTCATAAAAGCCTCATTCTGTTTGATCCGGGGGCCTGACCGGCTCCCACGAAAAACGGCGCGCGGTCAGCCGACAGCGCGCCATTTCCTTTATCCCTTCACAGTCCCGTCGGCGTTGAACAGCGGCAGCGGGGCCAGGAACTGGATGTCGTCCCGGTTCTGGGCATCGCCCTCCGCCAGGACCGCCACCCGTCCGGCCACGGTGCCCCCCGCCAGCTTCACCAGCTCCTCCATGGCGTGGAGGGAGCCGCCGGTGGAGATCACGTCGTCCATCAGCAAAATCCGCCTGCCCCGGATCAGCTCCGCGTCGTCCCGGCCCAGATACAGCTTTTGGGTGCCGGCGGTGGTGATGGAGTGGTCCTCCACATGGATGGGGTCCGGCATATAGGCCTTGGGGCCCTTCCGGGCGATGAAATACTTCTCCGCGCCGGACTGGCGGGCCATCTCATGGATCAGGGGGATGCTCTTGGCCTCGGCGGTGAATAAGTAGTCATAACTATCGGCGGGGACCAGCTTCAAAAGCTCCCGGGCGCAGGCCACGGTCAGCTCCGCGTCGCCAAAGCAGATGAACGCGCCGATGTACAGGTCGTCCGTGACTTTGCAGATGGGCAGCTCCCGCTCCAGTCCCGCGATGCGCATGGAATATGTCAGCATACGATGTGCCTCCCTCAAAAAAATACACGCACAGAGAAAACTTACCGAAAATATTATACATTTTATTGCCGGAAAGTCAATAAGGCTCTCTCCTCTGCCCGTCAATCTCCCGCAAGTTTTCCACGGGCCGTCAAAATGCACAAATCTCTCCTTCTTTTTTCTCAGGTATCAAAAAAAAGATTGACCTGCTTTCAAAAAAGAAGGCTTGTGTCCTTCCGCGATAAGTGTTAAACTGAAATCGGATAGAACCACATATCTTTATATATGTTACGCAACTCACATATTTAAAGGAGGATCATGATGAACGCCTATCTGTCCAGTGTGATCGAAAACGTCAAAGCCAAGCATGCCAATGAGCCGGAATTCGTCCAGACCGTGGAAGAGGTCTTCTCCTCTCTGGAGCCCGTCATTGAAAAGCACCCCGAGTATGAAAAGGCCGATCTGCTGAACCGCATGGTGGAGCCGGAGCGCACGTTCTCGTTCCGTGTGACCTGGATGGCCGACGACGGCACCTGGCACACCAACACCGGCTACCGCACCCAGTTCAACGGCGCCATCGGCCCCTACAAGGGCGGCCTGCGCTTCCAGAAGGACGTGAATTTGAGCATCGTCAAGTTCCTGGCCTTTGAACAGACCTTTAAAAACGCCCTCACCGGACTGCCCATCGGCAGCGGCAAGGGCGGCGCCGACTTCGATCCCACCGGCAAGTCCGACGCGGAGATCATGCGCTTCTGCCAGTCCTTCATGACGGCGCTGCACCGCTTCATCGGCCCCGACGTGGACGTGCCCGCCGGCGACATGGGCGTGGGCACCCGGGAGATCAGTTATCTGTTCGGCCAGTACCGCCGCCTGCGGGGCGCGTGGGAAAACGGCGTCCTCACCGGCAAGGACTTTGCCTCCGGCGGCTCCCTGGTCCGGCCCGAGGCCACCGGCTTCGGCGCGGTATACTATCTGGAAAACGTGCTGGCCCACGAGGGCGAGACCATCGAAGGCAAGACCATCGGCTGCGCGGGCTTCGGCAACGTGACCTGGGGCATCTGCAAGAAGGCCACCCAGCTGGGCGCCAAGGTCGTGACCCTGTCCGGCCCCGACGGCTATGTCTATGACCCCGACGGCGTCACCACCGATGAGAAGATCGCCTATCTGGTGGAGATGCGGGCCAGCGGCCGCAACAAAGTGCAGGACTACGCGGACAAGTTCGGCGTGGAATTCCATCCCGGCGAGAAGCCCTGGGGCGTAAAGGTGGATGTGGTGATGCCCTCCGCCATGCAGAACGACGTGCACCTGGAGCATGCCAAGCAGATCGCCGCCAACGGCGTGAAGTACTACATCGAGGTGGCCAACATGCCCACCACCAACGATGCGCTGAAGTTCCTGATGGAGCAGCCCGGCGTCATCGTGGCCCCCTCCAAGGCGGTCAACGCCGGCGGCGTGGCCACCTCCGCCCTGGAGATGGCCCAGAACAGCGAGCGTCTGGTGTGGACCGAGGAAGAGGTGGACCAGCGCCTGCGGCAGATCATGAACAACATCTACAAGATGAGCGTGGACGCGGCGGAGGAGTACGGCCTGGGCTACAACCTGGTGGCCGGCGCCAATATCGCGGGCTTCCTGCGGGTGGCCAGCGCCATGATGGCCCAGGGCATCTTCTAAGGCCTGTTCCGAAATCCTGAACGACCATTCCATAAAGCGGCCCCGGCAGGAATTCCTGCCGGGGTTTAGGCTGTCGAAAAAGTCCGACGGACTTTTTCGACAGCCTGAACAATGCCTCGCTTTTTGTCTGCTCCGCAGCCCAAAAAGCTGCCGCAATGCGGCGCAACGGGCTGCTGCCGCAGCCCTTTTGCAGGCATTCGATTCAACACGAGGGGACTCCCGCCCCCTCGTACTCCCCCTGCGAAACGGAACGCTTTTTCCCCAAACAGAGGTTTTTCGACAAGCTGAGCGGCCCCGGCAGGAATTCCTGCCGGGGTTTAGGCTGTCGAAAAAGTCCGACGGACTTTTTCGACAGCCTGAACAA
>CANQPD010000031.1 GCA_947625655.1 uncultured Dysosmobacter sp.
ACCACATTATGCAGATAATGTCGTGGGAGTGGACGCTACATTATGCAGATAATGTCGTGGGAGCAGACGCTACATTATGCAGATAATGTGGCGTCTCTTGAGACAACGATTCAACGGGACAGGAAGGAACATAACGGCGGCGGGAAAGCACTTTGGGCGTTTTTTCACCGTCGTTCACAATATATGCCGGAGGGGGGAAGCGCGGTGAGCATCGAGCTGTTTGAACACAATCGAATAGCGTATGCCTCCGCCGAGCCCCGGAAATGGCTGACGGCCTTCACGAATTTTCTGCCTGCCGCTTGGGCGCATGCGCCGTTTCCGCGGCAAGCGGCTCCAGCCCCGATTACGGGATCGCCTCGAAGACGGCCTTGATGTCCGCCTCATCCGCGCCGTCGGTGTTGATCAAAATATAGGTGACGCCGCCGCCTGTCCAGGTGATCTTCAGATAGACCTCCTCGCCGCCGCGGATTGCCGTCAGAGTGGCATTTCTGCCGGGGTCCAGCTCCTCCGTCTTCTCCTCGGTGCCGTAGAGACCGGAGAAGTCCTCCTCCTCGGCGGCGGCCCGGAGATCATATTCGTGCCCGTCAAACAGAAAGGTAATGTCCGCGATCCGCTGATAGAGAATGGCGTAGGAAACCGCCTCGGCGCCTTCCGGGGCGTCAACTTGGATGCCCAGCCGGGCCGCGTATTCCGCCGGGCTGTCCACCGGCTCCAAGGGATTCGCCAGCTGACTGATCGGCCCTTCCACGCTGCCGGAAGTTTGGGTTTCCGTGCCCGCCGCCCCCTGGGCCGCGCAGGCCGTACAGAAGAGCAGCATCAGCAGCATGAGCGTCAGCGATAAAAGCTTTTTCATTGAAACAGACCTCCCTTCTTTGCCTCTATTATAGCACTTTTCGCGCTGTTTTCAAGAATTTTACATCAGCGGCTGAAAAAGAGTTGTCTGCTTTTTCAGACTGTTCCTGTTTTTGCGAAAAATGCTGTTTTTTGACAAAACGCTGAAAACCCGTGGAAAACTGAGATTTTGCGCTGCTGACCGGAACATTAACGACGTATTTAAACCCAAAAGCCCAATATATGGGTGTGATTCCCTTTAGAACCACTATTTTTTCATGAAAAAGACGGCCAAAACTGTCCATATTTCATTGACAAATTCCCTGTGGCATAGTATAATAGCATGCGATTGAACCGTTGCGCCCATATTTTATAGTCAACGGCCCTGTCATAAAGTAGTATACTTCATTACAATTTGAAAGGAGTGGTCATATGGTGTTGTTTGCCCACGATCGGGAAGCGTACCGGGCCGCTTCTGTTATGCTGCCTGAAACGGGGGAAGCGGCCGGCGTCTACCCCACCGGCAAATCCTTCCTTGGATTTTCGCTGCGTGCAGCCCCGCCCGAAGTTGATCATCTTTGATGTATTTCATCGTTGCGGCGCAACCCGCTGGAGTCAAAGGGCAAAGCGGCTCTTCAAAGTAGTTTCCAGATATGAGGATTCTGCCCTGTCCGCCACCAATATCCGCGATTTGGGCAATGAGCGGTATATGGCGGAGCTGCTCGACGGCTATATCGCCTCCTGAGGGAGGCCATTGTCCGGAGGCTCCGGCAGCGTTCCAAAGCGAGCCGCTGAACGGTAGAGAAAAAATAAAACTTTTGAGGTTACATATGAAGGGGATTATCTTGGCAGGAGGCACTGGAACCAGGCTTTATCCGTTGACCCTGGTCGTCTCCAAGCAGCTTTTACCTGTTTATGACAAACCGATGATCTACTATTCTCTGTCCACGCTGATGCTGGCGAAGATACGGGAGATTCTGATCATTTCAACGCGAGAGGATATAGGAAAATTTAAAAAACTTCTGGGAGATGGGCGCCAGTTCGGGCTGGAGCTGAGCTATGCGGTGCAGGAGTCCCCAGACGGACTGGCTCAGGCGTTTATCATCGGCGAGGAATTCATCGGCAGGGAATCATGCGCCATGATTTTGGGCGACAACATCTTCTATGGCAGCGGCTTTACGATCAAGCTCCTGAAGGCGGTCAGAGCCGCCGAGGCAGGCCAGGCAACGGTATTCGGCTATTACGTTGAAGAACCGAAAAAATTCGGCGTAGTCGAGTTTAATGAGGACGGCAGAGTCGTCTCCATTGAAGAAAAGCCGGCGGTCCCAAAGAGCAACTATGCGGTCACAGGCCTCTACTTTTATCCCGCCGGCGCGGCTGAAATGGCAAAGCGCGTTTCCCCTTCGCCCCGGGGAGAGCTGGAGATCACGACGATGAACGAAATGTATCTCCAGGATGGCAAGCTGAATGTGGAGATCCTGGGTCGCGGCTATGCTTGGATGGACGCCGGTACGATCGAAAGCCTTCTTGACGCTGCTGATTTTGTACAGATGGTGGAGGAACGCCAGAGCGTCAAAATTTCGGCGCCGGAGGAGATTGCCTTCCGGCATAAATGGATCAGCAGGGAGAGCCTGCTGGCATCGGCCGAACGATACGGCAAGTCCGCGTATGGCAAGCACCTGAAAGCGGTTGCGTACGGGAAAATGAAATGGTAGGGAAGAATACATGACCATCCTCGTCACCGGCGGAGCCGGATTTATCGGCGGCAATTTCATCTACTATGAACGGAAGCACCACCCGGAGGATTCCATTATTTGCCTGGACAGCCTGACCTACGCGGGGAATCTGTCCACGCTTTCACCCATTCTGGACCAGCCCAATTTTCGCTTTGTCAAGCTGGATATCCGGGACCGGGCGGGAGTCTACCAGCTATTCGAGGCGGAGCGGCCGGACATCGTGGTCAACTTTGCGGCGGAGAGCCATGTGGACCGCTCGATTGAGAGCCCGGAGATCTTCCTGCAAACCAATATCCTGGGTACCCAGGTGCTGATGGACGCCTGCCGGAAGTACGGCGTGCAGCGTTTTCACCAGGTCTCCACCGATGAGGTGTATGGGGATCTGCCCCTGGACCGGCCGGATCTGTTCTTCACGGAGGAAACGCCCCTGCATACCAGCAGTCCATACAGCGCCAGCAAGGCGGCAGCGGACCTGCTGGTGATGGCCTACCACCGGACCTATGGCCTCCCGGCCACCATTTCCCGCTGCTCCAATAACTATGGTCCCTACCAGTTCCCCGAGAAGCTGATCCCGCTGATGATCGCCAACGCCCTAAATGATAAACCCCTGCCGGTATACGGGCAGGGTCTGAACGTGCGGGACTGGCTTTATGTGGAGGATCACTGCAAGGCCATCGATCTGATTCTCCAAAAAGGCCGCGCAGGCGCGATTTACAACATCGGCGGTCACAACGAGATGAAGAACATCGACATTGTGAAGCTGATTTGCAAAGAGCTGGGCAAGCCCGAGAGCCTGATTACCTATGTCGCTGACCGGAAGGGCCATGATATGCGGTACGCCATCGACCCGGCCAAAATTCACAGGGAGCTTGGCTGGCTGCCGGAGACCGGATTCAGCGACGGCATCGTGAAGACCATTGGGTGGTATTTGGATCACCGTTCCTGGTGGGAGCCTATCGTCACCGGCGAGTACAGGAATTATTACAAGAGAATGTACGGAGGCAGATAAATGTACAGCGTGGAAAAAACAAAGCTGGACGGAGTGGTGATATTGACTCCCCAGTGCTTCGCTGATGAGCGCGGAACCCTTTTTGAGTCGTACAGCGAAAGAGCCCTTCGTGAGGCGGGGATCGATTTTTCGGCCTATCAGGAGAACCATATTGTAAATATGTGTGCGGGCGTGATTCGGGGATTTCATTTTCAGAATGAACCCTATGCCCAGGCAAAGCTCGTGCGGTGTACATGTGGGAGGGTGGATGATTATGCAGTAGATCTGCGCAAGGGGTCCCCAACGTATTTGAAATGGATTAAGGTATTGCTTTCACAGGAAAATAGAAAGCAGCTCTTTTTGCCGAAGGGGTTTGCACACGGCGTTATTTCCAGAAGCGAATACAGCGAAATTCAATATGTTGTGGACAATTTTTACGCGCGGGAATATGACAGGGGCATTAGGTTCGATGATCCTACGATCAACGTGGACTGGGAAAACGAGGATCCGATACTGTCCGAAAAGGACCGGAACGCGCCGCTGCTGGCGGAAAGCGACTGCAATTTCATATATCTGGAAAATCACGATGAACAAAACAGGTGATCACTCATGGAAAGAATAAACGTAACAAAATCCTCCATGCCTACGTTTGAGGAATACATAGAACGGCTTCGCCCGGTGTGGGAGAGCAGATGGTTGTCCAATAGGGGTGCGGCATCCGTGGAGTTTGAGGAGGAACTGAAAAAATACCTGGGGTGTGAGAACCTTTATCTGTTTGCCAACGGTCATGTAGCGCTGGAGGTAGCCATTGAGTCTCTTGGCCTTGAGGGCGAAGTTATTACGACGCCGTATACGCATTGCTCTACAATTCATTCGATTGTTCGCAATGGCCTGACCCCTGTTTTTGTAGATGTCAAAGAGGACAATTATACGATTAACCCTGAGCTGATCGAGCAGGCAATTACCGAAAGAACCGTGGCCATTGTGGCGACCCATGTGTATGGCTTTTTGTGCGATGTGAAGGCCATTGACCGCATAGCGAAAAAGCACGGCCTGAAGGTGATCTACGATGCCGCGCATGCCTTTGGAGTGACCCTGAACGGGATCGGCGCCGCCAATTTCGGAGACGCGGCTATGTTCAGCACCCATGCTACAAAGGTTTTCCACACGATAGAGGGCGGCATCGTAGCGTATAAAGACAAGGAGCTGTTCGAGTCCTTGCCGAGCCGGGTGAATTTTGGCTTCACAAGCCAAGAGGATATTGACTATGTGGGCACGAACGCCAGAATGAACGAGTTTGAGGCGGTCATGGGAATATGCAACCTCAGACATCTGGACGAGGAGATCGGAAAGCGTCGGCTTGCCGGAGACAGATATACCGAGCGTCTGTCCGGCGTGAAGGGCATCAAGCTCATCACGCCTGAGAAGGGCCTTGAGTGGAATTACGCCTATTTCCCCGTGCTATTTGACGGGTATAAGGAAACCCGGGACGAGATCAAGGCAAAGCTGGAGAAGAAAAACATCTTTGCAAGAAAATACTTCTACCCCATTGTCAACAAGGCTGCCTGCTATTGCGGACGCTATGGAGACGTGCCTGTCCCAGTTGCCGCCCACGCATCGGAGTGCGTTCTGACATTGCCGATGTATGGTGATCTGACGGTAAGCGACGTAGACAGAATCTGCGATGCCATCCTAGCGTTTTGATCCTGACAGAAGAGGATGCTAGCTTAATTCGTTGAAAAGAGATTCTTAAATGGGGATATTCACTTTAGCGATAGAAGGATAGATGCGTTGATGATACAACAACTGAGCATGCGCGAGAAGCATGGCTGCCAGACATTGGAAACCTATAGTGATTCGGAGCAACTGCGGCGCATGATCGCTGACGACAGCTATGACGGCAGCTCCTTTACGATGGGAGAAATACAACAAATAGGGGAAATCAACAGAAAGATCAATTTGGCTCACGCGAACGAGGTCTCAAAGCCTGTCTGTGTCAGGAATTCGTTTTATACAAGGCATATAAAGCGGTGGCTGGATATCTGTATTTCGTTGGCTGCGCTGATCGTGTTTTTGCCGGTCAATCTGGTACTGTGGGTCGCCACATATCTGGATGTGGGAAAACCGGTTATCTTTCGGCAGGCCAGAACCGGGAAGAATAAAAGGACATTTGAGATCATAAAGTTTCGGAACATGACGAACGAAACGGATGAAAACGGCGATTTGCTGCCGCCTGAACAGCGGGTAACAAAGTGGGGACGATTCGTGCGCCGGACATCGCTGGATGAACTGCTTAATTTTTGGCTTGTTCTGAAAGGGGATATGTCCATCATTGGACCGCGGCCGCTCCATGATTTTTACACTCCTTGGATGTCTGATCGCCATGCTGCTCGATTTGCTGTCAGGCCAGGACTGGATTGCCCTGCGCTGGATGCCCGAAGGGAGACTGCCAGCTGGCAGGGCCGTTTTGAAAACGATGTATGGTATGTCGAAAATTGCAGTCTTGCGCTGGATTTTCAGTTGTTGTTTCGACTTTTTTTGTCGGTATTTTGCCAAAATAGAAGGAGAGAGAGAGAAGTAGGAGAGAGCGGAACCTTTATTGGCTATGACGCGCAAGGCAAAGCCGTCAGCAGCCAAAATATACCAGAGAACGTGATTCAGTACATTTTGCGAAATAATCATTATGTATCGCCGGAGGAAGTGCGGTGAATGCAATTTACTATAGATCCTGTAATGGCTGAGATTTGCTCTGAGGCAAATGAAGCTGTGGTTCGATATGCTGATTGTAGAAATGAAAGTGGTGCAAAAAACTATATGTTAGATTTCACATTAAATGTTTTAACCGCCCAGCCGGGGCAAACACATCTCTTTTTTCTCGGACAAGCAGGCTACATAGTGAAGAGCGCGCAGGGACAGCTTTTAGGGATCGACTTGTATCTCTCCAAGTGTGTTCGCCGTGTGGAAGGGCATATGGGTTTCAAACGACTGCTACCCAGACTTTTGGAACCGTTCGACTTGAATTTTGATAGTTTGATTGCGACGCATTCACATTTTGACCATTTTGATATGGATGCGATCCCTCAGTTAATGGAAAATATGCATACCAGACTCTTCGCTTCGGAAAACTGCTGGGCAGAGGTTAACCGATTGATGATGGAACACAACCGAATCACTTATGTACGACCCGGCGATGTTTGCCAGGCAGGTGAATTTAAGCTGCATTTTATTGAATGTGATCACGGCGAGCAGGCACCAGATGCAGTGGGTGTTCTTGTTACTGTGGACGGAAAGCGGATTTGCGTTGTGGGCGATAGCAGTCTGCATTTAGAGCGCGCGCCAATTTACATGGCGGACGGTCCCATTGATGTCTTGATCGCACCGATCAACGGCCTGAATGGTAACTTGAGCGAGCAAGACTGCGCTTCACTGAGCAGTGTACTGCACCCAAGAATGGTGATTCCGTGCCATTACGGGATGTTCGCCTCCCATGGCGGTGACCCCGGCAAGTTTAAATCCATCATGGATGAAAAGTATCCGAAGCAGGAATATCAAATAATGGCAATGGGTGAAAGAATGACTTTATAATGGAGGCTGACAGGCTATGCACACAGACCTAACAGGAAAGAAACTGCTGATTTTGGGCGGCAACCCGGAGACAACCCCACTAGTGGATATTGCCAATAAGATGGGCGTAAAGACGATTGTGACAAGCTCTCGTGAAAGTGACCCAGCTAAAAAGCATGCTTGGAAGAGCTTTGATATAGACGGCCTGGATATCCCTGGTTTGGTCGCTCTAGCCCGGCAGGAAAGAGTCGACGGTGTGCTGGTGGGTGTGGCCGATGTGCTGGTGCCGGCGTACTGCAAGGTTTGCGATGCGCTTGGCCTGCCCTGCTATGCCACGCAGGAGATCGTGGATGTCTTTTCTTACAAGGACCGGTTCAAGGCCACCTGCGAGCGCTACGGTGTGCATGGCATACCGGAGTATTACCTTGACGAGGAACTGCGCCCGGAGGACGTCGCCAAGATTCGTTTCCCGGTCATGGTCAAGCCGGTCGACAGCTTCAGCGGTATCGGCATGTCGGTCTGCTATCAGGAAAGCGACCTGCGGCCTGCTGTGGAGAAGGCATTAGCGGCATCGTGGCAGAAGCGTTTTATCGTCGAGCGGTATATGCAGTGCGACGATGTAGGTATTTACTATACGTTTAAGGAAGGCTATTGCAGTGCCTCCTGCATCTACGACCGCAATACTACCGATAAGCAGCGGGGCTTGAGCCGGGTCAATCAGGGCAGCATTTACCCTTCCATCCACATTGACGATTATTTTGAGCGTATGCACAGCAATGCTGTCCGTATGTTTAAAAGCATCGGCATCCGTAACGGAGTCCTGCTGATTTCAGCGTTTTATGAGGACGGCGAGTTTTATGTGTATGATCCCGGTTTTCGTCTGCAGGGTGAAGCGCCACACCTGCTGATGAATGCCATCAACGGATTAGACCAACGCGAGATGCTCATACGGTTTGCGCTAACTGGCTCCGAAGGCGACTTTGACCTCGCTGCCTGTGACGACATCCGTTTTCACGGTAAATCAGCGGCAACACTGTGGTTCCTTCTCAAGGCAGGGCACATTGACCGCGTGGAAGGCCTTGCAAACACTGACACAGACCCGCGCGTTATTGCCAATGTGCAGCGGCTGCATCCCGGTGACGATGTTTTGCCGGAATGGGTTGGAACAGAAAAGCAGGTTCTGACCCGTCTTTACCTCGTGTGCGACACCCGGGAGCAAGTTATGGATGCTATCCGCGAATACCTTGCCAAGGTGCGGGTATTGGACGAAAACGGGCAAGAGCTGGTACTGCCGGGGTTCGGTAGGCAGACGCTTTAAAGAAAACGAGGTTCTGGTCATGAGTGTTTTGACTTTACAGGGGCGAACGGCCGTTGTTACTGGTGGCACACGGGGTATTGGATTTGCAATTGCCCGCGCTTTGGCACAGGGCGGCATGAAGGCAGCCTTGATTGGTCAAAGCCCAGAAAGCTCTCACGCTGCGCAGGAAAAGTCGGCCGGCTGGAACGCGTGTTGCAAAGGATATGCCTGCGACCTGGCGCAAGTGGATGCCATTCCGCCGCTGCTGGAGCAGATTTATGCTGATTTTGGCAGCATCGATGTTTTGGTAAACTGCGCCGGCATATTGGATACATCTAAAATCGGAACGCTGACAGAAGAACAATGGGATAAAGTACTGGACGTCAACCTCAAAGGCACCTATTTCATGATCCAGCAGGCCGTTCCGTATCTGGAAAAGAGCGGAGCGCCGCGTATCATCAACATTGCTTCCAACGCCGGCCGAATGGGCGGGTTTGAAAACGGCCTCGCCTATACCGCATCAAAGGGCGGCATGATTGCCCTAACCTATGGCGCCGCCCGCCGCCTGGCGGCAAAGCAGATCACGGTGAATTGCGTGGCGCCTGGCACGGTCCTGACTGAGATGGCCAGCCAGGGGTATGACGAACAGACACGGCAGCGCCTGCTGGCACGTTTTCCGCTGGGCAGGATGGGACGGCCCGAGGACGTGGCTGCGGCGGTGTGTTATTTCGCAAGCGAAGAAGCCGGCTTTACGACCGGCGCTGTTTTGGATGTAAACGGCGGTTTGTTTATGGGATAGCTGACGGCAATATCAAAAAGAAAGGTGACAGAAAATGAATGATATGTTTGACCTGACCGGCAAAAAGGCGATTGTTGTCGGCGGCGCGGGCGACCTTGGCTCCGGCATGATGCGCGCTCTGGCCGAGGCAGGCGCTGAGGTCGTGTGCATCGATTTTAGCGAGACGATGCCGCAACTGGTGAAGGCGCTCAACAACGATGGCTATAAGGCGTACGCCGTCAAGGCAGATATCTCCAAGCGCGAACAGGTGCGGAGTTCCTATCACGAAGCTCTGCAAATGCTGGGCGGAAGGCTTGATATCCTTATCAACTCGGCTGGCATCCAGCGCCGCTATCCCAGTGAGGAGTTCCCAGAGAAGGACTGGGATGAAGTGCTGGAGATTAATTTGACAGCACTGTTTCTGTATTGTCAGTTGGCTGCGAATACGATGATTCCGCAAGGCGGCGGCAAAATCATCAATATTGCCTCCATGCAGAGTTTTATCGGTGGTGTGACGATTCCGGCTTATGCTGCGGCCAAGGGCGGCGTAGGACAACTGACCAAAACATTGTCTAACGACTGGGCAGCCAAAGGAATCAACGTGAATGCCATCGCTCCAGGATATATGGATACTCGACTGAATACCGGACTCATTGCCAACAAGGTTCGCTCGGCCGAGATTATGACGCGCATCCCGCAGAAACGTTGGGGCAATGGCGATGACCTAAAAGGAATCGCGGTTTTTCTGGCCTCGCGCGCGAGCGATTATGTGAATGGCGCGGTGATTCCTGTTGATGGTGGATTTTTGGGCCGTTAACGCAGAGCGCGCTAACTTAAACAGGGGCGAGGGAAAGACATGAACGAATTAAAAGACAAGGTCATCGTAATTTCTGGAGGCACAAAGGGCGTTGGGCGAACAATGGCAGAGGAATGTGCGATTCGTGGCGCAAAAGTGGTGATCGGCGGCCGCGATGAGGCGGCAGCCAAAAAGAGCCTGCGGCTGATACGCTCCTATGGCAGTGAGGGCATCTTTGTGCATACTGAACTTTCCCGCGTGGAGGACTGCCGGGCGCTTCTGGATTGTGCCTATGAGCAGTACGGGAAGGTGGATGGCCTGTTCAATTATGCAGGTATTACACCGATCTCTCCTTTAGATACTTGTGATGCTGACACCTTTGATGCAGTGATGAATGTTAACTTTCGTGCGGCTTTTTTCTGCTGCCAACAAGCAATTAAATACATGCGCATGAACGGTGGCGGCTCCATCGTGCTCACGGGTTCCGCGCACGCCTGGGGCGGCCAGAAGGACCGCGCCGCCTACGCTTGCTCCAAGGGCGTTTTACGTACGCTGATGGAACACATCGCGCACAATTACGCCGAGGAAAACATCCGCTGCAATTATCTGACGCTTGGCTGGACGCCGACCGAAGGTGAAGTCGCTCTACGAAAGTCACAGGGAGAGACTGAAAAGGAGTTGCGTGAACGCGCCGCCGGCATCTTGCCCATGCACCGCATGTGCGAGCGCACGGATTATGTTGAAGCAATCGCCTATTTGCTTTCTGATGCCTCCAGCATGATGACCGGCAGCACTTTCCGCATCACGGCGGGGGAATATATTTGAGTAGAGAACAGGCGGACGCACAATGCAGCGCTGCTTTGCGGAAAGGAGCCAGACACATGGCCAAAAAACTGCTGACCGTTTCAGTTGCAGCCTATAACGTGGAAATGTACCTTCGCCAGGCACTGGAGTCCTTCCTGATCCCTGAGGCGTTGGATGCGGTCGAGGTACTGGTGATCGACGACGGGGGCAAGGATGGCTCGCTGGATATTGCTAGAGAATTTGAAAAAAAGCATCCGGGAACCTTCCGTGCGGTCCACAAAGAGAACGGCGGTTACGGAACGACTGTAAACTACAGCATCGAGCATGCGGCAGGCAAGTACTTTAAATTGCTGGACGGGGATGACTGGTTCAATCAGAATGGTCTGCGGCAACTTTTGCGGTATTTAGCCCGGTGTGATGCAGACGTTGTTATAACCAATTATCAGGAGGTTTGTGGCAATAGCAAGAAAACCATTGACCTTTATGCAGGAACAGGTAGAAGAAAAATTAGCGAGGTGCAGCCCAAGCACCCCGTGGGCATGTGGGGCATCACCTATAAAACCGAAGCGCTGCGCCGCTCTGGGCTTCGCCTGCCGGGTCACTGCCTGTATACGGATCAGCTCTATTCAACACTACCCTTTGCAACTATGGAGGACATCGAGTTTTTAAATAGCATCGTCTATCAGTATCGGACAGATCGTCCCGAGCAAAGTTGTCAAAGCAGCACAGTTGTTCGGCACTTGGAAAACTGGTTGTCGATTACAAGAGATTTAATTTCGTTTTCGGTAAAGCAGACGGGGACCCCCAATTACCCGTTTATCCTCTTCCGTGTGGCCGGCTATCACCGCGGGGTGGTCCGGGTGCTGCTCTATCTGCCAACAGCCGCCGAACGAACACAAAAAATACGCGAATGGGAAATGTATGTCAAACAAGTGGCGCCGGATGTCTGGCGGGCCGCAGTCAACAACAGCAAAATGGGTTTACTACTCCATCTGTTCCGTATGACCAATTATTTGACCTGTAGTCTTCCAATATTCTCGTAAGAACGACAAAGGACGGTTGAATGGAGTCTACAATATGGAAGATCTGCGAAGGCTACAGCTCAAAGAGCTGGAGATTCTGGAGCGGTTCAAAATGATATGCGAGAATCAACCTTATCTATTATCTTACTTTTATAACCGTATATACATTGGAAGCGTCCAACGCTGAACGGACTTCTGGACCTCAGCATAGAGCCGCTTATCGCGGTATCAGGGTGCTACCTGTTCTATTATCGGGGCGTACTTGCGGTGGCTCTCGCCGGCGGCCTCATCGGCACTTGGCTGCTTTGCCGACTCCCGGGCATAAAAAAGATCATTTGCTGAAAGAACAAGGGCCTTTTGCTTGGGCCGCTGTTCACTAATCGGAAGGAAACAGACATGGTTATCACACGAACCCCGTTTCGCATGTCCTTTTTTGGCGGCGGGACGGATATGGAGGACTTTTTTAAGGTCCATGGCGGTGCGGTGCTGTCCACCACGTTCGACAAGTACTGCTATGTGAACGTGCGGCATCTGCCCCGGTTTTTTCACTACAAAAGCGAGCTGAGCTACGCGGAGACGGAGCGGGTGTCCGCCCTTTCAGAGATCCGCCATCCGGCTATCCGCGGCGCTATGCAAATGCTGGACATCCATGAAATTCACCTGTCCTATGACGCGGACCTGCCAGCCCGTTCGGGCCTGGGCACCAGCAGCTCCTTCGCCGTGGGGATGCTGAACGCTTTCTACGCCCTCAAGGGGAAGTATGTGGACCGGCAGCGCCTGGCGACGGAGGCCATTTATCTGGAGCGGACCCTCTGCGGCGAGGCCGGCGGCTGGCAGGACCAGATCGCCGCGGCCTACGGCGGTTTCAATCGGATCGATTTTTCCGAGGCTGGATTTACCGTGCGGCCGGTCATCATCTCCCCGGAGCGGAAGCGGCGGCTGAACGACAACCTGATGATGTTTTTCACCGGCTTCACCCGCCTTTCGGCGGAGGTGCAGGCGGCCAATGCCGCGGAGCGGAAGGACAAGACCGCCCAGCTGCTGGAGATGCGCTCGCTGGTAGACGAGGCGGAGGGGATCCTGACGAATAAGGCGGCGGATCTGGACGATTTCGGCCGCCTGCTGGATGCCACCTGGCGGCTGAAGCGGCAGACGGGCCCTGTCATCTCCACCGGCAGCATCGACAGCCTTTATGAGAAGGGGATCTCCGCCGGCGCCTTAGGCGGAAAGCTCCTGGGCGCGGGAGGCGGCGGATTTCTGCTGTTCTACGTCCAGCCGGAGAAGCAGGCGGCGGTGCAGGAGGCCATGAAGGACCTGCTCCACGTCCCCTTCGCCTTCGAGAACGACGGCACCCGGGTCATCTACTACGCCCCGGAGAGTTATGAACCGGCAAAGGATGAATGAGAGACGTGAAGACGGTCATTATGGCGGGGGGAAGGGGGACGCGGATCGCCTCCGTGGCGAGGGACGTCCCCAAGCCCATGATCCCCATCGATGGGAAGCCCGTTCTGGAGCGAGAGATCGAGTGCCTGCGGGCCCAGAGGCTCACCGACATTGTGCTGACGGTGGGGCACCTGGCGCCGGTCATTATGGACTACTTCGGGGACGGCAGCGGCTACGGCGTCCATCTTGACTACTATGTGGAGCGGGAGCCCCTGGGCAACGCCGGGGCGCTGTTCCGGCTGCGGGACAAGCTGCCGGAGGACTTCCTCCTGCTCAATGGGGACGTGATGTTTGACGTGGATTTTGAGCGGATGGCGGCTTTCCACCGGTCCCATGGCGGCCTGGCCACCCTGCTGACCCATCCCAACGACCATCCCTATGACAGCGGGCTGATCCTGACCGGCCCCGATGGCGCGGTCGCTCAGTGGCTCTCCAAAGAAGACCAGCGCCCCCAGTGGTACCAAAACCGCGTCAACGCGGGGCTGCACATCCTCTCGCCCAAGCTGCTGGAGCGCCGGCCCGATACCCCCAAGGTGGATCTGGACCGGCAGATTTTGAAGCCCCTGGCGGGGACGGGGCAGCTGTTCTGCTATGACAGTCCGGAGTATGTCAAGGACATGGGCACTCCGGAGCGGTACCAGGCCGTGTGCCGGGACTTTGCCTCCGGCAGGATCGGGGCAAGGAATCTGAAAAAGAAACAAAAGGCCGTCTTCCTGGACCGGGATGGGACGATCAACAAATATGTGGGGTTCCTTAGAGATATCGACGAGATGGAGCTGCTGCCCGGCGCGGCGGAGGCTATCCGGGCAATCAACCGGTCCGGATATCTGGCCATCGTGGCGACCAACCAGCCGGTGATCGCCCGAGGGGAAGTGACCTGGGAGCAGCTCCAGGAGATCCACAACAAAATGGAGACGCTCCTGGGCGGGCAGGGAGCCTATCTGGATGGGATCTATGTCTGTCCCCACCATCCCCACAAGGGATATCCGGGGGAGATCCCGGAGTTGAAAATCGACTGTGGCTGCCGGAAGCCCAAGCCGGGGCTGCTGCTGAAAGCCGCCGAGGATTACAACATCGACCTTTCCTCCTCCTGGATGGTGGGGGACAGCGAAAACGACGTCCTGGCAGGTCAGGCGGCGGGGTGCCGCTGCGTGAAGATGGAAACCGACGGGGACCTGCGGGCGGCGGTGCGGGAAATATTGGAGGGTACATAGAAAATGACGGAAGCGGTACAAGCGCATTTGAATACGCTGCTGGCGCGGTACCCGGCGCTCATCATTTGCCGGGACGACATCCAAAGGGCCTATGAGGTGCTTGCCGCTTGCTTTGAAAACGGCGGAAAGCTGCTGATCGCCGGGAACGGGGGCAGCGCGGCGGACGCGGAGCATATCGTGGGGGAGCTGATGAAGGGCTTTGTGAAGCCGCGGAGACTTCCCAAGGGATACACGGAGGCTCTGACGGCCATCGATCCGGCGCTGGGCAAGGTCCTGGCGGAAAAATTGCAGGGCGCGCTCCCGGCCATCGCGCTGGACGGGCACCCGGCGTTGTCCACGGCCTACCTGAACGACTGCGAACCGGCGCTGTGCTTTGCCCAGCAGGTGAACGGTTTCGGTAAGGCGGGGGACGTGTTCCTCGGAATTTCGACCTCCGGGAACAGCAAGAATGTGCTTTACGCCGCGGTGACGGCCAAGGCGAAGGGCATGAAGGTCCTGGGTCTGACGGGGGCAAAAGAGAGCAAGCTCACGCCGCTGTGCGACGTGTGCGTCCGGGTCCCGGAAACCGAGACCTATAAGATCCAGGAGCTCCACCTGCCGGTGTACCACACATTGTGCCTGATGGTGGAGGAACAGTTTTTTGGAGGAAGCTAAATCCTTTTTCAGTTGCTTTGGGAGGCGAATAGTATGTATGTGATTATTGGCGCAAGCGGATTTTTAGGTACATATCTGATTAAAAACATTTTGGAATATACGGATGAGAGTATATTGGCTGTAGCCAGACGGCCTTTACATGGCGTGGGAGACAGCAAGCGGGTCAAATGGACTGCATGTAATGTGGCCGATCCCCTTGGCACGGAAGAATTTTGCCGAAAATACCTCAATAACGGCCAAAATAAGCGGGGGGGTTAATAAGATAATTTATTTGGCTGCTTATCACCATCCTGACCTAGTCGAAAAAAATCCGCATGTCGCATGGGATGTCAATGTAACCGCTTTGTCGCGGTTTCTGAATCTGGCAGAGGGTGTGGATCGTTTCCTGTATCCTTCCACAGACAGTGTCTATGGGGAAAGTGTAAAGGAATATAAATTTAAGGAGACGGACAGCCTCACGCCGCCCAATCGCTATGGAATTCAAAAGAGCTGCGCCGAAAAACTGGTAACCGCCTATGGCTATCATGTGGTTCGGTATCCATTCCTGATTGGACATAGTATTTCCCCGGGGAAAAAGCATTTCTACGATACGATTGTTGAAACCATTTCACAGGGAAACGCCATTGACATGTTTAGCGATTCCTATCGGTCGGCGTTGGATTTTGACACAGCAGCAAGACTTACGGTTGACATTATGGAAAAACCTGCGGCAGATGTTCCACAGATCTTAAATGTCTGCGGGGATGAGGCCTTGTCAAAATATGAAATTGGCTTGCGACTTGCGGGTCTGTTAGGCGTCCCCCAGAGTTTGGTCCGGCCTGTGTCTATCCAAAATCAAACGGATATTTTTACCGTGAGGCGCGCATCCAGCACACTAATGGACAATACGCTGATGAAACGTATTTTAGGGGCGGATGAGGTCAAAATAAATTTGTCAGGAGCAAAAGAGAGCCCATACTACCCGCCGGACGAAGCTTAGTTTGGATTTGCACCTCTGCTGCAGAGAAGTAACGCACAAAAATAGACAATATGTATTTTTTGCTGTAATTTTTCTGAACAGAGAGGAATGATATACCCATGCAAAGCAAACACGTTATGCAAAAGAATGAAAAGATTTATGTTGCGGGGCACAATGGCCTTGTGGGGTCTGCAATTATCCGCAAACTCCAAAAGGAAGGCTTCAATAATATTATAGTGCGCAGTCATGCCGAACTCGATTTGACCGACCAAACGGCAGTTAGACGTTTTTTTGAAGAGGAGCGTCCGGATTATGTCTTTATGGCCGCCGCAAAGGTGGGAGGAATCCAAGCAAATCGGGAAGCGCTGGACCAGTTCATGTATATCAATACCATGATCGAGTTCAACACGATCCACGCGGCATATGAGGCGGGTGTGCAGAAATTCTGTTTCCTGGGGAGCGGCTGTATTTATCCGAGGGACTGCCCACAGCCGATCAAGGAAGAATACTTGCTCACGTCTCCTTTGGAAGTAACGAATGAAGGGTATGCGCTTGCAAAAATATCGGGGCTCAAACTATGCGAATATTTGAATACGCATCATCCAGACCGGGCCGATTTTATCTCGGTTATGCCGTGTAACCTATATGGCCCCGGTGATAACTATCATCCAGAGCATTCTCATGTGATCCCGGCGCTGTTACGCAAGTTCCATGAAGCGAAAATGGCTGGCAGGAATGAGGTCATTATGTGGGGCACAGGTAGTGCTATGCGTGAATTTCTACATATTGATGATGTGGCGGATGCCTGCTTCTTCCTGATGCAAAACTACTCCGGAGACTGCGCCGCATCGGCAAATGTTCCGGGAATGTCATGGATCAATGTAGGCTCCGGAACGGATATGACGATGCGGGAATTGGCATCTGTGATTTCCGAGGTTGTTGGGTTCGATGGGGAGATAATTTATGATCATGTCCATCCGGATGGGACGCCTCGAAAACTTTTGGATTCATCCAGGCTTTTTAAGCTGGGATGGAGGCCTTCGATTTCCCTTGAAAACGGCTTGCGGCAAACCTTTGAGGATTATTTGATCAATAAGGATCATTATCGCAGTTAAAACTTTGAATTGGAGAAAAAGTATGAAAAAAGCTTTGATCACCGGCATTACCGGCATGGTGGGTTCTCACCTGGCGGACTTTCTGCTTGCGAATACGGACTGGGATGTCTACGGCGCCTGCCGCTGGCGGAGCCCTCTGGACAATGTGAGCCAGCTTCTGGAGCGGGCCAACCGGCAGGACCGGGTCTTCTTTGAGTATGCCGATCTGAACGACCAGGTCTCTCTGATCACCCTGGTGCGGAAGGTTCGGCCGGACTATGTGTTCCACCTGGCGGCCCAGAGCTATCCGCTGACCAGCTTCACCGCGCCCATCGATACCTTGAATACCAACATCCTGGGCACCTGCCGCCTTCTGGAGGCGCTGCGGCTGGCCATGGAGGAGGACGGGGAGTATCATCCGGTAATCCACGTCTGCGCCTCTTCGGAAGTTTTCGGCAAGATCCCGGCGGAGAAGAAGCCGGCGACCGGCATCCATGAGGAATGCCCCTTCCATCCGGCTAGTCCCTACGCCATCTCCAAGGTCGGCACAGACCTCTTGGGCCGCTACTACGCCGAGGCCTATGGCATGACGGTGATGACCACCCGGATGTTCACCCACACCGGCCCCCGCCGGGGGGATGTGTTCCACGAGTCCACCTTCGCCAAGCAGATCGCCATGATCGAGGCGGGGCTGATCGAGCCCAAGGTAATGGTGGGGAATCTTAAATCCCTGCGAACCTACGCCGACGTTCGGGACGCGGTGCGGGCCTATTACATGCTGGTGACGGTGGACCCCATTCCGGGGGCTTACTACAATATCGGCGGTTCCTACACCTGCGAGGTGGGGGACACCTTGAACACCCTGATCTCCTACTCCCCCATGAAGGACCAGATCGAGGTCGTCACCGACCCGGCCCGCCTGCGGCCCATCGACGCCGACCTCCAGGTCCCGGACTGCCGGAAGTTTAAGGCCCACACCGGCTGGGAGCCGGAGATCCCCTTTGAAAAGACCATGCACGACTTGCTGAACTACTGGCGGGAGCGGGTCCAAATGGGCGGAAAATTCCTGACGAGGTAAATAAGGTTGAAACATTGTAATTTAAGCACTATCCCGAAAAAGGGCGCACAAAAACAGGCCCCCCGAAGCGGACCGAAATCCAAGATTGAAAGAAAGACCTAAGAGGAAACAGGGGCAGTCACGAGATAGCCTTGGCGCTGGAGAATAAAGACGGCCTCTTCCACAGAGACCTCACGATGCTTGGGTGGACGGTCAGCAGTGCGGTAGAGTTCCGGATTGTAAGGTTCATTTTTCTTGAGCATATTGTAGATGGCCGTCAACAGCATTCTGGCAATGGCAATGATTGCTTTCTTGTGTCCCCGGCGTTTTTTCAAAGAGAGGTAACGGTTGCGAACCTCCGGGAACTGTTTGGCGCGAACGGCGCAAAGGGCACA
>CANQPD010000032.1 GCA_947625655.1 uncultured Dysosmobacter sp.
GATGAGGATGACGAAGACGATGACGATGAGTCAGATGAAGACGAGGATTCTGACGACGAGGACGAAGATGAAGACGAGGATTCTGACGACGAGGACGAAGATGAAGACGACGAGGTGACACCAGAGGACCTGGCCGGGATGGACTTCGAAGCTCTCGAAGACCTCTGCGACGACAAAGAGCTCGAAACTGACCCCGACGAATTCGACGAGGAAGACGTCGAGAAACTTCGCAAGGCGGTGGCCAAGGAACTGGGCATCACTCTGCCTAAGGCAAAGGCCGCATCCAAGAAGGACACCAAGAAAAAGAAAAAGTAAGGGTCCTTCTGACTATAACCAAATCCAAGGGCTCCCCGGGAATCGTCAAATGCCCACCTCCATAGGCTATGACCAAATGCTCGGGGGATGCCCTTATCAAGAAAACCATTTAATCAAACCTAATATGGCAACCAAGAAGAAGGCAGCAGAAGCAAAGGCTGCAAAAGAGGAAACGAAAAAGGGCGGTAAGAAAGAACTTACTGCAGAAGAGAAGAAGGCCAAACGAGAGGCCATGAAAGAGCGACTCAAGAATCGGGCACCTGGTCAGCGACCGAACAGCAAACAGTGCGACATCATCGACCTGGGCGGCGGCAACGTTGCAAAGACCTTCGCCATGAACGTCCGGAAGTACGGAGTTCTCATCACCTCGGTCGTAACCGACAAGGACGGCAAAGTTATCGCCGTATCGAATACCACCATTCCGGGGGTATCGGTTAAATCCAAGAAAGAGCACGGCACCCTGGTCCCGAAGATGCCCGGCATGGGTAAGAAAGGGAAGGCAGCCGATGCCGAGGAAGACGAAGACGATGACGATGAGGAATAGGCTCGACGCTGCCTAACCATTTCGGACATCATTACTTGAGTCATGCAGGGGAGGCCCATCCGGAATCCGACCGGGGGTTCTCCCCATTTTTGTATAAGGCCATGCAAGACGATGACAGCATTATATACCTGGCATTATGTAATCAGCTGCAATCATATCAGCTGTTGCTAGAGGAAGAAAAAGATATATCTGAAGAAAATAGAATGATGACAGAATATATTATCTATAGAACAGAGGAATTGATTGATAAGTATGCCAAGAAAATAGGAAATGACACTACTATTCAAAGGCCTCAATGGGACAATTTAACTCCTCAGTCAAAGGGTTGATATATCGGATTAAAGAACTAACCAAAATGGTTCAAGATATAGATACAAGGTTATCTATGCCTGGACTGTCTATTGGTAAAAGGCAAGCTTTAATCAAGGATAAAACCCTAAAAATAGGTAAGGTAAAATCTCTGGCAAAGCGCATAGAAGATTTGGCAAATGGAAACATCTTAACCATAACTTTTGAAAACAAAGATTCTGGTGAAAGGTACAGAATTGTATACACTAATATCTCTCAGGATGATGCTGTTGCCCATCTTAAGTTGATGGCAAATCTTCAGGGGATGGAAATAATCATCTCAGAGGTAAAGGAAGTACAGACCAAAAACTCCTTAACCAAACTATAAACATGCAAAGGTAATTCAAACCAGTTTTCATTTAATCAACTCAACAACAATGGCAAAAGACATCAGCAAGAAAGACCTGGCCGCAAAGAAAGCACGCAGGGCTCAGAAGGAAATGCTGGCCTACATGGAAGAGAATGATCTCGACCCCAAGAAAGATTGGACAGGCCATAAGAAGCATGGAAAGAAAATCCAGGCATGGATAGACATCATCAATCTCGGGAACAAAAAGGCCCGGGCAGCTACGGAAGAGAAGGCCATAGAGAAGGCAAAGAAAAACCAGAAGCCCGAGGCTCATCCCAAGAAGGAAAAGGTCACCAGTACTCCCAATGCCTACGACTACCCAATGGTAGATGGCAAGGAGATGACCTCTGACCAGAAGAAAAAGTACCGTCAGAAGATGCGTACTCTTCTGAAGACCATGTCCAAGGAGAAGGCCGAGGCCGAAGGCAAGAAGTATGCTGCAGAGCTGGCTTCAGGTACTTCGGTAGCTCCCAAGAAGGAGAAGGCAAAGAAGGAAGAGCCTTCCAATAAGGAGAAGTCCAAGGAAAAGAAGGCCGACAAACCTTCGAAAAAAGGCAAGGACAAGAAGAAGAAAAAGAAGGCAAAGAAAGAGGAGGATTAACCCGATAGGCAATCGTTTATGAAACCTCTTACCCCGAACCTAATATAGATTCGGGGTTCTTTGTTGAACTAACCTATACAACACCACTGAAATTGATTTGCATATTATAATAATAATTATTATATTTGCATAACGAAATAAAATAAGTATGGGACAATCAAAATTCACTACTGTAAAGGATCTGAAAGATTATCTGGATTTATTACCCAAAGAAATGGATGATTATAGGGTCAATATCCATATAGACCACAATACTCATTGGGAGTATTTGGAAAAGGAGTTAGATAGGAACCATCAGATTCTGTATATCTATAACGAGGATTAAAATGAAAATAAACCGAGGTTGTATCAAACTGAAATTGCAAAGGCGATTATCTGCCCAGGAAATATGGAATCAGATTATGGATGTGCATATTCAGGCGCTGGAATCCCTTTTAGAGGATAAGAGCTTAGATAAATGGAAAATTATATTCCCCTGCTATGGGACTTCTCTAGAAGCGGTGGAATCCATGGCCAGGGAATATATAGCTGCCTTTCAAAGGGTTCAGGGAGATACCTTTAACAATAGGTATGAAGATATTGAAACCATGCTGGTAAAGGGGTTAAATAACAGGTGGTTTAATACCATAATGAGTACACTCTATATGATGGAAGAGGACTTGATGGAAATGAGTTCTGATTCTGTCTTCACTCTCTGGGATATTTTCTTTACCTGTCAAGCACTCAGGAAAGAAAATAATGTGGTAGCTATGGGACTTAACACTTTTGAGCTTAAAAGACAGTAATGATGAAAAAGACATTTGAAATTACGGGGTCATCCAGAATTATGAAGGTAGTGATGGATGATGAAACCCGAGATATCACCATTACCTTCAAAGGAGAAAAAGTATACCAATACAACTCGGTATCAGAGTTCGACTTCAGGATGTTCAAAGAGGATATCCAAAATGGAGAATCAGTAGGTAAATCATTCGAAAAGAGAATCCGGAATAAGTATGCCGGAAAAAGATTATGAAAAAGAGAGACCCCATGAAGGAAGCAGCCAAACCCCTATTTATATTGTATGGTACGGCTTTAATACTAATGTTAATCTTTTGGCTTATTTGCTGGATATTCAATTTGAAACTATGAAAAGATATTACACACCCGACGGAGAACCAGATGAGGCCAAGACCCTTTGGGAAGCTGCAAAGAGGATGATAATAGGAGTATCAGCCTTCTGCGTAGTATGCATACTGTGGGAGGGTAAAACAGTTCCACCCACTCCTGATGCAACTCCTCACTGGAAAAACTGGGATGAATCCAGGCATTTATCCGAGGTGAAAAGCTATGACTACAAAAACGGTATAATTCACTACAGAGACGAATCTACCGGAGAAAGGCCAAAGGAGTTAAAACTTCATGGGTCTTCTAGTAGTTACAGTTCGGGAATAACTCTACAAGTATCAGGGGCATCAGTATACTTGGATATGGATGTAGAGGAATTACTGGACCAGTTAACTGAGGATGCGGACTTCTATGAATACTTTGAAAGAAATATGGATTGATATGGCAGGGATAGTAAGATTTAAAGTAAACAAATACATTCACGGTACCAGAAGTAAAGATGTATTCGACTTCAAACCCAAAGCTTGGATTTTATTCGAGGGAGAACGTATTGGTCACATAATAGACCGAGAGGTTTATTTCTACATAAGGGTAAAACATGTGCAGGGAGAACCCGAATGTATGGAATGTCTCAACTACACTCCGGAATTATGGAATACCTTTAGTACTCATCGGGAGGCAAAGGATGTAGTAATAAAACAAGCAGAGTCAATATGGAAAACTCTGGACATATATCATCGACTTAAAAACATTCAACCAACATACGGATTATGGGAAAAGAAGTAAAGCAAACAAACAGCTGGGTATGGAAGAAAGTATTGGGCATGACCATCCTTGGATGGATAAATATTCTGATACTACAATGGTTATTTATCAGATTGTCATATCATTGGGTATATGTAGACCCTGCAACAGATGAAGATGCTAGAGTAGATACTTTTTGGGATAATGAGAAAAATCAGTTTGTTGCAAAAACTTTCTACTACTATGCCATTATCGGGTGTATTTTACCTCTAACTGGATGGTGAGGAGATTATGTAATGCCTTTCAAATTCAAATACCGTTTAACTAAAGTAAGGGAGTATTTTGAATAATTCTTGAGATATGAGTACGGTAGAATTTAAGGCTGCATGTGCAGCACATCGTAAGTGTTGTCCTTACAAAGCAACGGGCATGACTAAGTGTGGTGCCAATGAAAACATTACACCTGACGGTAAATGCCCTACCAAAGACTGTTATTACATGGCTAAATTCAAGAAGGTTCTCAAAAAATTATCCGAGAAATGAAGCCATCAACCGTAGCTGAAACCTATAATGAGCTTATGGGACCAGAGTCTCAAGTTAAATTTGTAGAGATTCAGGATGACGGTTTTAGACAAATTGTCTATGTTAACATGTATAGAAAACAGGTTCAATGCTTAGAACACATTGAAACTACCTATACCATGAACGAACCTATAAAGAATTAGTGAAATAATTTGCAGGGGTTGATATTTATATTTATATTTGCATAAACAATAAAAGGGAAAAGCCACAAGAAGTTAACACACCAGAAGCCAAGAACACAACCTCAAAGAAAATGATAAAAATATTTGCAAATATAGAAAAGTTCCCCTATATTTGCATTAGGAAATAAAGATAATAACAATTTTAATTTAATGTCAAACCTTTAACATTGTAAGCCATGAAAAAGAACAAGAACAACAAGGCTCAGAAACTGGAAAAGACCGATTTGGTCGAAGGCATCAACAACCTCATCGAGGAGAAGGCTGAAAAGGTGGATAAATCCAAGGAGGCTCTGAAAAAGGGCAAGAAAAAGGAAGAAGCTACAGCACCGGCGGCCGAAGAAAAGAAAAAGAAAAAGTCCAAGAAGGACAAGCTCATCTCAAAGACCCAGGAGAAAGTCGAAGCCAACCTCGTCGAGGAGGTAGTAACGAAACGGGAAGTCAAGTACATCTACCCCGCAGACTGCGAGGATACACTCTCCAGGAAGAAGTTCCGGCAGCAGGTCCGAAACAAGATTCATCAGCTGGAGCTGGCCATGCTCCGAATCGAGAACCAGGATTCGAAGGAGTACAAGAAGGCCAAGAAGGAATACCTGGAGTACAAGAACCAATTCGTCAAGGAATCCGTTGCAATCTAATCTTTCATAGTAGGAGAGGGGCACAGGGCTAAGGCTCTGGCCCCTTAGTATAATCACCCTTTAATGATATGAAAGATTATGGTTGTTGGCTTACCCGAGAAAGCAATTCAGAAAGTAGATAAAGAATTGTTAGAGTTGCACAAAGAAGTCCTTAGGTCATACCTAACGCAACGGAACCTTAAACATAGGCATCAGAAAAAATTCTTTAAGATATACGACCATTACATTTCGGAGAGGAATATAAGAAGATTCTTCTTCCGTCCTGCTAAGCTATTCGTATATGCTTTAGTGACTGACCGATTGGATGACATCGAAGACTATGTACCATTAAAAGATAAGCACCATGTTTCCCGAAAGAGTAAAAAGCGTAACGCTTGATAAATCCAAAATAACCTACTACCTTCAATCTCAGAAAGGGGTACAATCCCAAGAAGAATACCCTATTAATCCTGAATTATATCAGGTAGAGGATTTGGCATTCGATTGCGGAATAAGGTCAAATCAGTATATCCCAGATTATGCCATAAAGGGGTATTTTAAGGTAGACGAAAATATGTTACATCCGGTATTTATCGAGAATACTAATGGGCCTCACTTATTATATATTTCGGGAATGCCTCGAAATATTCCGGTAGAAGAAAAGAATAAGTTCAGGTTCCCTAACCCAGTTTGGTTATCTTATTGGGAAGATAGGTATATAAGCTACCTTTTCCAAGTGGTAACTAGAGAATCAGCATTAAAACACTTAATAAATCAATAACTTATAAACAACGAGACACTATGAAAACTGCAGAGTATGTAAAACAGTTCAAATTGGATAAACCCAATCACAACTTCAACCGGGAAAAATTTATGGAGGCATTCGGCCAGGAATTTAAGGACCGAATTGAGGCCATGATTACTGCATGTAAAAAAATGCAGGTGCAGTTCACCTATGAAAAATTCCTGCATGCCATCAAAGAACAGCAGGATAAGTTTTGGCAAATTTCCAAGAAGAAGATAGGTGAGCCTTTATCCGATGGATTATTCTCAGCATTCTTTGCCCTTCATGTAATACCTCTCAGGGCAAACCTATTCCCTAATATTCATGAGGAAATAGAAGAGAGGCGTAAAAAGGCCCAGGAAAGAGAAGCTAAACTTAGGGCTGAGGAAGAAGAAAGGCAAAAAGAAGCTAAGGAGAAAGAAAAGAGAATGAGGCCAATATTGGAGGCCGTAGTTGCCTACGGAGTTGCCCAAAATTTGGCAAAGGAAGGCAAGATAAAGGCTACTAAAGCAAAGGGAAAGAAGTAAATCCTAATAATACAAGACTCTAAAGTTACTAAGATTTTATGAGGACATTTTTAACCTTGGCTGTTATGGTAACGGATAATATCCTGACATCATATAAAACAGCCGGAGAAGAAGAGGTAAATCTGAGCTATGAGTATAGATTAAATTCAGTTACTATAGAGGTAATTTACCCCAAACATGTAGACCAGCTATATTCAGGGCTTTTGACACTGAGTAACCAGCTTAAGTTCGAAAATCAAGTAAATGAATTTCAACTGTCAATAAGCTCATCAAAATTGAAGGTAAGCCTATTCAGGTGATCCAGCAACCTGACTATCAAAGAGTTAGTTCAAAAGGCCCTTGCCACAACAGGGCCTTTTTATATATTTTATCAGGATTAACTATTAGATACCAAAATCAAACATCATGAAAGAACAGAAGATAGTTCCACGATTCCCAAGGGGGTTAGGTATAACCCCATTAGCCTTACAGGCTAATGCTGGAGATGATGAAGCTCTTAAGAATCTGACCAAGTTCGTTATCCATACTTGGATAGTTAACAATGGGAAATTATGGTCAAGGGTTTATTCAGTAAATGAACTCGCAGACTTCTTGAAATGTGAGCCATCAATTATTCAGATGCAAATGAAACAAACGTTTCTAGACAACGGCTTATTTGACCGTAACAAGATGGATGAGATTGCTGATTCTCTCATGGGAGCTTGCATAGGCTGGGCACTTGAGGACCGTATGGAAATAAGTCAACAGCTACAAATACTCAGGGATTCTCAGGGGGGAAGATATGCTCCATTTATAACTGCAGAAGTCAATAAAGCCATTGGATTAAAGCAACAGTCCACAACCTCTCTTCAGAGTTTGGTACGGGCAGTGTCTGGTGGCGGTACTGTAAATATCTTCAACCAACAGAACAATCAATTCAACAATACGGGTGAGTCTGAACCAGTATTAACCCGTGATATAGCCATGTCTATGATTCAAAAAGAGCTTGCTGACAAGGGTGGTATAAAAGAGTTAGAATATGTAGAAAATCAGTATGACTTTAAAGAATTACCAGTTGTTGTTGCAACAAAACAAGAGGGCAATAGAGGAGATAAAGAGGGCTTAACTCTCAAAAAGGCCGAATTGGATAGCGTAACAGGAGACTACCAGGGTGCCTTAAAAGTCTTTGAAGAAGACCATCATCAAATCCGACGAGAAATAGAAGAGGGGATAGACTACGAAGAAATAGACCCAGAACTCGAAGATAACCATTGATTTTTATTTGCAAAATTAGATTTAATTTCTTATATTTGTATAAACAAAAATTAAAAGGTTATGGACTTAATAATTAAAGCTCGGGAGGTTACAGTTAATATAACTGTACAAGGGTTTCTCAAAGTAGTTTCGGCCAATGAGAAAGAGATAAGATTCTATATCTCGGGAGAAGATAATATCAAGGAAGCTTCTGAACAACTATCTAACCACAACATCTGGCATAATCCATATCCTCATTATTTGGGTATACCCTTTACGGCAGGGAGTTTAGAGCCAGGATATAAAGCAGAAATTCAGTTCAATCTATAACACAGACACCTACTATGAAAGAAGTTTTAACTGCGACCAAAGTAGTAGCCAAAATCAATCAACTTATCAATGAGGGTAAGAAGATTAAAGTATTCGGGTTACCTTATCCTCCTTATCAGGAAGATATTGTCTTCACTGATGAAAAAGTAAATCGTCAGGGTTGGTTATGCACTAATAGCAAAGTAACTCTATCCGCATCAGCCTGTGCAACTAAAATAAAGATACATACTATCACAGGTTGGTGCAATCTATTCCAGTATGTAGAGAATGGTAAATATGTAGATACCATATCAGAAGATGGACAATATATCGATATGCAAGTCATGGATGATATTTGTCCCGGAATGCTATTAGGAGTAGCCCATGCAGATACTCATACAAATATCGGTATGATTCTCAATGTAGAGGATGATGAAGCAAACAACGTGAGGGCTATAACTATAGCCGGACCAGACTTTATGGAGAAGACTCATTATCTTCCTATGAACGAAGCTACTAATTACTTTGTATTCGACAAAATCATGTAACGTTAACCTTTTTATAACTATGCACATTAATAAGAAAATAGACCTTTTAATTCGGGCAAGCGGACTTTACTGCCACTCAATGTACCAAACGTACGACCCGAAGTATTACCCCACTATCAAAGGTATAGTACTTAACTTTACTAATAAATTGTTCGGTACAAAACCAGTGGAGAACAAAGTACGGATAGATATCATAAGCCTATTCAGCAATGATATCGAGGGCAAACCCGGGTGGAAAATATATTCTGGTATACGTATCCACGTAGAGTTCCCAGATACTTCAGCCTTGGAATATGAGCTGTTCAAACATCCTCTCATACCAGAAGGAAATATCTATTACAAACCGGTTCATATACCAGCTAAGGCCTAATAAATAAAGGACCATTAAGACCTCTTTTCTAGAGGTCTTTTTTGTGTTACTAAGAAAACTAGACCCAAAGGGGAACTAAAGTTTCTAGAACCTATCTCCACCCATAGATACCGAGAAGTTTTATTTGCATATTAAAAATATTATATCTATATTTGTATAAAGAAAAAGAAATAAAACCCTACAATTATGAAAGATTATAAAAAGGTTATGCTTATGGGTCTCAAGGAGTCCTACAAGTTAGGGAAGATTTATGAGGAAGAGGTTGATTGCATCAAGGAAGCAATCCAAGACACCTACCTTGAAATGGTAGAAGAGTTAGATTCCCGACTGGGGTTGGAACTCTACGATTATAAAGTAGAGATTAAATATAACCAGGACCGGATTCCTCAGTCATATAAGCATACACTCCTGGTCAAATTCAATGAAATGGAGGGAGCAGTCAAAATGAGTTTCCGAGGAGCAATGACTCAAATAAAGGAGATTCTCTCCACTGGGGATGATGAAGTACTGGTAGGGAGCTGCAACCTGGGATTAATAATAACCATCAGAGCATGAGTTCAATCAACAAAATATGTAGAGAATACAACTGGGTATGTAAACATATCAAAGGGCCTCTCTATAGAATAAAGATGCAGGAGTTATATATTGAAGTCAACAAAGCAATGAAGGACCCAGGTTTAACTCCTGAACAAAAGTTAAAACTAATAGGTATCAGGGATATCATAAAGTCAAAGCTATGAAAATGTTTGAATTGATTCCGTACATACTGACATTAAACTCGGAAGCAGAAATAATGCTGATAGAAGACTTGGAACCCGGTAAAGATGGATTACCTAAAATGTCTAAGGTACTCCCTACCATGATGGTCAACACCAAGACAGGAGAGAAGGTACTCACTCTCATTAAAGAGAGTCACATGAAAGAGTTCATGTCAAAAGCTGAACTCATGTCAGCTCACAATGTTTAACTAAAAGATAAAGTCTCATGAAAACTCAAGACAAAAACTCAGAAGGCAGTACTCTAATCATATTCATGTGGTTAGCTATTACCATTGTTCTGATTGTAGTTATTATGGCAGTAATCGAGAATAAAAACCAGGTAAAAGAGCCACCTGCTAAACCCTGGATAAATCCCGATGGGAGCTTACCTTATGAAACAGTTAAGGCTTTAGCTCCAGATTATATAGACAGTCTCGAAAGGGCTGGAGAGATTGAGAGATGGTTAAAGGAGCATCCTCAACAAAATGTCCACATTCGCATCACTATCGAAGACGAACGCTGGTAAAGGCCTTCAATATTTATTTGCATAATTACAAAATATTTGCTATATTTGTATATAGGAAATAAGATAATAATTAATTAAATAAATTAAGGCCATGAAAAAACAACCAGACAATTACTTATACCTCCTGAAGAAAGTTCACGGATGGTGCAAAAGACAAGGCATGACAGACCCCGAAATGTATTTCCAATGCACATTCAGGGAATTTCTCCGGAGATATGGTATACTCCTCACTAAGATAGAGACCAGAAACAATCAGTATGGTGGTCATCATACTTTCACCTTCACACCGGCTCCGGGTACGGAAATATTCGGAGGTTCAAAGGGAGACCTGGAAGCAGTCTTCGGCCTTTACTCCGACTCCCTGGATTATTTCCAATATGAGGATATAACAGTAATCCGCAATCACGGAGGTATCATCTCTATCCGCTGCTACTACCCAATCTAGTAACTCAAAGATAGCTGGATATGAAAACACTTAAGTTATTACTGCAAGCATTACTGGAATGGGTCCTCCTGGTAGCTGTAATACTGATAGTCTCTTGGGTAATCATCCAAATAAAATACTAATCATGAAACCAAGTATTACTTTCAACACTCAAGGTTCTCCTAATGAATGGGTTATATTTCCTACCATAACCATAAGTATCACTTATAGGTATATTACCTTACATCTCTTTAAGTGGTACATAGAAATTGACTGATAATCATCAAGAAAATGGAAAACAAAACCAACTAAGCGGGTTCAACCCATATCTGCACAAAATGTCAGAGACCCTTAGAAGAGGGGGGAGGATGCTATACCTTCTGTAATGGAAAGAACTTCCTACCAATCTCAGAAGAAAAACCTCAAAACATCCAGGATGTCGTAGGGGAAAACTGGGCAGAGGATGCTTATTACTTATAATCTACCCATGTTATGAAATGCACTGAATCCAGAGAATTAAGGGTTCTCTCAATGAATCAACTCAATGCAAAATTATCTGAACTCTACAAGGAATTACCCTCCCGTAAATGGGCATTCCAAAGAAAATACAGACAACATATCCTTAATCTCATCAACCAAATCAAACATGAACAAACCATGAGAAGAAAAGGGTTAAGGACACAAGGAATATGGATAGAAATACCCAAACAATAATCATGGACACTATCACTAAAGAACTCTTCGACAATTACCTCAAACTCCAGAGGTCAGGAATCATGAATATGACCGATATAGAACAAGGAGCCATAATCCTAAGGTGTACTCAAGATGAATATGAAACCATCCTCTGGAATTACACCGCTCTCAAGAATAAGTTCTACCCTAAATCCAAATAAAGCTATGAAAGACATTTTAGTACATTACACCAGTCAAGAAAGGGATGAAGATACTGGGCTTTACACTGATGTTGTATACAAAGGATATATCCAACATTGGCACTGTGGTTCAGGTTATCAAATGGCCATAATCCTAAATACCGAAGGCAGGTTCCATAGAACCACCATAGATAAAATCTGGGTAGAAAAAGAAGATATGCCCACAACCAAATAATAACACATGAAACAAAGAAAAACCCATCAAGGTATCAAAAGAAAAGGCCATCATCATAGCCTCAAACCATAACAACATCCCAATCCAAAAGGCTAAGGAATATACAGATTCCGAACTAAGGGAAGTATTAAGGCATCTAAACCTGAAGCCAGGATTCTAATACCCAACCAACCCCAAACAAAGAAAAATCCCAAATATCAATACAATCCTTAATATATACATCCATATATAAGGGCTTATATAAATACTTATAATCATATAAGGCTTTTAAGGTTGGCTTTTATCTTAGAGGCCTTTATTTGTGTGTTCAGATAGGGCAAAAGTTAACAGGCAGTCGGTAATACGGGTCCGGACGACGAAAAAGTCCAAGGGCCATAAAATCGGGGTGAGGAAAAAATTTTGGTTAAGGCAAGGGTAAGGCCTCACTGTGTACCCTAAGAGCTCTGGAGCTATCTTTGTTACTATACGTAGTAGCTAAGTCGACTTAGGGCCCTAAGACCCAAAGAGAGCCCAAAAGGCAGCCTTTAAGGTACCCTAAATCCCCTCCTAATCAAGTCTATATTATATATAATCGTAAGTCTTTAAGGTAAGGTTAAGGCCAATAGCTAAGGCCTTTTCGATAAAGAGACTTATGGCCACTCTACAGGTCTATATCTGAGAATAGATGAATAACTCCATTGGTACACTTAGGTGCCTTTAAGGGCCTTAATCCTAATCCCTAAAGAATACAATCTATATTATATATATATATATGCGAGTCTTTTAGGGGATTTTGGAACAGGTGTCTAAAATCGATATGCCAGGAATAGAGTATTTGAGATTTGATTTCTCAAGTTAAGGCTTAGTTAGGGCACATTTAAGGTACCTTTTAAGGCCTTTTATGGTAGGTTAAGGTACCTTAATATAGCCTTTATATTATATAAGGATTGGCTTTTAGTGGCCTTTGGGATTATGGCCTTGGGCCTTATGAGGGCCATCAATATTTATTTGCCTATATAATATATTATTCTTATATTTGCATAAAGAAAGATAAATAATAACCCCCAAAACATTTAAGGCCATGCTTAATTCTAAAAACTTCACCACTGCCCTGGAAATCATTTCCAAACACCATTCGACTGAATTGGCCATCAATACTCCTAAGGATAACTTCGTAGGATATATGGGTCAATCGGAATTCAGGTTGCATATTAAGAAATGTGTACCCTCGGTAGTTAATAATTTGATTCAGGCAGGTTATATCCTGAATATGGGTCCGGAAGGTTTGGAGGTCGATAAAATCTAACCTTCAAAGGCCTTCATCTTTAATTTGCATATATAGTATAATTATATTATATTTGTAATACAGTATAATAATAATTAACTAATTTTAAGGTTATGAAAAGATTTGATTTAATTGCATCGGTTAAGGGGTTAATTAAGGATAAGGCTTACGAGGCAGGTAACGGGGCTTCGTATTTTATTCCGGGTATGTCCCAGGAGTTTAACCCTCGCAGTGATGATAGTTGGCAGGCTATGTTCCTGGAATATAATCCGACTCTGTATAACGAGGATTACGATTGGAATGATAAGTTATGCGAGGCAAGCCAGGATTTAATCGGTAGGTTAACTGAGCAATTCAAGGGATATGTTCAAGGTGATTACCAGGTAAACGAAGTTGGTAACGGGATTACCATGGTAACTTCGAACCGGGCTGGGATTGCATTAACCTTTGCGGATAGTGATTTGGGAATGTATATAACCTATATGGAGACATTGGCATAGGTGGGGGTTGGCTCACCTATTTGCTTTCATTTCTCTTTTCTGTTAGGCCTGCCAACCCAGGCCTTTTAGGTATGTATATGGTTAAGGCCTTATATCGCTTTTAGTGGCTTGGCTTATAGGCCTTTTATATTATAGGCCATGCAGGCACCTATTGGCACCAATCCCAACCCTGTATTCAAAATTTTCCTAAAGTGCAATGCAAAATAAAGTGTTCCCATTTGCAAGTAGGAGCATATCATAGAAACTTAGTACTTACGGAATATAAGTTTACTTAGTTATAAAATTATAGAATTCTAGATTTCTAGGGACTAAGGCCGAAAATGAAAAGGAACATTAAAGGCCATAACCCGAGGAGTTGAGGTACCCAAAGGTGCCAGCTAAGGCCTGATTTCAATCCAACCTTATACCAACAAACCATCCCACCAACAATAACCTTATACTCAACTTACCATTAAACCCACCTACCTTAACACCCTAATTCCTTAATAGGCAATATTTATTCTAATCGGTTCTACTATAGGAAAATATAATCAAAATTTATGTTTAAAATTTTGTAGTTGAAAATATTATTTATATATTTGTAATACAGAAAAGAACTAATAAAAGTTAAACCAATTAAAAATTTTACTACTATGAAAGCAAATGAAATTTTAGCAATCGGCAATGAAATTTTTTCGACCAGCGAAAGAAAATCGATTTATCGCAAAGAAATTTTTGCGGAGTGCAAAACCGACAAAGAAAAAAAGAATTTGCGCATGAAATTGCGTAAAAAATTAGATTCATTCATCGCTGAATTTATTTCCAGCACAAAAAATGCTGAAAAAAGAAAAGCATTAAAAAAAGCATGGCAAGAATATGCAAAGCAAGTATATATAAATGCAAATTGCATCGTTGATGCAAATGCCAATACAGAAAAAAGGGACACAATCAAAAATTTCTTACTTGCAATGAATGAAAAAGAAAGCAAGTAAATAAAATCGAATAGGGGACAAATTTGTCCCCTATTTTTAATAAAATTTAATTTTGCGATAGGGACACCGTGGCCCCGTTTTACTGCTAGATGTTTTTGAGAACCTCGCATTAAGCTCTTCCTGAAAGGCACATGCCACATAATCACATCCCCCCTCTCCCTACACAAAATGAAGAACCCATCTAAAGGCTCTTCATAAAATTTTCCAGGATATTTTTAAGGCTCCAATTATAAGGCCTTGATTTAGCCTTATATATCCTTATCAGATTATCAAATGCCTTAACCCTTACTTCACTATCCCACTTACTCCACCAAAATATTTCTCGAAGGGTCAACTTAGGGTTTTGAACTTCCCTATAAGCTTTAGTAGTTTTATCCCCACCCAAGAACTCAAAGTTAAATTCAGGGATAAGTATAAAAGGCCATTCAGGATTATACAATAATTTACCATCAAGTATCTCTGACTCATGTCCCATATCCTGTAAGATACAAATCGAAGACTTCTCTAATTCTGAATCCCTTAACATAGCCAATTTGAATGACTTGCACATTCCACAATTAAGAATGGTATTCACATAAATCTCCTTGGCTTTGGTTATCCATTCCAGGATAATCCTATTCTTTTCTTTCTGTTCCATGATTAGGCATAGGGTTTAATTATAATTATTGTAAGAGTGACTACCAGAATGCAAATTATTCCGAATATGAATAACTCACCTATTATTTGTAATAATTTACTAGAATGTTTCTGCAACGAGCAAAGGACCCCACCCATTATTCCCAATGTAAGTGTGAATCCTATAAAGGAGAAAAGGATATGAAATAAAACCTTTAACATAGTATTCATGAATTTAAGGGATATAGACCTGAAGACATCATTTCGGTATCAAGGTATACACCCAATAAGAGGGACCCTTGGTAGTGAGCCCCTCTTAGAACGATTACCTATCTAATAACTTGATATCTAAATCTCCATTGGCATATATGGTAATGTAGTCTATTATCTGTACTTGGTCGTCTGTTGGCATTTGTATACCGGAGTTATTTACCTTTATAGTCAGCTTCTGATTGTCAAAGTCTAAATGGTAACAGGGAAACCCTACGATGTGAGTTCCTTCTGGAGTACTTGGACTTCTTAAAGCTGTCAGGTTCATCGCCTTCTTTACCATAACCATTCCGAAGCATTAGTTCATAGGCCTGGGAATTGGTCATTCCTTCTACTTTATTGAAGGTTATTTCCCCCTCACTGGTAACATTGATTCTAAAAATTATCGGTTTCATATTTTCCAAGATTTGTAATACATTCTGTGAGTGAAATCCTAACATGGCTTTTGGTGTTAAGGTCCTTATATACACATAAAAGTATTTCTTCTAAGAAATACTTTTACCATTAAACACATACAATACGGCTATGTTAGGATTCCATTCTCAAAATGTACCAATCATAATAGAAGATGACATAATAATAATAGAAGATGATATGAAATTCGCAAAATTACCCTTACCAAGCAATTCTATGGGAGGTTGGATGACCGATGTACTAGCTACAGGAATACTGATAACTATCTACAATCAAGTTAAAAATGAACAGATAGATGGCATTATGATAATAGATAGCCATGATTATGGTGGTCAATAT
>CANQPD010000033.1 GCA_947625655.1 uncultured Dysosmobacter sp.
GCCTTGCGGCGAAACCTGCGCTCTGGTGGGAATTTCTTCGCTTTCGGCCCCGATCCGCTCCACTGGGCTCGGGGCCGGGGAAAACGGGAGCTCGGGCTGCGGCCCGCGTCTTTTCGGCGGCGCATAGCACAAAAAACGAACGCTTGATTAGGCATTCCGCCTGTGGTATCAAGCGTCTTTGAAGAGCCTGCCCCTGCGGATCCGCGCAGCAAAAATACAAGTTTGCGACAGATATGGGAAACGCTCTAAATGAGGTGACAATATGAAAAGACCCTGTTTGCTGGCACACCGCGGCTTTTCTGAAGCCTATCCCGAAAACAGCCCGCTGGCTTTCCAAATGGCGGCGGAGAAGACGGGGGCCGACGGGATCGAAAGCGACGTCCACATCACGCGGGACGGGGAATTGGTGATCTTCCATGACGCCTCCGTGGAACGGACTTCCAATGGCACCGGGTTTGTCAAGGACCACACCTATGAAGAGATGCTGGCGCTGGATATCGGCGGTTGGAAGTCGCCGGAATTCGCGGGCCAGCATATCTGGACGCTGGGGCAGCTGCTGGATTTCTGCAGGGAGGCAAAGCTGCTGCTGAACCTGGAGCTGAAGAATTACGAGGTGTTTTACCGGGACCTGGAGCAGAGGGTGATCGATGAGATCTGCCAGCGCCAGATGCAGGACGCGGTGTTTGTGTCCTCCTTCAACCACATCTCCATGCAGCGCTTCAAGGAGCTTTGCCCGGACATTGAGACCGGCCTTCTCTACGACAAGCCCCTTTTGGATATGGAGGCGTATATCCGGCGCTCCAACGCCGACAGCATGCATCCCCGCTACATGCTGCTCCAGTATCAGCCGGAGCTGGTGGAGCTGTATCACAGCCGGGGCATGAAGGTCAACACCTGGACGGTCAATGACGGGGAAGCCATGGAGGATATGATGGCCCGGGGCGTGGACTGCATCATCTCCAACCGCCCGGACCTGCTGTGCCGGGTGGCGGACAGGCTCTGCGGGAAGTGACGGAAAGCGCGGAAAAGCACACTGTGAGAGATTCTCACAGTGTGCTTTCCTGATGTGAAGCGCCTTTTCACGGCTCAATAGAATTCCTTGATGTAATCCAGCACGTCCTGCCGGGTGCCCTGGAAGGGGCCGGGGGTCTCCATCTTCAGGGAGACCAGGGCCGTGCAGTACTGCAGGGCCTCGGCGATGCCCGCCCGCTGGCGCTCGGTGATATAGCCGGCGAAGGTGGTGTCGCCCCGGCCGGTGCGGCCGGACAGGTTCCGGGCCTTGATGGGGCAGGTGTAGATCTGCTGGCCGTCGTAAGCCAGCACCTCGGTGTTGTGGGTGATCAGGACCTCTTTCGCGCCCCATTGGTGCAGCAGCCTGGCGGCCTCCGCCCGGTCCGTCAGGCCTGTCAGGATCTCAGCCTCGGCGGCGTCGGTTTTCAGATAGTCGATGCAGGGAAGATACTCCTTTTTCTCCGCCCAGTCGTGGAAAGCCATGGTCTTGTCCGGCTCCACATGCCGCAGCAGGCACTGGACGTCCACCGCCACCTTGCCGTGCTTCGCCGCCTCGGCAAACAGCGCGCCGTCAAAGTCGCCGTACACCAGGCCGGCGAAGTGGTAGATCTTCGTCTCGATGTCCGGCAGCTCCTCAAATTTAAAGGGGTCGCACACGCCCATGGAGGTGCAGGCCCGCTTTTCCTTGTCGGCGGTGAAATACTGGTTGCGGATAGAGCAGGTGGCCTTGGATTCCTTCCAGTAGACATCGGCGCCGGAGCCTTTGAACCGCTCCTCCACATCGGCGTCGGCGGGGTTCAGCTTGGTGAACAGGGCTGTGCGGTTGCCGCTCTTGGCCGCCGCGAAGCCGGAGGCCACCACAGCGCCGCCCACCTCCTTGCGCTCATTGCCCTGATAGTCGATGTTGTGGTCCAGGGACACCGGCCCGATCACCAGCACGTCATACTGCTTTTTCATAACTTCCTCCTATATATGGTTGATATGTGGGATTTTCTGTTGCATAGGCCTGCCGGCTGATATGGCGCGGCAGGTGCGCCGCTCCACCAGGGTGGGCAGCAGGAACTTGCGGGTGTACTCCCCGGCGCTCTCACTGTCGATGAGATCCAGCAGCAGCTTTACGCTGGCCCGGGCCAGCTGGGGGATGGGCTGGGCGATGGTGGTCAGCCGGATGTTGGGCAGGGCCGCATAGTCGATGTTGTCATATCCCATCAGGGAGAGCTCCTCCGGAATGGCGATGCCGCACTCATCCGCCGCCGCCATGACCCCCAGGGCCGCGGAATCAGACGCCGCGAATACTGCTGTCTGCTGGAAAGGCTTTTGGAACAGCTGGCGGGCAAGCTGGTGGCCGCTTTCGATGGTGGAGGACCTGCCCGGATTCACCAGCGTCTCCACCTGCATCCCCAGCTCCTCCGCCCGGAGGGAGAATCCCCGGTGCCGCAGGGCGTGGGTGGCGCTGCCGGCGCGGAAACCCAGGTATACGACCTGACGGTGCCCCAGTTGGTGCAGATACTCCGCCGCCATCCGGCCGCCGATGCAGTTATCGACACTGACGGCGTTGAGCTGGGAGCCGGTCCCCTCCGTCACGCAGTCGCCCACCAGCACGGAGGGGAGGGCGGCGTGGGCCTTCAACAGGTCGCCGGCGCTGCTGCTGGAGCTGAGCAGCAAGACACCGTCCACCCGCTGGCTGATGAGAAAGTCAAACAGCTCATCGATCCGGCCGTCGCCGGGACGGCCGCTGCACAGCATGACCTGATAGTCCCTGGCCTTGGCGTACATCTCGATGTACAGCGAGAAGGCCGCGTGGAATGGGTTGGAGATGTCCGGCGGGATCACGCCGATGACGTTGGTCCGGCTGGAGATCAGGCTCCGGGCCAGCAGATTGGCGCGGTATCCCGTCTCCTGGCACAGCCGCAGGATGCACTTCCGGGTCTCCGGGCTGATCTCCGGCGCGTCGTTCAGCGCCCGGGAGACTGTGGTAACGGAGACGCCGGCCATTTTTGCGATATCCTTGATCGTGACGCGCTGCACGGCGTTTCCTCCTTGTCAGAACAGCTTGATAGAACAGGATGACAGTCCATTTTGACGGTAACGTTTGCAATCCGGGCGGAAGAAAAACAAAAATGAGGCGGAAAAAGAGAAAAATCCTCCAAAATCGGCCGGAAAGCCAATAAATTTGTTTCTGGAAATCCGCCAGGCAATGCGGGATGAAAAAAACGCGCCGCAATGGAGCTGTTTTGGCAATTCCATTATAACAAAAACCCTTTTCAGAATAAATTGTGCAAAATACATAATTTTTTGAGATGAAAATAATGTATAATGTGAAAAATGCGAAGAGGCTCTTGACAACTTTCTTTCACAAATGGTAAGGTTTACACATCGGGACGGTAACGTTTGCACAATACATGCCATTCGTTAAGCCCCGCGGAAAACCAGGAAAGAGAGGGTGCTTACGTACAATGAAGCCAAAAGAGCAAAGCTACTCCAAGTCCCGGCGGCTGAAAAACCAGGTCAAGGCCGTTGTGACGAACCCCTATAACGTGATCGTTTTGATCGCCATTGTTCTGCTGACCTATCTGATCGTGGTCCCGCTGCTGGACATGCTGGCCACCACCTTCCAGCTGGCGCAGCGCGATCTGCGTTCCGTGCCCGGCGGCGTGGCCGGTGAATTCACTTTCTACTACTGGCAGCGGCTTTTATTCAGCGACCTGTCCATGAACCTGCTGATCAGACCTCTGCTGAACTCCCTGATGATCGGCGCCGGCGTCTCCATCTGCGCCATCGCGCTGGGTTCGGTGCTGGCCTGGCTGATGGTCCGCTCAGACCTGCCTTTCAAGCCGTTCTTCTCCCTGGCGGTCATCATCCCCTACATGATCCCCTCCTGGGTCAAGTCCCAGGCCTGGCTGTCCATGTTCAAGACCCCCCGCGTCGGCGGCGCGCCTGGCTTCGTGGCCTCCCTGATGCTCTCGGCCGGCGTTTCCAATGAAGTGATCGAGACGGTCCTGTCTCCCATCGCCTACGGCGCCATCGCCGTGATCATCGTGCTGACGCTGCACTATTACGCGTATACATACCTGCTGGTCTCCTCCGCGCTGAACTCCATCAACTCCGAGCTGGAGGAGATGGGCGAGATCCAGGGCGCCAGCAAGAGCCTGATCCTGCGGAAGATCACCCTGCCCCTGGTGCTGCCTGCCATGCTGTCGGCGGTCATCCTGACCTTCTCCAAGGCCATCGGCACTTTCGGCACCATCAACTACCTGGGCTCTCCCGTGAACTTCCGCACCCTTTCCAGCGAGCTCTATTCCAACAACCGCTCCCAGAACACCCAGACGGCGTTCGCCATGGCGATTTTGATGATCCTGATCGCGTCGCTGTCCGTGTTCATCAACCAGAGGCTCATCGGCTCCCGGAAGTCCTACGCCACCATCGGCGGCAAGGGCGGCCGCTCCACCCCCATCGGCCTTGGCGGCTGGAAGCCGATCATCACGGTCATCCTGTTCATCTTCTTCATCGTCGGCATCATCATGCCGGTGATCATCCTGATCGTGGAGAGCTGCATGCTGCGGGAGGGCACATACTCGCTGTCCAACTTCACGCTGTACTACTGGATCGGAGAGGGCAACCCCAATATCATGGAGGGCGTGCCGGGCATCTTCAAGAACTCCAACTTTAAACTGTCTTTGTGGAACTCCATTAAGCTGACCTTTGTCAACGGCGTGTTCGGCACCATCTTCGGCCAGATCCTGGGCTATATCTGCGCCAAGGGCCGGGGCAAGCTCCATGGCAAGATCGTGGAGCAGCTGGTGTTCATCCCCTACCTGATCCCCTCCGTGGCCTTCGGCGGCATCTATCTCAGCATGTTCTCCCAGCCCCAGACCCTCTTCGGCGTGGAGCTGGTCCCCGCCCTGTACGGCACCTTCACGCTGCTGACGCTGACCTCCGTGGTCAAGCATCTGCCCTTTGCCTCCCGCGCCGGCACCTCCAACATGCTGCAGATCAGCGGCGAGCTGGAGGAGGCCGCCACCATTGAGGGCGCGGGCTTCTTCAAGCGCTTCGTCAAGATCGTGTTTCCCCTGTCCAAGGGCGGCTTCATCTCCGGCTTCATGCTGATCTTCGTCTCCATCATGAAGGAACTGGACCTGATCATCCTGATCATGACGCCCACCACCTCCACGCTGCCCTACCTGGCGTTCCAGTATCAGAACCAGAACTGCCCCCAGGCGTCCGACTGCGTGGCGATCGTGATGTTCTCCATCGTGTTCCTGGTGTACGCGCTGGCGAATATCTTCGGAGACGCTGACCTGGCCAAGAGCATGGCCGGATAAGAGAAAGGAGACGGATTGAAATGAGCAAGATCGTACTGACCAATGTCGATAAATATTACGGCAAAAACCATGTCCTGAAAAATCTGAACCTGACCATTGAGGACGGCGACTTCATGACCCTGCTGGGCCCCTCCGGCTGCGGCAAGACCACCACCCTGCGGGTGGTGTCCGGCCTGGAAAAGCCCCAGAACGGCTTTATCCACATGGACGGCAAGGAGATCGTCAACGCGGCGGAGGCCAACTTCGCCCCGCCCTCCAAGCGCAACCTGAACCTGGTGTTCCAGTCCTACGCCCTGTGGCCCCACATGACCGTGTTTGACAACGTGTCCTTCGGCCTGAAGATCCGCAAGGAGTCCAGCGATGTCATCGCCAAGAAGGTGGCCAGCGCCCTGGAGCGGATGCAGATCGCCGAGTACGCCAAACGCTATCCCACGGAGCTGTCCGGCGGCCAGCAGCAGCGCGTGGCCATCGCCCGCGCCATCGTGTCCGAGCCCCGGCTGCTGCTGCTGGACGAACCCCTCTCCAACCTGGACGCCAAGCTCCGGGTGGACATGCGCTCCGAGCTGAAGCGCCTGCACCACGAGACCGGCACCACCATCATCTATGTGACCCACGACCAGGTGGAGGCCCTGACCATGTCCACCAAGATCGCCCTGTTCCGCAAGGGCGAGCTGGTCCAGGTGGCGCCGCCCCTGGAGCTGTATGACAACCCCTGCAACCTGTACACCGCCGACTTCATCGGCAACCCCAGCATCAACTTCGTCAAGGGCACCGCCGCGGTGAGCGACGCCGGCATGACGGTGGACAGCCCCATGGGCCAGATGACCTTTGACCGGGCGGACATGACCCCCGAGGCCCCCAAGAGCGGCAGCGCGGACGTGACCCTGGGCCTGCGGCCCGAGCAGCTGACCATCAGCCGCGCCCGGGACGACGACCACCGGGTGGAAGCCCATGTCTACTCCGGCATGCCCGCCGGCTCCGAGACGCTGGTCACCGTCCGGGTGGGCGAGGTGCTGGTGACGGTGAAGGAGCTGGGCTCCACCCACTACAGCAGCGATGAAACCGTTTATCTGGGCTTCAACCCCAAGAAGATCAACGTCTTTGAGACGGCCAGCGAAAACCTGATCAAATACTGCGTGTAACCGTATCTCCGCGGCGAGGCCGCTGAAATAACCATTCAAGGAAGAATTTAAAGGAGGAAAAGAACCATGTTAAAGCGCAAAAACTATCTGGCGGCGCTGCTGGCCCTGGTCATGCTGCTGGGCCTGACCGCCTGCGGCGGGGACAAGGGGCAGACCGAGGCTCCCGCTGCCGACGGCGGCGCCCAGACCGAGCAGCCCGCCGCAAGCGGCGATCTGACCGAGTGGGAGCAGAGCTCCGGCATTTACGAGACCGACGAGACCGACGAAGAGCTGTATCAGCGTGCCCTGGAGGAGGGCGCCACCGTGACCCTGTACTCCATCTCCTCCCGCTGCACCAAGGTGGCCGAGGCCTTTATGGCCAAGTATCCCGGCCTGGAGTGCGTCCCCTTCGACATCTCCACCAACGACCTGCTGGAGAAGGTGACCCGCGAGTATAAGGCCGGCTCTCCCACCGCCGACGTGGTCCACATCAAGGACCAGGACGGCTCCATGTATCTGGAGTATGTGGCCAACAAGATCTTCTACAACTATCAGCCCGCTGACATCTTCGCCCATATCGACCCCGAGTACACCGCCACCACCACCCCCCTCTACATTGAGCTGACCCAGCTGTTCTACAACACCGAGGCCTATCCCGACGGCTCTCCCATCACCAACCTCTGGCAGCTGACCGAGCCCCAGTGGAAGGGCAAGATCATGATGCAGAACCCCCTGGACAACCTGGCCTGGGGCTCCTGGATCACCGGCTTCTGCGTGGGCGACGAGCCTCAGCGCCTGGCCGACGCGTACAAGGACCTCTACGGCGAGGACCTGGTCCTGTCCGACGGCTGCGAGAACGCCGGCTTTGAGTTCCTGAAGCGCCTGCACGCCAACCAGCCCATCTTCACCGCCTCCTCCGATGAGATCGCCGAGGCTGTCGGCACGCCCGGCCAGTCCGATCCCCCGGTGGGCTTCTGCGCCTCCTCCAAGCTGCGCAAGGCTGAGGAGAACGGCTGGGTCTTTGCTCCCGTGAACCTGGAGCCTGACACCGGCATCCCCGCTGTCAACACCCTGTACATCGTGGAGGGCAGCGAGCATCCCGCCGCCGCCAAGCTGCTGGTCCGCTTCATGATGGGCGGCATCGACGGCGACACCTCCGGCTATGAACCCTTCAACACCCTGGGCGGCTGGCCCGTCCGCGACGACATCGCTCCCGCCGAGGGCTCCACCGATTACGCCGAGCTGAACGTGGCCCCCTTCGACGCCAACGAGATGTATTACAACTACAACACGGTCCGCGACTTCTGGCAGCAGCTGGGATAAGCGGCAGGCACCGTTTCTGGACTGATCGGAAAGCGGCGGGCGGATGTCCGCCCGCCGCTCAGACTGTTGAAAAAGTCCGCCGGACTTTTTCAACAGTCTGCACAATGCCTCGCTTTTTCGCCTGCTTCGCAGCCCAAAAAGCTGCCTCGGCCCAAAGGAGCGGGCCTCGGCGCAACGGGCTGCTGCCGCAGCCCTTTTGCAGGCATTCGATTCAACACGAGCGGGCTCCCGCCCCCTCGTACTCCCCCTGCGAAACGGAACACTTTTTCTCCAAACAGAGGTTTTCGACAAGCTGAGCGGCGGGCGGATGTCCGCCCGCCGCTTTCGATTCCCGCCTCCGGCTTGGAAGGAGGAGCCTATGAGCCTTTTTATTGACAAGCACAACCGAAGAAAAAGCCCCATCGCTCTGGCTGCCTTCGGCGCGGCCCTTCTGGATCTCTGCGTGTTCGGCCTGACATACGCCCTGCTGGCGGAGCCGCTTTACCGCGCTGTCTCGCTGGGCAGCGGACTGGCCACCACGGCGGTCCATGCCCTGATCATTGCCGCCGTGGGAACGGCGGTGTGCTGCCTGCTGTTTCTGCTGAAGGACAAGCGGGTGGTGCCCTATGGCTTTGCCGGCCTTGCGGTTGTTTTGTGCATGTTCTATGCGGCGGCCATGCTGGGGGACCCGGCGGCCAGGCGCAATATGCTGACCCTGATCACGATGTACGGCCTGGCGCCGGTGCTGCTGGGCAATGCCGTTGCCTGGCCCATTTACTTGAAAATAAAGCGCAAAAACCCTGCGCTGAACCATAGAAAGACCATTCAGGAGGAACTGCGGGAGGCTGCGGAAAAGGAGGCGGCGAAACAGGCGAAAAAACGGCCTGCCCAGAAGCCGTCCCGGCCCGCGGCAGAGCCTCCCGCCCAAAAACAGCAGCCCGCCCCCCCGCGGGAGGAGCCGGAGGTTTCCCCGGAGGAGGCCATGTTCGGCCCGGAGGCCGGCGGGGCGCCCACGGCGTTCCGGACCGCCCAGGAAGAGGCCATGCTGCTTTATGAGGACGATGAAGAAGAGAGCGACGATTAAAGACGTGGCCGCGCTGGCCGGCGTCAGCTTTTCCACGGTGTCCCGGGCCCTGGATGACCACCCCGGGATCAGCCCGGACACCAAGGAGCGGGTCCGGGCCGCCTGTGAGCGGATCGGGTATGTCCGCAACATCGCGGCCCAGGGGCTTACCGGCCAGTCCATCCATACCCTGGGCATGATCGTTCCGGACGTGTCCAACCCCTACTTTTCCGGCATGGCCACGGCCATTGAACAGCGGGCGGCGGAAAAGGGATACCGCCTTCTGCTGAGCAACTCCATGCGGGATCAGGAGCAGGAGCTTAAGGGGATCGACAGTTTTCTGTCCCGGAAGATCGACGGCATCCTCATCGCCGCCATCTCCCCTCAGTCCCAGGCGCTGCACAAGGAGATGCTGGGAAATCTGCCCTGTGTCTACATGGGGGTCAACCACGGCGAGGATTGCAGCTATGTGATGGCGGACAACGACGCCGGCGCCTATGAGGCCGTCCGGTATCTGGTGGGCCTGGGCCACCGGGATATTTTGTTTTTCGGCGGACGGGAGACCTCCCGGACCCGCACCCTGCGCCTGCAGGGCTTCCGCCGGGCCCTGACGGAGGCGGGACTGGAGGGGCGCTGTCTCCCGGCGCCCTCCGAGGGCGGCCTCATGCGCCAGTGGAGCTACGAGCGGGCGCTGGAGCTGTTTCAGACCCGCCCCCTGCCGGACGCCATCTTCGCGTATTCCGATATGACGGCCCTGAAGATCATGGAGGCGGCGGAGGAGTGCGGGATCCGCATTCCAGAGGACATCTCCCTGCTGGGATATGACAATATCTCCTTTGCCGCCCTGCCGCGCATCCATCTGACCACGGTCTCCCAGCACAAATTCCGCATGGGGGAGATCGCCGTGGAACGGCTGCTGGGGCAGATCCGGGGCAATCAGGAGCGGACGGTGGATCTGCTCCGGCCGGAGCTGATCATCCGGTCCACTTGCATGCAAAAGAAGGAGGCTGCGATGCCATGAATGGAATTCCCAACGAAGAGCGGCAGCGCCTGGGGGCGCTGCTGGACCACACCTCCCAGAAGGAGGTCATGTCTCAAATCCCGCAGTTCGCGGAATCCGAGATCCACAACATTGCCCCCGCCCCGGCAAAAGCGCCCGGGGATCTGGGTATTTTGGTGTTCAATATGGAGCGGGGCGTCTGCCTGGCGGAGCTGGGGGACTTTCTGGAGACCTGTCCCCAGGTCCGGCCCTTTGACGTGATCCTGGCCAACGAGCTGGACGACGGCTGTGTCCGCTCCGGCGGCAGGGATACCACCCGGGAGCTGGCGGAGCGGCTGGGCATGAACTATGTATTCGGCCTGGAGTTCATCGAGCTGGTCAACGGGGAGGACCCCAAGGGCTTCCACGGAAACGCCATTTTGTCCCGCTGGCCCATCAAGCAGGCGAAAATCGTCCGCCTGCCGGAGCAGTACAACTGGTATTTTGACCGCCAGCGGCGCATCGGCGGGCGGCTGGCCATTCTGGCGGAGCTGGACGTGAACGGCCGCAGCGTGGGCGTGGGCACCATCCACCTGGAAAACCGCACCCACGGCCCCGGGCGGCAGGCCCAGCTGGAGGTCATTCTCCGGGAGGCGGAGGCCATGTTCCCCGGCATGCCGGTGGCCCTGGGCGGCGACCTGAACACCAACACCTTCGACGGCCGGGACAAGGACGCCATCCGCGAGGTCGCCGGCAGCCCGGAGCTGCAGCGCCGCTGCCTGGAGGACGTGGCCGCCTGGGAGGGCGCGCTGCCCGCGGCGGAAGCCGCCGGCTACCGCGCCGTGCCGGAGGCTCCCATCCCCACCCGGCGGAAGCCCCTGCCCGGCGGCGGGCACCTGGATCTGCGGCTGGACTGGCTGCTGCTGCGGGATTTGGAGCCCACGGAGAGCCGTACCATTTCCTCCCGGCGGGAGGACTGCTCTTTCGCCAAGCCCGGTTCCGCCCTGGCGGCGTTTAGCGGTGAGGAGCTGTCCGATCACAACGCGGTCTGGGCGTCCTGCGCTCTGCCCAACCAAGATTGAGGAGGCATTGCCATGCTGAATACGGTACTGTTTGATATGGGCGGCACCCTGGAGGACGTCTGGAACAACCAGGAGACCCAGGCGGCTGTGATGAAGGCGCTGCGGGAACGGCTGCTGGCCTATGGCCTGGACCCCGGCTGCGGGCCGGAGGAATTTGAAAACCGGGTCCTGGCGGGCCTGAAGGCCTATAAGGCCTGGTGCGCCGTCGGCAATCTGGAGAAGAAGCCGGAGGAGATCTGGCCGGACTTCTATCTGGCCGCCTTTGGCTTTGACCGGGAGAAGCTGGTGCCCATCACGGAGGAACTGGCCAACATGTGGGAGGTGACCTTCTTCCACCGGGAGCTGCGCCCCGGCGTCAAGGAGATGCTGGAGGCCCTGAAGGCCCGGGGGTACCGGCTCGGCGTCATTTCCAACAACGCCTCCCTTTATAATGTGTTCAACGTGCTGGAAGAGTATGGCATCCGGGATTATATGGAGGATGTGACGGTATCCAGTATCACCGGTTACCGCAAGCCCCATCCCGAGATCTTCCGCATCTCCCTGCGGCAGATGCGGGCCCGGGCGGAGGAGTGCGTCTATGTGGGCGACACCATCTCCCGGGACGTCATCGGCTCCAAGCGGGCGGGCTTCGGAAAGTGCGTGAAGATCGGCTCCCATCTGGCCGCCGAGCGGGATGTGGGGCTGGCCCCGGACGTGGAACAGCCGGATGTGGTCATCACCGACATCCGGGAACTGGTGCCATGGCTGGATGCGGTCAACCCCGCCATGGCGCCGAAGTAATATCCATTTATATAAGCGCGGTGGGCGGTGTGATGCGGAGCCGCGCGAGAGCAAACAGAACAGCACCGGATAGGATTTCCTATCCGGTGCTGTCAGCTTGTCGAAAACCTCTGTTTGGAGAAAAAGCGTTCCGTTTCACAGGGGGAGTACGAGGGGGCGGGAGCCCCCTCGTGTTGAATCGAATGTCTGCAAAAAGCCTGCGGCAGCAGGCGTTTGCGCCGCGAAGCGGCTGCTTTTTGGGCTGCGAAGCAGACAAAAAAGCAAGGCATTTTTCAGGCTGTTGAAAAAGTCCGGCGGACTTTTTTAACAGCCTGAAAGCACCGGATAGGATTTCCTATCCGGTGCTGTTTCATCTGTCAGGGGGCCGCTGGCTTTCCAGAGACCCTGTGTTATTTTACAGAGAAGCGATACCTGGTGGATGCGTGATACGCCGCGCCCGCCCGCAGGATGGGGGAGGGGAAGGCCGTGTGGTTCACCGCGTCCGGGAAATGCTGCGTCTCCAGGCAGACCCCGTGGGCGGGGGCATAGCGGGCGCCGCCCTTGCCGGGGCGCTCCGTCAGCCAGCCGGCGGAGTAGAGCTGCATCCCCTCCAGTGTGGTGGACATCTCCAGGGCGATGCCGGTGCGGGGGCAGAAGAGCTCCGCCGCCCAACCCTCGCCGCCGTTTAAGACGAAGTTGTGGTCATAGCCCCGGCTGGCCGCCAGGAAGGGATCGCTCAGCCGGTCCCCCAGCACGGCGGGAGACCGCAGGTCCAGGGGGGTGCCCTCCACAGAGGCCAGCTCCCCGGTGGGGATGTTGCCGCTGTCAGAGGGGGTGTAGCGGTCGGCCCGGACGGTCAGCACATGGTCCGTCACCGGGCCGCCGCCGTGGCCCGCCAGGTTGAAGTAGGCGTGGTTGGTGAGATTCACCACCGTATCGGCGTCGCTTTGGGCCCGATAGCGGATGGTGAGCGTCCCGTTTTGCAGCGTATAGGTGACCTCCGCGTGGAGGTTTCCGGGAAAGCCCTCCTCCCCGTCGGGAGAGTCCAGGGAGAACGTGACGGAATCGCCGCCGCAGGCATGGCCCCACAGCTTTTTGTGGAAGCCCACGGCGCCGCCGTGGAGGGTGTTGCGCCCCTCATTGGGGGTGACGCGGTATTCCCGCCCGCCGATGGAGAACCGGGCGCCGCCGATGCGGTTGGCACACCGGCCGATGGTGCCGCCGAAGCAGGCGTCCTGAGACGCGTATTCCTCCGGGGTATCATAGCCCAGGCAGATATCCGTGGGCGTTCCGTTCCGGCCCGGCACCCGGATGGCCCGGATGGCCGCCCCCAGGCTGATGAGTTCGACCTCCACGCCGGAGGCGTCCGCCAAAGTCACCAGATGGATGTCCCGGCCATTGACAGCGCCGAAAAGGCGTTCCGTGACCATGGTTCAGCCCTCGTAGCCGTTGGGATGGCCGCTGTGCCAGGTCCAGGCGTCGGCGATGATCTCCTCCAGGCCCCGCTTGGGCGTCCAGCCCAGGACCTCCGCCGCCTTCTTATTGGAGGCGATGAGCACGGAGGGGTCGCCGGCCCGGCGGGGCTCGATCTTGGCGGGGATCTCCCGGCCGGTGATGCGGCGGGCGGTCTCGATGATCTCCTTCACGGAGTAGCCGTCGCCGCTGCCCAGGTTGAATATGCCGCTCTCGCCGGTCTTCTCCAGATGCTCCAGAGCCAGCAGATGGGCCTCCGCCAGATCCCGGACGTGGATGTAGTCCCGGACGCAGGTGCCGTCGGCGGTGGGGTAGTCGTCGCCGAAGATGCCGATGTGGCTCCGCTGGCCCAGGGCGGCCTTCATCACCAGGGGAATCAGGTGGGATTCGGGATTGTGGTCCTCACCGATGCCCGCCTCGGGATTGGAGCCGGCGGCGTTGAAGTACCGCAGGGCCACGTAATGGATGCCGTAGGCCTTGTCGCACCACTTCAGCATGCCCTCGATGGCCAGCTTGCTGGCGCCGTAGGGGTTGGTGGGGTCGGTGCGGTCGCTCTCCTCAATGGGCTGCTTCTCCGGCTCGCCGTAAGTGGCGGCGGTGGAGGAGAAGACGATCTTGTCCACGCCGTGCTCCTTCATGGCGGTCAGCATGGACTGGGAGCCGGCCACGTTGTTGCCGTAGTACTTCAGGGGGTTGGTGACGCTCTCACCCACCAGGGAATAGGCGGCGAAGTTGATGACGCCGTCGATCTTGTTCTCGCTGAACACCTGGTCCAGGAAGGCGGCGTCCCGCAGGTCGCCCACATACAGCTTCCGGGCGCCCTTGACGGCCTGCCAGTGGCCGGTGCGCAGATTGTCCACGACCACCACGTCGTAGCCCTTTTCCACCAGCAGGGCCACCATGTGGCTGCCGATATAGCCGGCGCCGCCGGCCACAAGGATCGTTTTCATCATAAATTCCTCCTTTTTATTTGACACAGCCGATAAACCGCTGGAAGGCGGCGCGGCCCTCCCCGGTGCATTTGTAAACACCCGCGTGCTCCAGCACCTGGGCGAAGACCTTGCCCACTTCCTTTTGCAGGATGTCCATGGCGTTTTCAGGGGTGAAGGTGTACCGCCCCTTCAGCTCCTCCGCCCAGTCGGCGTGCTTTTCCAGCGTCTCATTGGCCCGGACGTCCCGGCCCTCCGCCAGGGCCTCCGCCAGGTCGGCCAGCTCGCCCTTCAGGCGGGCGGGCAGCACCGCCAGGCCCATGACCTCGATCAGGCCGATGTTCTCTTTTTTAATGTGGTGCAGCTCCTGGTGGGGGTGATAGACCCCCAGGGGATATTCCTCAGTGGTGATGTTGTTCCGCAGCACCAGGTCCAGCTCAAATTTTCCGTCCCGCATCCGGGCGATGGGGGTGATGGTGTTGTGGGGCTCGCCGTCGGTCTCCGCGAAGATGAAGGCCGCCTCATCGGTGTAGCTCCGCCAGGTCTTCAGGATGCGGTCGGCCAGCTCGACCAGCCGTTCGTCGTCGCCGCAGCGGAGACGGATGACGGACATGGGCCAGTGGACGATGCCCGCCTCCACGTCCGCGAAGCCGGGGAAGGAGACCGCCTTTTCCACGGGGGCCTTTTCCATGGCGAAGGTGTAGCGGCCGCCCTGGAAGTGGTCGTGGCTCAGGATGGAGCCGCCCACGATGGGCAGGTCCGCGTTGCTGCCCACGAA
>CANQPD010000034.1 GCA_947625655.1 uncultured Dysosmobacter sp.
GAGGCGGACTATATCTACCACATGGCCTCCATCGCCTCGCCCATCTTCTACCGGAAATACCCCATCGAGACGCTGGACGCCAATATCTGGGGCCTGCGGCGGCTGCTGGATTTCTACTGCGAAAAGCCCATCCGGGGCCTGGCGTTCTTCTCCAGCAGCGAGATATACGGCGACCCGACGCCGGAGAACATCCCGACGCCGGAGACCTACCGGGGCAACGTGGACTGCCAGGGCCCCCGGGCCTGCTATGACGAGGCCAAGCGCTTCGGCGAGACCATGTGCTACCTGTTCCACCAGCGGTATGATATGCCCATCACCGTGATCCGGCCGTTCAACAACTTCGGGCCGGGCATGCGCCTCAATGACGCCCGGGTGCCGGCGGACTTTGCCCGTGCGGTGTGGGAGAACCGGGATATCGTAATGTACTCGGATGGCTCGCCCACCCGGACCTTCTGCTACGTGTCGGATGCTGTCACGGGCTATCTCAAGGCCATGCTGTACCATGACAGCTTCGAGGCCTTCAACATCGGCATCGACAAGCCGGAGATATCCGTAAAGCACCTGGCGGAGATATACAGTCAGGCGGGGAAGGAGATATTCGGCTATACCGGTAAGGTGCGGTTCGAGACCTCCACGGACGCGGAATACCTGGCCAACAATCCCAACCGGCGCTGTCCGGTGATCGACAAGGCACGGAAGATGCTGGGCTATGACCCCCAGGTGGATGTGGAGCAGGGCGTGCGGTACTTCCTCCAGTATATCCGCGAGTGCGGAAAGGAGGAACTGGTATGGTAACAGTAGTCGGACTGGGCTTTGTGGGCCTGACCACAGCCCTGGGCTTTGCGGACCATGGGATCAAGGTATACGGCCTGGAGGCCATGCCGGAGCGGCTTTCCACCATCCAGGGCGGAAAGCTGCCCTTTATGGAGCCGGGGCTGGATGAGGCCCTGACCCGGAACCTGGGAAAGAACTTCATTCCCACGAATGATTGGGATACGGCCATAGCCAACAGCGAGTGCGTGTACTACTGCGTGGGCACGCCCTACGGCGAGGACGGGCAGGCGGACCTTACGTATCTCTTCGGCGCCATGGACCAGACTCTGGCGGCCATCCATGACGGCCGGCCCCGGGTGATGGTTGTGAAGTCCACCGTGCCGCCATCCACCTGCGAAAAGCGGGTGATCCCGTTCCTGGCGGAGCGTGGGGTGAAGGTGCCGGAGCAGATGGGCGTGGCCAACAACCCGGAGTTCCTGCGGGAGGGCCACTGCTGGGATGACTTCGTCCACCCGGACCGGATCGTGCTGGGGGTCAGCGACGAGCGGAGCGAGGCCATGCTGCGAAAGCTCTATGCGTGGACAGACGCACCGGTGATCGCGGTGAATCTGAACACGGGTGAGTACATAAAGTATCTTTCCAACACCAGCCTTGCCAGCCTCATCAGCTTCTCCAACGAGATGAGCCTGGCGGCGGACGCCATCGGCGGCATCGATGTGGCGAAGGCATTCCGGGTGCTGCATATGGACAAGCGCTGGCAGACCGGGTCCATCCGGGCCTACTGCTATCCCGGCTGCGGCTACGGCGGCTACTGCCTGCCCAAGGATACCAACGCCTTCTACGCCGTGGCAAAGGGCGCGGGTTTTGACGGACAGATTTTGAAGAACGTCATCGACACCAACGACGCCATGCCGGAGGCGACGGCCAAGCGCATCATCCGCGCGGCTGGGGAGGACAAGGACGTCTGCATCGGCATCCTGGGCCTTTCCTTCAACGTGGGCAGCGACGACGTGCGGGACGCGCCCAGCGGGCGCATCATCCGGGCGCTGAACGAGGCGGGGTACAAGAACATCGTGGCCTATGACCCGGTGGCCATGGAGGGGTTCCAGAAGTTCTACAAGCTGGACTACCGCTGCATGAACAGCTATGAGGACGTGGTCCGGGAGGCGGACGTATTTGCTATTACCACTGCCTGGCCCATGTTCGGCGATATAAAGGAAAAAACGACGAAGCCGGTAGTGGACTGCCGGTACATGCTGTAAAGCATTTTGATTATTCAGAAGGGAGGCGGCGGAATGAAAAGCGCCATCGTGACAGGAGCCAATGGGTTTGTGGGCAGTGCTGTGGTGCGTGAACTGCTGGCCCATGATATCTGTGTCTGTGCGGTGGTGCATAATGACCACCGGAACAACCTGCCGGAGCATCCGGCGCTGTTGGTCGTCTCCTGCGATCTGGACAGGATGAAAGAACTACCTGACTTGATCAAAAAGGACGAATTTGAGGTTTTCTATCATTTTGCCTGGGCCGGGGTCTCGTGGCCGTTTAGAGGAGAGCCGCTTGTACAGTTGAATAACGCTGTATATTCCATAGATAGTCTTAGGTCGGCAAAGCGCCTGGGATGCGGCAGGTTCATCTTTGCCGGAAGCATTATGGAAAAAGAATCGTATGCCAATACAGCGGAAGACATCCGCTCCGGATTGGGATATGTGTATGGCGGAGGCAAGCTGGCTGCACACGCGATTTGCAAATGTGTCGCCTCAAACGAAGAGATCGATTTTATCTGTGCCAGTATCACAAACACATATGGCCCCGGGGAAGTATCCTCAAGATTGGTCAACGCGGCGATACAAAAATGTATACGCGGCGAGGCGCCTCAGTTCACGGCGGGGACGCAGAATTATGACTTTGTGTACATAGACGACGTGGCACGGGCGTTCCGGCTGATCGGGGAGGAGGGGAAGCCCTTTCACGAGTATCTTATCGGCAGTTCTCATGCCAGGCCATTGAAAGAGTTTCTGCTGGAGATGCAGGCGGCCATCGCGCCGGAATTGGAATTCAGGTTTGGAGATGTGCCTTTCACAGGTGTCGATCTGCCGCTTGAAAAGTTTGACTGTTCTCAAACGGAGGCGGACACCGGTTTCCGGGCTGAGATATCTTTTTCAGAGGGATGTAAGAAGACCTTTGATTGGTGGAGAAAACAAATCAAAATGAATGGAGGAATGAATATGTCTAGCATAAGAGAGAGAGAGAGAGAGAGAGAGAGACGCGGACCTGACGGCATACCCAGGCGACCTCTTTTTCAGAGAGACGTTTATCCCAAACAGCGGGTGCGCCTTCACAGGCGTGATCATGGCGGGCGTTCTACTTCACGCCGGACAGCAGACCACAGGGATAAACTTTCTGCATTGAAAGGGGGAGACTGGTAATGAATTTTCAGTGGAAAGATGAGAGCCAGGCGCGTCAGGAGATTCTGAACGCAGTGGAGGCATATTATCATAACTATAAAAATAGTAATAAGCCGTTCAGACCGGGTGACCGCATCGGCTATGCGGGCCGTGTGTTCGATGAAAATGAAATGCGCTCTCTTGTGGACGCGGCGCTGGACTTCTGGCTGACCTCCGGTCGGTTCTGCGAGGAATTTGAGAGGGAGTTCGCAAAATACTTGGGCGTGGAGCATGTGGCAGTAGTGAACTCCGGCTCTTCCGCCAATCTTCTGGCCTTCATGACGCTGACCTCTCCGCTTCTCGGTGAGCGGGCCATCCACCCTGGGGACGAGGTCATATGCGTGGCGGCGGCGTTCCCCACCACGGTGACGCCCATCCTCCAGTACGGCGCGGTGCCGGTGTTCGTGGATGTGAAGCTGGGGACATATAACATCGATGTGAGCATGCTGGAGCAGGCCCTGTCCGAGAAAACGAAATGCATTTTCTTGGCTCATAGCCTGGGCAATCCCTTCGACCTGAAAACGGTGAAGGACTTCTGTGACAAGCATGACCTCTGGCTCATCGAGGACAACTGCGACGCTTTGGGCGCGGAGTTCGACATGGGTTATGGCTTCGAGAAGACCGGGACCATCGGCGATCTGGGCACCAGCAGCTTCTATCCCGCCCACCACCTGACCATGGGCGAGGGCGGCGCCGTGTATACGAACAACGACCTTCTCAGCCGCATCATGTTCTCTATGCGCGACTGGGGCCGTGACTGCGTATGCCCGCCGGGGAAGGACAACACCTGCGGCCACCGTTTCGACGGCCAGTATGGGGAGATGCCCAAGGGCTATGACCACAAGTATGTGTACAGCCACCTGGGCTACAACCTGAAGATCACGGACATGCAGGCGGCCATAGGCTGCGCCCAGCTGAGGAAGGTGCCCACTTTCGTGCAGTGCCGCCGGGAGAACTGGCAGAAGCTGAAGGGCGGCCTGGCCGGTCTGGAGGACAAGCTGGTCCTGCCGTACTACGAGGATAATGCCAGGCCCAGCTGGTTCGGGTTCCTGATGACGGTCAGGGACGGCCTGTCCCGGGATGCGGTGGTGCAGTACATCGAGAACAAGGGCGTCCAGACCCGGATGCTGTTCTCCGGCAATCTCCTTCGGCAGCCCTGCTTCGACCATATCCGTGGCACGGAAGCCTACCGTGTAGTGGGGAGCCTGGCGAACACCGACCGCATTGTGACAGATACCTTCTGGGTAGGCGTATACCCAGGCATGACCGATGGGATGATCGACTATATGGTCAAGACCATCCGAGCGGCTGTGGAAAAGGCATGAAAAAGGTTGTTGTTACCGGTGCAAACGGCTTTGTAGGCAGTGCAGTCTGTCGTGAATTGTCGGTACGCGGCATCGAGGTCATAGCGGTCGTCCGGGACGGCGGATCGGACATGGCTTCCATCGGAGCGCTGTCTGGGATACGTATTGCCTGCTGCCCCATGGATCAGTACAGCAAACTTCCCGATATCATTGGCGACCGGGACATAGATGTATTCTATCACTTTGCGTGGGAGGGAAGTTCCGGGCCAAAGCGTGGTGATGATGCCGTACAACAGAACAACATCCGATATACGTGTGATTTGGTGCGGGCCTGCGGGGCCATGGAGTGCAAACGCTTTGTATTCGCATCAAGTATCATGATCTATGAGATCATGACGCAGATAGAAAAGAGCCTTGTCCCGGGCATAAACACATTGTATTGCAGCGCCAAGCTTGCGGCGGATTATATGGCTGCCACGATAGCGGCATCTCTGGGAATCGATTATCTAAGAGGGGTAATCTCCAATATCTATGGGCCTAGGGAAAAGAGCGCGCGTCTCATCAATTCAAGCTTGCGGAAGTTGCTGAGAGGAGAACACTGCGCTTTTTCGCCCGGCGAACAGCTCTATGATTTCATATACTGCGATGACGCGGCGGTAGCGTTCGCGGAGATAGGGGACATAGGTCTGCCTCAACGGCCATATTACATAGGGAGTATGGAGCCAAGGCCGCTGAAAGAGTTCCTGATGATAATGAGAGATCAGGTGGATCCGCAGATCGGGATCGGCCTGGGCGAATTGACGCATAACGGATTTTCGCTGACATATGAGGAATTTGATATACGGGCATTGAACAGAGACACAGGTTTTGTGCCGAAGGTGCCTTTCGACGAGGGGATACGGCGGACCATACGGTGGCTGAAGGAGCAGGAGATATAGTATGACACCCTTTTCATTTTTCAGGCTGGATTTTTCCGGGGAGGGTATACCGCCCTGCCTGATCGACAACTTCCACGCCGGTGATATGCGGGGCGGTTTCACAAAGTACTTTGAGAAGGACATATACCGAGCAAACGGCATACCCTTCCAACTCAACGAGACATTCATTTCCACATCTGCAAAGAATGTGATCCGGGGCCTGCATTTTCAGTTGCATGAGCCGCAGGCGAAGTTGGTGAGCGTGCTGTATGGCCGGGCCTATGACGTCATCGTAGACCTGCGGCCGGACAGCCGGACGTTTAAGAAGTGGCAGGCTGTGGAGCTGAGCGGGGAGAATCACAGGGCTTTGTACGTGCCGCGGGGCTTTGCCCATGGGTTTGCCTCGCTGGAGGATGGGACCATGATGATGTACCAATGCGAGGGCGCCTACGACAAGCCGTCGGACACAGGCGTTAGATTCGATGATCCCGATATCGGGATCGATTGGCCGGTCAGCCCGGATGAGGCGATACATTCGGAGAGGGACATGTCATTGATGTCGCTGTCAGAATACATGAGAGACTCCATGCGAGCATGAAAGAGGAAAAACATTGGTGAAGGATATGGACATACTTGTCATAGGCTGCGGGCTGTGTGGATCAGTTGTTGCCCGGCACATGGCAGAGCAGGGGAAAAAGGTCGTGATGTGGGAACGCCGGGACCACATCGGCGGGAACATGTACGACTATGTGGATGAGCACGGCTTTCTGGTGGAGAAATATGGTCCCCACACCTTCCATACTAAGGATAAGCGGCTCTATGACTACATGCGCCGGTATGAGGACTGGCAGCCCTATAAGCTGACATGCGGTGCTGTGTGGGACGGGAAGTATACACCTACGCCTTTTAACTTTACTACCATCGACACATTCTATCCGCCCGCGGAAGCACAGAAGCTCAAGGACAAGCTGTCCGCGGCTTTCACGGGGCGGCCCACCGCCACGGTGGTGGAAGTCTTGGAACATCCGGACGAGGATATCCGCGGGTACGCGCAGTTCCTGTTCCAAAACGACTATGCGCCCTACACGGCGAAGCAGTGGGGCGTGAGCCCGGCGGAGATAGATTCCAGCGTGCTGAAACGGGTGCCCCTTCGGTTCTCCTACGGGGAGGGTTACTTCGACGACCCCTATGAGGCGATGCCGGCTCACTCCTACACGCATTTTTTTGAAAATCTACTGGACCATCCCAACATGAAGGTGGCACTGGGAGTGGAGGCGCTGGAACGGTTGAAGGCGAAGAAGGACAGACTATACCTGGACGGGGCGGCTACAGATATCCCGGTGGTTTATACCGGGGCCCTGGACGAGCTGTTCGGCTGTGTATACGGGCGGCTGCCCTATCGCGGGCTGCGATTTGAGTGGAAGTATAAGGAAAAGGAAAGTCTGCAGCCGGCGCCGATCGTGGCCTATCCCCAGGAAGCGGGGTATACCCGCATAACAGAGTACAAGAAGCTGCCAGTGCAGGATAAGCCTGGCACCAGCTACGCGGTGGAATATCCCCTGCCCTATGAAGAGGGAAAAGCTGCGGAGCCCTATTACCCCGTCTTGACGGCAAAAAGCCAGGAGCAGTATACAAAATACAGGACCTTGGCAGACAGGATACCGAACCTCATCCCCTGCGGCCGGCTGGCGGATTTTAAGTACTACAACATGGACCAGGCGCTGGCACGGGCGCTGGATGTGGCGGAAAAGATGAAATGAGAGGCTGACAGAGATGAAAACGCTTTCAATCATGATCCCTACATACAACGAAGAAGACAATGTTATGGAGGTCTATTCCCGCTGCGTGCAGGTGATGGAGAAGGAACTGTCCCACCTCGCTTTCGAGATCGTCTTTATTGATAACTGCTCGGAGGACAAGACCCGGGAGCTCATCCGGGCCCTGTGTGAGAAGGACAAACGCGTCAAGGCCATATTCAATGCCCGAAATTTCGGCTACTCCCGTTCCCATTACTACGGTCTGACGCAAATGACGGGCGACGCCGTCATGCTAGTGCACGCGGATATGCAGAACCCGCCGGAGCTCATCCCGGAGTTCGTGAAGCGGTGGGAAGCGGGGTCCAAGGTCGTCATCGGCATCAAGACCAACAGCTCGGAGAAGAAGATACTGTGGCTGGCAAGGTCTATCTACTACAAGCTCATCAAGGCGATGAGTGAGGTGGAGCAGATCGAGCATTTCACGGACTTTGAACTGCTGGACAAGGACTTTATAAAGGTCCTGCGGGAAATAGACGATTCGGTGCCCTACCTGCGGGGCATCGTCAGCGAGTACGGCTTTAAGATGGAGAGGGTCTACTATAAGCAGAACAAGCGCGAGCACGGCAAGTCCTGGGCAAATTTCTTTGGCCTGTATGACTTCGCGATGCAGGGTATAACCTCCTATTCCAAGGCGCTTTTGCGGGCTGCGACCTTCGTAGGCGCGGGCATCTCCGGCGTAAGCTTCATCGTGGCGATCGCGACGTTCATCAAAAAACTGATCAATTGGAGCAGCTTTGCCGTGGGCGCTGCGGCTACATCCATTGGAGTGTTCTTCCTTGGCGGTGTGCAGCTGTTGTTTATCGGCATCATGGGGGAATATGTGCTGAGCGTCAACTCCAAGGTCGTCAAAAAACCCTTGGTAGTGGAGGAAGAAAGGCTAAACTTTGCCGACGGATCGGAGCATGCAGACAGAACAGAAGCTGCTGAATGACAATGGAGAATAAAGACTATGACTGAGTAACAGCTGTAAGTTTTAGGAAACGGGGGAAAGTTATGGACAGGAACAGAGAGAGAGAGAGAGAGAGAGAGAGAGAGAGAGAGACGGCCGGGCGCAGGTAAAGCCATTCTTTCCAGGCTTTGCGCTTCCTCTCTTCCTGATGAGCTTGACGATCCTATGTTACCACTATCCTACTCTATTTCGCCCTGACGCGGAGAACCTGGCCGACCCCGCGGTACCGGCCTTTGTCAGATATCTCTTCGCGCAGGGGCACCGGTCGGTAGAAGTCTTCTTTATGATCTCCGGGTTTTTGATCTATGTTCAATACGGAGGAAAGATACGCCGGGGAAGCATAGGCCTTGTGCCGTACATATCCAGAAGGGTCGTACGCCTATACCCCTATGCAATACTCACGGCGGTCGTCGCGGCGGCCTGTATTTGGTTTTCAAAAGCGGTGTTCCCAAAAGGGCATTTGTTTACAGCCGTGTGTGGGACAAGCGGTACCAGACCGACGCTTATTTCGTTTTTCATGAGCGTATTTGGCGTTCAGAGCGGATGGCTCAACGACGGCACCCAGTATTCTATTAATAACTCTGCGTGGTATAACGGCACTTTGATGATATGCTACGGCATATTTTACGTGATCGGAGAGCACTGCAAAGGAGATCGGGTAAAGGAAAACTGTTGTTATATCACCTTGGTTCTCGTGGGAGCATGGATATGGGGCGCAGGATATGAGTTTCCGCTCATGTGGCCTAGGTGCGGCAGGGCATACCTGAATTTCTTTGGCGGCGCGTTATTGGCGCAAGTCGTGCAGTCCATCGACACTGACAGAAAGAGGCATTATGTCTTGGCGGCGGGAGGCACAGGCGTTGCGCTTTATATCCTCTGCTATAAGCTGGGCTTCCTGGGGAGCATAGGCCACGCGAATTCTATGGTGCTGGGGCCGTCGCTGATCATATTCATGACGGTCTCAAGGACAGTCGCGCGGATATCTGACAATAAGTTCGTGCAGTACCTTGGAAAGCTTGCATACGGCGTCTATATGTGGAATCAGCCATTTGTCATGATGCTGTATGTTGCGGAGGATATATTTGGTCTGAATTTTCACGGCAACAGCCCGCGTGTTTTTTGGTGCTATATCGTCCTTGTCGTCCTGATGGCGGTCGTTGGACACGAGCTGTTTGAAAAGCCTGTGACGAAGTGGTGTAAAAGGCGGTTCGCAAAATACCTGACCTGACAAGATGGGGATCACCATGCAGCCGCGGGGATATCCCCTGGCTTGGGTCATGAAGCATCAAGCTTTATCTGCCAGGGATCTCGAATGTGTTGGCGAGTGGAAAGGACTAGGCTTCCTATTATTTACCCAATGGGACGGCGCGGATAAGTGAATCGAAACAGAAGGACAGGGCGTGACGCACGACCTGTCCTTTTGCGAAAGGCATCCGCAAGGAAAACTTGCAAAAATGGTCCGGATGTGGTAGGTTATAAGCAGAATAGGTGTGCGATGAAGCGGTCTGCTCCGTAGACGCGGTGCAGACCGCCTCTGGTATGCCGTATGGACCGGATGGGAGAGGATACCATGATCCAAAAGCTGCTTCGCCACCGGTTTCTCTTTGAGGAGCTGGTAAAACGGGACTTCAAAAAGAAATATAAGCGGACGGTGCTTGGAATGGGATGGAGCCTGCTGTCCCCGCTGCTGATGCTGCTGGTGATGAAGCTGGTGTTCACCCATTTCTTTGGCCGCAATACGCCCCACTATACGATTTATCTCTTCTGCGGCAACCTGGTGTTCACCTACTTCTCCGAGTCAACCAAGTCCGGCATGCGGGCCCTCATGGACAACTCCAAGATCTTTTCCAAGGTGACGGTGCCCAAGTATCTGTTCCTGCTGTCGAAGAACGTGCAGACATTCATCAGCTTCCTGCTGACGCTGGTCATTTTCTTTATCTTTGTGGCGTTTGACCATCTTCCATTTACTTGGAAATTCCTGTGCCTGTTGTACCCCATATGTCTGCTCATTTTGTTCAACATCGGCGTGGGGATGATACTGTCGGCGATGTACATTTTCTTCCGGGATATCCAGTATCTCTACGACGTGTTCGTGCGGCTTCTGATGTACATGTCGGCCATTTTCTATCAGATCGACAGCTATGGGGAGACGGCCCGGAAGCTGTTTCTCCTGAATCCGGTATATCTGTTCATCCGCTACTTCCGCAAGATCGTGATAGAGGCGACCATCCCAACGGTATGGTTCCATCTGCTGATGGCGGCGGATGTGGTGATCGCGCTGGGGATAGGCTGTTTCATGTACAAGAAGTACAATACGAAGTTTCTGTATTACGTGTGAGGGCGGCGGCATGAGCGTATTGGAAGTGAAAAATGTCTCCATCCGGTACAAAACCGGGGACTTCAAGGAGATCGGCCTCAAGGAATATGTGATGCGGCGGCTGACCCACAACTACCATGTGAGTTACTTCTGGGCGGACAAGGATGTGTCCTTCACGCTGGATGAGGGGGAGATGCTGGGCATCATCGGCAGCAACGGCGCGGGGAAGTCCACGCTGCTGAAAGCGGTCTCCGGCATCATGGAGCCTACGAAAGGAAAAGTGATACGCCGTGGCAATGTCGCGGCGCTGCTGGAGCTTGGCAGCGGCTTTGACGGGGAGCTGACGGTAAAGGAGAACGCCTATCTCCGCGGGGCCATGCTGGGCTACACCCGAAAGTTCATGGACGAGACCTATGACCAGATCATAGAGTTTGCAGAACTGCAGGATTTCCAGAACCGACCGTTCAAGCAGCTTTCCAGCGGCATGAAGAGCCGGCTGGCCTTCTCCATCGCCAGCATGGTGCAGCCGGACATCCTCATATTGGACGAGGTGCTGTCGGTAGGCGACGGCGCATTTCGCAAAAAGAGCGAGACCAAGATGAGGGAGATCATCGCCCGGGGAGCGGCGACCATATTGGTATCCCATTCGCTGCATCAGATACAGGAGCTTTGCACGAAGGTGCTGTGGCTGGAACACGGGGAGCAGATCGCCTGCGGAGACACGGCGGTGATATGCGGCCTGTACCAGCAGTATCTGGACAAGACGATCACGCTGGATCAGGCCGGAGCCATATGGGCGGCGCTCAATGAGAGGTACGACTACCTCATCGTGGGCAGCGGCCTTTATGGCAGCGTATTTGCCCGGGAGATGACGGACAAGGGCAAAAAGTGTCTGGTCATCGACAAACGCCCCCAACTGGGCGGCAACGTGTACTGTGAGGATGTGGAGGGCATCACGGTCCACAAATATGGTGCCCATATCTTCCACACGGACAACGAGAAGGTGTGGGCATATGTGAACCGCTTCGCCGCATTTAGGCCCTATACCCATCGGGTGACGGCGGTAAGCGGGGAGAAGGAATATTCCCTGCCCTTCAATATGAGGACCTTTGAGCAGCTGTGGGGCGTAAAGACGCCGGAGGAGGCCAAAAAGAAGCTTGCGTCCCAGCGGCCGAAGCTGGACCATGAGCCGGAAAACCTGGAGGAGCAGGCGCTGGCGCTGGTGGGAAAGGACATCTATAAGACGCTTGTCAAAGGCTACACGGAGAAGCAATGGGGCCGGCCGTGCAAGAGCCTGCCGGCGAATATCATCAAACGCATCCCCCTGCGGTTCACGAAGGACGACCGATACTTTGAGGACAAGCATCAGGGCATCCCGGAGGGAGGCTATAACGGGCTCATAGAGAAGCTGCTGGAGGGTATCCCGGCGGTGACGGAAATGAGCTATGAAAAACTGGTAAACGCCTTTCCGGATATCGCGAAGAAGACCGTATACACCGGCCCCATAGACGAGTTTTTCGGGTATGAGCTGGGGCAGCTGGAATACCGGAGCCTGCGTTTTGAGACGGAGACACTGGAGCAGGAGGACTTCCAGGGGCATGCGGTGGTCAACTACTGCGAGAAAAAGCCGCCCTATACGCGTATCATCGAGCATAAGCACCTGTCTGGGCAGGAGAGCCCGAAGACGGTGGTGACCCGGGAGTATCCCCGGGAGTGGGTGCCCGGTCGGGAGGCCTACTATCCGGTCGGCGATGAGAGAGATCAGGCGCTGTATGAGCAGTATCTGGAGCTTGCCAGAGAGCGGCCGGAGGTTATCTTCGGCGGCCGGCTGGGGGAGTATAAGTACTACGACATGGACGACGCCGTCGCCGCGGCCCTGGTAAGAGCGGAAAAAGAGTAAAAAATTCCGACCCGGTCAAAGTGAACAGCACCCCATTTGTTAGACAGTATGGTATACTGATAACGAATGGGGTGTTGCTTATGCCAAAAGGGAAACCG
>CANQPD010000035.1 GCA_947625655.1 uncultured Dysosmobacter sp.
GTTCCATTCCAGCACCCCCTGTTTCCACTATTATAGCATATTTTGGGGCGTTTTGAAAGACTTTTTTGACAAGCTGAAGCGGCGGACAGGAGATCCTGTCCGCCGGCTTGTCTTAATGGTGTCGGTTCTTTTTGGGGGCTGCTTTTACCGCGGAGAGGCCCGTCCAGGCCGCGCAGGACATGGAGAACACTGCCAGTATCACCCACAGGCCCAGCAGGCTCCCGTCTCCCGTCTTCGGCGTGTCGTCCGGCGAGGAGGAAGGAGGCGGCGGAGTTGTGGGCTCCGTGGTGGGAGGCGGCGTCGTCGGCGTGGAGGAAGGAGGCGGCGTGGGCTTGTCGTTGACGAATGTAACGGTTGCTCCGCCGTTGGGGATGGTCCCGGTCTCTCCAGCAGAGGTAGTGGTGTAGCCCTCGGACGTGTAATCATCCTCTGCCACCGTGTAGGCGGTGCCCACAGGCAGGCCCTCGACATCCAGATATTCGCCGTCCTTCAAGGTGAACTCCAGCTTGCCGCCGGTGATCGCGAAGGTTTCAGAAGTGGCATTCCCAGCAGTGTCGAATTTTGTAACAACCGCGCTGCTGTAATCCTCCCCTGCCGGGGTAAAGGTCACGGTGAAGTGGAAGTCCTTGGTCTTATCGCCGTCGCCGGTGACGGTCTTGGAGATCCTCAGGCTGCCGGTCTCGGGGGCGGGCTTGTCGTTGGTGAACTTCGCCTCCGCCACGCCGCCGTCGGTGATGGTGCCGGTCGCGCCGGTGGAGCTGGTGGTGTAGCCATCCTGGTTGGCCTCCTGCTCCGTCACCGTGTAGCCAGTGCCCTCGGGCAGACCGGAGACGGTCACAGACTCGCCGTTCTTCAAGGTGAACTCCAGCTTGCCGCCGGTGATCGCGAAGGTTTCAGAAGTGGCATTCCCAGCAGTGTCGAATTTTGTAACAACCGCGCTGCTGTAATCCTCCCCTGCCGGGGTAAAGGTCACGGTGAAGTGGAAGTCCTTGGTCTTGTCGCCGTCGCCGGTGACAGTCTTGGAGATCCTCAGTCTGCCGGTCTTGGGCGTCGGGGCCGGCCGATTGTTGACGAATTGCGCCTCTGCCGTGACGTCAGCGGTGATGGTGCCGGACGCACCGCTGGAACTGGTGGTGTAGCCGTCCTGGTTGGCCTCCTGCTCCGTCACCGTGTAGCCAGTGCCCTCGGGCAGACCGGAGACGGTCACAGACTCGTCGTCCTTCAAGGTGAACTCCAGCTTGCCGCCGGTGATCGCGAAGGTTTCAGAAGTGGCATTCCCAGCAGCGTCGAATTTTGTAACAACCGCGCTGCTGTAATCCTTCTCTGCCGGGGTAAAGGTCACGGTGAAGTGGAAGTCCTTCTGCTTGTCGCCGTCGCCGGTGACGGTCTTGGAGACCGTCAGGCTGCCGGTCTTGGGCTCCGGGGCGGGCCGATTGTTGACGAATTGCGCCTCTGCCGTGACGTCAGCGGTGATGGTGCCGGTCGCGCCGCTGGAACTGGTGGTGTAGCCGTCCTGGTTGGCCTCCTGCTCCGTCACCGTGTAGGTGGTGTTTACGGGCAGGCCCTCGACATCCAGATACTCGCCGTCCTTCAGGGTGAAGGTCAGCTTGCCGTCAGCAGTAATGGTGAAGGATTCCGAGGTCAGCGTTCCGGCGGCGTCGAATTTTTTAATCTCCACGCCGGTATAATCGGCAGCGGGCGGGACGAATTCCACGGTAAAGTGGAAGTCCTTATTCGTGTCGCCGATGCCGGTGACGTGCTTCTCCACATGGAGGCTGCCGGTGGCCGCCGTGTTGGTGAAGGTGGGCATATTAAATTCTGCCGGCACTTCGGGCGAATAAGTAATGCTCTCCACCACCAGCGCGCCTGTGACTGTATCCCTTGCGATGACCACAGTGATGGTGTACTCCGTATCATCGTAATCGATACCGGGCTTCTTTTCATTGACCTCGCTCATGACGAAGGTGTAGGTCCCAGGTTCGGTGAAGGTCAAGGAGCCGAAATCGATCAGGCCATTTTCGTCGTTGTGCGCTGTGCGCGTATCACCGGGATCCACGTTGATGGGGGCGGGCTCACCGTTCCCGGCAGGCGGGGTCTCGCCCGTAGGCTCGGTGGAATTCTCGGTAGGCGTGGTCTCGCCGTCGGTCGGATCGCCCTCGGTGGACTGGGTTTCCCCGCTGGGATCTACCCCATCCGGGGCCCGGCGCAGGATCCGGCTGCTCATAGGCGCGGAGACGTTCGGGCGCCCGCTGATGGGCTGGCTCTCGTTCTGATTCTGGTTCTCCGGCTCCGTGGATCCTTCTCCCGTGGTCTCCGGGACAGGCTCGGAGGGCGCGGGTTCCGTAGGCGCGGGTTCCGTAGGCGTGGATTCCGTGGGCTCGGTGTCACCCGTGTTCTCGGTGGGATCCGTGGGATCGCCGGTCGTCTCCTCCGGGGCGGAAGGATCTGTGGGATCCGTGCCCGTGGCCTCCGGCGGGTCTTCCTGCGTGCCATTGCTCACCGGCGGGCGTTCCTCGTTGCTGGCGGGCGCCGCCGCGGGTTCAGGCGCGGCGGTGCATCTCAGCTCGAAACTGAATTCGCCGCCTTTCATCGTCCCGCCCTCCAGGATCTTCCGGGCCTGGAAGGGAACGACGATCTCCGTCGTGCTGAATTTGTTGTTGAAGTCAAAGACGATCAGATCATCTGCAAGAGGATTGCCGTTGACCGTGATATCCGCCTTCAGCTTGCCGGTGTAGTACCCACCGTCAGCGTACTCCTCCGACACGACGATTTTCACCGTACGGACCGTGGAATCGGTGGAAATACCGGGGATCTTGCTGGTTTCCTCGCTGACGGTATAGACGTAGGTGCCGGGCGCGGTGAATTGCACTTCCTTGAAGATATCCGCGACCTTCGAGTTGTCCGTATCGCCGGGGCCGGTAACGGTGACGGTCATGTACTTGCCCGTCTCGTCCCAGCCAGTCTGGTCCTTGATGGGATCGTTCTCCGGATTCTTCCCGTCGGGCGTCACCCGGAAGTTGAAGCTCTGCTCCGCCGTCCAGTCAAAGGTGTCGCCGGTCACAGTCTTTTTCAGCTTCAGCGATACTTCCGCAGGCTTAGGCGGTGTCTTGGTGTTGGTGAAGGTCACCTTCACCGGCGCTTTATCTCCCGCCGTGACGGTGCCGGTAACGGTTTTGTCGTTAGGCTCGGTATCGCCGTCCGTCACGTCGTAACCGTCGCCGGGATCCTTTTCCTCCACCTTGTAGGTGTAGCCGGTCTCCAGCGGCAGGTTCTTGACCGTCATGGTCTGGCCGCCCTTGAGCTGGAATTTCCAGGTTCCATCCGTCTCGGCCACGAAGTCATTAGCCGTGACATCGCCTCCGTCGTAATCGCTCCGCAGCAGGCGGCCCGTGATGCTCACCGCTGGATCGTTCGCGTCGGTGATAACGTAGTTCAGCACGCTGGGCAGCGGAATGTCGCTTCCGCTGGCCTGGGTCAGGGACAGGGTGAAGTCGAACGCGGTGCCCTTATCCTGCTCCGTCAGCTCCTCGCCTTCCGCGGCTTCCAGCTCCTTGATGATGGACAGATCCGCAGGCTCGAAGGTATTGGTGAAGTTGGCCTGTTCCTCGAACCAGCCGGTGTTGCCGAAGACGGAGTAGACGCCGGTATAGTCAGTTTTGGCGTTCTGGGTGGTCACAACGCTCTCCGTGGGTTCCTCCTTTACGCCAAAGTGGGCGGTGGCATTCACCACATAGCGGCTGGAATCGAAACCATCACCGGTATAGTGCTTATCTACCAGCTCGCCGTCTCTAACGAAGTAGTGACGTATGGAGCCATCAGGCATGGTCTCGTCAGCCTCGCCATTTTTGCAGGCGGGATTATTATCTGGATCGTGGTGGTTGCCGGTGCCCGTCATGGTGGAGTAGGACTCCACGAGCTTGGCGTTGGTGTGGAAGTAGGTCTCGCCGCCTTCTGATGCGTTGAATCCATCACCCAGATCCGTAAACTTGTTCGCCCCCGGGGCATAGGTGGTCAGGGACCCCCGCTGCTGGACGTGGCTGATCTCCTTCAGGGTATAGCCCATTTTCAGCTGGGCGTCGGTCAGCTTCTCCGTGAAGCGGTAGGAAACCCGGTTTTGCAGGCCCGTCAGCAGCAGACCCTCGCCGTGCTTCAGGGTAAATTCGGCGGTGTTCTTAGCGATTTCGTCAGCGGACAGGCTGCCGAACAGATCCGGCCGGTCGACGCTGGGGACGGTCCCGTCGTACAGGTCGCCTGTCGTCATCGGGCCGGTTTCTCCGCTGGGACCGCCGTCATCCTTATTGGCGTTCTGACCGAAATTCAGGTCCACGGTCATGTAGGCGCTGCGGGTCTGGTACGGGGAGGTGAAGTTCGTCTCGCTGGTCTCGCCGCTGGGCTTGCGGATCAGGAAGGTGTGATAGGTCAGCTCTTTGTGGTTGCTATGCTGGCCATCATCATGCGTCCAGCCGCCGCCGGCGCTATCCAGCGCGATACCGACCACGCCAGAAATAGCCTCCACGTCATCCACTTCGCTCTTGGGGATCAGCTCCGCCTCCTGGCTCCAGTAGGTTTTGGTGCCGGTGGGACGGCCCTGCTTCTCATCTGCCGGGCGGTAGCTGTCCGTGTTGCCCACGCCGGGCTCCGTGCCAGTGAAATCATGCTGGCCCGGGTTGACAAAGGTGGTGGTGCCGTTCTTTTTCAGTTTTTCCGTATCAAACTGATCCTTATCCGCGCCTTCGTAGTCCTCGGCCTGATACAGCCGGTGGACATGCTGGGCGTCGGTCCCTTCCGCGCCGTTGGAGGGCAGGTACAGGTAGTAGAACGGCCCTTCCTGATTTGTCAATTCCGTCGTGCTCTGGGTGCCGTCGTCGTTGGCGTAGTAATACTTGCCGTCGTCGCCCGCCACCACCTGCTTGGCAATATCGACGGTGCCTCCCCCCAGGGTGCTGGAGGCTGACTCCAGAACGAACAGGGCCCGGGTGTTGTCGTTGGTCTGCACCAGGTCGCTGTTATCCGTAAGCACGTCGATGTAGGCAAGCTTGCGCTCCCAAGTTTTGCTGTACTCGTTGTACTCGGTGCGCACGGCGGTGCGCTTCCCGGTGACGCCCTGGACGAAGATCTGGTAGTTAAATACCTCCTTTTTCTGGTCATCTGTCAGCTTGTAGCCCGCCGGGGCCTCCAGCATCTTGGTGACATGGAGCATCTGGTTGGCGATCTCCAGCCGGCCGTTGTTGCCCAGGTAGTTGTTGATGATCACGTCGTCGTCCGTGCCGGAATTGTCGGACACCGTGGGCAGGTAGTAGTTGTACGCGGTACTGGTCGTGTTGTTCGACTTTGTCTGCCGGTTGTTGGACATATCGCCGGAGCGGATGCCGCCGGGCTTGGTCGCCACCGCGAACTGGAAGTAGTCGTCAAACTCCGTCTTGGTCAAGTTGGAGACTACGCCGTCACCTTTCTCGTTTGCAGCCGCTTGCAGCGCCGCCTTCACCTGGGGATCATTCTGCACCGCCGTCCAGTACGCGACCTGCTGGTCAAGGACCTTGATGGTCGGAGACACAGTGGGCGTCGTATCTGCATCAACGTAATCCGGGTTGGGCATCGTCTTGTCTGCTGGGATGCCGCAGGTACTCCCTCAATTGGGCTTCCCCATACGTCAGCTTCTCGAATGTCGGCTCGCCCCGGGTGCGGTCGTCGGTGTCGGACATGGACATATACGCGAACGGGGTGCCGATCTGGCCGTTCATATCCGTCCAGCAGAGCATATCGCCGTTGCTGATGCCGCTGGAGGCGTAGCCGGAGCCAAACTCGCTGCCCTTCCGGGCCAGGGCCCACTGCACAAACTTGCCCTGCTGCGAGCCTTCAATCTCAACGCCGTCCCGGTCTTGCCCCACACCGCCAGTGGGCACATAGAACTCCAGCAGGATGAAGAAGTAGTCGTTGGAGCTGAAGGAGATGGAATCGTCGGTATAGCCGCTGCCGGTGCTATTTGAGGTCACATGCTCCAGCAGGTCCTCCTGGAGGAACACGATGCCGTTCTCCACAAGCTCGTATACGCCGCCGTTGGAGTCGGTGATCTTGCCATCTTTTGCATCATTATATAGCCGCTGGAACTCCGCCTGACTTGCATAGGTGCCCATGTACTGGCCGCCGGTCCAGCTGGCGCCGCCGGTCTCGCTGTTCTCCCAGGTGGTGGTGCCGTTGCCGCCCCGGTTGTTGGCGCTGGTCCATGCTCCGCCCGGATTGTCCACGGGGGTCAGGCCGCTCCCCGACGCCCGGTAGGCGTGGGCATAGAGGGGCAGAGGCTTCTGGAACACATAGTACCGGTTATCGGAGCCGGGGGAGAAGGTCACGGTGGGGTCGCCCCGGGTACGGGAAATGGAATCGGTGGCGTACTCGTCGTACCGGGTCTCGGAATAGTAGTTGGAGATGAACCAGACATAGTTATGGTTCTCGTTATTCTCCTCCACCCCGTGAGAACTGATGTACTCGGGGGAGATCTTGTTAAAGTCCACGCCGGTCTGATTGCCCGCATCGTCCCGGAGGATCAGATCCTCCTCCAGGCCCACGGCGTAGAACAGCCGGAAGGGGGTGGACTGGTAGCAATATTTCGGGTCATAGTCGTGATCGCTGCCCAGGTTGGTCTCGTAGGCCATGACGCCATTTTCACCCAGGGTGATGGTGGCCAGCTCCGTGGGGACGGCCGCCGCCGGGATGTCCACATACAGCGAACGATCGTAGCCACTGTTAGGCGTGATGGCGCCGTCGGTATCGTTGAAGTCGCCGTACTCCTCCACCCACACACGGATGTCGGAGAGGCGGTACACGCCGGGGGTGCCTGCATAGATATCGTTAGTCGTGGGGTAGGATGTCCCTAGCGCTTTGTGAGCCGCATCCCACGCCGTTTGCACATCCGTCGGCACGCCATCGCCATAAATGGGGTTGCGGTGCAGCTCGTTCCGGTCCTCCTGCGAGCCCGCGAAGCGGTAGCAGGTGTAAACGGTGTTCTTCACCTGATCGGGAAGTGTGCTGGGGTGGACGTTCGGATTGGTAACGCCCGTGATGGGCACGAAGGACAGGAGGGTCTGGAAGTTAAAGCGCATGACCCAGCCGTCGTCCCGGGCCTCCTGGGCGCTGCTGTATGTTTTGCTGGGATTGTCAAAATAATCGCACGCGGGATACGAACTCGACCCGTCGGTGTCCGTTTTTAGTTGATCTGCGGGCAACGCCGTTTGTCCTGCCTTTGGCTCGCCCTTGTACCATCCCTGGGGGAACGCGTCGACGCCAAAGTTCTTATTGTTCAATCGCATCCACTGGTCGTTCCAGTTCCAGTCGTACACACCGGCGCGCACCAGACCGTGCATCTCGCCGAAGACCAGCAGCGCCATGTCGTAGGTGGTGGGCGTTCCCTCGCCTGTGGCGTGGTTGTCAATGTGGTGCGGCGTAGCGATGATGGACTGGTTCTTGATCTCCATGTACTCTCCCAGGGGGTCCTGGTAGGTGATGGAGTTGCCCACGCCGGCGTCGTTGTCGCCGGAGATGGGGACGAACACCTGGCCCATGACCTCCGCCAGGATCTGCTCAAAGATGCCCTCCATCTCGGCGGACGACACATCGTAGAACTTGGTGACGTAGTTGATGTTGGACTTCATGTCCTCCTGGGTGACAGCCGCCACCCCCCGGACCTTATTCTCAACGCTGCCGTCGTTATATTTGACCGTCCGATCCGCGAGATAATCGGCCTGGTAGCTGTTCCCGCCGGCTTTGTAGGGTTTTCCTCCCTCCCCAACGGTGCCCTTTGCATCATTGAAGGACCAGAATGTAGCCGTGCCGAGAGCGTCATCATCATAATCTGGATCGAATTGATATGGAGCTGCATTATTATCCTTGTTATTATCCCAAAGAGACAGGCTTTCGCTAGGCAAGCCGGAGGTCGTCTCGCCTTCCCAGCCGTGCCACAACTGGTTATAATAAACATCCAGGCTGCCGCTATTCTTTGCCCCGTTATCATAGGTCATCGTGCCTTGCTTAAGCGCAGTGCCTTCATGGTTGACCTCATCTTGCTCAAACGGGATAAGATAAATATTGGTAGTGCCACTGTCTTCTTGCTGTGAGAACCTGCTTTTCGTTCTGTTTTCACTGCTGCTCCAGTGCGCAATCGGGAACTTTGTCGTTACGTCGGCATCTGGATCGTCTGCCCACTCCGTCCAGTTTTCATATGCGTTTCCTATGATGCCTTCGTTGCTTCTTTTGTCAGTTCCACTATCATCGCCCAGCGGCAAATCGCCCGCCGTCGGATTCTTGACGGTCCCTGGCACTTCGTCCTGCCTTTTGAAATAATTCGCAGGATCCATCATGGGGTACAGCCGGGCCGGGACCCAGTCATCGGAGTCGTCCCGCAGATCGACGCCCACGGTATACACCGGCAGATCCTGATGGTCGCTGAGGGCCATGTATTTATCGTAGTTCTTCTCCACGGCGGATTTCAGATAGGCCGCCGTCAGAAGATACTGGGTCACAACAACCGTCGACCACTCGTTCTTGTAGTCGGAGCGCTGCACCGGGGTGGCATAGTCCGGGTCATACCACGGGCCGTTGGCCACGGTGTTGGAGCCGCCGTCGGTCATAACGATCAGGGCGGGGATGCGGGGCACGGTGTTGGTGCTGCCGTCGGAGAGCTTGGCCGTCAGAGTGGTGTCCTTGGCGTTGGCCAACTGTTCCATACCGGCAGTGAGTCCGGCGTGTGTATCCGTACCAGTAATGCGGATATTCTCTATATCGATCGTTTTAACGGGAGTGACGCCATCGGCAGCCAATACATCGCGTGGTTTGGCGACAACGCGCGCGACATCAACATTTACATAGTCGGTGGGATGGTGCCCACTGTCACTATGTGCGTCAAAGAACGGGCAGAGATACCCAAAGGTCTGGCTACCGAGGTGTTTGTAAATGATTTGTGCGGCATCGTCGGTATATTTATCGTTGTCAAATACATAACTACTATCATCGATGCCGTCGGGTGATTTCATGTCGGCAAGCGTTTCTGTATTCGCATCATAGTGCGCCAAGGGCATAATGACCGTAGCGCGGCGGTCGTAGATAACAACGCTGACCCGGTTTTCCGGGTTGTTATTCATCAGTTGCTCAATGACCCGGTTAGCAGAATAGATCAGGTTCAGAAAACGCGTGTGTGAAAACGCCTGCTGTGCGGCAGCTTCTTCCATTGTTAGATCATTGCCGTCACTGCTCCAGAAGTGTCCATGGGCAGAAATCTCTACGCCTGTGATCCTGCGGTGATTGCTATCTTCCGCCCAGCCTTCCGGCTCAGTATCCGTGACCGTCCACGGGTCACTGCCACTCGCTCTGGTCATATACATTCCCGCATGATACTTTGCGAGGAACTTTTCAACTACATCTTTTGAAGTGAATTTTCCGTCTGTTGAGACGTGGTCATCACCTGTGCCGAACAAATCAGAATCTTCAAATTCGCTCGGGACGAAATCCCTGCTGTTTGTATGATAGGTGCTGCTGCCTTGATATGCGTCATAGACCTTGTACTTAACGTAATGCTCAGAATTATAGTATGTATCGAATCCACTTGTGGTAAGGATTCCTGCACCAGCGCCACTGCTGAAATAATCTACAAGCTCTTTCCGAATGTCGGCAAATACATTATCCGCCGGTTCCGTTTCGTCCCCCATCGAGCTGGACACATCCAGCACCAGGACCATATCGATGGGGGAAGGCGGATACTCGTTGACCACCTGGGAGCTTGCCAGGGCGCTAAAGACGTGGGCAAAATCCGCGTTAAACTCCACGTTGCCCTTGTAACCGTCGGTATCCATGTCCAGGGTGATGGTGTTATTGCCCTCGCTATAGGCGAAGACCGACTTGTCCGTCCAGACCCGGCCGGCGTACCGGGAGCCGGTGGAGGCGGTGAGCAGACGGTTTAAGTAATCGTCCATGGTGTCCGGGTCGGCCACCCGGCTGTTCTCCACAATATGCTCCGTCTGCCCCGCCGCGGCATATGCCTGCCGTACTTGGAAGCCGCTCAGCATCGAGGCGACCATGCACAGGCAGAGCAGGGCAGCCGTCAGCCTGTGCGATAATCCGTGCGTTTTCGTTTCCCTCATTTGCTTTCCCCCCTGGAAAAGAGATCGACCGGAGCGTTTTGCCGTTCCATTCGTTATTTCAAGCGTTTCGCCATCATTTATGACGCGCGGTTTCCTCATCTTCCGTTCCCTCCCGGCAAGCTCCGTATGATATTCCCCTTCGGCGCGGTATACATTCTCCGAAAAGCGGGAGAAGCGCTATAGCGCCAACGGCGGCTCGGTCGCAGAGTTTGCCCCTCTGCG
>CANQPD010000036.1 GCA_947625655.1 uncultured Dysosmobacter sp.
CACTCGGGTGTCAGGGCGGTTCAGCCTCGCAGAGCGCACGATACGGGGTTTACCCCGTATAGAAGTGCGCCCTTTAGTTCCTAAAGGGTTCTGCAACTTCTCAACCGCAACTTCTCGACGAACCTGAATTTACCTTGGATTTACTCAATAATTTGAGGAATCAGCTCTCCTTACTGTACGGGATGCCCAGCTTGGCGGGGACCTGGAAGTTGCTGCGGAACACGGTGAGGGCGATGGTCAGAATATAGGGCAGGGCGATGATCAGCTCCGTGGGCACCGCCGTGGCCCCGGTGCGGAAGTAGATGGACACCGCGTCGGCCAGGCCGAAGGCCAGGGTCCCCAGCACCGCGCCCATGGGCGTCCAGTTGCCCAGGAAGCAGATGGCGAAGGCGATCCAGCCCCGGCCGCCGATGATGTTGGTGGTGAACATCCCCAGGTAGCCCACGGTGTAGAAAGCGCCGGCCAGGCCGCCGATACACCCCGCCACCAGGACCATCAGGAAGCGGACCCGGTTGACGTTGATGCCGGCCACGTCCACGGCCATGGGGTTCTCGCCGGTGGAGCGGATGGTCAGGCCCAGGGAGGTCTTGTACAGCACGAACACGGACACGGGGATCAGCAGATAGGCCAGATAGGTCAGGATGTTCTGCTGGAAGAATATGGGGCCCACCACAGGGATGGCGGACAGGAGGGGGACGGCGATCCGGGGCAGCGTCGCAATCTGCAGCGGCGTGGTGGGCACGCCGAAGAGCACCCGCTGGAAGAAGGCGCAGATGCCCCCGGCCAGGATGTTCAGGGCGGTGCCGGTGACCACCTGCTGCTGCTTGAGGGTGACGGTGACAAAGGCGTACAGCAGGGCCATCAGGCCCCCCAGGGCCACGGCGGCCAGCAGGCCCAGCACCATGCTGCCGCTGATGTAGGTCCCCACGAAGCCGCCCCAGGCACCGATGAGGAAAATGCCCTCGATGGCGCAAATCATCATGCCGGTGCGCTCGGCGTACACCTCCGCCAGGGCGCCCAGCAGCAGGGGCGTGCTCATCATAATGGCGCGGGTCAATAGGTTCAGCACAGTCAAACACCAGCCTTTCTCATGCGTTTTTTCTCGCTGCGGTTCTCCATGTAGTAGCGGAGGGCATAGGAGATGATGACGCAGATCATAACGATGCCCTCGATCAGCTCGATGATGCTGGCGGGGATGTCCAGCCCCGGCAGACGGCCCATGGTGGTGCCCATGATGTTCAGGAAGCCGAACAGCAGGGAGGCGAAGATGCAGCCGATGGGGTTGCCGTTGGCCAGGATGGCGATGCCGATGCCGTAGGAGCCGATGGAGGCGTTGAACTCCCGCAGCAGCATGTGCTGCACGCCGTTGATCTCCGTCAGGCCCGCCAGGCCCGCCAGGCCGCCGGCGATGAGGAACGCGATGACGTAGATCCGCCGGGCGTTGATACCGCCCAGCTCCGAGGCGTTGGGGTTCTTGCCCACGGCCCGGATCTGGAAGCCCAAGGCGGTCTTGTTCAGCAGCACCCACACCAGCACCGCCACCACCACCGCCAGCAGGAAGCCCAGGTGTACCCGGGTGCCCTTCAGGATGACGGGCAGATAGGCGCTCTTGCTGATGGCGTCGGTCTGCATATACTCCGCCTTGGTCTCCTGGAGGCTGGTGCGGAGCAGGTAGTCCATGAAGTTGCTGACCACGTAGGTGGACATCATGCTGACCAGGAACTCATTGGCGTTGAACCGGGCCTTGGCGATGCCGATGAGGGCGCCCACCAGGGCCCCGGCACAGAAGGAGCCGACCAGCACGATCAGCAGCAGCAGGAAGGTGGGCACCCGGTCCTGGAGCGCCAGGGACAGGGAGATGGCCGCGATGGCGCCCATGGAGAACTGGCCCTGGGCGCCGATGTTGAACAGGTTGGCCTTGTAGGTGAAGGCGAAGGCCAGGGAGGTGAAGATCAGCGGAGTGCCCTTCACCAGGATCTCGCCCAGGTTGTACCGGTCCGTCACGATCTTGGACAGGGTCTGGGCGCACACGTCGATGGGATTGACCCCCATAAAGAGGAGCATGGCGGCGCTGATGACCAGGCCGACAGCCACGGCGGCGATGTTGTACAGGAGAATATTTGCCCGTTTCATTCCGCTGCCTCCTTTCCGCCGGCCACACCGGCCATCAGCAGGCCGATCTGCTCCGTGGTCAGCTCCCCGTTGCGGTAGATGCCCATGAAGCCGCCGTTGTGCATCACGGCGATCCGGTCGCACATCTCAAAGATCTCCGTCAGCTCGGTGGAGACCAGCAGTATCGCCTTCTTCTTCTCCTTCTCCTCCATGATGACGTGGTGGATGCGGTCCACCGCGCCCATGTCCAGGCCTCGGGTGGGCTGGTTCAGCACCAGCAGCCGGGTGCCCACGTCCACCTCCCGGCCCAGCAGCAGCTTCTGCTGGTTGCCGCCGGAGAGGCCGCCGGCCATGTCGCTGTACCCCGTGGCCTTCACCCGGTGGCGCTGGATCAGCTCGTCGGTGTAGCGGCGCAGCTGCCGCTGGCGGATGAAGCCGTGGTTCAGCCACTTTTTGTTGAAGCAGCCTTTCAGCAGCACGTTCTCCGCCAGGTCCATGTCCATGATCATGCCGTCCCGGTAGCGGTCCACGGGGGCGTAGCCGATGCCGGCGGCGTTCCGCTGGCGGATGGTGGCCCGGTTGATGTTCTGCCCGTCCAGATAGACGGTGCCCTCCGTGGGGGACTTCACGCCGCTGATGACGTCGCACAGGTCGTCCTGGCCGTTGCCGCTGACGCCGGCGATGCCGAAGATCTCCCCCTCGTGGATGGAGAAGGACACGTCCCGCAGCAGCTGGGCCCCCCGCTTCTCCCGGAGGCTCACGTGCTCGAAGCGGAGCACGTCCTTCCCGGCGGCGTAGTCTTCCGACAGGTTCCGCACCGGCGGGACGATGTCCTGGCCGATCATCATGTGGGCCAGCTCCCGCTCGTTGGTGTCCTCCCGGCGGACCTCGTCCACCACCACGCCGGCGCGCATGACCACGATGCGGTCCGCCACCTCCATGACCTCCTTCATCTTGTGGGTGATGAAGACCACGCTGTTGCCCTTGGCGGTGAAGCTCTTGATGAACTGCATCAGGTTGTCGGACTCCTGGGGCGTCAGCACGGCGGTGGGCTCGTCCATGATGAGGATGCTGGTATTGATATACAGCGCCTTCAGGATCTCCACCTTCTGCTGCTGGCCCACGGCCAGCTCCCGGATGGGTCGGTCCATGGGCACGTCGAAGCCGTAGTCCCGGGCGATCTGGGACAGCTTCTTCTCGTACTCCTTGATGGCGATGCGACCGTGTACGTTGCCCAGGATGATGTTCTCCGCGGCGGTGTGGGTGGGCACCAGGGAGAAGTGCTGCTGGATCATGGCGATGCCGCGGCTCATGGCGTCGGCGGGGGTTTTGATCTGGACCTCCTCGCCGCGGATCAGGATCTGGCCCTCATCCATGCCGTAGAGGCCGTAGAGGATCTTCATCACGGTGCTCTTCCCCGCGCCGTTCTCCCCCAGCAGGGCCACCACCTCCCCGGCGTTGACCGTGATGGATACGTCCTTATTGGCCACCACCTTGGTGAAGCATTTGGTAATATGCCGAAGCTCTACTACCGGTATTCCCATGTAGGTTCCTCCCTCCGTATGGTTTGTTTCAACAGCGCGCGGGCCTGCTTGTGGTACAAGCAGGCCCGCGCCTTGATTGACCTTTGCTGTCATCTGCCTGCGCGGTGCCGGCGGGGCGCCGTGATCAGTCGAACAGGGCCTTCAGATCCACGCTGCCGGCCTTCAGGGCCTCCACGGCCTCGTCACAGGCGGCCTTGGCCTCCGCGGGGCAGTTGTCGGTGTAGACCGGGAAGTAGATGCCCTCGGGCACGCCCACCTCCACGATCTGGTGGCCGGTCAGGTTGCCGTCCAGGTACTCGTTGATGGCCCAGACGTACATGGTGGCGTAGTCGAAGTCGATGGAGGCCACCACGGTGTTCTCGTCGATCTGGGTCTGGTCGGCGGAGTAGCCCACCACCTTGGCACCCTTCTCCTGGGCGCCGCTGATGACGCCCAGACCCAGCTCGTTGGCGTAGACGAACATGACGTCCGCGCCCTCGTCGATCATGCTCTCGGACATCTGCTTGCCCAGGGCCACGTCGTCCCAGCTGTTGGAGTAGGCCAGGTTATAGGTGGCGTCGGCGATGCCCCGCTCCTGGGCGATGGACACGGCGGTCTTGCCGTACACGGCCATCAGGTCCTGCATGGCCTGGTTGGGGTCGCCGCCGATCATGCCGAACACGCCGCTCTCGGTGATGTTGCCGGCGATCACAGCGGCCAGGTAGGATGCCTCATACTCCTTGGGGAACAGGGGGCAGAGATTGTCGCCGTCGGAGTTGGCACCGTTGACCACCATGAACAGGGTGTCGGGATAGCTGGCGGCCACGCTGGCGGCGGCCTCGTCGAACTGGGAGCCGGCGGCCATGATGATGTCATAGCCCCGCTCGGCGTACTCCCGGAACGTGGACTCAAAGTCCGCCTCCTGGACGGCCTCCACGTACTCCATGCTGGTGCCCAGCTGCTCGTTGCAGGCCACCACGCCGGCGTAGTTGGAGGCGTTCCAGCCCTGATCGTTGATCTCGCCGGGGAGCAGCAGGACGATCTTCACGTCCGCCGCGCCGGGGACGCCGCCCTCGTCGGAACCGCCGTTGTCGGCGGCCCCGCCGTTGTCGGAAGCGCCGTTATTGCCGGCGTTGCTGTTTCCGCCGGCGTTGCTGCCGCCGCAGCCGGCCAGCATACCCAGCGCCAGCACCAGCGCCAAAAGCAGTGCAAGTGTCTTTTTCATAGTCTGTCCTCCTGTATAATATAAAGTCGGCCACCGGCAATACGATGACCGACTTTATTGTACCATTCCCCTTTTTCGGGGGTCAACGGGACAGACTTATGATTTTGTGGAAAATCCAACACAAATGTCAAACCGGACCCGCCGCCCCGCCGGCGGTGCCGGCGGCGTAGTGGTTGCGGAACTCCAGGGGCGTCATCCCGTATTTTTTGCGGAAAGTGGCGCTGAAATACCGGGGGTCGCCGAAGCCCACCAGGGCGGACACGTCCCCCACCCGGTAGTGGACGTCCATGAGGTACTGCCGGGACTTCTCCATCCGGACCTCCAGCAGGTAGTCGGAAAACCGCATACCGGTGTGCTTCCGGAACAGGTTGGAGAGATAGTTGGGGGAGATGTACAGGGCGTCGGCCACCTCCCGCAGGGAGCAGCGGGACCGGTAGTGCAGGTCGATGTACTCCTGGGCCCGGCGGACCAGCAGGTTGCTGACCTGGCTCTGGGCGGGGGCGGGTGCGCTGGCGGCGGCGGCCCGGTCCGCCTCGATCTGCTCCAGGGCCTGGGTGAGCTCCTCCGGGGAGGTGGGCTTCATCAGGTACTTCTTCACCCCCAGGTCGATGGCCCGCTGGGCATACTCGAACCGGGCGTAGCCGCTGAGGATCACGAAAGCCGCCGTCCTGCACACCCCCCGCAGCCCCTCGATCAGCTCCAGCCCCGTCACCTCCGGCATGTGGATGTCCGTGATCACCACGTCTGCGTCCTCCCGGGCCAGATACTCCATGGCGCTCTCCGCCTCCGCGAAGGACGCCGCCACGTACCAGCCCGGGTGGCGGCTGAGGATCTTGCCCAGGCCCTTGCGGATCTTGGGCTCGTCGTCGATGATGACAATTCTCACAGGCCCTCTCCCTCCCCGATGACCGGCAGCCACAGCCGCAGGGTTGTCCCCTGGCCGGGCTGGCTGTCCAGCTGAAATTCACACCGCCCCTCAAAGTGGAGCTGGAGGCGGCGGGCCACGTTGGGCAGGCCGATGCGGCCCTGGCCCTCCCCGGCGCTGCCCAGCAGCCGGCGGCAGGCCGCCAGCCGCTCCCCGTCCATGCCGGCGCCGTCGTCGGCCACGGTGATGCAGATGCGCTCCCCCCGGCGGACGGTCAGCACCCGGACCGTGATCCGCTGGGCGGCGTGGACGGCGCCGTGCTTCAGAGAGTTCTCGATCAGCGGCTGTAGGATCAGCTTGGGGATGCGGAACTCCTCCAGCCCCTCCTCCAGCTCCAGCTGGTACTCCAGCCGGTCCTCCAGCCGGGTCTTCTGGAGAAAGAGGAAGTCCCGGGCGTTGCGGTACTCCTCCCGCAGCGGCACCAGGGACATACTGGTGTCCATGCTGTACTGCATCAGCTTGCCCAGGGCCACCACGATGGCGCTGATCTCCATCTCGTCCTGGTCGATGAGCATCCAGTTGATGGTGTCCAGGGTGTTGTACAGGAAGTGGGGGTTGATCTGGGCCTGGAGCATCTCCATCTCCGCGTTCATCTGGGCCAGCTTCTCCTGGTAGACCCGGTTGATAAGGGTGCGGATCTGGTCCATCATGTAGTTGAAAGAGTCCGTCAGCTCGCCGATCTCGTCCCGCCGGTCGTTCTCCAGGTGGATGTCGAAGTTGTCCCGCTGGGCCTGGCGCATGGCGGCGTTGAGCCTGGCCAGAGGCCCGGTGATCACCCGGGCCAGCACCATCAGGAACACACTGGCCAGGGTGACGCAGATGACTACCAGCAGCACGATGTACCGGCGCAGGGAGGCCGCGTTGGGGAACAGGTACTCCTCTGCGATCAGGGAGAAGGTGACCCAGCCCACCATGCCGTTGTACTGGGCGTAGCAGCAGTAATCCTTCCCGTCGTATGTCACGGTGAACATCCGCCTGCCGGCCCGGTACTGCTCCAGCATCAGCGCCTGGAGGTCCTCGGGCACCATGTTGTCGCTGTAGATCCGCCGGGAGCCCCGGCTGTACAGCAGAGACGTCTGGTGGTTCAATATCCGCTGCTTGGCCAGGATGGCGCTGCCGGCGGCGTTGGGGTCCACCCCCAGCAGGATGAGCCCCACCGTGCTGCCCCTGGCGTCCTGTATCCCCTGGAGGACGGGGATCACCGGGGACGCGGACCCCTGGCTGTCAAAGACATCGCCGGGGGTGGGCTCGGACCAGACCACCCGGCCGGGGAACCAGCGGGCCAGCTGGTACATCTCCTCTAAGGCGCTGTCGCTGGGGCTGACGGCCGCGCCGGCGGTGTAGGCCACCCGGTCCCCTAAGAGAATGCTGATGGACCGGATCTCCGGGAAAGGCTCCGTCAGCTGGCTGCACAGCTGCTCCATCTGCCCCAGGTCCGCCGCCGCCCCGCCGTCCTCCCCCTCCCATGGGGTGAGGATGTTGTACATCACCTGCATGGCGCTGTTGATCTGCCGGGAGCGGACGGTGATGCTGATGTCGATGCGGTTGACGGCGTCGGACAAGCTCTTCCGTCCGGTCTCCCGGGCGGCATCCTGGGTGTGCCGGTAGGAGAGCACGCCGATCAGGATGCTGATGACCAGCAGGGGCGTAGCCCCGAACAGGACCAGCTTTTTCCAGAACACCAGGTCCCTGAACCTCCGCATGGCAGTACCTCCCGAGGGCCTCGGGATTCCCCCAAAAGCCCATTATTATACCTTTGGATTGTAACATTCCCGTCCAGTGCTGTCAATTCGCATCTTCCGCAGTATCACTGAATTGCCCCGCCTTGTCAAGTCCCATACGCCCGTTTCTCCCATGATAGTCTTGAGCGTTGTTGTGCGGTTTCTTTTGCCCCGCAATACTTTCCTGTCCTTTTGCTGTGCGGAGCGGACTGTTTCAATTTTCCGGGCCGGTTCTCGATGTCCTGTCCATGGGCCGGATTTACGGTTTCGCTGTTTTGCGTGACTTCACACAATTCTGCAAAAAGCCACACTGACCGGCAGCCTGTGTACGTTGTCCGGCGTGACGCTGTTTGATAACGGACGCCGCATATAGCCGCTCACTTTTTCACCGTTTTGATAAGGCCCTGTTTTGCCGTCCCTAATTTAGACATAAGGTAACGGACAGAGTGGTTGACGGTCCTCTGCTCGCTGTGAACCGATTGGCATATGCCGTTATACCCGGACCGGCCTGCTCAGGATGCCGCTTTTGCCTCTAAAACACGGCTCCCGACTCGCGTCTTGCAACCTGGAAACATGGGGTGGTATCCTGACCCGCCAGCAGCTTTCCCGTGTCTGAAAATGGGATACCTATCCCTGCTCCGGACCCCAAGCCGCAAAAATAACGGCAGGGGCTGTACCAAAGCGGTACAGCCCCTGCCGGTCAATTGTAAACCAATTCATCCATAACGATTTCCTCTGCCTGCGCCTTACAGGTGTTCATCATCCCCGCCCATTTCATCGGGTCGCTGGCTTTCAGAGTTTCCGTTGCACCGGCTTTCTTCGCAAGCGCCGGGAGCATCTGCTCCAGGCGGCGATGTGCTGTCCGGTCGATTTCCAACAAATGTGCTTGCAGTTTCTCCGACAGCACCAGCCGGCTGTATAGCCCCGGCCGGTACTCTTGCAGGTACTTCTTCCGCATACGTCCGTACTTTCCGATATTTTCAGTAGCCGCTACCGAAATTGCGATGTTGGGGACCAGATAGTCCCCGCAGGGGGTGTAGGTCAGTCCTGTGCTTTGATTTTTCATGGTCAGTTCCTCCGTTTTGTATTAACTTTGCCGGAGGCAACAGGGATGCTATGTCCTGCGTGTGATGTCATTCTTTATGGAATATTCTCGTT
>CANQPD010000037.1 GCA_947625655.1 uncultured Dysosmobacter sp.
GCCCGTGGCCTCCGGCGGGTCTTCCTGCGTGCCATTGCTCACCGGCGGGCGTTCCTCGTTGCTGGCGGGCGCCGCCGGGGCGGCGGGCTCAAAGCCCGTGCATCTCAGCTCGAACTGGAACTGATCCTTCACCAGATCGGCGCCAATCAGAATTTTCCGGGCCTGGAAGGGGACCTTGATCTCACGGGGGTTGTATTCATTGTTGAAGGTGAAGGCAATCTCGCCGTCCGAGATCTCTGTCCCGTTGACCTTCAGGGTCACGTTCAGCTTGCCGGTGTAGACCCCCACCGGGGTGTACTGCTCCGACACCTCCACCGTGACCGTATAAATATGGTGGTCGCTGGTGATGCCGGGGACATTGCTGGGAATCTCGCTGACAGTATAGGTGTAGGTGCCGGGCGTCTCAAATTTCAGATCCTGGAAGATGTTCACCGTGTCGCCTGCGGAGGTCACATTGATCCGCTCGGCGGTGGTGAACGGGTCGCCCGCCGGGTTCCCCGGGGCGGGAGCCACCAGGAAGGAGAACACCTGGTCCGTCCAATCAAAGCCGGCGCCGGAAACGGTCTTTTTCAGGTTCAGCGTTACCTGTGCAGGTTCGGGCTTCTTCTTGGTGTTGGTGAAGGTCACCTTCACCGGCGTTTCGTCCCCCGCCGTGACGGTGCCGGAAACGGTCTTCTCTTTTTCGGGATCGGTTTCACCCGGCTCGCTGTCCGTCACCTCGTAACCGTCGCCGGGATACTTTTCCTCCACCTTGTAGGTGTAGCCGGTCTCCAGCGGCAGGTCCTCGACCTTCATGGTCTGGCCGCCCTTGAGCTGGAATTTCCAGGATCCATCCGCCTCGGCCACGAGGTCGTTATCCGTCTTGTCGCCTCCGGGGTAACTGTTCGGCAGCAGGCGGCCCGTGATGGTAGCCGTGGGGTCGTTCACGTCGGTGATGGTGTAGGTCAGCACCTCGGGCAGAGGAATGTCGCTGTCTTTGAACTTGGTCAGGGTCAACGTGAAGTCGAATTTTGTCGCCTTGTCCTCGTCCGTCAGCTTGGTGCCCTCCTGGGCCTCCAGCTCCTTAGTGATGGAGAGGGTGCCCGTCTCGAAGGTGTTGGTGTAGTTTACCTGTTCCTCGAACCAGCCGGTGTTGCCGAAGACGGAATAGACGCCGGTATAGTTGGCGTTGTGCTCGGCGGGGAAGACATCGGTTTTCTCATCCTTCACGCCGAAGTGGACCGTGGGGCTGACGCCGTAGCGGGCCATGTTCCGCAGGTAGGTAGACGCCTCGCCGTTGTAGTGCGGGTCGATGAGCTTCCCTTCCTTATACATGTAGTGGAGGATGGTACCGTCACCCTGCCGCACATCGCATTTCGCGCAGTTGGGGTTATCCGATACCGTATGAGGACCTTTCACACTGTTATATGTGTTTGCGTTCGTTTGATCCCATATCTGCATCGAATCTTCCACTTCATCCGTGGCATCCAACGGCTGGTGGTGGTTGCCGGAAGTGCCCGCTTCCATGGTGGCGTAGTACTCCCACATGACGGCGTTGGTATGGGCGAAGGGCTCATAGTCCATCGTCGCGAATGGATTCCCCGCCCAGGTCAGGCCGTGCTCAGTCAGATACGACGAGTATTCGCCATACTGGTCGCCGTAAGTCGCGCCATCATAGGAGTAGATCGGGATCTCCTGGATGCCGGGACGGTAGATACTGTCGGAGCCCCGCTGCTGGGTGTGGGTGATCTCCTTCAGCGTATAACCCTTTGCCAGCTGGTCATCGGTCAGCTTCTCCGTGAAGCGGTAGGAAACCCGGTTTTGTAGGCCCGTCAGCAGCAGACCTTCCCCGTGTTTCAGGGTAAATTCGGCGGTGTGCTGGGCGATATAAGTCGGAGTTGCAACTTCGCCGGTGAACAGGTCCGGGCGGTCGACGCTGGGAACGGTCCCGTCGTACAGGTCACCCGTCGTCATTGGCCCCTTCGGATCGGTACTCCCGTCTTTCTCATTGGCGTTGTAGCCAAAGTTCAGATCCACGATCATGTAGGCGCTGCGGGTCTTATAGGGAGAGGTGAAATTCGTCTCGCTGGTCTCGCCGCTGGGCTTGCGGATCAGGAAGGTGTGGTAGGTCAGCTCCGTGTGCTGGCCGCTGTTATGGTTTGCCGCACCTTCTCCTTCACCGTGCTGCCAAGTGACGTCGCTCAGCGCGTTCCCGCTCTCGGCCTTCTGTACCTCGCTCACGGGGATCAGCTCCGCGTCCATGGCCCAGTAGGTCCGGGTGCCGGCGGGGCGGCCCTGCTCCTCATCTGCCGGGCGGTAGCTGTTCCGGTTTTCCGCGCCGGGCTCGCTGGAAGAAGGCTCCCGTGTGCCGGGGGTAAAATAGGTAGTGGTGCCGTTTTTGTCCAATGTGCCCGAGAAGCCATCCGCCGCGCCGTTATGCTCTGGGTCCTGATATAGCCGGTGGACGTGCTGGGCGTCTGTGCCGGGGTCGCCGTTGGAGGGCAGGTAGAGATAGTAGAGGGAATTTTCCGGCGTGTCGCACGAAGTTGCCGTGGGATTGCCGTCGTCGTCGGCGTAGACCAGGTTCCCATCCGCGTCCTTTACCACCATGCGGGCGGTTTTGGTCGATCCCTCTTCAACCAAGTCAAACAGGGCGCGGTTGTTGCTGCTGTCCATCACCAGGTCGCTGTTGTCCGTGAGCACGTCGATATAGGCCAGGCGGCGCTCCCAAGTTTTGCTGTACTCGTTGTACTCGGTGCGCACGGCGGTGCGCTTGCCGGTGACGCCCTGGACGAAGATCTGGTAGTTGAAGACCTCGTCCTTCTGGGTGTCCGTAAGGGTGTAGCCCTCGGGGGCCTCCAGCATCTTGGTGACATGGAGCATCTGGTTGGCGATCTCCAGACGGCCGTTGTTGCCCAGGTAGTTGTTGATAATAACATTGTCGTCGGTGCCGGAATTGTCGGACACCGTGGGCAGGTAGTAGTTGTACGCGGTACTGGTCGTGTTGTTCGACTTTGTCTGCCGGTTGTTGGACATATCGCCGGAGCGAATACCGCCGGGCCGGGCCGCCACGGAGAAGCTGAAATACTTATTAAACTGTTCTTCGCTCGGCTTATCGCCGCTCTCCGCCGCCGCTTTCAGCGCCGCAATGACCAGCGGATCGCTCTGCATTTTCAGCCAGTATTCGACCTGATCGTCCAGATATTCTGACTTGATTTTGCAGGTTCCTGCCAGGTACTTCTGCAATTCAGTCGTGTCGGTAGTCGTCAGCTTCTCATAGGTCGGCTCGCCACGGGTCAGGTCGCCGGTGTCGGTCTTGGACAGGTAGTCGAACTCCAGGTTCAGGTGGTTTTGGGCGTCGGTCCAGCAGAGCATATCGCCGTTGTCGATCTCGCTGGAGGCGAAGCCGGAGCCAAACTCGCTGCCCTTCCGGGCCAGGGCGAACTGCACCATGTGGCCGCCTTGGGTGCCGTAGACCGGATCCTTCTTGTTGTCCACGCCGACAGTGTTCTTGTAGGGCACATAGAACTCCACCAGCAGGAAGAAATAATCGTCGGAGCTGAAGGAGACAGACTCGTCGGTATAGCCGCTGCCGGTGCTATTTGAGGTCACATGCCGCAGCATATCCTCCTGGAGGAACACGATGCCGTTCTCCACATACTCATATTTAATTCCGCTGCTGTCGGTGATGTACTGGACGCCGCCCCTGTCCTCCAAATGGCTCTTCGCGTCCAAAAATTTTTGCTGGGTATTATAGGTGCCCATGTACTGGCCGCCGACCCAGGAGCCGGCCTGCTGCTGCGTGCCGTTATAGTTCTCCCAGGTGGTGGTGCCGTTGCCGGCGCGGTTATTGTCGCTTGTCCATACTCCGCCCTGCTTGTCCACGGGGGTCAGGCTGCCGCCGGAAGCCCGGTAGGCGTGGGCATAGAGGGGCAGGGGCTTCTGGAAGACATAGTACCGGTTATCGGAGCCGGGAGAGAAGGTCACGGTGGGGTCGCCCCGGGTACGGGAAATGGAATCGGTGGCGTACTCGTCGTACCGGGTCTCGGAATAGTAGTTGGAGATGAACCAGACGTAGTCCTGGCCCGCAACTGTGTGAGAACTGATGTACTCGGGGGAGATGGCGTTAAAGTCCACGCCGGTCTGCTTGCCGCCGTCCCGGAGGATCAGATCCTCCTCCAGACCCACGGCGTAGAACAGCCGGAAGGGGGTGGACTGGGCGCAGAAATTCTGATATTCCTCCGCCGTGACTTTATGTGTGTCCTTTTTCCCGTCCTTTTCGACGGTGATTTGAGAGTCCACGGGGTGGTCGGAACCCAGGTTGGTCTCATAGGACAGCACGCCGTCCCGGCCCAGGGTGATGGTGGCCAGCTCCGTGGGGATGGCCGCCGCCGGGATGTTCACATACAGGGAACGGTCGTAGCCGGTATTGGGGGTAAAGGCGCCGTCGGTGTCCACGAAGTCGCCGGTGTCCTCCACCCAAACCCGGATGTCGGAGAGGCGGTACACGCCGGGGGTAGAGGCGTAAATATTGTTGTCCTGCGGGTACTGGCCATCGCCAAGAGCTTTACACGCATCCTCCCACAGCTTCTCTATATCTTCCGGCACGTCGCCGTAGATGGGGTTCCGGCGGAGCTTGTTGCGGCTCGCCGGGTCGCCGGCGAACCGGTAGATGGTATAGACTGTGTTCTTGGCCTGGGCGGTCAGCTCGCCGGGGTTTTCCGCTTCCTGCACGATGGGGACGTACTCCATCAGGGCCTGGTTATTCAGGCGGAACACATAGCCCTTGCTCCAGGCGTCTTCTGTGCTGGTGCAGCCGTCCGGAAGCGCATTCGCGCCCGCTACCCGTTCGTCGCCCGAATACCAACCCATGGGGAAGGGGGTGACGCCCTGCTCTAGTTTTACGCCATCAACCGTTTCCCCATTGTGGTTCGCCATCCAGGCGTCGTTCCACTTATAGTCGTACACGCCGGTGCGGACCAGGCCGTGCATCTCGCCGAAGAGCAGCAGGGCCATGTCGTAAGTATCGCCGGTTGGCGCGACGTGGGTGGCGGCGGTGATGGACTGGTTTTTGATCTCCATGTACTCGCCGATGGGGTCCTGGTAGGTGATGGAGTCGCCCACGCCCGCGTCATTGTCGCCGGACACGGGGACGAAGACCTTGCCAAGGATCAAACCGAGGATTTCCTCGAAGGTTTCGCCCACGTCCTCGGAGGTCACATCGTAGAAGCCGTTGTTGTACGCGATGTTCTTGACAACATCGTCATTCGTAACTGTGATTTTATCTTCGCCGCCGGCTTCGTATGTGACGCTGTCCTTTATGGGTTCGATAGCGATATTTATAGGCTTACCGTCGCTGTTGATTTGGTTCGGTCCTTCTGTTCTTTCATTGCTCTTAAATTTCTCCCATGCCCGCTTAAGACCGGTGATTGTATCTTTTGTTTCGTCTCCCTCGCCAAGGGGCTGGATTTCACCTCCAACAAACAGAAGTTCCTTTGTGATCTCAGCTTTTGCAGCATAATTGGAAGACGGCAAAGTTGCCTGAATTGTTTCATTCGTGCCGAATTTGTCGTTATTCGCCGAATTGTTATACCAAGCATCAATATTGTTGAGGTTATACTCCTTCGGGTCCAGCGTAGGATACAGACGCATTCTGCCCCACAGCGGCACATGAACGGTGTCGACGTTCATGGTGTAGGTGGAGAGGGGGACCCGGCTGCCCAAGGTGGCGTTGTCGGTTTTCCAGCCATGGTCATAGTGCTCCTTCACCACCTGATTCATATAGGAGGCGGTGAGCAGCACCTCCATGACCGTACCCGCCGTACCCGTCACATCGTTGTCGCTGCTGTAAAATATGCCCGCTAGGTCCCAAACCGGAGGGGATGAAAGCGTGCCGTCCTCGTAGATATCCGCGCCCTGATTGTATATGCCGTGCAGACCGTCCCATTTTTCTCCGAGCGTATCTTTCCCGGGAATAAAGACGTTGTACCATTCGTCTCCCTTTTGCTGGATCTCTACTGGAACCCCTGCATTTATATCAGTTGTTCCGCCGAGTAGATGTTGTACGTCTGTTGGGCGACCGTCAGTTAACTTGCGACTCTTGTCTTTTGTTTGGCCGTCATTGGCCTTCCAGTTAGGAGTGTGATCGTTAGTCCATGCGTTGGCTTTCAGATAATCACGTTGTAACTCCTCATGCTCAAAAACTCTCTGTCCGTAGCGAGCATTCCAGTCTTCGGCGGTATATGGATTGTTATCCCATCCCATCTCGTTGAACGAGAAGTTCGCGCCGCCGTCGGACATGATGATCGCGGCGGGGATGCGCGCCACGGTGGACACCACGCCGTTTGTGAGCGTCTCGGTATATGTTGTTGCTTCTGAATCCGCGAGCTGCTTATACGCCAGGTAGATGCCGCCCTGCGTGTTCGTGAAGTAGCCCACATAGTCGTCGGCTGTGAGACCGGAGGTGGGTTTCATAGCCTCTTTAAAAAGGGAGGTTGGGTTACCAGCGTCATCTCTTAAAAAGAGGTCGGTCCCGGGATCATCGGAGTCAATTGTTTCCATCGAGTCCATTATCCCCTGCGCACCGGCTGCCCATCCCTTTTCACCTGAACTTGTTTTTGTATATACAGTCCGGCTCAAGTCTCCATATGTACTCTTCGGCGTTTTACCGTCATCATTCCACTCGCCCGGGAAAGCCTTGACGGGTGTTCCGTCGTCGGTAAGCACATTGTTGCTGACGGTTTTGGTGAGTTTCGTCCACTCGTCGGTAGTCGAGGGTTTTGCGCCCTCCTGATCTTTGCCGTCGCCATTTTCATTCAGGATGCCCGTATAGGTGTTGTACTCCGCGTTCACCACGACCGTGTAGCAGGTGTCCCGGTTGTTCATCCAGTACCAGCCCTCTTCTTGAACTGGTGGAAGTGGACTTTCGCCCTTCTTCACCGAATCGCCGGGCGTTCTGTACACCAGATCGCTGGGGTGATACAGCGTCTCCATGCCGCCGACGGAGAGATAGGGGTCGAGAGTGCCATCATTGTCCTTGTCCACGCGCTGGTAGTGGCCCAGGGGCATCAGCACCACAGCGTTGGCGCCGTAGCCGCACACCGCCACCCGGTTCTGGGGGTTCTGTTCCATCAGCTTGTCGATGGTCATGTTGATGGCGTCCAGGGTCTTTTGGATACGGGAGTTTTTGATGCGGTCGGCCATGGGTACGCCCACGTCCGGCCACTTCTCGTCCTTGTCATTATCCGGATTATGGGGCATACAGATGTTCAAGCCCGTGTCGATGCCATACCGGGTGTCCTGGCCCATGGAGCCGGACATGTCGAAGACGATGACCAGGTCCACCGGGCTGGGCGGATACTCGTTGACCACCTGGGAGCTGGCTAGAGCGCTAAAGACATGGGCAAAGTCCGCATTAAAATCAACGGTTCCCACATAACCGTCGGTAGCCATATCCAGGGTGATGGTGTGGTCGCCATTAAAGTGGGAAGATTTATATTCATCATTCCCATCGTTATAGGCGAACACGGTCTTGTCCGTCCAGACCCGGCCGGCGTACCGGGAGCCGGTCGAGGCGGTGAGCAGACGGTTTAAGTAATCGTCCATGGTGTCCGGGTCGGCCACCCGGCTGTTCTCCACAATATGCTCCGTCTGCCCCGCCGCGGCATATGCCTGCCGTACTTGGAAGCCGCTCAGCATCGAGGCGACCATGCACAGGCAGAGCAGGGCAGCCGTCAGCCTGTGCGATAATCCGTGCGTTTTCGTTTCCCTCATTTGCTTTCCCCCCTGGAAAAGAGATCGACCGGAGCGTTTTGCCGTTCCATTCGTTATTTCAAGCGTTTCGCCATCATTTATGACGCGCGGTTTCCTCATCTTCCGTTCCCTCCCGGCATGCTCCGTATGATATTCCCCTTCGGCGCGGTATACATTCTCCAACAGCGGGAGAAGCGCCATAGCGCCAACGGCGGCTCGGTCGCAGAGTTTGCCCCTCTGCG
>CANQPD010000038.1 GCA_947625655.1 uncultured Dysosmobacter sp.
GGCCTCCGCAAAAACCTGAGGCGGGCGTGCATGCGGGCAGGATGGGGCTTAGTGGCGCCATACCAGCAAATTTACTCGGTGAGGCAGATGCTCCGAGTAAGGCAACCTAACGACAGGCGAACGCACCTGTAGAATTACGCACATGATTGAGCGCGTTCCTCTCACGGACTTCTGAGACTTAGGAGCTTACTAGTGGCCTCGACAGCACAAGCACAAGTTCAAGATATGGTCGAGAGGGCAGCGAGGCTGGGAGATGATGTACTTGCTACTGAAATCAAGGCCTTTGCCGCTTCAAGACAATACGGACTGGTCTTTGAGCATAACAGGCCAGAAAGAATGCGGCTCTACGGCAAGCCCATAGTAGTTAACGATATTGTACAAATTCTTCCGAAGCGCGGATGCCCAGAAGATGGCTATTCGAGACTCCTATGGAGAGTATTAGATCTCGACGAAACCATTGCCAATCTAGAACCCTATAAAACACCTAGTTATATAGATAACAATTGTGAACCCATAACCGTTTCCAGAGACAGAGTTGTTGCTATAGCGGAGTATGACCAACCTATATATGCAGGCCTTAAAGAAGTAGGACGAATTGAGCGAAGTGAGAACAGGCCCTTTCATGTAGCCATAAACGGCGAAAACTATCAGGCTCTCGAGACGCTACTTTTTGCATACGCAGGACGAATCGATTGTATCTACATAGACCCGCCTTACAATAGCGGTGCACATGACTGGAAATATAACAACGACTATGTAGACGGAACAGATAGGTACAGACACAGTAAATGGCTCTCCTTTATGGAGCGCAGATTGCGTTTAGCGAAGAAGTTAATGAAGGAGAGTGATTCGGTACTCATCTGCGCTATTGATGATAAAGAAGTTCATCGACTAGGACTGTTGCTTGAACAAGTATTTCCGGATTGTAGAATTCGGCTGATTACTACTGTTGTAAACCCCAGCGGGCGCGCAGGTAATGGCTTTTCAATGGTAGAGGAGTATCTTTTCTTCGTGCAAATGGGCAATTCGACGCCTATTCCATGGAAAGATCCCATGCTCGAATTCGAAGAGAATGCTACAAGCTCCACGAATTCACGAATCATTGGAGGACTATCTTGGGAATCGTTTCTGAGAAGTGGAAGAGGTAACACTAGAGAGGCTAGAAAAAACCTCTTCTACCCTATTTACATAGATCCAAAGACGTTAGCAGTTGTTGAAGTGGGTAGACCTTACTATGGAGATGCACGTGAACTTCCTAGAAAGAGAGGTAATCTGAAAATCGCTTGGCCGATTAAGAAGAACGGAAGTCTAGGAATATGGCGCAAACAGCCTGACGAACTTGTATCTATGCTAGATAAAGGTTATGCATACGTTTCTTCGTATGACAAGAAACGCGATACATTTTCTTTAAAATATCTACTAGAGGGTACAATTGAAGCTATAGAAGCGAACAAAATCAGGGTGGAAAGAACCGGAGCTAGAGGACAAGTTATCGGAATTGATGAATACAGCCATGAAACGCTTCCGAAAACTGTATGGAACGTCAAATCACATAATGCGGGCAAACATGGTTCAGACATGCTAACACAGCTGCTACCAACACATAATTTCCCGTATCCCAAGTCATTGTATGCTGTTGAAGATACGCTCAGATTTTTTGTTGGAAACAAGCCAAATGCTCTTATATTGGACTTTTTTGCAGGATCTGGAACGACAAATCATGCCGTAATGAGGCTTAACCATCAAGATGGCGGCACCAGGCAGTGCATTTCAGTGACCAACAATGAAGTATCAGAAACTGAAGCCAAACTCTTGACTAAGAGATCTCTACGACAAGGAGACGAGGACTGGGAGAGGGAAGGCATCTTTAGGCGAATCACGCGACCACGCATAGAAGCCGCAATCACAGGAACCACAAGTGATGGAATGCCTATTTCTGGCGACTATAAATTCACGGACATATTCCCGATTGCTAAGGGTTTCAAAGAGAACGCTGTATTTTTTGACCTAACATATCAGGATCCAGACGCAATAGAACTAGGAAGATCATTTGCCGAGATAGCGCCATTACTATGGCTAAGAGCCGGTGCTTGCGGGAAGCTTCTTGAAGAAGAAGTGTCAGGCTACGCAATAGCAGATAGATATGCAATACTCTTTGACTACGGATACGTTAGGGAATTCCTCGAAACCATCAGAGCAACCCCAAAACTCAGCTGCGTCTATGCTGTCACGGACGATTCCGCACGCTTTGCATACATACAAAGTGAATTGCCCAGAATAGAAGTTGTAAGGCTTTACGAGAGTTATCTGCGTTCCTTTAGGATCGCCGCAGAAGATTCAGCGAGGTAACAATGAGGGTCGAACTGAAAGATTTTCAGACAGACGCGGTCATCAAACTACATGAACGACTCGAAGACATGCGTTATTCATATGAACGTAGAGGCAGAGTTTCGAGCGTATGCCTTTCCTCTATTACCGGATCAGGAAAGACAGTAATATGTGCAGCTGTCATTGAAGCTCTATTCTTCGGGAATGATGAACTTGGTTTGATGGCAGATCCTAAAGCAACCGTACTTTGGGTATCAGATTCGCCTAACCTGAATACACAAACACTCAACCGTTTTGTGAACTGCTCAGATCGCCTTGCAACCTGGTCTCAAGATAGACAATACCTTGAAACGATCAAGAACACATTCTGCGGAACACATAATCAGCTAATACCAGGACACGTCTATTTTCTCTCAAAGGATTTACTTGGTAGCGGCAATAAACTTGTTAGCAAAGACGAAGAGAATGGTGGACAGACATTCTGGGATATGCTTGACCGCACAATCAAGGACCCCAATGTCAACCTCTACCTTTTTATTGATGAAGCTCACAGAGGGTTTGGCACGAGCTTCGTTGGAAATAGAGCTACGGAAACAATTTACTCAAACCTAGTTAACGGCTATCAGGGAAGAGCGAGCACGCCAATTGTGGTAGGAGTTACTGCCACACCTCAACGTTTCGAAGCTCGAATGGATGGGATGACAGATAGAGACAGAATGGCCCGCGTGGCGATCGACCCACGCGATGTTCAGGAATCAGGCCTCATAAAAGACACAATAGAAATAAGCATGCCGGAAGAGAGCGAACTACTTGAACATCAATATCTAACCTTAGCTTGTGAGCGTTTTCGCGATTGTCGAGAGCGCTGGGAAACATATTGTATGGAACAGCACGAACCTTACATCTGGCCATTGTTGATTGTGCAAGTTAAAGACAAGATTAGTGCTGATAGCCTCTATATTTTATGCGATCAGATTACTCATCTTGTTCCTGGTCTAATGCGGACTACCTCATTTGCGCATGTCTTCGGAGAACATGAAGAGATTAAAGCCAAGAACTACGTCATACCATATATAAGACCAGAACTCGTTCAACCAAGCACGCATGTGCAAGTACTATTCGCAAAGGAAGCTATTTCGAATGGATGGGACTGCCCACGAGCAGAAGTGCTATATTCCCAAAGGAATCGCAAGGATCCGACTTATATAACTCAATTAATAGGACGTATGGTACGTTCACCACTTGCGCGGAGAGTTGATACTGATGACATACTCAACTCAATCGCATGCTTTCTTCCACAATTCGACAACACAGCAACAAAAGAAGTTGTGAAGGAATTAACAGGCGAGACGAGGAACATCGCCGAAGCGCCAGTAACGAATGTGATACTGCGACCAGTAACTGTATGGGAAGCTAAACCTCGCACACAACAACAATGCGAAAGAGAATTTGAGATTTACGAACGAGCAGAGCAAGAATGGCAGAAAATGAAACTACACGAAAGAGCTATACCAGAACCGTTAGAATTCCCTGCCTTCGATACAGATCCACTAATTACCAACAAAGATAGTGAAAATACTGAACCTATCAATGCAACTGAACAGACGGTGCCTACACAGCAGGAAACCAAATCCGAATTACCACCGCTTAATCCAGCGGACCTGAAACCACCAACGCCATTAAACGCAAGAGACGAATCTTTCACCGAAGAAGAATGGCTTGGAATTAGAGAGGCATTCGACTCTATACCAGTCATTCGAAACCCCAAAAAAGCTCGAAGCGAATTCGTAGTTCTGTTGGATACCGCAACGCTATTCGCAAACGCTGGTATCGATACGGACATAGTGGCAAAGGTGAATAAGGAATTTGCGCAACACCTTAAAGGTGAAATAGTGGCAAATGAAGAAGAATTCCAGAGAAGAAGAGAAGAAATAGAGCAAGCAAACACTAGAACAATAATAATTGACCGACTACATGCAGACAAGATAGAAGAAAAAGTCACTACATTGGTCATTGACGATGCTGGCATTGCTAAGGCAGCCGAAAAGGCCGATATGGAATTTGGGAAGCGCGAACTTACTAGTGCATACAGGAAACTACTCTATCCTGAAACCGGCATGAGAGATATCAATCTCAATCTTGCGGCTTCATGTGAAGTATCTGAGATCATCAACTCACTTAAAACTTGGGCAAGAAAGCGTCGCGAGAAGATGTTTGACGACTGGTCCGAGAACTACGACTTCCTGAGCGACGAGCTCAAACAAGAATATCGGCGTCTCGAGAGCATGACAGAATCAAAACTCGAGACCCATCTCCAATGGCCAGAAGTAGCACACGTAAAGAACGGGGAGAAGCTCTTCCAACACCATATCACTCAGATGGATAACGGTCTATTCCCACTCACACCTACCACACTCGAGGAAGAGGTTATAGAAACCGAATTTAAGCGGGATAGAACAGTGGCATTCTATAGGAACCCTGCAGAAAGCAATTCACAGACAGCCTTCTCAATTCCTTACGACAGTCCATCTGGAAGAATGGCGGTTCACCCCGACTTCATCTTCTTTGTACGCGATCACAATGGTGAGATCAGGCCTTCAATCATCGATCCTCACGATACTTATATGAGCGACACAATACCAAAGCTAAAAGGCTACGTTAGATACTTGAGGCGATTCAGAGACGCATTCATTCAGGTGATAACAGTAAGCGAAGAGGACGGTGAGCTGCGGGCTCTGAATCTTAAACGTGAGGACGTCCAAGAAGCCATCATGAACTTCCACGGAGATTCACCGAGCGAGCTATACAGGAATAAGAAGATATCCAACGCCTACAGATAAACGCCATCAAGGTAGTACGGAACGCATAGCGCTCCCCTACCCTGTGACGCCCTCATAGCCTCGGCGGCGAAAGCCGGCTGGCCTGCAAGTGGCCAGCCCGAACGGAAGGACGACGCCGTGGATGGTGAGGGCAATGGCACGCAAGCGCTCGAGGAGCAGGAACAACCGCAGGGTGAAGGTCAAGGGCAAGTCGACGAAGACGCGCAGGTCGAGCCGCAGCAGGGGCTGTTGAACGAGACGAGCGCGGACAAGGCCTTCAGGAAGGCCATCGAAGAACGAGATGCGCGCATCCAGGAACTGGAAGCGCAAGTGGCTGAGGCGGCACGGAGCACGGAGACCGCCGAGCAGCTGAGGGGCGAGATCGAGAGCCTCAAGCAGCAGGCGGCAGACGAGCGCGTCGAGTACGAGCTCACGCTCGCGGGCGCGCGCAACGTGAAGGCCGCGAAGGCGCTCCTCGAAGACCATGGCGGTGATGTGAGCGCGCTCGCGGCCGCGGAGCCCTGGCTCTTCCAGGGGAGCCCGAAGGCGACTGGGATGACGGGTCTCAAACCCACGGGCGCAGCCGACGAGAACGAGCGCACGATGGAGCACTGGCGACGAATCGCCGGGCTGGACTAGACCCCACGACTGACCATGACACGCGCTCCGGGCAGCGAGCGTGTGACAGCGCCATAGCCTCGCAGTCGACGAGACATGCGGCCTCGGC
>CANQPD010000039.1 GCA_947625655.1 uncultured Dysosmobacter sp.
AAGCTCCAATCGGATCTTGAAATCGTGGACGCCCTCCTCTCCACCGGGGATGCGGTTCTCGTGGAGGCCAGCCCTTTCGACGACATCTACGGCGCGGGGCTCTCCAAAAACCAGCTCCTGAACCCTGATGGGAGCCTGAAGGTCCCGCCCCAGAATTGGCACAAGGCCGGCTCGACAACCCAGGCGCAAAACAATCTCGGCTTCGTCCTGATGGCGCTGCGGGACCTCCTTAATCAATTGATGGGCGTACCCTTATAGAAAAGCAGCGGACAGAAATTTTCTGCCCGCTGCTTTTTGGGTTTGACCTATTTTCTCATGTGTCTGCCGTTCGTGCTGACCAGCTTTTTCTTTCCTATAATCGGAGTCCGTACAGTCACCGTGATACCGAGCAGCGATACAATTATCAACGAGAACCAAAGGGCCAGATGGCTTTCATCCCCTGTCTTCGGGGTATCATTGGGGTTGTTGCTTGTCGGCGTGTCCGGCGGAGTGTATGTCGGCGTGTCCGGCGGATTATCGGTCGGGGTAACAGGATCATCAGACGGCTTATCCGGTTTTGCCGGGGCAGGCTTGTCGTTTATGAACGCCGCGACCATGTCCTGTTCGCTTGTAATAAGCCCGCTGTCACCCGTATAGGTGGTGGTGTAGCCGTCCTGGTTTGCCTCAAGCTCCGTCACGGTGTACTTGACGCCCTCCGGGAGATCCTTCGCCGTGAGGCTCTGGCCCGATTGCAGCGTGAATGTAGCCACGCCGTCTGTGAAATTCATATCGCCGTACTGGCCGGTGATCTCCGTATCGCTCAGCCCCACCCGGAACTGCCACTGCCGCGCGGGATCGGCGCCTTCTCCGGTATCCGTCACGGTAACAGTCAGATTGCCCGCCTTCCAGCCGATGATGATGGGTGAGAGGCTCTTCACCGTGAAGTGGATACCGTCCGCCTCATTTGTCGCATTGAGAGTTTCCGTATCCCCCGGCGCATGGCCGTCGGCAGCGGTGGTGAACATGTGTACGACCGTGAACGGATACTTGGCGTTTGTGCCGTCGGGGTAAGGGATCGTAATGGCAACGCCCTCGTCCGGGAGTCTGTCAGGTGTGATAATCTGCCACTTGCCGTCGATCAGGGCCTCCAGCTCCACGTCGTAGATCGCATAATGATCGCCGGTATTGACCTGCTCGATCAGAACCTTTTCAATTTTATCTACTGTGTCCACATTCGGATACTGCAGCAGGCCCTCCGGCACTTCAGTGAGCGCCTTCGTCTCCAGAAGCAGCCCGGTGTCACAAGCGCACAGGTGGTATTCGCCGTCGTCCCGGTGTTCCCACCCGGCATTGAACTGGTGGGTGATCTTGAAGTCCGCTGTCAGCGTCAGCTCTTTGTAATTTTGATTCGCCGGAAACACCGCCTTCACGGTATAGAAACCGGCCGTATCGGGCTTTTGCTCCGTAAAGTTCTCTGTCCCTCTCTCGGCGTAGGTAAAAGTGACGCTCGGCCCGTTGGTGTCGGAGGTTGCTTCCGGCCCCACCCCGGTCTCCTTGCAGGTGAAGTCCGCCATGGTGAGGCTGCCCGTACCGTCGATCTTCCCAATGATGACGGAGACGGACAGCGGCTCGCTGTCGTTGTGGTTTTCATCGCCCACGACCTTGTACCAGACCGTGTATTCCCCGGCCTCGACGCCAGTGGGTATGTCAGTGGAATAACTGCCGTTTTGCTCAAGGCTGTACTGCATCGTGCCACCAGTGGCGGTCCCCGCCGTCACAAGCGCCTGCGCCTCTCCGGTATAGAGGAGACCCGCCGCGGCAACAGGCGGGGTTTTCACTACAGGATCCGCTTTGTTAATGATCACCTTCACCGTCAGCCTCACGGGATCGACGCCGTAAGTGAGCACGCTCATGAGGGAATACCGGGGTTCCGCTTCCTCCGCCTCTATGGTCAGCGTATAGCTTCCGGCCTTTGCGGTGTTCGGAATATTCAGGCGGTCGCCGTTAATAGCCGCGCCAAGGTCATCACTGTTTCCGGATAGGATCTTATATTTAAATTTCTCCGCCGTGCCGGTTCCGAGTTTATATGCAACATACTTCGACAGATCCTTCGTCAATTCTTCTCCGTATGTCGTGGTAAAGGTGATCTCCCCGCTATCCCCGCCGAAAGTTTCTCTCCCCACGGCGTAGACGGTGATATCCCCGGTGACGGCGGTATTATTGTCAAACTTCCTTCCGCCGCTGGCGCTCTCTTCCGTGGACCAGTGGTCAAACAGCTTGCCGTCAAACGTGGGCTCCTCCTTAGGAAGTTCCACCTTGCCGTTATAGTTGGCGTATTTGGCGTCATATTCCTTATTATCCGTGGTTGCAAATGTGACCTTGTAGACCGTTTTGTCTGCGCTGTCCGTGAGTTCCGGCGTCCCTTTACCAACCGACTGGCCCCAGACCTGGGCGCTCTGCCCGGATTGCAGCAGCCAGGCCACCTCGCCGGAGGCAAACTCCGCCTCGGTTTTCGCCGTTGTTCCGGCGCTGTCGCCGTAGCTGAAGCCGCTGGCGGCAGTTCCTGAGAGATAATAGCAGTTGGTCACGGAGCCGTCGGTGCCCTCCCCAGCGATAGCGCCGGCTGAGCCGTCGGTAGCTGTGACCTCGCCGGTGTTGTAGCAGTTAGTCACGGAGCCGCGAACCTCTTGTCCCACAATACCGCCGATGTACTGGCTGCTGCCGGTTACAGCCGCGGTGTTGTAGCAGTTGGTCACGGTACCGTCGTTACTAAATCCAACAATGCCGCCGGCCTGTTCGATACTGGCGGTGACAGTTGCGGCGTTATGACAGTTGTCTATAGTGCCTCCATCGCTCTGACCAACGATTCCGCCAACGTTAAAGTCGCCAGTGACATTGCCCTCCACCGTCAGGTTTTTCACCGTCCCGCCCTCTTTGAGATATCCAAACAGGCCCACATAGCTTCCGGAGGATATGGATAGCCCGCTAACGGTAAAGTTGCCGCCGTCGAAGGTGCCCTGGAACGCATGGCTGCTGCTGCTTCCAATCGGCGTCCATTCCTCCCCAAGAAGGTCGATGTCCGCCGTGAGCTTGAAAAACTCGCCGCTGCCCTTGCCGCTGTTTACATAATCCCGGAACGTCTCCAGCGTCTCCTTGTCGGGGATGATATAGGGGTCCAAATCCGTGCCGGAACCCTCAAAGGAAACCTTCCATACCGCGTAGACGGTCATATTCTCGCTGATCGGCGTCCCGGCAGTGAAATCAACGCTGCCACCGCTTGTTTTGGACCAGCCCTCAAAGGTATAGCCCACTTTTTCCGGGTTGGTGGGCAGCTCCGTCAGCCCGGTGGGGTTGGCATATTTCACGGCGCATTCCGTCCCATCCGATTGGAAGGTGATCTTGAACACCTTTTTGTCCGCGTTGCCCGTCAGCTCGGGGTAGCCGCTGCCCACGGCCTGGCCCCAGACCTGGGCGCTCTGCCCGTTTTGCAGCAGCCAGGCCACCTCGCCGGAATTAAACTCGGACTCGGTTTTTGCCGTCGCGTCGCCGCCGCCGCTGCCGACGCCGCTGGCGGCAGTTCCTGAGAGATAATAGCAGTTGGTCATGGCGCCGTCCATGTTCTCCCCAGTGATAGCGCCGACTGTGTCAGGGTTGCCAGTGACCTCGCCGGTGTTGTAGCAATCTTTCACTGTATCCTCAGAGCTCAACCCAACAATGCCGCCGACGTATTCATCGCCGGTAATTTTGCCGGTGTTGTAGCAGCCGGTCACCGTACCGTTATCATTCGCCCCCGCGATGCCGCCGATGTTTAGATTGCCTGAGATGTCGCCGGTATTGTAGCAGCCGGTCACCGTACCGTTCTCATTCGATCCCACAACGCCACCGCAAAAATTGGCATCGATATTGCAGATATTGTGGCAGTTTTCCACGGCCCCACCGTCATTCCATCCCACAATGCCGGCGCTGTAAGCGCGAGCGACGACAGTGCCGTCCACGGTAAGGTTTTTCACCGTGCCGCCCTCGCCAACCTTTGAAAACAAGCCCTGGTGAGTTGTCGGTCGATTTATGTACAGTCCGCTGATCGTGTGGCCGTTGCCGTCGAAGGTGCCCTGGAATGGGCTTCTGCTACTTCCAATCGGCGTCCACTGGTCATCATCGTTGCCCTCCAGGTCGATGTCCGCCGTGAGCTTGAAATACTTGTCCTTGCCGCCGTTTGAGGTATTATTCATCTCGTTGATATAGTACCGGAACGCCTCCATCGTCTCCTTGTCGGAGATGAGGTAGGGGTCCTCCGCCGTGCCATTGCCGCCCGGCGCGTACCGGAGGACCAGATGCAGGGTCGATTCCTTCTGGATGCTGTAGTCCCCGAGGGTCTTGCTGTCCTCAAGCTGTTTTCCGGCAAAGATAATACTCTGCAAAGAGACCGGGATGCCCTCGATGGCCTTGATTTTCTCTTTCACAGACCGCACGGTGTCTGTTTGCAGCACATTCAGCGTAATGTGCTTGCTAGTCAACGTTTTGACATATATTTGAAAGGAGGGGTCATAGCCGCATATCTCGCATACGCCGCCGCCATTATAGACGTGGCTGCTCTCGTCCCGCTTTTCGCCGCAGGCGCATTCGTGCCAGTGGTTTTCAGCGTTGGTTTTCCAGTCGCTGTTGAAAGCATGTGCCTCGAACACCGGCGTCACGGTTATATCCTGTGCAGGCATGGTAAAGCTGTTGTCCGTCACAGTTACTTCCGGTTCGGTCTGCCATTCTTTTAAATGATACCCTTCTTCGGGATCGGCGGTCAGGTCGATCTTCGTCCCCTCCGCCGCGAAATCCGCAGAAGCACTTGCTGAACCGTTGTTGGCCAAATTTACTGTAACTTTGTAGCCAGTTTTGACCTTATTCTGGGGCCAGTTCGCGCCGTTATAGCCTGTCGCGCCCTTGGGGATGAGAATCTCCTGAAGGTGATTCGCATTCTTAAAAGTATCCTGTTGGATCGCTGGTGCATTAGATCCCAAGAAGGTTAATGAGATTACGCCACTAGCTACAAAGACTTGTTTCCCTAAACTCTCAAGACTTTCTGGCAATGTCAAATGGGTGATACTCTCACATTTCTGAAAAGCATAATTACCGATAGATGTTACTTTGTCAGGAATCTCAGTCAGCTCGAGAGATTCACAATAGAGAAAAGCCCAATCCCCAATAGATACTAGATTTGGAGGCAACTCAGTCAATGCAAGAGCTCCACACTCGCGAAAAGTATTAGTTCCGATGGATTCAAGCCCTGGTGGCAACTCTGTCAACTCCAGAGATTCACAGTCTCGAAAGGCGTTTTCCCCTATTGCCTGAAGTGTTTCCGGCAGCGTAATGCTCTGAAGGTTCGTCCACCCCCTGAAGCACTCATTACCAATAGATGTCACAGCACCATTGATAATGACCGTTTGAATATCATCCTTGTTCCACGGCGCATTACTAATAGTCAATTCGCCGCTGCCCGTCAGGGTGAGGGTCGTGCCGTCCAGCGTCCAGTTAAAGCCGCCTTCGATCGTACCGCTGTCCGCCAGTGCCGTGGCCGGCAGCAGGGACAGGAGCATGACCGCCGACAGCAGCCCCGCAAATAACCGTTTCATTCTGTACCTCATCACAACAGCCTCCTTCGGATGCCGAATCACCCATCCGTGGTAAAAGCCGGAGCTTTTCCGCTCCGTTTCAAAGCGGCGCGTTGGCAGCTTAGTCTTTTGCCTGTTTGCCACCGCGTTATTTAAGCAATATCTCGAAACAATCATTTTGTC
>CANQPD010000040.1 GCA_947625655.1 uncultured Dysosmobacter sp.
ATGACGCCGAATGACTATGTTGATAAACTAGACGGACAACCGTTTTCTCTGATGGCACGTGGCCACATCCTTGAGCCGGAAGCGTTGGCGGCTTTCGCTGAAAAAACCGGCAAGAAACTCGATAAAGATTCGGTCGTTTGGGTTTCCGATTACGACGAGAATATTTACATCAGCCCAGATGGGTCAATCACGGATGAAGATGGCAAAGTGCGTGAAGCGGTCGAGGTGAAATGCCTTACTAGCCCTGAGGTCATCAAGGCATATGATCAGGGTCATTATCCTAAAGAATACGAGCCGCAAGTGCTGAAGTATTTCATTGTGAACGAAGATCTCGAGACGCTCTACTTTGTGATCTACACCGATTTGATCCCCGGTCTAGAACTACAGATTTTTGAAATTCATCGTGATGAGATCGCGGACAAGCTGGCCGAAGCCAAGGCGTTCGAAGTTGCGATCATGAGCAGGATTGACGCACTTGCGAAAGAAATTGAGGAGAAAGGATTTTAGATGGAGGAACTAGCTAAACGGCGCGCCACGTGTATTCCAGAAAGATTCCGTCATTACACACTGGAGCAGCTGCAAATTCTGAATGATTTTATAACCAAATACGGACGAGATTTTAAGTATTATTAACAATTTGAGTGGTGCCGGTAGCGAGTTCTACACTTCTACTCAATAGCCGGTTAAATGTCAATGAAGACGCAGCCACTATGTATGACCTTGGTAGGTGTTAGTTTATCCTTCTCTCTAACATCTACCACTATGCCGGCGGTTTTTCGGCTAAACCGAAAGCTGCCGTACCTTACAAAACGCCAATCGATCTCCACCTAACATAAGGTCCGGTTGGCAAAAGCAAGAAAAGATTTGAAGTAATTTTCTTTGCTTATTCTTCCGCGCTATGGAGAGTTTCGCACCCGCGATTTCTTCTTATGGTTGGCGCGGATTCCGGAGCTGAAAGGCTAAACCTTGAAGCTCCGTCTCTACCTCCGTGCCGAGATCGCTCTCAACGGGAACTCTAATCTTTGTGTAGGTTCAGATCTCGGTATTTTGTCTGGCAATAGGTTTGTGGCTGCGCAAACTGCGGGGAGACACAAATTTGCCAGAGGAAACTGGGCGTCGGTCGCCATATGTCCTCCAAACATATCTACTCGGTGCCCAGCTACCTTAAAAAATCAAATAACCCAGGGTAGAGGAGTGGTCGTCCTCGCTTGGTTCATATCCAAGAGATCGTTGGTTCGAATCCAGCCCCTGGAACCAAAATAATTAACCCGCGGTGTGCGGCCGCGAAGGAGGTAAACTATATGATTAGAAATCTGGAGGGCAGTGAATATGCTTGAGTATATCATGCTGAACGTCATTGTCAGAATTGCCATGCACTACATCAAAAATGGCAAAAATATAGAAAGTTATGCCACGATCGCTGAAATCGCGCTCAGTGTAGCGGCAAAGAACGAAATGGAAAAGCTATGATGAAAGGCAAAGTATACCTGCAGCGCTGTCCAAAATGCGATCGCGAAAACTGGGTGCCTGCGGTGGCACATGGTCAATGTAGCTGGTGTGGTTATGATGCCAATAAGGACGAGGAATATAAGAAACTTCTAAAGGAGGAGAGCGATGGGCAAAAAGGATGAAACCTTACTACAGATCGCAATTGCTGAATATCTGGCCAAAAATCATCCAGAAGTAGAGTTTCATAATGACTATGGCACTGGCGCGAGATTAAAACCATACCAGGCCAAAGAGCAGGCTGAAATGAACGCGCATCGCAAAGGCTGGCCCGATTTATTCATTGCTGAACCGAGAAATGGCTATGCCGGGCTTTTCATCGAATTGAAGCGAGATGGCGAAAGATTGCAAAAACGAAATGGCGATTGGGCGTCTGAACATATCGCCATCCAGGCCGAACGGATCAAAGAGTTGCTGAAAAGAGGCTACTACGCCAGATTTACGGTAGGCTACAACGAAACCATAGAAACAATTGAAAAATATCTGAATGGTGAGCCTTGTCTTCTCGTGGTGCCAGATCCGAATGGGTGGTGCTCTTCTACTAGTGCCCAAAGGGGGGACAAATAATTAACGAAGGAGGTAAAAATGGGATTGTTAAGATTATTCAGGCGAAAGGATACGGGTTTTGACATAAATCCGTTTGACGGCCGGCTCTACATGATCATTGCACTGATCAAAGATCTGAATAAAAGTAATTTTGAAAAATTGAAGGACACGATGGACACCCTATATGAGGGTATTGAGAAAAATAAAAAGGTGAAGACTCCAGACCAAACGATTGAAGAAGTTGGCGGGTTTTTACTTCACGAGAAAGACGGGGTTGTGAAATGAAGATATTGAATAATTTTAACCGAGCTATTTCTGGTCACAAGATTCCACTTGGCTGCGATTATACCGATGACGCTAAACTTGGTAAGCTATTGAAAGATAAAAAACTCAATACTAGATATGGTGGCCGCTACGACAGGCATATCAAGATATTCTGCGGGAAATATGACCCAGTTTGGTATGTTGATCGCGCGGCACTGGAGCAGTGGCTGCGTAAGTTCGGCAATATAAAGTTTAAGGATGCAGCTGAGAAAGCTGAGAGAGAAATATATCATATGCGGTATTGCGAGGAGGAACAACAATGAATTTAACTAATGACAGCCGCACGCTAATTAGCGATGAAGAGCTGATGGAATACTTTGAGACAAGAATAGGAGAAGCAGCCTCAGAGAAGCTGGATAGACAATTTATGAAAAGAATAGAAGAACGCTATGGACATCTATATAGAGACGATGAAGAACGGGAGGATCATCTTGAGAAACTGCAAGACGATTTGGATAGCCGCATATCTAGATTGCGAAAAAGGGCTTATGTAGTATTTGAGGAGGAGGAATAATGAAACAATATAAGCTACTGAAAGATTTACCGGCTGCAAAAGCTGGCACTGTGGTGACGCAGTATGACAGGGCTCTGCATCTGGCAGACAATACAACGCTACTTACATCTGAGATTGTAACTAAACTACAAATGGATAACGAATTCGACGATTGGTTTGGGGAGGTTGACGAAGGTAAAGCATGGAAACCGAAGCATGGCAAGAAGTATTGGTATTTGATGAAAGATGGGTCAATCGGATGTGATTATTACATGGATGGTATTCAAAGTGACGAAGGCAGAATCAAGATTGGCAATTATTTCAGAACGGAAGAGGATGCTAGGGAGGCACTCAAGAAGCTAAAAGCATTACATCGTCTATTGCATGAGGACGGATTAAAATTCAAAAAATGGGAGTATGAGATTTACGCTCCAGAAATTAAAATTTCGGCGAGTTTCGACCCAGAGTATGAATCACTTCAGCAACTCAATGACGATTTAGATTTATTGTTTATGGAGGGAGAAGAATAATGCGAGAAGAGATAGAAAACAAAGCCGTATCTGAGCTCGAAGAAGAGATGGATGTTTCGAGCCTCCAGGAAACGTATAAGCGTATGATCATGACGGAGGTAAGTCGTAGATTTGTAGATAAATTCGTTACAGAACTATGCGAGCGTAACAATTTTAGCAACAGAATTCTTAATGAATTACAGGACGACATTGACAAAAGAATAGGCAATAAACGCTATCTAACCAATCCGGAGATTGTCTTCGTCGAAAGGAATGGAACTACATACGGGCCAATCAAACTGACGGAGCTTATGACGAATCTCTTCTGGCGTGGTTCTGATCCCGACATCAAAATTTTTGATAAAGGCAAAGATATAATAAGTCTCACCAAATTCGATGCCGGGGTGCGACACGGCAAAATTAAGGTCGAAATATACGAGGAGGATAAGAAATGAGAAAATACATAGTTCAGCTTGAAGATAAAAGCAAGGCTGTTGATATGTGTCTTAATATCCTAGCAGAGCGAGCCGAGCGTATCGGTGAAAGTGCAAGACATATGGTAATGGGAGCTGCTGTCTCATTGGATAACATTGTCTATAACATTAGGAAACTCGAAAAGTTCGCTATCGTTGTAAGGCAATTGATGGCTTCTGAAGAAATAGAAGAGGAGGAGGTAAGCGAGAATGAAAAAATATAAGCTATTGAAAGATATGCCATTATGCGAGGCAGGTTCATTATGTGTACTTAGAAAACGAGATGGTGCCAGTAATTATGTCGGAGAATCGGTCTTCAAAGCCGGCGGTAATGGCTTTGAAGAGGTTATGTTGCCGGGAGAACTACAAGCAATCAGAGAAAACGGCAAATTCGACGAGTGGTTTGAGGAAATCGAAGAAAGCAAGGTTTGGGAGCCAGATGCAGGTGAAAGTTATTGGTATATAGACGAAGATGCGGGTGCATTTAGCGACATTAACCTTCTCAAAGCGAATCCCTGTGATGATCGCTTAACTAAGAGATTAGAGATCGGTAACTGTTTCGAGACCAAAAAAGACGCCATAGAAGCGGTTGGGAAGTTGAAGGCACTCCGGAGATTACGTGAGACTGGGCTCAAGTTCGACCATTACGGATGGAATGATCACGACGTCTTGGAAATTTCTGCGAAATTGCCATGGATTGACCAGGTTTGCCCAGAATATGACCAGATAAGTGAAGACTTGCACCGTGTATTTGGGAAGGAGACTGAATGAGAAAGAAACCGTGCAAATATTGCGATATTGAAGTAGCGGAGACGAAGATAGATATGGATCGTGACGGCAAAAGATATTGCGCAAGATGTGGAGAGTTAAAGTAATGACAATAGTAAAGAAGATGGCTAAATCTACTCAACAATGGCCAGAACAAGAACTCAAGAAATACTCAAGGAAGGAGGCGCAGGGTGGGCAGATTCAAACCACAAACAGAGCAAGAACGCATCTTTGACTGGGGCACCGTACGATTCGTCGGCCCCGAAATTATAGACGTAATCCTCAGAGATCATACCATCGTCTTTCATCGTTTCGGTGATTCTCGCGGAAGCTATACACGCTCCTGGTCAAAGTTTCGTCGAAAATTAAAAAATCACAAGAATTACACCATCTATGACATCCATCGCTGGGCTTACGAGCTGGAGGTACAGCACTATACCAAGGGTATTTCCGTCCGTCC
>CANQPD010000041.1 GCA_947625655.1 uncultured Dysosmobacter sp.
CGCAAACCCTTGAAAAATCAAGACTTAGCGGCATTTAAGAACTTATAAAGAGATAGTCGAAAATCGCTTTGGATTTTACAATAACACTTGACAATCTTCAAAGAAAAATGCAAAAATCAGTAGAAGTACCAATACCACATCCGCTCGGTGGAGAGCCTGGTCAGACCGGATACGGTGACGGTGATCTTGCCGTCCTGCCGGTCAATATCAGCGGCGGAGAAGAAGCGGTCCGACGGGCCATTGCCGGATGTCAGATAAAACCCGAACTCATTGCCGTCCTTCCAGTTAAGACCGCTCATCCCGGCGACGGGACAATCCCGTTCCAGCCCGCCGGCGGACGCGGCGGCCCAGGGCAAGCCCTTGTCCGTCCAGCTGGCGGAGCCGGTCTGATAGGGGACCGTACCGGAGACCAATTGGCTGCCGTTACGGCGGCAGACACCGTGAGAACGGAACCAGACACGGTATATGCCGTCGCGCATTTCATCTACCTTCCAAACGGTGATCCGGCAGCCGGTGCTGTCCTCGTATAAGACTTTCCCCACGTTGCTGTCCAGATCCCAAAGATCCAGTTCCACGGAGTAAGCGCCCGCCGCGTCTTCATAGCTTGCCCGGTAGACGGGATACCCAAGCTGATATTGCAGCCCGCCTGTCCAGGTACCAAGCATGCCATTCCCGTGTAATATAATAACAAATAAAGCTATTATAATAACAAAACTGCTGCCGATCAATGCCCAACGCCGCCTCACCCGCCGCATATCCGGGGCCTGGGGGACGCCGTAGATGACCTCGGTCACATCGGCGTCCAGTGCGGCGGCGATGCGCTCCAGCGTTTCCACGTCCGGCAGGGCCTTGCCCGTCTCCCAGGCCGACACCGCCTGCCGGGTGACGAACAGGCGCTCCGCCAGTGCCTCCTGGGTCAGCCCCCGGGCAGCCCGCAGCCGCTTGATATGTGTTCCGACAGACGCCATGGACATCACCCCCCAAATTTGATGGCCCCAGCCTATCACAGCCGGGGCCATTTGTCACGCAAATATCCTTGCGCCGCCTTAATAGCGGAGCCGTTCCACAGTCCAGTCCGCGATCAGCGCCGCGTACCACCCGCACACCGCTTTTCCGGTCTCCACATCGAGGTTGACATAATTTCCACACTCCGCCGGACTCTTGCCGGGCATTTCCCCCTCAAAAGCTGCTGCGGCGGCAAAGACCTCTTTCAGCAGCTCCACGGCCTCCGCCAGAGACAGCAGCCGTTCGTTGAACAGGAAGTAAAACCCGGTCTGGCACCCCATGGGGCCGAAGTAGACCACGGCGTCCTTTGCCCGGGAGTTCCGCAGCAGCGTGGCGATCAGATGCTCCACGGAGTGCATCTCACTGTTGCTCAGCAGATCCCCGGTGTTGGGCTTCTTGAACCGCAGGTCCAGGGTCGCGATGTCCCCGTCCCGGCGGGAGAGGTACAGCCCCGGGACCAGCTTGTTGTGATCCACGGTAAAACTTGCGATGCGTTCCATCTTAGAATTCCTCCTTTTGCAGCGCCAGGGCGAAGGGAAGCAGCGCCCCTCCCAGGTTTTCCAGGGCCTGGCCGAAATCAAAGTATTCCTCCGCCCTGCTGTCCCGGAACAGGTGGTCGGACACGGACTTCAGCGCCGTGAATTTGACGCCGTTCCGCAGGCACACCTGGGCGATGGCGCAGCCCTCCATCTCCACCAGCAGGGGGGCGAAGGTGTCCCGGATCCACTCCGCCCGGGGACACTTGACGGCGAACCAGTCCCCGGTGGCCACCCGGCCGGTGACGGCGGTCACGCCCAGGGATTTCAGGATTTCCACACACCGCTCCGGCTCCCAGGTGGGGAATTCCACCTGGTTTACCGTGGATACCAGGCCGATGGGGTCTCCGACGGCGGTGGTGTCCACGTCGTGCTGCACAAATACCGAGGCTACCACCAGACTTCCGGTGGGCAGGTCCGTGGCGCAGCCCGCCACGCCCGCGTTCAGGATCATATCCACGCCGTATTTCAGGCACAGGATCTCCGCCGCCATGGCGGCGTTGACCTTGCTGACGCCGCCGGCGCAGGCGATGATATCCGGCGCGATCTCAAAAAACGGCACGCCGGAGATGGTTTCAAAGGGTTCCAGATCCTTGGCGCCCGGCAGGGCGTGCAGCTCTGCGGGCATGGCAAATTGTAATCCGATTTTCATGATAGGGCTCCTCACTCGGCATCGGGCAGCTTTTTGCCGCACTTGCCGCAAAATGTGAATTCGTCTCCCAGCTTCGCGCCGCAGTAGGGGCAGAAGCGGAAGGCGCCGCTGTTTATGTCAGCGGACGCGCCGTCCGCCGCGGCGCCGGACCACCGGTCCAGCGGGTCCGGTTCCTCGCCGTCCTCCACGATGTCGAAGGCGGAATAGCGGTTTTCCCCGGCGGCGTTTTTCAAATTGTAGACCACCTGAACAATACCCAGGATGATAAACAGGACGCCGAACAGGGGAAAGAATCCCGGCGCGCCCATGGACGCGGCGGTAATCGTCCAGAAAATGCCGAAAATGACCGCGATGACGGAGCCGAAAGCGCCCATGGCCGATGGCCCTCTGCCGGGTTTGATGCTTTTCATGAAAATCCCTCCATTTAGCTTGCTGTCCTTGCTTTACCAAGGGTATCAGCATATCACATTTCCCGCGTCCCGGCAATCAGGGATCCCGCGGAATAGGCGTATCCGCATACGGGTTTACATAATCTGGGCAAAGGTGCTCCTGGCTCCAGGACATCATTTCGTTCAGCAGGGGCGTGAAGCTCTCTCCCAGCCGCGTCAGTGTGTATTCCACCCGGGGCGGCACCTCAGGATAGACCGTCCGGCGCAGGAACCCGTCCCGCTCCAGCTCCCGCAGCTGCTTGGTCAGGGTGGATTGGGTGATGCCGTCCAGGCGGCGCAGCAGCTCCCCAAACCGCTGGACCTTGTAAAAGGCGACATACCACAGGATCAGCAGCTTCCACTTCCCGCTCAAAACGGATTGCAGCGCGCTCATGGGGACACAGCGGGCCAATGCCGCCTGTTCCTGAAATTTGTTCTCCGCCATGGAACCCCCTCGCTTTCCAAAACAGTATACCGTGATTTGGCTGGAAACGCAAGATACCGTCTTTTTCTGGAATTTGTATGAAAAAGGATACTATCTCAAAAAAATGACCGTACTTGAAAACAGGCGGTCGGCGTCATAAGCTGTGAGACAGTAAAACGGAAAAGGAGCGATGAAATTGCATTTCACAGGAACCATTTGGCGGCCGCCCTATGAGGCCGGCTCGCTGCTGCTGGAGGTCACGGCGGGCTGCACCCACCATCAGTGTAAGTTCTGCACCCTCTACGCCGATCTGCCCTTCCGCTTCCGCATGACGCCCATTCCGGACATCGAAGCGGACCTGCTGGAGGCCCAGACGGCTTTCCACTCGCCCCTGGGGAAGCTGTCGGCGGCGCTCCAGGGCCTGCCGCCGGAGCGGCCCTACCGGCGGGCCTTTCTGGTGGGGGCCAACCCCTTTGTGCTGCCCTTTGACAGGTTGAAAACCATTTCGGAGCTGATCCGGCGGTATTTTCCGGAGTGCCGGACCGTTGGCTGCTTTGCCCGGGTGACGGACGTGGCGCTGAAAACGGACGGGCAGCTGAGGGCCCTTCATGACCTGGGCTATGACGGCATCACCATCGGCGTGGAGACCGGGGACGGCGCGGCGCTGGAATTCATGCGGAAGGGCTGCGGGCCGGAGGACATTTTGGCCCAGTGCCGCCGCCTGGACGGGGCGGGCATCCGGTACAGCTTTTTCTATCTGGCCGGGATCTCCGGCGCGGGGCGGGGAGAGAGCGGCGCCCTGGCCAGCGCGGAGATTTTCAACCAGCTTCACCCCCGGATCATCGGCGTCTCCATGCTTACCGTCTATCCGCAGTCCGATCTGTATGCGGAGATCCGGGCCGGGAAGTGGCGGGAGGCGGGGGAGCTGGAGAAGCTGGCGGAGGTGAAGACCCTGGCGGAGCATCTGACGATCCCGGTGTTTTTCGCCATGCTGGGCGCCTCCAACGCGGTACAGGTACAAGGGCGGCTGCCGGAGGACAAGGAGGCGGTGCTGGAAGAGCTGGAGCTGGCCTGCCACACCCGGAGCGAGGAGGAGCTCCGTCATTACAGGACCCATCTTCCCCACCTGTAAAAAGGAAGGAGCGGCTCACCGCTCCTTCCAGATGAAAATGGGCATGGGCGGGTCGCCCCGTCGGTTGGCCCAGCCGCAGCAGAGCACGGAAAACGCGCGGTCATCCAGGGTTTTCAGATATGCCAGAACCGCGTCTTTTTCTTCATAGCCGTTTTCCTTCCCATAGTAGAGGGCAATGGCCATGACCCCGCCGGACCGCAGCAGCCGCAGCCCGGCCCCGATGGCCGCCACGGAGCTGTCCGCCCGGGTGAAGATATGGGGGTCTCCGCCGGGAAGCCTGCCGAAGTTGAACACCACGCAGTCCACCGTTCCGGCTTTTGCGTATTGTTCCATATTGGCATGGCTGTCCAGGATTACCTCGGCGTGAAGGCCCTCCGTCTCCAGCAGCGCCCGGGTCTGGGCCGCCGCCTCCTCCTGGATGTCAAAGGCCAGCACCCGTCCGGTCTCCCCGGCCAGACGGCACAGCAGGGCGGTGTCCCGCCCTTTTCCGGCGGTGGCGTCGATGCAGAGGGCCCCTGGCCGGACGCTCTGCCGCAAAAAGTCGTGTACCATGCTCAGCGTGTTCAGCTGCATCTGTGTGCCTCCTTATATAACTGGGGCGTGGGGCGTGACCGCAGGGCACGCCGTCCCGACGGCCTTTGAAAGCGGTCCCATAAAAAGTTCCCGCTGCAAACACAGCGGGAACTTTTTGCGGGCAGTCAGCCGTTAACGATGGCGGCGGTATCCTGGGCAATCATCCGTGTTCCCCACGGGGCAGGCCCCGCGGGGGCCCCGTGAGATTGAAATGCTCGGGCGGAGTGAATCCGCCCTCCGCCAAGGTTTTGCGCGGGCGCAAAACGCTTGTACG
>CANQPD010000042.1 GCA_947625655.1 uncultured Dysosmobacter sp.
CTTGAAATCGGCCAAATTCATTTTGGACGATTTGAGTTGGATCGGAAGGGCTCCCGCGAAAGCGGAGCTTTCGTGGGAAGGAGGGAGCGAGATGACCACACAGCGAAGAGCGGAGCCGAGCCGGCGCCCCATGTCCCGTGAGGAGGCCCTGGCCCGGCAGGAGCGCCGGCAGCGGCAGTTGGAAAGGGAGCGGGAGAGCCGGGAGCTTGCCAGGGGGCCCATCGATCTGTTTTTCTGCCTGCTGGTGCTGCTGCTGACGGCTGTCGGCCTGGTGATGCTGCTGTCCGCCAGCTTTCCCTCCGCCTATTATGACACCAAGAACAACGACCCCACCTACTATTTTGTGCGCCAGGGCGTGTTTGCCGTGATGGGCGTCGCGGCCATGCTTTTCATCAGCAAGATCAACTATCAGCGCTTCCGGGGCTTTGCCAAGCCGCTGCTGTACGTGTCCATCGTCCTGCTGATCCTGGTGCTGATCCCCGGCATCGGCCTTACCCGCAACAACGCGACCCGGTGGCTGGGCGTCGGCGAGCTGCTGACCTTCCAGCCCTCGGAGATCGCCAAGGTGGCCATCATCCTGTATTTTTCCGACAGCATCTCCAAGAAAAAGGACAAAATGCGCACCACCCGATACGGTGTGGCGCCCTATCTGCTGTGGCTGGTGGTGGTCGGCGGCCTGGTGGCCCTGGAACCCCACCTGTCCGGCGCCATTTTGATCATGGGCACCGGCGCTGTTTTGATGCTGGTGGGCGGCATCAACTGGAGCTGGGTCATCGGCGCCGTGGGCGCGGCGGCGGGGGGACTGTATGTGATCCTGTTCGTCATCGGCTACAACACCTCCCGCATCACCTATTGGCTGAATCCCTGGGAGGACGCCCAGGGCAAGGGCTATCAGCTCTCCCAGAGCCTGATCACCATTGGCTCCGGCGGGCTGTGGGGCGTGGGCCTGGGGAAGAGCCGGCAGAAGTTTTTGTATCTGCCGGAGGAGCACAACGACTTTATCTTCGCCATCATCTGCGAGGAATTGGGGCTGATCGGCGCCACCGTCATCATGCTGCTGTTCGCGGCGCTGGTGCTGCGGGGGTACTGGATCGCCCTCCACGCCCGGGACCGCTTCGGCGCGCTGCTGGTGGTGGGCGTCACCACCCTCATCGCCATGCAGACGTTTTTGAACATCGGCGTGGTCACCGGCCTGCTGCCCACCACGGGCATCTCCCTGCCGTTTTTCAGCTACGGCGGCACGGCGCTGTCCATCCAATTGGCGGAAATGGGCATCGTACTGTCGGTATCCAGACAGATGAAGCCGACAAAGGCGGGATAGCGATTCAGAATTAGAAATTATGAGTTAGGAATTGCGGCGTCCGGCTCCGCCGGACAAATTGAGATCACTCCGCCCCGGGCGGAATGCAAAAATTTCCGGTTCCGCATTCCGAATTCCTCATTTCCCCAGAGAGGTGAGAGGTATGGAGAAAAGAATCAAGCGCGTTATCTTCACCTGCGGCGGCACGGCGGGGCACGTCAATCCCGCCATCGCCCTGGCCCAGCTGATGCATGAAAAGGACCCGGATACGGAGTTTTTATTCGTGGGCGCGGAGCGGGGCCTGGAAAAGGACCTGATTCCCAAGGCGGGCTATGCGTTCCGCACGGTCCACATCTCCAGCTTTCACCGCTCCCTCAGGCCCCGGGAGATCCGGCACAATGCCATCTCCGTCTGCAATCTGATGCGGGCGCCCCGGGAGGCCCGGGGGATCCTGCGGGAATTCCAGCCCGACGTGGTGGTGGGCACCGGGGGCTACGCCAGCTTTCCCATGGTGAAGGCCGCCGCCAAGGCGGGCATCCCCACGGCGGTCCACGAGTCCAACATGGTGCCCGGGCTGACCACCGAGATGCTGGAGCCCTTCGCGGACCGCATCATGGTGGGCTTTGAGTCCTGCCGGAAGCACTACAGGCACCCGGACAAGGTGATCGTCACCGGCACGCCGGTGCGGGGGGACTTCTTCGCCCTGACCAGGGCGGAGGCCAAGCGCCGCCTGGGCGTGGACGACGGGCGGCCGCTGGTGGTCTCCTTCTGGGGGTCCCTGGGGGCCTCCGGCATGAACCGCCAGATGGCGGATTTCCTGGCGCTGGAGACGGCAAAGGAGCCCTTCCACCACATCCACGGCGCCGGCGGGAGCGGCTATCCCGCCATCTGCCGGCTGCTGCGGGAGAAGGGCGTGGATCTGGAGAAGCACCCCGCCCTGCAGGTGCGGGAGTACATCTACGACATGGCGGTGGTCATGCGGGCGGCGGATCTGGTGATCTGCCGGGCCGGGGCCTCCACCATCAGCGAGCTGACGGCCCTGGGCGTGCCGGCGCTGATCGTGCCGTCCCCCTACGTCACCAACAACCACCAGGAGAAGAACGCCCGGGTCCTGGAGGAGGCCGGCGGCGCGGTGGTGCTGCCGGAGAAGGACTGCTCCGGCCAGGCTCTGTTCCAGGCGGCCTGCGGCATTCTCCGGGACGGCGCCCGCCGGGCGGACATGGAAAAGGCCATGGCCTCTCTGGGGATCCGGGACGCCACGGAGCGGATTTATCAGACGGTGCTGGAGATCTGCCAGTAACCAAGATCCCCGCCTGCCCATAGGATGGAGCATGAACCACTTTGGGTGCGGAGGGGAATGTGTATGAGCCAGCTTTTGATCAAGGGCGGCAGCCCCCTGGCGGGGGAGACGGCCGTCCAGGGCGCGAAAAACAGCGTGCTGCCCATTTTGGCCGCCACACTGCTGACGGGCGGGCAGGTGGCGCTGCAAAACTGCCCCCGGCTGCGGGATGTGGACGCCAGCATCCGGATCCTGCGGGCGCTGGGCTGTGACGCCCGGTGGGAGGGGGACAGCCTGCTGGTGGACACCGCCGGGCTGAACGGCTGCGCCATCTCAGATATCCTGATGCGGGAGATGCGGTCCTCCGCCATCTTCCTGGGGGCCATCCTGGCCCGGTGCGGACAGGCGGAGCTGAGCTATCCCGGCGGCTGCGAACTGGGGCCCCGGCCCATCGACCTGCACTTGGCGGGCCTGCGGGAGCTGGGGGCGGAGATCGACGATACCGGCGGGACCCTGCACTGCAGGGCGGCCCGTCTGGTGGGAAGGGATCTGGTGCTGGGGCTGCCCTCCGTGGGGGCCACGGAGAATCTGATGCTGGCGGCCTGCGGCACGGAGGGCGTGACCACCATTGCCAACGCCGCCCGGGAGCCGGAGATCGCGGATCTGCAGGATTTTCTAAACGCCTGCGGCGCCAGGGTCTCCGGCGCGGGCACCTCCACCGTGACGGTGGAAGGCGGGCGGAGGCTCCACGGCGGGACCTTCACCGTGATGCCTGACCGCATCGCGGCGGCTACTTATCTCTGCGCGGCGGCGTCGGCAGGGGGTGAGGTCCTCCTCCGGGGGGCGCGGGAGAGAGATCTGGCCACCGTCACCGCCGTCCTGCGGGAGGCGGGGTGCCATATCACGGCGGAGGCGGGTGGCATCGCCTGCGCCTGTCCCGGGCGGCTGAAGGCGGTGCGCCCGGTGCGGACGGCGCCCTATCCGGGCTTTCCCACCGACGCCCAGGCTGTTTTGATGGCGGCGCTGCTGCGGAGCCGGGGGGCCACGGTGTTTGAGGAGAACATTTTTACCAACCGCTACCGCCACGTGGATGAGCTGACCCGCATGGGCGCGGACATCCGGGTGGCCGGCAGGGTGGCAGTGGTCACGGGGGTAAAGACCCTCTGCGGCGCGGCGGTGCGGTGCACCGACCTGCGTGGCGGCGCGGCGCTGTGCGTGGCGGCCCTGGCGGCGGAGGGGGAGAGCCGTGTTTTTGAGACCTGCCATATCGACCGGGGTTATGAGGACATCGCGAGAGACCTGAGGGGCCTGGGGGCGGACATCAGGTGGACGGAGGAAGACCGCCTGACGATTTGAGTGAAATGGAAAGGGCTCCCATAAAAACAAGGTTTTTATGGGAAACGAGCGCAGAGCGCGAGCCGCGCGGCAGCGCGTCAAGCGTTTTTGCCGCAGGCAAAAACCTTGAAATCGGCGGGCTTCGCCTGACGATTTGAGTGAAATGGAAAGGGCTCCCATAAAAACGAAGTTTTTATGGGAAACGAGCGCAGAGCGCGAGCCGCGCGGCAGCGCGTCAAGCGTTTTTGCCGCAGGCAAAAACCTTGAAATCGGCGGGCTTCGCCTGACGATTTGAGTGAAATGGAAAGGGCTCCCATAAAAACGAAGTTTTTATGGGAAACGAGCGCAGAGCGCGAGCCGCGCGGCAGCGCGTCAAGCGTTTTTGCCGCAGGCAAAAACCTTG
>CANQPD010000043.1 GCA_947625655.1 uncultured Dysosmobacter sp.
CAGGTCATTTCCTGGGAGGACGCTGCCGCCCGTATCAGTGAGATGTTGGAAGCCGGCACATTCGCCACCAACGTGGAGCTGATCGAAACGCCGGGTTACGAGCGGCGGCAGGCGGCTCAGGCTCTGTGGTACATGCGCCACGACATGAGCGATGATGCCAAAACGCGGAACTATATGCCGTCGCTCAACGAAATAAGCGGGGGCGGTTTCCCGGAGGAAACGGAGCGGCTGGCCGCTATGTTGGAACAGCCCGCTTTTGTGGAAACGATCCGCTCTGAGCTGACCGCGTTCAATAAGGCCCATTTGTCGAACCCCGGCCTGATGCGCTTTCAGTACCATGAACCGAGAAAGGTCCTGCCGGTCATTGAGGACCTGACACGGCCCCGCAGGGAGTATTCCTCCGAGCTTACCGAGCTTACCCAGCCGGAGAGTTTCATCACGGAGGACGAGATCGCCGAGGTCCTTTCCCGCGGAAGCGATGTAGAGGGCGGCAAGAGCCGTATTTACGCCTATTTCACCGCTGATCACACGCAGAAAGAGCAAGTCGCTTTTCTGAAAGATGTTTATGGCCTCGGCGGTCGTTCCGGTGCCATATCCGGCGCTGCTCACAGCTGGGAAGATTACAGCGGCAAGGGCATCAGACTCCGGAAGGGCGGCTGTGCGGATGTAGAGCTGTCCTGGAGTAACGCCGCCAAACGGATCGGCGCTCTTATCCGGGAGGATAAATTCCTGACGCCGGAAGAAAAAGAGCGGTTCCAGCGGAACGCCAAGCCCAAGCCCCTGTCCGATCTCTATAACGAGGTCAAGGAGGCTCACCCGGACGATATTGTGCTGATCCAGGTGGGCGACTTCTTTGAAATGTACGGGGAAGACGCCAAACAGGCCGCCGAGCTGTTGGGACTGACCCTGACCACCCGAAACATCCCCGATGTGGGACGGGTGGAGATGTGCGGCGTACCGGCCCATTCGCTGGAGCGGTATGTTGAAAAGCTCAGGGACGGGCACGACGTTACCATTTCTGCGGTTGGCCGCAACAGTAGAGAACGCAACGTCTACACCCTCCGCTCCATTGACCACGAAGCGGAACAAACCGTAGACGCAGATGAAACGGAGTATGGCTCGAATCAGGCTGCTGTTGGCCCCAAGGGATTGGATACCCTGACATTTGACCCCGCCCGCGCAAAAGTCCCCTACTATGACGATGCGGTTGAAAAGGACGAGCTTCTCCGTACAGGTGACGCACTGCGAGACCACAGGCCGGAGATCGCCGCCTATTTTGCCGCCCATGAGGACGCTACGGAGCGCGGCGAGTTTATCAAATCATTTTTCAACAATACCTATGTAGAGGTCATTCTCTCCAACCGGCAGCGGGCAGGCTATAAGGCGTGGGAAGAAGCGCTGACCCTCTGGCGCGGTTCCTATATGACCGCCGAAAAGCAAGTATATCTGACCTGGGCTGAGGTGGCGAACGCCATCGACGCCATGATCCAGCAGGGGCTATGGTTGGATGCCGATGAGATTCCCCTTGACGCGCCCCCACTGGATGCAGAAGGGACGCCTGAGAGAACGCCGCAGACGGATTTAAGCGATACTGCGGAAGTACAGGAAACGGCTGTCCCCACCCTCCGGGAGCAGTATGAGAAGTACAAGCCCGTCGTTATCGCCGCTATTACGGAAGATACGGCCTACCGCAACGCCTGCGGCCATTCGGACCGCGAAAATGCCGTGATTGAGGGAAACGCCGCCATTCGCCGCGCTGTCCTTAATTCCGGCGATCTGGAATTGGTCCGGCTGTATTCGGATATACCGGAGTTTCGCAACCGCCTCCATCTGGAGGCTATTGACGAGACCTACCCCCGGCTCCATGAACTGCTGCGGCCACTCTCTCAGGACGATATAGACAATGCCATCCGTACCTGGAACGGCGATATGGACAGCAAGCGCCGCGTCGTGCGGTATATGCAGGATCACGCGCGGGACAGAGATACCGCCGCGTGGCTGTCCCAGGAGTATGGCGGCACCCTGGTTGTCCGTGCCGGAAGCCCGGAAGAAATGACGATGCCCTGGCCCAAGGTCCAGCGCAGGCTCGCCCAGCTCATCCGGGATGACAGCTTCTTTACCGAGCAGGAACTGGATAGCTTTGAGGACATCGACACCACCGCCGTCCGTGAGCATTTGGAGAGCGGCGAACCGAACCCATTTGTGGAGCGGGTCATGGCCGATGTGGAGCAGGCGGCAGCAGCACAAGAGGCAGCGCCTGAAACGCCGCCTGATGATACTTTGGGCGGCTTCGTTTACAATGGTTTCCACTTTGAGCCGGTAGGTGTTTTAGGCGAAGATTTTGACGCAAACGACACAGTACGGCACACCATTTCCCACAACGAGCTTGGTATGTCCGTCTATGAGGACACTGAGCGCCCATACAGCCATGAGGCGTTTTACACGGCGGCTGGCAATTCGACAGCGGATGTATTCCGCTGCCTGGAAAACGGCAAGCTCTATCTCCCCGGCAGCAACGAACTGTTTGAATACACCGGCGCATTTCACCCGTATCAGGAACAGACGCGGAGGGAGCAGGAGACCCCTGCACCCGAAGCCGCCGTCAACGCCCGCTGAGGAAAAGCTCTCAGATTTAGAGAAAAAGGCGATTGAGATCGCGCGGAAGTATGAACACCTGCCTCTGAGGAACAGGATGGCAATCATTGCGCAGGCTTTCGGCTGTACGTCCGGCAAGATAGAGACCTCACCGTGTTATGGCAAGTGGCGCGGCACAAGCGATATTTCTATCCGCTTCGATAACGGTACGTCCCTGTTTATTGGGAATGAGAGGACGCCGCTGGCCAAGACCCAAAAGGTCCAGAGCGAGCTTATCAATGCCGCCCTGATACGGTACAACCCGGAAATCGTAGCCGCCGCCAAGGAAGCAGCCCTCGCCGCGCTCAGAAAGCGGGAGGCCAGGGACAATGAGATAGCTGCGCAGAAGGGTCTGAAACCCTATACCCTCCTGACCGTGGAGTTGAACGACGGAACCACCGCTGAGCGCAGCGGCTATATAGGCTGGTACTATGTAACGCTGGCTGTTGACGGCAAGATCCACGCTCATATAGAAACAGGGCTGGCTCACGATATAGATTCCGGCCGGGTGAGCGAAGTCCCCACGCGGCAGAACTATTTTACGGCGGGTGCTCTGCGGGAATCCGATGTGGACTATGTTTTCAACAATGTCGGTTTTTCCTCTACCTCCGGTCACTATTCGCTGGCCCTCAGCGATGAAGTCCGGGAACGTGCGGAACAAGTGCTTGCCGAGCGGCAGAGCAGCCGGGAGAACGAGCCGGCAGAGGAAATATCCCAGGCCGCGTCCGCACCCGATGCGGAGTTCCGGTCCGCCGATTTAGACTTGACGGATACGGATATGCAGGACGCGCTGACCGGCGAGGGCGGTCTGCTGACATGGCAGGACAAAGACCTCATCTCCGGCTGGCTGCGGGATGGTGAAAGCAACAGCGCCATCGCACAGCGCCTCTCCGATATGTTCTCCGGCAGGGCCGAGACGATGGAACTGCTGACCGGGGAACAGGCGGACTACTT
>CANQPD010000044.1 GCA_947625655.1 uncultured Dysosmobacter sp.
AAGTGGGATGCACACGTTAAACTCATATTGTATCAAGACAATACCCGTATATAGGCACTGCAACGGTTTCCAGGCGCACTCGGCCCTAGGTCCGTTCGCGCCGATGGGCGCTTCTTGACCGGGTGCGGTACTGCGGCGGTCGGGGGCCCCGCCCCCGCTCCCTCCGGTCGGGGGGGCCCCGCCCGCTTGCCCGTTCGCCGCCTTGTGGCGGCTCGCGGGCTTCTGCGGTATGCGCGGCCTTGTCCGCCCCCTCCGGTGGCCGGGGCCTCCGCGCGGCCTGTTGCCCGCGCGGCCCCCCGTCCCCCTCCGGGGCTTCGGCCCGCCCGCCTTTCGGCGGTCGCCTCTCCGCCGGGCCGGTTCCCGTCCCGGCTCCGTTGGCCTCGGCCTGTCGGCGCGGGGCCGCGCCCGTCGCTCGGGGGCCTCCGTCCCCCCGCCGTCCTCCGCGCGCCCCGCCTGCGGGCGTGGCGGCTCCGGCCCGGGCCTCTCTCGCCCCGGCGCTCCGGGGCCGCCCTCCGCCCGTTCGGCCTCCCTGCCGGTCGGCCTCTCTCCGCTCCGTGCGTCCCCTCTGCTTGTGTGGCGGTTCGGCCCTCGTCGGGTCCCCCCTCCCGGCCCCGCCCGCCGTTGGCGGGCGGCTTCGCCCTCGCTCCTCCCGCCGGGGGCCGCGCGGCCCGCCTGCGGCGGGCCTTTCTTGCCGCTGTCGCGGCCCCCGGCGTTCTGGGCGCGTCCTCCGGCCTTTCTGCTGTCAGACCACGTAGGGGCTGCGGACCTTTTTTGCCGCTGTCAGACCACGTAGGGGCTGTTGCTATGCTTCACCAGCTCCGAACAATCTGCCAGCTCATAAAGCCTAGTGGGACGGACAATGCCCTGATCTCTGGCAATCTCAAAGACCTTGGCCCATGCTTCGTCAGCCGTCGGAAAGACCGCAACCTTATCGGCGCTGGTCTTCATCATGGACCAATTCCCGCACTTCTCCTCCCGTGCTACGATAAAACCCGTCATGCCTTGCGCCTCCTTTCCTTCGCCTCCAACTTCCGCTGGAGTAATATATCGCTCATGGCATAAATTGCCGTGATCGCTGTGTTGCCGTGGTTTAGATTCCGGCGCACCCTCTCGATATCGCCATATCTTTCCATCAGGCCCACGGCGTACGCCTTGCGGAAACTATGCGTTCCTACGTTCGCGGACAGACGGAAAGCCGCCGCCGCCCGCTTTACATCGTGCCATACAGCTTGCCGGGTCTTGTGCGTCCCTGACCTTCGGCCAGGGAACGCCCAGACCGGCCCCGCCTGCTCCAGTATCTCGGCAATCAGAAGCTCATCCAGGCCATAACGGCGGCGCTTTCCCGTCTTCCGCTCGGTGTACCATCCTGTTCGCTTTATCTGGTCTGTCCGAAGTTCGAGCACGTCCGAAATCCTCATGCCTGTACGTAAAATCACACGGATAATAAGCCGATTTTGCGGCATGAGAGCCGCCAAAACGTGCTCAACCTCCTTGTGTAGCAAATAATCCGTTGTCAAAGCGCCATCACCTCACTTAACCGCAAAAAACGGGTCATTGTTGCATAAGACCGTGCAACAATCCCTCTGCCATGCCACCACTCGGTGCTATTTCACAATCCTGATTTTGTCAAATCCCGCAAAATTGCCCGACTGCATGCGTTGTCCTGCATGGCGGCGGGGCCGCTGGTTGTTTAGCGCGAGGGGCTGAGTGCCCCGCTGGAAACTGTTTCCAGTGCGCCATGCCTGCCACGCTCCTACTGCCTCCCGCACCGTCTGCGGCGAACGCAAAAAAGCAGGCCCCCGGTCTGGTGGGGGCCTGCTTATAGGCTACGCCTCTCGTTATCGTGAATTTTATTCAACAGTATGGCTGTAAAAAAGAACAGATGTTCCAATTTTACTGAAACATCTGTTCTATATCAATCGTTGCTGAAGTTCCTGATATCGTGAAAACCCGGGTAATGAAACTCTCCCGGTGCTGGCGGTTCGAGCGGGTCCCGCTCGTAAAACTGGCATGCAGGAAACCATGGTTCTGTCTCCCTGTCCGGCGTGTCACAGTTGTAACACCAGCCAGCATCATACCAGGAACAACTCCCGCATTCTGGACCAAGGCCCATGTCATGCCCTCCTTTCTACCCGCAGTGGGCTTTGCGGCTTCTCTCCCGGCATCCGAGCTGAGAGGATATAATCCCCGGCGCCGAAGCTCCAGCGGTATTCCTCAATGAGCACGGCCACATCATCCCGGATTGCCTCCTCGTCAATGTGTACCAGGTCACCCTTTTCCAGCTCCTCAACCTTAAGCGCCTTAGCCGCCTCCTTCATCCAGCCGCCGAACGCCGTCAGCCTACGGCCTCGTAGGGCTATTGTGTAGTCTCTGAGAATGTCTGCCGCCGCCTCATCGGAAAGCTTCGGGTCTATGTAATCCTCATCCTTGACAGCGTACTTGGCGGCTTCGACAGCCGCCGCGCGGCCGGCCGCCTTTTCGCCTCTGGCTCTGGTCACGCTGATGCGAACGGAAGGGTCATAGTCAACCCTCAAAGCTTTGCGCCACCGCTGTACAAGCTCACTCTGGGGAAGGTAAAGATTCGGGTCCGTAAAGTAACCCGGCTCTACTGCGAGAATCACATGGAGATGGGGATGGTATCCTTTGTCCCGGCGCGTCACCTCAAGAGCACGGAACCAGCCCCGCACACTTCGCTCAATCCTCCTTTGCTCCAAGAACCTATACCACCCCTTCGTCAGCGCTTCGATGGTCTGGCCCAGTTCTGGGCCCGTGCAGTTCTTAATCGTCAGCGTCAGGAACAGGAATCGGGCGTCATGTTCCGTCTCTACCATGTCAAGCACCTTAGACAGCCTGTAGGCGGCTTTCTTGGCCCTTCTGGCCATGCACATAGGGCAAAGCCTCAGCTGGCAGAAATTGACGGCCTGGAGCTTCTTAGCGCCGTCTGGCTGTATTCCATACTGGAGCCAGGTAGAGCAACCCGCAGACTTCACCGCATAATCCTTGTATCCGGCAATCTCATAGAGCCTGGCAAGCCTGAGTGTCTTCATCTTCCGTTCCCTCCATGGGAACCGCTCATCAACGAGCAGTTCGACAGCAGGAATTTCTACTTGCTTTCGATTGACCTCCGTGATATAATCCAACATGACGAGCTTCCTTTCTTGCGGTATTTTGTTGGCCTAGTCAACTGACATCATACCACAGACTGGGAGCTTTGTCCATAGTTTTCTGCACATTTTGTTTATAGATTTACTGTCCCGAAAATCGGACAACTAGACCGTTTTATAAACCCACCGCCCAAGTGGGATGCACACGTTAAACTCATATTGTATCAAGACAATACCCGTATATAGGCACTGCAACGGTTTCCAGGCGC
>CANQPD010000045.1 GCA_947625655.1 uncultured Dysosmobacter sp.
CATCGTTGGCCTTGGGGGTGATCTTCACGGTGTCGCCGGCCTTGGCATTCTTGTCGCTGATGGCGAAGCTGCCGTTGGTAGCCTTGACGCTGTTCACGGTAGCGCTGCTGCCGGAGCCGCCGCCACCGCCGGTGCTGCCGCCGGTGCTGGCAGACTTATAATATTCCCAACCGTTTGTAAAGGTCGTTTCACCGTCAGCAATAGATGTATATGACAGGCTGCTCGGTGTCCTGATTTCTGCTGCGCTGGTGATTTGGTTTGCGATATCGACATTGGCCAAAACCTTTGCGCCGGAAGCGGCCAAGTAGAATGTTGCATCCGTACTGTCTCCATAAAACGCAACCGTACCATTACCATTTACATTTACTTTACCGCTCAGAGCAGCTTTGGAATGGATCTCAAGCGCACCGGAAACATTCAGATCGCCGCCGATTGTCAGTTTTCCGTTATTCGGGATGGATACGGTTTTACCGGCGGGAATAGTCGCGGTCGTGCCAACCGAGGTTTCGATTTTGAGCGGCACGATCTCCGTATCACCACTCTTAGACGCCACCAAAAGCGCCTTTAAGTTTCCGTTCTCGTCGCCGTTGACCGTAGCGGTACCGGCAGTCAGCTTGATGCTGCCATCCTTAACGTTGACAACGGCTGCTCCATCCTGGGAAAGGGTCAAGTATGCTCCCTCCCCGCCTAAAATCGGTGCATTCGCATAGGAGACAGTCGCGCCGCTTGCAATGGAAATATCGCCGCGAAGGCCGGTGCCGGCGTCGGCATTTCCTTCCATGGCTTCTTTGCTCATCAGCGGTAGCTTGAGAGTTCCGCCGTCGTTTACGGCAAACGATTTGACACCTTCCGCGATCGTCAGAGTTCCCTTTACATCCAGTGTACCGTTGATCGTCATAGACGAATCCTTAACGATTTTTAACGTCTTGCCGGTTGGTACTTCCACTGTCGCATCTGCATCGATGGTAATACCCAGTCGCACATGACCGTCGGAGTCTTTCAGTATAAGCATGGAAAACATATTGCCGGATTTGGAGTCGCCGTTCACCGTAGCCTTACCGCTGTTCAGAGTAAGGGACTCCTCAGCCAGATTCAGGGTGACCTTTGCTCCGGTATCAAGCGCTATTAACGGACTGGTGCCTCCGATGACCTGATAAGTACCATATTTGACCGACGCGCCGCCGTTGATAACGACATCGCCCAAAAGGCCGGTGCCGGCGCCGGTTCCCGTAATATCGTCCTTGGACAGAAGCGGCAGCTCCAGTGTGCCGCTGACCTCAACAGAGGCTTTGTCCGCGATGGTCAGCTTGCCGGCGGAACCGTCAACCTTGAGTGTGCCATCGACCGTGAGCTTTGCGCCAGCCTCTCCTGTGCCGGAAACGACCTTCAGCGTGCCATTCACCGTCAGCTCCGATTCTTTGGCAATCGTTCCATTGATCGCTTTGCCGTTCAGATGCAGATAGGAGGTTTTGCTGGCCGGGATGTTCGCCTTGCCATTCAGGGTAAGCATATTCTCTGTGAAATCATAGGTGATGCTGCCCTCTGTCAGGTTCAGCCGGTCACCTGTACCGCCGATCCAATTCTCACTGGAATCACCAGAAGCGGATGTGGGCAGGTTGACCTTGCCGCCGGCCTGGACGACCAGCTTGCCTTTGCTGTCCATGATAGCGGCGGCTTCCTTTTTTACGGTCAGGGTTTTGTCTTTGGGAACACCCAAAGTGACCCCTTCGTTGATGGTATTTCCGCTTGTGTCGCTGATCTCGGCGTCCTTCAAAAGGGTGATGGTATCGCCGCTCTGCGCCTTATTCAGAGCGCCGTCCGTTCCGTCGAGGCTGGTGTAGAATTTACCGCCGATAGCGGCCTCGTTGTCGGCAGAGGAGCTCGATTTCGTCACGCCGTAGACGGTGTTGCCCTCGGCGTCGGTGTAGGATTGTTTTGTGTTAGTTTCTGTTCCGGAGATACAGGAATTTGCTTGATCTTTCCACTTGCTGTTCTCGCTGATCGTGATTGTGCCGCCGGGGGCGACTTTAATTTTATCCGTCGTCTTATACTGTTCAGCACCCTCAGAATAGCTAGAGGCAGTAATAATTCCTTTATCCCCAATAGAGAGAGAACCGGTCTCGCCCACATTTACTACGGCTTTGTTGGAAAGGGAAAGCACACCGTTGGTGCAGTCCAGACTGCCGTTCACGTTGAGATTGGATGTCTTTGTGCCTTTCCCGTTAACCCCGCGGAGAATACCGTTCACTGTCAACGCAGCACCCTCTGGAATAGAGAGTTCGACGCCATGGAGCTGATTATCTGACCCGGTCAGTTGGAGGAATGCGGTCTTGTTTGCGGGGACGGTAACAACCGCGTCCTTGGAGAGCTCCCATTTGCGATTTTCATTTTCGTTCAACCCGGTCAGCGTAATGGAGCCCTTTTGAATGTTTAGGCGGGCGTTCTCACCGCCAAACCATTCTTCGAGGCTCAACAAACTGCCAGGCAGCAACAATGCGCCTCCGGCTTTGATTTCAACGCTGGCAGTGGCACCGACAAGTGGTAGCGCATTTTGAACATCAGCTACTGTCAGCTTCCCGCCATCTTCAATGATGACCTTGCTGAGTTTTTTAAAGGGTTCGCCGTCGTCAGTCTTTATCGAGTAGTTTCCAATCACGGAAACCTCTTTGGAACTGTTCGCAGCCTCAACCGCCTCCGATAAGCTGCTGTAAGTAGTTTCGCCGACTTTGAACACATCGCCGCCTTCTGCCGCGAAAACCACGGTCGGAACAAGCGTCACGACCATACACAGGCAGAGGAATATTGCCAAAATACGGCTTTTTGTGTGCTTCATTGATTGCATCTCCTTATCATTAGATTTTTTGTAGCCGTTTGCTTCGGGACACTTTG
>CANQPD010000046.1 GCA_947625655.1 uncultured Dysosmobacter sp.
CTTTTTCCCCATAATAATGCTCCCTCCATGGATACAGTGTCCTTTTTCACTGTCTTCCATTGAGGGAGCATATCACACCAACAGCCTGACAGGTACGGTAGACCTTTCCAAGGACAAGATCCTGTGCGTCAGCGTGCCCTACAGCAAGGGGTGGTCCGCTACGGTGGACGGCGAGGAGGTGGAGATCCTCCGGGGCAACTACATGTTCATGTGCCTGCCCCTGACGGCGGGACATCACGATATCGAATTCCATTACTGCTCCCCGGGCATCAAGCTGGGCGCAGTGCTGACGGTTTGCAGCATGGGCATCGTGATCTGGATGCTGATAAGGGACAGAAAGAAAAAGAGAGCGGCATAGGAGCAGTCAAATGAAAGTAGTGATACTTGCCGGGGGCTTCGGCACCCGGATCATGGAGGAGAGCCAGTATAAGCCCAAGCCCATGGTTGAGCTGGGCGGGATGCCCATCATCTGGCACATCATGAAGCTCTACAGCCATTACGGCTTCAACGATTTCGTCATTTGCGCCGGATATAAGCAGCATGTCATCAAGGAGTATTTCGCGGACTACTTTCTGCACACATCGGACATCACCTTTGACTTTACCTGCGGGAAAAGCGATATGACGGTCCACCGCAGTTCCGCGGAACCCTGGAAGGTGACGGTGGTGGACACGGGCCTGAACACCATGACCGGTGGGCGTATCAAGCGTGTGCAGGACTATATGGGGAACGAGCCGTTCATGATGACCTATGGAGACGGGGTGTGCGACGTGGACATCTACGAGCTTTTAAAGTTCCACCGGTCACACGGAAAGATCGCCACGCTGACGGCCGTGAGGCTTGAGCAGCAGAAGGGCGTGCTGGACATCGGCGGCGACAACGCCGTTCACTCCTTCCGGGAGAAGCAGATATCGGACGGGGCCTCCATCAACGCGGGATTCATGGTGCTGGAGCCGGCCGTGTTCGACTATATCAGCGGCGACAGCTGTATTTTTGAGAAGGAGACGCTGGAGGAACTGGCCGCCCGGGGCGAGCTCATGAGTTACCAGCACACCGGCTTCTGGCAGTGCATGGACACGGTCCGGGAGAAGGAACAGCTGGAAAAGCTCTGGGCCAGCGGACAAGCTCCCTGGAAGGTGTGGGCCAAATGAATTTTGATTTGTGCTTCTATCGCGGCAGGCGGGTGCTGCTCACGGGCCACACGGGGTTCAAGGGTGCCTGGATGAGCCAGGTTCTGACAGGCGCCGGGGCAGAGCTCACGGGATACTCCCGTGGGTCTGAGAAGGAATACAGCCTTTTTGAGCTGGCAGGGTTAAAGGGCAAGCTCCACCATGTGGTGGGCGACGTCCGGGACCTGGACCACCTGAAGCGGGTGTTCGCTGAGGTCCAGCCGGAGATCGTGATACATATGGCGGCCCAGCCCATCGTCCGGGACAGCTACACTGACCCGGTGTATACATACGAGACCAATGTGATGGGCACGGTGAACGTGCTGGAGTGCGTGCGGCTCAATCCATGCGTGAAAAGCTTTCTCAACGTGACCACGGACAAGGTGTACTACAACAATGAGTGGCCCTGGGGATACCGGGAGAACGAGCCCTTGGACGGCTACGATCCCTATTCCAACTCCAAGAGCTGCTCGGAGCTGGTGACACATAGCTACTATAACAGCTTTTTCCGGGACCGGGATATCGCCATATCCACGGCCCGGGCGGGGAACGTGATCGGCGGGGGCGACTTTGCCCATAACCGTATCATACCGGATTGTGTGCGGGCGGTGATGGCGGGCAGGCCTCTGGCGGTGCGTAACCCCCATTCCACTAGGCCCTATCAGCACGTGCTGGAGCCGGTGATGGCCTATCTCATGATCGCGGCGCGGCAGGTCGCGGACAAGTCCCTGGCGGGATGGTACAACGTGGGGCCGGACGAGTGCGACTGCGTGAGCACGGGACGGCTGGTGGAGCTGTTCGCGGAAAAATGGGGTGAGGGTTTTCGCTGGGAGGACAAGGCGGAGCCGGGCGCGCCCCATGAGGCGAATTTTCTGAAGCTGGACTGCTCGAAGATCAAGAGCATTTTCGGCTGGCGGCCCCGGTGGGATATAGAGGAGGCCGTGGAAAAAGTAGTAGACTGGACCAGGGTGTGGCTGGATGGAGGACAGAAGATGTGCAATGATAAAACTGTAAAAATCGCAGGGGGGGGGGGGGTACTCGTATGAGTATCTTTCCCGTGAGATGGACGCCGAGATTCGGGCGTATATGGAAGAGTAGAGGAGGTCATGGACAAGGACAACTGAATAGAGATCGTGTTCATGGCGGCCCTGCCCTCCAAGGCCCGGCGCTCGCCGCATGATATTTTTGGAAAGGAAAGGTAATGCAATGAACACGATCGTAAAACAGGACATGGACCGCATCTACGCGGCCCTGACGGAAGAGGAACGGGGCCGATTGAAAGACGCCACGGTGCTTGTGACGGGCGGCGCGGGCTTTCTGGGCTTCTACCTCATCGGCTTTCTGACCCACTTCAAGGACGAACTGGGCCTGAAGCGGGTGATATGCCTGGACAACTTCCAGATGGGGGAGCCGGCATGGCTGAAGGCGCTGAGCGAGAAGGGGCTGGTGGAGCTTCGAAAGTTCAACGTCATCACGGACGACATCGCCGACGTGCCCGGCGCGGAGGAGGCGGACTATATCTACCACATGGCCTCCATCGCCTCGCCCATCTTCTACCGGAAATACCCCATCGAGACGCTGGA
>CANQPD010000047.1 GCA_947625655.1 uncultured Dysosmobacter sp.
TCCACCCAGGTGGCAAGATCTTTCTTGCCGTATTCGAAGATGGTGCCGGACAGAGAGGAGAACGAGGCGTCGCACGTGTTTCCGTTAATCTAAATTTGGACGTAATCCCAAAATAAATTCCCCAATTCACCAAACGGAATTCCCCGGAAAAACGGGAAACGGCACGCTTGTACACCCCCGATTACCTACCCTTCTGTTTTGGATCACTGCAAACGAATACAGAAGGGGGAAAGGAATGCTCAGCATGCCGTCCATAGAACATATTCGCAAACTTTTCTCACAAGGCAAGTCCATAACCGACATCGCCAAGGAGACCGGACATGACAGAAAGACCGTGCGGAAGTACCTTGATGCCACGGACTTCTCGCCGAGATGCCCGGCAGCCACCTCACGGCCCTCGATCCTCGATCCCCACAAGCCCTTCATCGACGAAATACTGGAGCAGGACCGAAAGGTCTGGAGAAAGCAGCGCCACACCGCCCGGCGCATCTTCGAGCGGCTCAGAGAGGAGAGGGGCTATGAAGGCGGGCTGACGCTGGTCCAGAACTACGTGGCCGAGCGCAAGAGGCTGATGGCGCAGCCCGATGATTGCTTCCTGGACCTGAAGTGGGCCCCGGGCTCCGCCCAGATCGACTTCTGCGACGTGGACGTGATCGTCCGCGGATCGGTCATGCGCATGTTTCTGTTCACCCTGTCCTTCCCCTTCTCCAACACCGGGTTCTGCCAGTTGTTCGCCGGCGTCACCGCCGAGTGCATCTGCCAGGGCCTGATCAACATCTTCCTGTTTCTGGGATGCGTGCCCGCCCTCATCGTGATCGACAACGCCACCGGGGCCGTCAAGCGCATCTGCAAGCGGGTGCTGGAATGCGATCTGTACCGCAGCCTTCGGCTGCACTACGGCTTCGAGTCGAGGGCCTGCAACCCCGATGCCGGGCATGAGAAGGGAAACGTCGAGAGAAAGGGGGCCTACTTCAGGAAGCATCTGTTCGTCCCCAGGCCCAGGGTCGATGACATCGAGGCCTTCAACTGTCAGCTGCTCAAAAGAAGCGCGGCCCTCAACTGCGGGAGGCACTACCGAAAGGACCAATCAGTCCAGGAGCTGCTCGAGAGGGATAAGCAGGCCTGCCTGGCGCTGAACGAGACGCCCTTTTGCGCCTGTCGCTGGGAGCCCTACAAGACCGACAAGTATGGCGAGGTCACCGTGGAGGGCGTCCACACCTACGATGTGGACCCGGCCTGCCCGCTGACCGACATCTGGGTGGGCTTTGGGGCCTATGACGTGAGGTTCGTGCACAGGGCGACCGCCGAGGTGCTCGCCGTCCATCCCCGCCAGTTCGGAGGCGCCACCACCCACACCTCAGATCCCCTCAAGCAGCTGGGCGTGCTCCAGAGAAAGCCCGGGGGCTATGGGCAGTCCGCGGTGAGGGCAACGCTCCCGAAGTCCCTGCGCTCCCACCTCGATGCGCTGGGCAAAACGGAGCTGAGATCGGAGCTCAAGGCCCTGTGGCGCGCCGCGTCCACGGAAGGCTACAAGGCGGCCGTGGAGGCAAGGGAGGAGCTTTTGGGCCAGGGGATCGCTCCCACCGCAAACGATCTCACCATCTTCGCCCGCAGGATCCGCGCCCAGCTTCCGGCCCCTGAGGTGTCGGTGGACCTGTCCATCTACGATCAAGCGCTATTGCCCCAACCAGAAAAGGAGGACTAGACCATGGCAACACCTTCGGCTATGAGAATGACCCTATCCGAGCTTTGCGCCATCGAGCCTATGGAGCAAAGGATCAGGACCTGCGGGCGGGCCCTTCTGATCTCCAACTCCACCTTGGATGCCACCCTAAAGGACTCCGGCCCGGACCAGATAGCCTATCTCGACCGCCTGTTTTTGCTCGAGATCGAGAACCGCCAGAACTCCAAGGTGGCACGGCTTGTCAAGCGCGCGCGCTTCCCCGTGATCAAGACCTTCGAGGGCTATGACTTCGACCAGGTCGGCTTTCCCCGGGACTTCGACCGGCAGTCCCTGATGGATATGGCCTTCATGGACCGGGCGGAAAATGTCGTGTGCCTGGGGCCGGTGGGCACGGGAAAGACCCATCTCATGGTAGCGCTGGGCATGCTGGCCTGCTCCAACACCCGGGAAGTGCGCTACTTCACCACCACAGGCCTCATCGCCTCTTTGGTGGATGCCCAGCTAAAGGGCAACCTCTCCCGCTTCATGAACGGGCTTTCCAAGGCCGATGCCATCATGTTGGATGAGTTCGGCTACGTGCCCACCGATCGGGACGGGGCCCGCCTTCTGTTCCAGGTGATCTCAGCCGCCTATGAGCGCCAGAGCCTGATCATCACCACCAATATCGACTTCTCCCGCTGGGGGTCGGTACTCTCCGATGACCAGATGGCATCGGCCATCATCGACCGGGTGGCCCATCATGGACACCTGATCACCTTCGAGGGCGAATCCTACCGGCTCCGTCACGCGCTGATGCGTGCCTAGGAAAGGAGCTAGACCGACACCCTTGTATGCCCTTGTGCCGATTCTGATATTCCGGGGAATTGTCGCTGTTGTTTTGGGGAGAAAACTTTGGGATTATGAGGAAAAAATGCTTGACGAAAACAGGGAGATGAACGCCGAGAGGAAAAGAGACGAAGAGGCCCGGAAGGTGAAGCGGATACAGCAGGACAGCCCCGAGCG